>NZ_BDAW01000040.1 GCF_001625085.1 Nocardia acidivorans NBRC 108247
CGCCCCGGCCGACGGGGGCGCGCCGTATGTCGCCCTCGGCGACTCGGGTGCGGCCACCACCGGCGCGCTCGCGCTCGATCTCGGCGCGCCGCCGCAATGCCTGCGCTCCACCGCGAACACGCCGAAGCTGGTGGCCGCGGATCTCGGTATGCGCCTTGATGATCGGACCTGCAGCTCGGCCAAGATCCCGCACCTGACCACGTCGCAGGGCGCCGGTATCGCGCCGCAGTTCGAGGGTCTGGGGCCGAATACCGAACTGGTGACCGTGCATATCGGCGCGAACGACGCCGAGATGACCAGGTACATTCTGACCTGTCATCTGGCGGGGGTGAGGCCCTGCGCCGATCCGGCGTGGGACGGCTCCATCGACGCCATCGCCGCATCGTATTCGGCCGCGCTGCATCGGATTTCGGCACTCGCGCCGAATGCGAGGATCTATGTCGACGGCTGGCCGGCCTATGTGCGCGCGGGTGGCTGCGCCGATCTGGTCGGGCTGCGCCCCGCCGACGCGCTCGTCATCCAGGCCGCCTTCGATTGGCTCAACGCGGTCGTCGCCCGGGAAGCCGCGGCGGCGGGCGCGATCTATATAGACACCCGCCCGGAGTCCATCGGTCACGATATGTGCGCCCCGGCGGGCGCGCGCTGGTTCGAACCGCTGTTGGCGACCCAAACCCTGCTGCCGTATCACCCCACCCTGGAGGGGATGCGAGGTATCGCCGACATCATCGTGCGCGCGATCCGCACGCAGCGGGGTTGAGCGGGGGGATCAGTAGACCGGGCCGGTGTACTTCTCGCCCGGTCCCGCGCCCGGTGCGTCCGGATGCGCCGAGGATTCCCGGAACGCGCGCTGCAGCGATTGCAATCCGTCGCGGATCGGTCCGGCGTGCGGTCCGAGGTACTCGACCGACGCGGTGACCAGACCGGCGAGCGCGGTGATCACCCGGCGGGCCTCGTCCAGATCCAGGTGCGGGCTGGCGGACGGATCGTCCTCGCCCAGGCCCAGCTTCTCGGCGGCCGAACTCATCAGCATGACGGCCGCGCGGCTGATAACCTCGACCGCCGGGATCTCGGCCAGCTCGCGCACGACCTCACCGTCGATGAGAGTCGACTCCTGTTCGTGTACTGACGCCTCGCTCATGCCCTAGATCTTGGCACCGACCGGGTTGCCGCTGGTCGAGGGGGCGGCCGATTCGGTTCTGCGGCGCGGGGCTGTTAGACTCTCCTGCGACGACCGCCCCGGTCCGATTCATGTTGTCAATCTTCATGTATTCGGCCAGGGCATCAAGTGGAGCCCGACTCCCACCGTCAGCCGGTCTTCGAACCAGGCGAACGGTTCCGGTCGCCCATTCTTCACCGGATGGGTATCTGTGTGGGTTCGCCCAGTACAGGTGCGATGCGAGTTGTTTGCGTCGTAGATCGGTCGACTCGGGCCCCGTGTTGGAGAAATACCAACCCGGGGCTTTCGTGTTGAAATTGGGGTTGCAGTTATTGCTTGCGGTCGTTGACGAACCGCTTGACCTAGGAGGCCCCATCAGCACTGAGACTCGCATCAACGATCGCATCCGCGTACCCGAGGTCCGCCTCATCGGACCGGGTGGTGAGCAGGTCGGGATCGTGCGTGTTGAAGATGCACTACGCGTCGCCATGGAGGCCGACCTCGACCTGGTCGAGGTCGCACCGGACGCGCGTCCGCCGGTATGCAAGATCATGGACTACGGCAAGTTCAAGTACGAGACCGCGCAGAAGGCGCGTGAATCTCGGAAGAACCAGGTCCAGACCGTGATCAAGGAGCAGAAGCTCCGCCCGAAGATCGACGACCACGACTACGAGACCAAGAAGCGCAACGTTGTTCGCTTCCTCGAAGCCGGTTCAAAGGTCAAGGTCACGATCATGTTCCGTGGTCGTGAGCAGTCTCGGCCGGAACTCGGTTTCCGGCTGCTGCAGCGGCTGGCCTCCGACGTCGCCGATCTCGGTTTCGTCGAAACTTCGGCCAAGCAGGACGGCCGGAACATGACCATGGTCCTCGCCCCGCACAAGGGCGCGAAGACGCGGGTGAAGGCGCAGAACGAAGCCAGCTCGACACCGCAGCGCAGTACCGCGCCCGCGGCTCCGGCCGAGGCGCCGGCCGCCGAGGCTGAACAAGCTCCGGCTGCCACCCCGCAGCAGTAATAACGACAAGCAACCGGAAGCGCGTTTCGCCGCGCCTCCGGCACGAGACAGATTGAGGAATCCATGCCGAAGATGAAGAAGCACAGCGGCGCCTCGAAGCGATTCAAGGTGTCCGGTGCGGGCAAGCTGCTGCGTCAGCAGGCGAACCGTCGCCACCTGCTCGAGCACAAGCCGTCCACCCGGACTCGTCGTCTGGACGGCACGGAGGTCGTCGCGAAGGCGGACGTCGCTCGCGTCAAGAAGCTGCTCGGTCTCTGACCGCGTAAGCACCTCGCGTTCTCGAACGCCAACTCCCCGACCCACTTCGGGTGCGACCGCAGCGCCCGCCGAATCGATCAAGGACTGACAAGTGGCACGCGTCAAAAGGGCTGTCAACGCTCAGAAGAAGCGCCGTTCCGTACTCGAGGCCTCCAAGGGCTACCGCGGCCAGCGCTCGCGCCTGTACCGCAAGGCCAAGGAGCAGCAGCTCCACTCGCTGACCTACGCCTACCGGGACCGCAAGGCTCGCAAGGGTGACTTCCGCAAGCTGTGGATCGCTCGTATCAACGCCGCCGCGCGTCTGAACGACATCACCTACAACCGCTTCGTCCAGGGCCTCAAGCTCGCGGGCGTCGAGGTGGACCGCAAGATCCTGGCCGAGCTGGCCGTCTCCGACGCCGATGCCTTCGCCGGCCTCGTGGCCGTCGCCAAGGCCGCCCTGCCGGCCGACGTCAACGCCCCGGCCGCCTGAGCTCCGGCTGCGTGACAACACAGCACAATTCGGAACGACCCGTGGAAGCGCTCTCCGAGCGCAATCCACGGGTCGTTTCCGCTGTCAAGCTGCATCGCGCGCCGGTGCGGCGCAAAAGTGGACTGTTCCTGGCCGAGGGCGCGAACTCGGTCGCATCGGCGCTGGACACCGGACGCGTGGAAGAGCTGTTCTTCTCGCTGGAGGCCGCCAAGCGGGAGAATGAACTGGTCGCCGGCGCCGCCGCCATGGGCGTGCGCACCACACTGGTGAGCGCGCGCGCCGCGGAAGCCTTGGGGGAGACCGTGACTCCGCCCGGCCTGGTCGCGGTCTGCCGTCAGGTCGATGTGCCGCTGAGCGAGGTGCTCACCGCCACACCGAGCCTGCTCGCCGTCCCGGTCGGCATGTCCGATCCCGGCAACGCGGGCACGCTGATCCGGGTCGCCGACGCGGTGGGCGCCAATGGTGTGGTGCTGGCCGGTGATTCGGTGGACCCGCACAATGGCAAATGCGTCCGCGCAAGCGCCGGAAGCGTTTTCCACCTGCCCATCGCCCGCGAACGCGACACCGAGACGGTGCTCTCCGCACTGGAGAACGCGGGCATCGCCCTGTTGGCCACCACCGCCAAGGGCGAGGTCGACCTCGACGACGCCGATGCGATCCTGCGCGGCCCCGTCGCCTGGCTCTTCGGCAATGAGGCGCACGGTCTGGACCGCGCCGTCGCCGAACGCGCCACCCACCGTGTCCGAATCCCCATCCACGGTCGCGCCGAAAGCCTGAATCTGGCTGCGGCGGCATCGATCTGCCTGTACGCCAGCGCCCGGGTGCAGCACGCCGCGCGCTGACTCGGCGCTGTCACACCCCCGCGTCATGACGGCGCACCCTCCCCGTGCGGGTGTGCCGTTCGCGTACGGGTATGCGGGTCAATCGGAGTGGATAGCGCGCCCGCGACCGGGTCGGCCCGCCGGGATTCGGTGTGCTGGGATGCTGCCCTTACTCTTACCCGGTGACATCGCCCAGCACTCTGCGGTCCGGTGCGCTCTCCCTGGCATCCAGTGTGGTGATCGGGGTGGCGTCGGCGGGGCCCGCGTACAGCATTACCGCCACCCTCGGTCTGGTGGTCGCCGCCGTCGGCCTGCAATCACCGATCATCGTGCTGCTGGCCTTCGTGCCGATGCTGCTCGTGGCCATCGGGTATCGGGATCTCAATGCGGTGGAACCGGATCCGGGCACCACCTTCGTCTGGGCGACGCGCGCGTTCGGACCGTTCACCGGGTGGATGTCGGGCTGGGCGATCGTGGTGTCGGATCTGCTGGTGATGGCGAGTCTGGCGCAGATCAGTGCGCAGTACACCTTCCATCTGTTCGGTGCGCACGGGATCGGGTCGGATGCGACCAATGTGTGGGTGCTGTTGCTGGGCATTGTCTATCTGGTCGTCATGACCATGATCGCGGTGTACGGGATCGATGTGTCCGCGCGGCTGCAATCCTGGCTGCTGGCGGTCGAATTCGGCATGCTGGTGGTCTTCTCGGTCGTCGCGCTGACCCGCGTGGTCATCGGGAACGCGCCGGAAGGCGCACATCTGCCGGAATGGTCGTGGTTGAACCCCTTCGAGATCGGATCCTTCTCGGACTTCATCACCGCCATGCTGCTCATGGTCTTCATCTACTGGGGCTGGGATTCGGCGGTCGCGGTGAATCAGGAGACCGTCGATCCGCGGCATACCCCCGGCCGCGCGGCGGTGCTCTCGACCATCACCCTCGTGGCGCTGTATCTGCTGGTGACGGTGGCGGGACAGGCTTTCGTCGGGGCGGGCACCGAGGGGCTCGGGCTGGCCAATCCCGATCATGTGGACGATGTGCTGGGTGCGCTCGGCAATGCCGTCTTCGGGGCCGGACCGCTCGGCACCGTGCTGGTGCATCTGCTCTTCCTGATGGTGCTCACCTCGGCGGCGGCCTCCACCCAGACCACGATTCTGCCGACCGCGCGCGCCACCTATTCGATGGCGCTGCATCATGCGCTGCCCGCGGCGTTCGGGCGGATCCATCCGCGTTTCCGGACCCCGGTGTTCTCCACCATCGTGTTCGGCGCGGTGTCGGTGGTGCTGTACGTGGGGCTGAACTTCGCCTCGGGCGGACGGCTCATCGCCGAGGCGGTGACGGCGATCGGCATCTCCATCGGCCTGTATTACGGGCTCACCGGGCTCAGCTGCGCCTGGCTGTATCGCGATCAATTCGCTTCCAGCCCAAGGACTCTGATCATGAAGGGGGTGCTGCCCGCGCTCGGCGGTTTCGCACTGCTGTTCGCGGCGGCGTGGACGGCGGTGACGTCCTGGTTCGGCGCGATCTTCGTGCTGGGGGTGGGCACGTTGCTGATCGGTATTCCGATCTATCTGGTGCTGGCGCGCCGAATGCCGCCGTTCTTCCGCGGTGAGGTGCTGGCGCGGCGACTGCCCGCGCCGACCGAGCGGATTATCGAGGCCGACGCGCCGGAGACGGATGCGCCGGCGCGCGGCTGAACGGGCTCACAAGTCGGGATTGATACAGGTGAGAATCTCCGTGGCCCAGGGAGTTTCGACGGCGTCTGGGCCGACCACCTGCATGGCGGCCATATCGGTGAGCAACATGCCGGTGGCGATGAAGGCCCCGGCTTCGCTCGCCGACGCGCCGGTCAGATCGCGCACCAGTTGGTAGACCTCGCCGAAGCGGGCGCGCATGACCGGGCCGATCGCGGGATCACCGCTGGCCGAGAAGCCGTGCAGCAGTACGCGCGGTAGATCGCGTTCGGTGAGCAGTACCCTGTACGCCGCCCCGAGATCCTCGAGTGCCTCCTCGACGGTGGCGTCGGCGGGGATCTGTTCGGCGGCGGTGCGGAAGAGGTCCTCGATGCGATCGCAGACCAGGCGCAGGGCGGCCAGGAACAGTTGCTGTTTGGTGCCGAAGAGCCGGATCACATACGGCTGCGAGACACCGGCGCGGCGTGCGATCTCATCGGTTTTGGTTGCGGCATAACCGGATTCGGCGAAGGCGGTGACGGCGGCCGCGAGTACCTGCTCGCCGCGCTCGCTCGCGGTCATGCGTGTCCTGGTCATGGCGGTCTGCCTCCTCGATCTCGGACTTCCGGCGTCTTATTGACATGTTATCAGTCAATGCATACTCTCTGGTTATCAGTCGATAACAACTAGGGACCGGACATGACTGAAGTACTCGATAGCCCCGCATCACAGCCGGTTTCCGGCCCGCGCACGCCCCCGCTGTGGGCCGTGCTGGTCGCCGTCGGCATCCCCATGTTCATGGTCACGCTCGACAATCTCGTCGTGACCAATGCGCTGCCGGTCATTCGCACCGAGCTCAACGCCTCGCTCAGCGATCTGCAGTGGTTCATCAACGCCTACACGCTGTCCTTCGCCTCCCTGCTGCTCACCGCCTCCGCGCTGGGCGATCGGCTGGGGCGGCGGCGACTGTTCCTGATCGGCATCGCGGTCTTCACCGCCGCCTCGGCGGCCTGCGCCATGGCCACCGAGCCGTGGATGCTGATCCTGTTCCGGGCGATTCAGGGCTTCGGCGGGGCCGCGGTCATGCCGCTCTCGCTCACCCTGCTCTCGGCTCATGTGCCGGCGAAGATGCGCAGTGCCGCCATCGGGATCTGGGGCGGTATCACCGGGCTCGGCGTGGCGCTCGGCCCGGTGGTCGGCGGCGCGGTGGTGGACGGACTGAGCTGGCAGTGGATCTTCTGGCTCAATGTCCCCATCGGTATTCTCGCGCTCCCGTTCGTGGCTCGCGTGCTGAGTGAATCCTTCGGCGGCGCACGACGTTTGGATGTGCTCGGCCTGCTGCTGTCGGCCGGTGGCGTGCTCGCGGTGGTGTGGGGCGTCATCCACGGCGCGGACGACGGCTGGACCTCGGCCCCCGTGCTGACCGGAATGCTCGGCGGCGCCGCGCTGCTGGCCGGATTCATCGTCTGGGAACTGCGCGTCGCCGAACCCATGCTGCCGCTGCGGCTGTTCCGTTCCCGGGGCTTCAGCGCCATCAATACCGTGAACTTCGCCTTCTCGCTCGGCGTCTTCGGCTCGATCTTCCTGCTGTCGCAGTACTTCCAGGTGGTGCAGGGCTATACGCCGCTGGAGTCGGGTATTCGCACCATGCCGTGGACCATGGCCCCGATGGTGGTGGCCCCGCTCGCCGGTCTGATCGTAGACAAGGTCGGCCCGCGGGTCCTGGTGGTCATCGGTCAGATCTTCCTGGCCTCGGCGCTGGGCTGGATGGCCCTGATCGCCGATGTCGGCACCTCGTACGGATCGTTCGTGCTGCCGTTCATCCTCGGCGGCGTCGGCATGGGCCTGACTTTCGCCCCGGCCTCGACCGTGGTCATGGCCAGCGCCTCGGCCGAGGATCAGGGGATGGCCTCGGGCACCAGCAGCACCGTCCGCGAGGTCGGCGTCGCCATGGGCGTTGCGGTTCTGGCCTCGGTCTTCGCCTCGCACGGCGGTTACGGCACCCCGCAGACCTACGTTGACGGCCTGGCCCCGGCGGTGGCGGTCGGCGCGGCCATCGTGGCGGTGGGGGCGCTCATCGCGACCCTGATCCCCGCCCGCAAGGTGATCGCGGCCGAAACCGCCAGCCGCACCGCCGAATTCGCGCACTGATCGCCCGGCTGTATCGCCGTACGCCATCCCGATTCACCCCCGCCGATCCGTTATCGGCGGGGGTGAACTGGTTCCGGCACCCGATGCCGCGACGGTGCTGATCGAAAGCCGCCGCGTTTCACCGCCGCCGACTACGGCCTCGGCCGCCACCGTGTGGTACGCCCGGCAGCCACCCTCAGCGATCTCGCCGCGCGCGGGCGCGCTCGACCTCGTTGATGTGCTGCTCGGTCCAATTGCGCAGGGCGGCAATGGGTTCGGCGAGACTGTGGCCCAGTTCGGTGAGTTCGTATTCGACCCGCGGGGGAATGGTGGGGTGCACCGTGCGGGTGAGGAAGCCGTCGGTCTCCAGGCTGCGCAGGGTTTGGGTGAGCATTTTCTGGGAGACGCCGCCGATGCGGCGGGACAGGTCCGTGTAGCGCATGGTGCCGTCCTGGCGGAGGGCATCGATGATCAGCACCGTCCATTTGCCCGCGATGTGGTCGAGGACCTGGCGGGTGGGGCATTTGGCGGAATAGACGTCGGCGGGTAGGCCGGAGGATTCGACGAGCGGTGTCACCTGAAGGAGAGTAGCGCACTAATTAGTGCCTACTTCCCGAATGAGCGTCACTCTCCAATAGTTAGTGCCATGAACACGATCTCAGTCGCCCAGGCCATTCGCACCCGCCGCACCGTTCGTCACTACCGCCCGGATCCGGTGGCCGCCGCCGATCTCGACACCCTCCTGGAACTCGCCATGGAGGCTCCGACCAGCTGGAATCTGCAGGACCGCAGCATTGTGGCGATCACCGATCAGGCGGGTCGGGACGGTCTGGCCTGGGCCACCGGTGGGCAGCCGCAACCGCAGGAGGCTCCGGTCATGCTGGTCTTCATCGCGGAAACCCAAGCGTGGCAGGAGGATCGGGCCGATGTCTACGAGTCGGCCCGGAGCAACAACGCCTGGAGCGAGGAGTTCATCACCGGGTTCGCCGCCGCCTCGCAGGAATTCCAGCGCGGCCTGGCCGAACGCGGGCTGCTGCGCGAATACGCGGTGAAGGACGCCATGATCGCCGCGAGCTTCACCATGCTGGCCGCCACCGAACTCGGTTTGGCCACCTCGCCCATGAACGGCTGGGATGAGGACAGGGTGAAGAAGGTCATCGGCATCGAGAATCGACCGGACCTGTGCATCGCCCTGCTCATGTCCATCGGCTATGCCGCCGAGGAGCGCAGGCACCCCGGTCGCCGGAGCGTGGAGCGCACGGTATTCCGCGAGACCTACCCCGCCGCATGACCCTCGAAGGTGGCGCGCACCACGCCGACGCGGTGCGCGCTGCCTGCGGGAAAACCACGTGAACCGGGCTGAGTACAAGGCTTACGATTCGACCAGCAAGAATGGGGGAGGCAATCCGCCCGACCCGTACCAGCCAGGGGAGAGACGAAGCATCGTGGCCGACGATATCGACCGTGCCGAGCAGTCCGCGGCACTGACCGAGGAATCCCTCGCAGCCGCCGCCGAAGCCGCTGAGAAGGCCTTCGCCGCTGCCGCCGATCTGGACGCCCTGGCGAGCGCGAAAACCGAGTACATGGGCGGTAAGTCGCCGATCGCGCTCGCGCAGCGCTCCCTGGGCACGCTGCCCAAGCAGGACAAGGCCGAGGCGGGCAAGCGCGTGAACGTCGCGCGTCAGCGCGTCACCGCCGCCTTCGAGGCGCGCAATGCCGTGCTGCTCGCCGAGCGCGATGCCGCGGTGCTGGTGGCCGAGGCCATCGACGTGACCCTGCCCGCGCGCCGGACCGCGGTCGGTGCGCGCCATCCCATCAACGCGCTGTCCGAGCGGGTCGGCGATGTGTTCGTCGCCATGGGCTGGGAGATCGCCGAGGGTCCCGAGGTCGAGACCGAGCATTTCAATTTCGACGCCCTGAACTTCCTGCCGGATCATCCGGCGCGCACCATGCAGGACACCTTCCATATCGCACCGGAGGGTTCGCGGCAGGTGCTGCGCACGCACACCTCACCGGTTCAGGTGCGCTCCATGCTCTCCCGTGAGCTGCCCATCTATGTGGTGTGCCCGGGTCGCACCTTCCGCACCGATGAGCTCGATGCCACGCACACCCCGGTGTTCTCGCAGGTGGAGGGTCTGGCCATCGACAAGGGCCTGACCATGGCGCACCTGAAGGGCACCCTGGATCATTTCGCGCGGGCGCTGTTCGGTCCGAACACCACCACGCGGATGCGGCCCAGCTTCTTCCCCTTCACCGAGCCCTCGGCCGAGGTCGATGTCTGGTTCGAGGACAAGAAGGGCGGGCCGGGCTGGGTCGAGTGGGGCGGCTGCGGCATGGTCAATCCGAAGGTGTTGATCGCCAGCGGCATCGACCCCGAGGTGTACAGCGGTTTCGCCTTCGGCATGGGTCTGGAGCGGACTTTGCAGTTCCGCAATGGCCTGCCCGATATGCGCGACATCGTCGAGGGTGACGTGCGTTTCACGCTGCCCTTCGGCATCCAAGCCTGATCCGACCCCCGCTGGGCCCCATTCACTAATCGAGGAAGCGAAACGTCAAGTGCGAGTAGCGCAGTCCTGGCTGACGGAAATCCTGCAGCGCACCACCCCCGGGTGGTCGGTGACGCCGGAGGAGCTCGACGCGGGGTTCGTCCGGGTCGGCCTGGAGGTCGAGGAGGTCGATCGGCTCCAGCGGGTGACCGGTGATATCGAGCATCCCCTCGTCGTCGGCCGGGTCGCCGAGATCACCGAGCTGACCGAGTTCAAGAAGCCGATCCGCTTCTGCAAGGTCGACATCGGTCAGCCCGAACTGCAGGAGATCGTCTGCGGCGCACGGAATTTCGCCGTCGGCGATCTCGTGGTCGTGGTGCTGCCCGGTGGTGAGCTGCCCGGCGGTTTCAAGATCGCTTCGCGAAAGACGTACGGGCACACCTCCAATGGCATGATCTGCTCGGTCGCCGAACTCGCGATCGGCAAGGACCACAATGGGATCCTGGTGCTCGAGCCCGGCACCGCCGAACCCGGCGCGGATGCCAATGAGCTGCTCGGACTCGACGATACGGTCATCGAACTGGCCATCACCCCGGACCGCGGCTACGCCTTCTCCGTGCGCGGTCTGGCGCGGGAACTCGCCTGCGGCTTCGACCTGGAGTACCAGGATCCCGCCGTGCGCCTGCTGCCCGACTCCGACGTCGAGGCGTGGCCGGTGCGCCTGGAACCCGAATCCCTGTGCACGCGTTTCGCGGTGCGCCGGGTCACCGGGGTCGATCCGAAGGCCGTGAGCCCGTGGTGGTTGCAGCGCCGACTGCTGCTCTCGGGTGTGCGGCCCATCTCCCCGGCCGTGGACGTCACCAACTACGTGATGCTCGAGCTCGGTCAGCCGCTGCACGCGTTCGACGCCGCCGAGGTGTCGGGCGGCCTGGTGGTGCGGCGCGCGCATAAGGGCGAGACGCTGCGCACCCTCGACGAGGTGGAGCGCACCCTCGACGCGGAAGACGTGGTGATCGCCGATGATTCGGGCGTCATCTCGCTCGCGGGCATCATGGGCGGCGCGAGCACCGAGGTCGGCGAGGAATCCACCGACATCATTCTCGAGGCCGCCACCTGGAATCCGATCGCCGTGGCCCGCACCGCGCGTCGGCACAAGCTGGGCTCGGAGGCGAGCCGTCGCTTCGAGCGCGTTGTCGATCCCGAGCTGAACCTGGCCGCGCTGGATCGTGCCGCCACGCTGCTGGCCGAAATCGCCGGTGGCACAGTCGAATCCGTTCTCACCGATGTGCGCGTCCCGGTTCCGGCCGTCGCGCCCATCGCCATGGATATCGATCTGGCCGATCGCATCGCGGGAGTCCACTACGCGCCGGGCGCTTCCACCCGTCGTCTGCAGCAGGTCGGCTGCCTGGTCGAGGTCGGCGTCAGCGAGGCCGGACACGGTCAGCTGGTGGTCACCCCGCCGACCTGGCGACCCGACCTGACCCAGCCCGCCGATCTGGTCGAGGAGGTGCTGCGCCTGGAGGGTCTGGACAAGATCCCGTCGGTGCTGCCCACCGCTCCGGCCGGTCGCGGCCTGACCGCCGAGCAGAAGCGCCGCCGCGCGATCAGCAAGGCGCTGGCCTTCGAGGGCTGTGTCGAGGTGCCGACGCCGGTTTTCATGGCCCGCGACGTCTTCGACGTCTGGGGTCTGGACGCGGATGATCCGCGCCGCAACACCATGCGCGTGCTGAACCCGCTCGACGCGGACCGCCCGGAACTGGCCTCGACGCTGCTGCCCGGTCTGCTGGAAGTGGCCGCGCGCAATATCTCTCGCGGTGAACGCGATCTCGCCATCTACGGCATCGCCCAGGTGGTGCGCCGCACCGAGCAGACCGGTCCGGTCGGCCCGCTGCCGGTGGATCGCCGCCCGACCGAGGACGAGATCAACGTCCTGCTGCGTTCGCTGCCCGACCAGCCGGTGCACGTGGCCGCCGTGCTGACCGGTAAGCGCGAACCGCGTGGACCGCACGGACCGGGCCGCCCGGTCGAGGCCGCCGATGCCTTCGCCCTGGTCGACGTGGTCGCCGAGACCACCGGCCTGGTCATCGAGCGGCGTGCGACGGCGTACCTGCCGTGGCATCCGGGCCGCTGTGCCGAACTGCTGGTGGACGGCACCGTAGTCGGTCACGCCGGTGAACTGCACCCCGCCGTGCTGGAGCGCTCGGGCCTGCCCCCGCGCACCTGCGCCGTGGTCATCGACCTGGACGCCCTGCCCCTGCGCGAAAACCGTCCCGCCCCAGTGGTTTCCGCCTTCCCGGCGGTTCTACAGGATGTCTCGGTGAGCGTGGACAAGGCCGTTCCGGCGGCTTCGGTGGAGTCCGCATTGCGCACCGGCGCGGGCGAACTCCTCGAAAAGATCTCCCTTTTCGATGTCTACGAAGGCGCGCAGGCCGGTGAGGGCCGCAAATCCCTCACCTACGCATTGCGCTTCCGCGCCACCGATCGCACTCTTACCGAGGACGAGGCCAGCGCGGCCCGCGACTCGGCGGTGGCGGCTGCGGCGAATGCGGTTGGCGCGGTGTTGCGCGGATAGCGTGACTTGACATTCACCGCGAGAGGGTTGAGCGCCGCGTCCACGGCGCACCACCCGGATGGGCAACCCAGCCCGACTGATCAGTCGGATCAGGCACAGGACCCCGGCGACTGCGGCAGCGGCTGATACGAACCATGCCCAGTTGTTCGGGGTTTCCTGCTTCCTCAGCGAGTGTCTCCCCCTTCTCATCACCTCCTCCCCGCCGGGGCAGCGAGGATCAGGCCAAGTCGCCCCCTCGGGATGAAGTGCCATCACCATACTGGCGGGCAGGATTGCTGCGGGTTGCTTTGGCGGGGCGGGTTTTTCAATACCTTGCGGTCGGGTAAGAAGGGTGTATGCGGCATCCGGCGGAGACGATTCTCAATGTGCTGACCTATGTTCCGGGGGATCGGCGGATCTACGCGACACCCGAACAATTCGGGGTGGGGTTCGAGGATCTGTCGCTGCGGGCCGCCGATGGCGAGACCATTAACGCGTGGTTTGTGCGGGCCGTGGGTAAGCCGTTGGGGCACATACTGTTCGCGCACGGCAACGGCGGGAATATCGGGGATCGTTCGCCGGTGCTGGCATTGCTGGCGTCCGCCGGATTCGATGTGCTGATCTTCGACTATCGGGGGTACGGGAGCAGTACCGGGCGGCCCAGTGAGCGGGGGACCTACCTGGATGCGCGAGCGGCGCGGGAGGCGTTGCTCGCGCAATCCGACATCGATCCGAAACGTATTGTGTACCTTGGGAAATCGCTCGGCGGGGGCGTGATGCTGGAGCTGGCGAATGCCTTTCCGCCCGCCGCGCTGATTCTGATGTCGACGTTCACCGGACTGCGGGATGCGGCGAAGGCGGTATATCCGTTTCTGCCGAAGATGTTCGTGCCCAACGCCTATCCGAGTGTGCGGCGGATTCGGGGGCTGACGTGTCCGGTGCTGATCATGCACGGGGATGCCGATGAACTACTGCCGGTGCGAATGGGGCGCGAATTGTTCGCGGCGGCTCCGGAGCCCAAAGAATTGGTGATCTATCCGGGCGGTGCGCATAACGACATCGTGTTGAAACCGGGGTGGGCGAATACCGTGGCGGACTGGGTGGCGAAGGTATTGCCTGCTGCGCGTTAGGGATTACTTGCGTGCGATATTGAGCAGGAATTCGGCATTGCTGCCGGTCTTGCGCAGGCCGTCCAACATCAGGTCCACCGCGCGCTGATCATCGAGTTCGGACAGGGTGCGACGGAGTTTGCCCACCGCGGCGTGTTCGGCGGGGGTGTGCAGCAGATCGTCGCGGCGGGTGCTGGAGCGGGCGATATCGACGGCCGGGAAGATGTGCCGGCTCGCCAGATTCCGATCGAGTTTGAGTTCGGCATTGCCGGTGCCCTTGTACTCCTCGAAGATGATCGTATCGGCGAGCGAACCGGTCTCGACCAGGGCGGTGGCGATAATGGTGAGCGATCCGCCGTCCTCGACATTGCGGGCCGAGCCCAGGAACTTCTTGGGCGGCAGCAGTGCGGCGGCATCCATACCGCCGGACATGGTGCGCCCGGAGGAGGGTCCGGAAGTGTTGTAGGCGCGGGCGAGCCGGGTGAGCGAATCGAGTAGCACCACCACATCGCGTCCCTCCTCGACCAGGCGCTGTGCGCGTTCGATGGCCAGTTCCGCGAGCGCGGTCTGTTCGGCGGGGGAGTGGTCGAAGGTGGCGGCGATGACCTCACCGGGGACACCGCGGGTGAATTCGGTGACCTCCTCCGGGCGCTCGCCGATCAGCACCGACATGAGGTGCGCCTCCGGATGATTGGCGGCTATCCCGTGTGCGATCGCTTGCAGCACAGAGGTTTTGCCTGCCTTGGGCGGTGCGACGATGAGTGCGCGCTGCCCCTTGCCGATCGGCATGATCAGGTCGGTGACCCGGGTGGTGAGCTTGTTCGCCGTGGTCTCGAGCCGCAGCCGTTCGTCGGGATGGATGGGGGTGAGATCGGCGAAACGCGGGCGCTTGTTGGCCACGCCTGCCGGTCGTCCGTTCACCGAATCGACTCGAATGAGCGGAGCGAGCCTGCCGCCCTTGGCATTCGGCTGCGCCAGCCCGGCGATGTCATCACCGCGGCGCAGTCCGTGTTCGCGAATCAGGTTGTTCGGGACGTGGATGTCACCGGGGCCGGGCAGATATCCGCGGTGGCGGAGTACCGCCGTATGGCCGGTGATATCGAGGATTCCCGTTGCGGGAGAAAGTGTTTCGATGACCTCGAGGCCGAGGTCGGGATTGATGGTGGTCATGAGGGTTCTCCTGAAGAAGATATGGTGAACCGAGTTCGGCTATACGACAGCGCAGGAGCTGGATCGACAGCCGTCAGGCTGGATTCGAACTCGGGAGGGAAGAAATCCGGAGGGAGGGACTTACATCGACCTGCATCCTCGGGATTGCGACGTCACCACCGTACGCCCCGTTCGAAATCCGCGCAAGAGCGGGGTTGGAACAGGACCCGTGACCGGGGTCGATGCTCAGGCGGGCAGACCGGTGATGATCGGCAGCAGGTAGGCGCGCGCGAATTCCCGGAGCTGTGCGTCGGTCCGGAGCTCGAGCGCGGCGTGCGGCAGCAGAATCAGCGAATGCACTATGCGGCAGACGATTTCGGCACGTTCAGTGAGATCGCTTGCGGGAGAAAGTAGTTCGCGTTCGACGGCGCGGTCCAGGGCGTGCGCGGTGGCGGCCACCGCCATGGTGAAGATATCCGCACCGTCCACGCTGAGTTTCATGACGACACGTTCGGGCTCGAGCATCAGCATGCGTTCGGCGACCGGGTGTGCGCGCCAGCGGTTCAGCACCGTCACGAACATATCGGTGATGAGGTCCTCGATATTCCCGTGCCGTTCGGGAATGAGCGCCAGTTCGGCCAGGACCAGGGCCACCTCGCGGCTGAAGACCGCGGTCACCAGATTGTCGCGCGAGCCGATCCGGCGGTAGACGGTCACCCGGTCCACGCCCGCCTCGCGCGCGACGTCCTCGATGGTCGTCTTCTTCACCCCGACCCGCTGGAATTGGAGCAGTGCGGCGTCGAGAATCCGGGTGTTGTCATCGGCCGTGGCACGGCTGGACTGGGGTTTCGACGCGGTGGGCACGGTTCAACGCTAGCAAATCGGGGCGATGGTGCAACATTTGACTAAATTTTGTTGCGTGCAACATTGCCATGGAATTTGTTGCACTGTACCTTCGGATCATGGTTGAGCAGGACGGCGCGACGACGCGCCAGTACCGCGGGCAGGCGCACGCCATCGCCGCCCGTGACGTGCACTTCGACTTCGAATCCGTTCCGCTGCACTACATTCCGGGCGAGGTGCTGGCCACCCACATCGTGAATGTCATGCATCTGGTGCTGCCCGAGGGTGAGCGGGCGATGGCGCGGGCGCTCGCCGAGGCCCTGCCGTATATCGACGATGACCGGCTGCGTGAGGAGGTCACCGGCTTCGTCGGCCAGGAATCCACCCATGCCGGCAGCCACGAGGGCGCGCGGAATCATCTGCGCGCCCTCGGCCTGGATGTCGACTCGTATGTGCGGGCCATCGCCTGGCTGGTGGATCGCGTACTGGGTGACCACGGACTGACCGGGCGGGCTCGCGAGGAGTGGCTCAAGGAGCGGCTCGGTCTGTTCGCCGGGATGGAGCACTACACCGCGGTGCTCGGCGAGTGGCTGCTGGAAGCCGAGGTGCTCGAATCCAAGGGTATGCACCCGACCATGCTCGATCTGGTGCGCTGGCATGGGGCCGAGGAGGTCGAGCATCGCAGTGTCGTCTACGACGCGTACATGCACGTCGACGGCGGATACGCTCGCAAGGCCCGCACCGCGCTACTGGCCGCCGCCACCCTGCTCCCGCTGTTCATCGTCTCGACGGGCTACCTGTACCGCAAGGATCCGAGCCCCGACAAAGGCCGCTTCTGGGGCCTGCAATTCATCAATGCCACGCGACGCGGCGTAATCCCCAGCTGGACAGTCTTTTTCAAGGAGATCCCGCGCTACCTCCGCCCCGGCTTCCACCCCTCACAGCTCGGCCCGATGGATACGGCCCTGCGCTACCTCGCCCATTCCCCCGCCGCCCGATCGGCCGACGCATGACCACCGCGAAGCGGGAGTCCGCTCGCCCCGTCGTTCCCGTGCCCTCCGGGCATGCGGCAGTTCTGTCTTCCGGCCGGGCCTTCCCCCCGTCATCCGGGCGGGCCGCCCTTCTTTCATCCTCACGGACCGGCCCCTCGTCATCCCGGTGTGCCGTCGGCCGGGATCCACACACCCCAGCGCCGCTCCTGCGACTGCTCGGCGGCGTGATGGACGCGTACCTGAAAGTATTCGTCAGCGGACCCGCAGCGGCGGTCTTGTCGCGGCCTAACCCCTTGCGGCACAGCGGATTCGACATCGACATGGTGATCGAGAAGCGGGTTCGCGAGGCCGCCGATGTGGTCGGCCTGTCGCTGCGGCGGGCGGGCGGCGGGACGCTGCCGAGCTGGCGGCCGGGTGCGCACGTGGATGTGTTCCTGCCCTCGGGTCTACAGCGGCAGTACTCGCTGTGCGGCGATCCGGCGGATCGGGAGCGGTATCGGATCGCGGTGCGGCGGATTCCGGGCGGCAGCGGCTCGGCGGAGCTGCATGACGCGCTGGAGGTCGGTGATCGACTGCGAATTCGCGGTCCGCGCAATGCCTTCACGCTGGTGGACGCGCCGTCCTATCTGTTCCTGGCCGGTGGTATCGGCATTACGCCCATCCTGCCCATGGTGCGTGCGGCGGGTGCGCGCGGCCAACTCGTGTACACCGGGCGGTCACGGGCGAGTATGCCCTTCCTCGAGGAGATCGGCGCGGCGGGAATCGGGTCTGCGAGAATACTTCCCGACGATGAGTGCGGAGTGCCGGAGGTGGCGGGCATTCTCGCCGCGGCCGAACCCGGTGCGGCCGTGTACGTCTGCGGTCCGCCGCCCATGCTCGCCGCCGCACAGCGGTGTGCGTTCGAGGTGAATCCCACCGGATCACTGCATACGGAGCGGTTCTCGGCGCGACCGGTGGTGGACGGGCGGGAATTCGATCTCACCCTGGCGCGCACCGGAACCACCGTGCGAGTCGGCGCTCAGGAAACCGCGTTGGCGGCGGTCCGCCGCGTCCTGCCCGATGTCTCCTACTCCTGCCGGCAGGGCTTCTGCGGCTCCTGCGAGGTCGGCGTCCTCTCCGGGGCGGTCGATCATCGTGATCGCCGGCTCACCGAATCCGCACGGGCGCAACGCATATCGCTCTGCGTCTCGCGCGCGGCGGGCGATCAGCTCGTGCTCGACCTGTGATCTCGAAGGGAATACAGCGGTCATGACCTCAGTGGTCGAACACACGCCCATCGCCATTGTCGGCGCGGGTTTCGGCGGTATCGGCTTGGCGATCAAGTTGCGGGAGGCCGGATTCGAGGATCTGGTCATTCTGGAGCGCGCGGATGATCTGGGCGGGACCTGGCGGGCCAATACCTATCCGGGCGCGGCCTGCGATGTGCCCTCGCACCTGTACAGCTTCTCGTTCGCGCCGAATCCGCACTGGTCCAGAACCTATGGGCGGCAGCCGGAGATTCTCGAGTATCTGCGCGGGGTGGCCGTCGAGCACGATGTGCTGCGGTACATGCGCTTCGGCGTCGAGCTGTTGGACGCGCGCTGGGATGAGCCGGAATCGCGCTGGCGGATCGAGACGAGCGACGGTCCGCTCACCGCGGACTTCCTCATCTCCGCGACCGGTGTCTTCGCCGAGGCGAAGTATCCGGAGTTGCCGGGCCTGGATACCTTCCAGGGCAAGACATTCCACTCCCTGCACTGGGATCATGAGCACGACCTGACCGGGGAGCGGGTCGCGGTCATCGGAACCGGTGCGTCGGCGGTGCAGTTCGTTCCGGAGATCCAGCCGGTGGTGGACAGGCTACTGCTGTTCCAGCGGTCCGCGCCGTGGATCGTCCCGCGCCTGGACCGCTCGACTTCGGGTCTGGAGCGCTTCGTCCTGGACCGTATTCCGCTGGTGCAACGCGTCATTCGCGGTGGCTTCTACTCCGCGATCGAGGGCTTCGGTCTCATCTCGCTGGTGGATCAGCGCTTCCGGCATCCTTACGAGGCGCTCGCGCGCTGGCAACTGGCGCGCCAGGTGCGCGATCCGGCGTTGCGGGCGAAGCTGCTACCCGACTACGTCATCGGCTGTAAGCGCGCCATCTTCTCCGATGCCTATCTGCCCGCCCTGGAGCAGCCGAACGCCGAGGTGATCACCGAGGCCATCGCGGAGGTGCGGCCGCATTCGATCGTGCTGCGCGATGGCAGCGAGCATGCGGTCGACACCATTATCTTCGGCACCGGATTCAGCTCCATCCCAACGGCTTACGGGCGCTTCATCGGCTCCGATGGCCGCAGCCTCGCCGAGTTGTACGACCGGCAGCCGCAGAGCTATCTCGGGGTGGCGGTCGCCGGATTCCCGAATTTCTTCTGCACCCTCGGCCCCTTCGGCGCGGCCGGGAACCAGTCGGCTATCTTCATGATCGAATCGCAGATCGCCTATATCGTCGACGCGCTGACCATGTTGCGCCGCAACCGAGCTCGCCGAGTCCAGGTGCGCCCGCGCGCGCAGCAGGCCTTCCTCGCCGAGATGGCATATCGCAGCACCACCACCGTCTGGCTCACCGGGGGCTGCCGGAGCTACTACACCACCGCCGACGGACGCAACGCCGGGCTCTATCCGAACTGGAGTTTCGAATATCGCCGTCGCACAGCGAGATTCGACAGCGAGAACTACGAGGTGACGCGATGATGACGCGACTGCTGGGCCTGCTTTCCCCCGCGCGATCCGGGCACCGGGTGGCCGGGCAGACCGTGCTCATCACCGGGGCCGGGCAGGGGATCGGCCATGAGCTGGCGGTGCTGCTGCACGAGCGTGGCGCGCAGGTGGTGCTGGTCGATATCGACGGCCATGCCGTGGCGGCCATCGCGCATCGTCTCGGTGACCGCGCCCTGGCGGTCACGGCCGATGTCACCGATCGAGAAGCCATGCGCCAGGCCGTGATTCGCACCGTCGCACACTTCGGCACCTTGGATGTGGTGGTGGCGAACGCCGGGGTGGTGCCGCGCCCGGCGACGCTGCGCATCATGGACGGCGCCGATTTCGACCGCGTCATCGATATCAATCTCACCGGGGTGTTCAATACCGTGCGACCCGCGCTCGACCAGATCGTCACCGCGCGCGGGCATGTCGTGGTGATCTCCTCGTGCGCGGCGTTCGCGCCGGGTATGGCGGGTGCGCCGTACATGATCAGCAAGGCGGGTGTCGAGCAGCTCGGACGCGCGCTGCGGGTGGAGTTGGCGCCCTTCGGCGCGACCGCGGGCATCGCCTACTTCGGCATCGTGGACACCGATATGACCCGCGCGACGCTGGACCGTGATGAGCTCGGCCGCGATCTGGACGACCTGCTGCCCTGGCCGCTCAATGTGCGGATCACCGCGACCCGCGCCGCCGAGGTGATCGCCGATGGCATCGAGCGCCGTGCGGCGCGCACCATCGCGCCGCTGGGCTGGGAACCGTACGCGCTGCTCCGCGGACTCGTGAATGTGCTGCTCGATAGGGCCTTGGCCGCCGACCCGCGGGTACACGACCTGGTCCGTCGCGCCGAGCAGCGCCGGGTGCGCACCGAGTAGTCCACCGCGGATGGCGAATTCGGACTTACCGTTCGAACCCGCAGGTAAACGGTATTTCGGGCATGTCGCCCGCGCCGCTGCGTAGCCTGGTTCCCATGAGCGATGCCAAGGATCTCGGATCGGAATTGGCGGGGCTGCCGGACGCCGAATTGGCGGCCGTGGTGGTGGCGGCCACCGAGGGGCGGGCGGGGCTGGCCGCATTGCACGCGGTGGCCGAATCGGTGGCGGCCACCGTCGGTCATGCGCCTACTGTGATCGATGTGACTCCGGACACGCAGGACGAGGCGTTCGCACCGCCGCCCGCTGTCCCGGACACATTCGAGCAGGTCGGGGGCGGTCCGGAGGTGGCCGGAGGGCCGGTACCTCCGGCGGGTATCCCGGCCGCGCCGGGCATCGGCGGGTATACCGGCTCCGGCGTCCCTACTTTCGAGTCAGTTCGCGATAAGGTCGAGCAGCGCTACGGCACCGCACAGGGGATGGGCGAGCTCGATCGGCAGACACCCGTGGGTCGTAGCGTCGAGGAACAGTGGGACGCGCGGGGGAAAGCCGCGCGGGAGCGCTTGGAACAGATTCGAAAATCGATGCACGGCAACGATTCCGACTGAACTCGGCGGTCCCTTCTTGATGATGGGTGGAACCCGATGACCGAGCCGCGCGAAATCGCCGAACGGCTGCTCGACCTGCAAGTGGACTTCGTACTCGCCGAGGTGACCGGCGATCGCTTCGCCGAGGTGATCGGCCGCGATGTGGAGGCGGTGATCGGCGTCGCCGACACCATCATCTTCCGAGATGTGGTCGAGATCGATCAGGCCAAGGAAACCGTCGCCACTGTGATCAACCTGATCGGCGGCAGCCCGGTGCTGGGTGAAATGGTCGGCACGCTGGCCAATTCGCTGTACACCGATATCGCCAGCAATAACGACTACACCCTCGGTGACGTGGTGGAGCGTGAGCCGGTGGAGCAGTTGCTGGAGAAGATCTTCGGCCTGCATCAGGCGCAGGAGCGTCTGCTGGAGCGGCTCACCGAGAGCCCGCTCATCGCCACCGTCGCCGCGAAGTTCGTCGACAAGCTGATCGACGATTTCATGGAGAGCAATCGCCAGATGGCGAACAAAATCCCGGGCGTGGGCTCGCTGGTCTCGTTCGGCACCTCCGCCGCCAAACAGGCCCGCAAGGCCGCTGAGAAGGCCACCGGCGACGGTACCTTCCTCGGCGAAATGGCCGGAAAGGGAGCGCAATTCGCGCTCAAGCGGACCAATAACGCGATTCGCGAGATGCTGCGGGACGCGCCCGTGCACGATGCCGCCATGGAGTTCTGGGATCTGCACGCCGGGGAGCCGGTGAGCGGATTGCGCGAATACCTCTCGCAGCAGGATCTGCACGATCTGGCGCTGATCATCTACCGCATCGCGCTCACCACCCGGGAGAAGGAGTACTTCGGGGTCCTGGTCGATCAGGGCGTCGAGGTGTTCTTCGAGAAGTACGGCGATCACACGCTCGCCGCGCTGCTGCCCGAACTCGGACTCTCCGGCGAGGACATCGGCAAGGAGATTCTGCGCTACGGTCCGGCCGTGGTCGCAGCCGCCAAGCGTAATGGGTTGCTGGCCAAGCTGATTCGCGAGCGGCTGGAACCGTTCTTCCTCTCCGACGAGGTCATCGCCGTACTGGCGGAGGCCACCGCATAACAGTTCGGCGGCCGGGTCCGCCCGGCCGCCACCGACACTGGAGGCGCCATGAAACTACCGATCACCGGTGAGCGTCTCACGATGTTGTCGCCCGGTCCCTACGTAATCGTCTTGGGCGCGGGCGTTTTCGAGATCCACATCGAGGGCGAGCTGGTGGTGCACCGCGCCATCGGCTCACCCTCGCACCGCCTGGCGGGCGAACCGCGGCCGGAGGACCTCTCCGCCGCGGTGGACGGTGTGATCGTCTCCGCCACAGTCGAATCCACGGGCGAACTACGCATCGACCTGGACTCGGGCCATCGCATAGTCGTCGAACCCGACCAATATTTCGAAGCCTGGCATGTCACCGATCCGGGCCGCTACCTCGTGGCCTGTATGCCCGGCGGCGAATTGGCCGTCTGGTCCCAGGACGCCTGAGCCGCTTGTCGCACGGCGGCTCCTCGATCAGTTCGGGGAAAGCCATCAGAGCCATGGGCAACAGCAGCACTGCGAACAACACTCCACGCGTATGAGCGATCTAGATGCTCACAGGGCGACAACCGCGGATGGGCACTGCGTCACGCCGCGGTCTCAACTAGCCGAGGAGCGGGTTACGCCTACTACGGCTGTACTCGTTCGACCTTCGTGGTCAGCCACTGCCGGGGGTCGCAGTCGGCGATCAATGCCGCGGAATCGATCAGGGATTTCACTCGCCACAGCAGTATTCCGTGCCCGACGTCCGTTACCGCCATGGCAGGACCGAAGTCCACGCTCTCCCGCCCGCGGTGATCCGGTCCAGAGCACGAGGTGCCACCGCTCGGGGGCTCAGACTTCGGGGTGGCGGGACAGGACGGCCATCGGGAATTTGCGGGGGCTCAGGGCGCGGTAGGTGTCGAAGTTGGGGTAGGCGGCTGCCAGTGTGCGCCAGTGCTTTTCATATTCCTCGTCGTCGGTGACGATGCGGACGTCGACCGGCCAGGTGTCGGGGCCGACCTGGACTCGGGCGGTGGGCTGGGCGGCGAGGTTGTGCCACCAGTTGGGGGTGCCCGGATGGCCGCCGTTGGAGCCGCAGACCAGGATGTCGTCGCCGTCGCGGACGAGCATGAGCATGACGGGGCGGGGTTCGCCGGATTTGCGGCCGGTCACGATGAGTTGGAAGACGGGCTTGCCCTGGAGCTTGTTGCCGCGGGTGCCGCCGGAGCTGGCGTAGACGCGGCTGTTGCGGCGTGCGAAGGCGCGGGCGGCGAAGCCCAGGTAGATGCTGGAGTAGTGGTTGAAGCGGCCGCTCAGGGTGAGTTTGCCGGTGCCGGAGGTCTTGCCTGCCATCTGTTTTCCCATGCTCTGCCCGTTGCGTCGCGGCTCACGTTACATGGTGTCCAGTGAGTGGCCGAGGTGTGGCTCGATCAGTTCACGCAGGGGATGCTCCCGCCGATGGTGGTGGTGACCGGTTTGCCGTTGTCGGGGGTGTCGGAGGTGCTGGTGGCGGCCGACGATTTCGAGGGGGTGGTCGTGGTGGTGGTGGAGGAGGTCGATGCGGCGGCGGGGTCGAGGGTTTCGGGGATCTCGAAATCGGCGCCCAGGACCAGCTTTATCTGGCCGGGGGACAGGGTTGTCGACGCGGCGGGGGTGACGCTGCCGCCGAGCATATCGGCCAGGGACTGTGCGTCGGTGTCGGCGCCCGCGCCGTAGTACAGCACGGTCGAGGTGCCGTCGGAGGAGGTCGCATTGCCGATGGTGCCCTGGGTGAAGCCCTTGTCGCCCAGGGACTTCGACACTTTGGCGGCCATGCCGGGCGTGCCGGTGGCATTCATCACGTCCACGGTCGAGGTGGGTGTGGCGCGCGGGGTGGTGGCCACGGTGGGCTGCTGCACCCCGAACGCGCCGCGCACCTCTTTCTTGATCGCGGCCGGATCGATGATGTTCACGTCCTGACCGTCCACGGTGTCGTAGCGCAGCACCGGCAGCGTCCGGAACTCCACCGCGGGCGAATCCGCGCGCCCGAGCGTGGTGATGAAATCGGTGAGGCTCCAGCCGTCCGAGAGCACCACGTCGCGGTGCGCCACATCCATCAGCGCCTTCATCTTGCCGATATTGGTGATGGTCCCGGAATCCTTGAGCTGCTTGGACACCGAGGTCAGGAACGCCTGCTGCCGATGGGTGCGGTCGAGGTCGCCGTTCTCCAACCCGTGCCGCTGGCGCACGAAGGACAGCGCGTTGGCGGCGTCGAGATGCTGTGGCCCGGCGGGGAATACGGCCCCGGAGAAGTAGCTGTCGTCCACCGCGTGATTGAGGCAGACATCGACCCCGCCGAGCGCGTCGGCCAGATGATAGAACCCGACCAGCGAGACCTCGGCGAAGCGATTGATCGGCACCCCGGTCAGCGATTTGACCGCCTGCACGATCGAGGCGCGCCCGGCCTCGCGGCCCTGGCGCTCGAGCTCGTTCTTATCGGTCATGCCCTGCGCCTTGAGCTTCTCCTCGGCGTAGAACTTCTTGAGGCCGTACGCCTCTTTGATCTTGATGTGGTCATAGCCGGGGATCCCGCTGGCCTGCACGTAGTCGTCCCGCGGAATCGAGAACGCGACGATCTTCTTCAGATCCTTCGGAATATGCACCAGGATCAGCGAATTGGCGTTGTACCCGCCCTCGGAGCCGTCGCCGGCGTGCAGCTGATCGAGAATATCCTTGGGCAGATCATTGCCGTTGAGGTCCTTGCGGGTGTCCAGACCGATGAGCAGGATATTGACGTCCCCGCCGAGCGAGGCCCGGTCCTCATCGGAGATGACCCCGGTCTTGGTGAACCCGTTGTCCAGGCTGGTCTCCCCGTACCAGGCGACCCCGGTGACCCCGATGACGCTTACGGCGAACAGCGACATCAGCCCGCGGCCGAAATAGCGCATCCGATGGCTCTCCCCGGAGCGGCGATGCGAAGTCGGCCCGGCACGCCGGGTACGGCGCGGCTCGGGCGTAGGCGTCTGCGCGGCTCCGTGCGTCCCGCCGGAGCGGTATACGGGCAGCTGCTCGGTGTCGTCGTCGTACATGGCCCTGTCGAGTCTGCCGGAGCCCTCCCGACTTGTCACAACGTGCGGGCTCCGGTCTCAGCCGGGTCTCAGTTTTCGACGATGGCGACGGCGTCGATCTCGACCAGCATTTCCGCGCGCGGCAGGCCGGTGAAGACGGTCGTGCGACTCGGCAGCACACCGCCGACGGTGTACTTGGTCACGAACTCGCCGTAGGCGTCGTTCATGATCGGGAAGTCCTCACGCTTGGTCAGATAGACGCGCAGCATCACCACATCGTCGAAGCTCGCGCCGCTGGCCTCGACAATGGCCTTGACGTTCTCCAGCGTGCGGGTGGTCTGCGCGGCCACATCGCCCGGGTACAGGTACTCGTTGGTGACGGGGTCGACCGGACCCTGTCCGGAGACCTGGACGAACGGGCCCTTGCGCACACCCTGGGAGAAGGTGTGCGCGGGGGCGGGGGCCTTATCGGTGCGGACGGCGATCTTCTCGGTCATGAACGGCCTTTCATTTCTCGGGGGTGGGACTCCAGCCCAGTTCGGTGGAGACGGCATCGGCGGCGGCGCGCACCCGCGGCAGCATGGCGAGCACCTGATCGTGGTCGAGCAGCATGTCCGGCACCGACATGGACAGTGCGGCCACGACCGCGCCGGTGCCATCGCGAATCGGGACGGCCACGCAGTTGATGAAGCTCTCGTGTTCCTCGTGGTCCTCGGCATAGCCTTGGGCGGCAACGAGTTCCAGCTCCGCCAGGTACTGCTCGGGAGTGCGGATGGTGCGGTTGGTGAACGCCTTGTATTCGATGCCCTCGGCCACCCTGCGCCATTGTTCGTGCGGCAGTGCGGAAACCAGCACCTTGCCCACGGCCGTGCAGTGCAGGGCGGCGGGACGGCCTATGCGCGAATACATTCGGACGCTGTGCGTGGCATCGAGTTTGTCGATGTACACCGCCTCACCCGATTCATAGGTGGCCAGGTGCACGGTCTGACCCGTCGCGGCATTGAGCGCGGCGAGGTGCGGTCGTGCGGCGGTGCGCACATCACGCCCCTCCAGGGAGCGATTGGCGAGCTCGAAGAGCTTGGAGCCCAGTCGATATCGATGCTCGGCGTCATGGGTGACGAAGCGTTCGCCCTCCATGGTCTGCAACAGCCGCAGCACGGTGGATTTGTGCACCCCGAGCTGGGTGGCCAACTGGTCCAGGGATTTCGGCTCCTCACCGAGCTGGGTGAGGATGGTGAGGGCGCGCAGCAGGCTCTGGCTCATGAGCCGACATTCTCGGGGATGGACCGCACCGGGCTGTAATTCAATTCCGCCCATTCGGAAACGCTGGCGGCGGAGCGGGATTCGAGGATGTGCAGCGGCGGCAGTTCGGCGACGTCACCGGTGCCGGTGAGCGCGGCGGCGGCGCACAGGTGGCCGAAGCGCAGCAGCTGTTCATGCGGACGGTCCTGGAGCAGGGCGGCGAGATAGCCGCCCGCGAAGGCATCGCCCGCGCCGATCCGCTCGGTGACGGTCAGGCGCAGCGCCGGCACCTCGAGCCGTTCCGAGCCGATATATCCGGTGACAGAATGCTTGTCGTTCTTCACGATCAGATGTTCCGGTTCGGGGAAGAGCGCGCGCAGCTGCGCGGCATGGCCGACGCCGAAGACCTCGAGGGCCTCGTCCGCGCCGAGGAAGACCACATCGCTGCGCCGGATATGGCGGGCCAGTATTTCCGCGGCGGGTTCCGCGCGCCGCTCCCACAGGGCAGGCCGGAAATTCAGGTCGAAGCTGATCAACCGCCGCCCGCGCGGCCGCGCCAGCAATGCCTCGGTGAACGCGGTCGCCGAGGGTGAGAGCGCCGGGGTGATACCGGTGAAATGCACAAGATCGGCGGTGTCCAGGAGTCTTGCCGCGATATCGAGATCGCGCGGACCGAGTGCGCTGGCGGCGGAACCGGTGCGGTAGTACAGCATTCGACTCGCCCCGGCGGGTAGATCATCCGGTCGGGCGGAGCCGCCACCACGTTCCTTGACGTACATACCGGTCGGCCGTGCGGGATCAATGGTGACGGCGGAGGTGTCCACCCCGCGCTCGGCCAGATGCCGCACCAGATAGCGGCCGAAGCCGTCATCGCCGACCCGGGAGATCCAGGCGGTCGGCACCCCGAGCTGTGCGAGCACGGTGGCCACATTGGCCTCGGCGCCACCGGCCCCGCGTTCGAAGGTGGGGGAATCCTCCAGCGGGCCGGGCCGCGCGATGAGTACGGCGAGGCCCTCACCGATGGTGACCGCGCGTCGGGTCGCCTGGATCACACCAATCTCCTTCGAGTGGTTGCGGCTTTCGGCCATGGCATGCAGAATAACCACGGCAAACACAATACGCAACAAGCGTTGCAGATTATGCAATGTCCTTCGGCTATAGTCCGGCCGGATGGAATTCGGAAGGAGCGTCGTGGCCCTCGACAACGATGTCGTCGCAGCACTGCATGACCGGAAGCTGGGAGCGGAGCACAAATCGCTGCCGCCTACCGCCTGGGGACTGACGGTGCGCGAGTATCTGGCCACCGCACCGCATCTGGACCACTTGCAGACCCCGGTGCTGACCGTGGATCGCGCGGCCGTGGATTCGAATCTCGCCGTCATGGCGGAATGGGCCGCCGCGCAGGGGGTTCGGCTCGCACCGCACGGGAAGACCACCATGTCGCCGCAGCTGTGGGGTGAGCAGTCGGCGGCCGGATCGTGGGGGATCACCCTCGCCACGGGATGGCAGGCGCAGGTGGGCCGCTCCTTCGGATTGGACCGCATCATGCTGGCCAACGCCCTGGTCGACCCGGCCGGATTGGCGTGGGCGGCAGATGAACTGGTACGCGACCCCGATTTCGAGCTGTACAGCTGGGCCGACGGCGTCGGCACCGTCCGGGAGATGGAGCGGCACCTGGCGTTCGCACCCGCCGGGGTGCGACTCTCGGTCCTGGTGGAACTCGGTGGGCCGCACGGCCGCACCGGGGCGCGCACGCTGACCGAGGCGCATGAGATCGCCGAGGCAATCCACGCCTCGGATCGGCTGATCCTGGCCGGTGTCGGCGGTTACGAAGGCGCGCTGGCGCACGACCGCACCCCGGAAGGTCTTGCCGCCGTCCGGCATTACCTCGACGAGATGGGCGTCCTGCACCAGGAACTGGCCGCGCAGGGCCGCTACGAAGGTCGTGCGATCATCACCGCCGGTGGCAGCGCCTATCCCGATCTGGTGGTGGAGCGCTTGGCCGGACTGGCCGATGAGCAAGGCGCACACGGTGTTCCGACCACGGTGCTACTGCGCTCGGGCGCGTATGTGATTCACGATGACGGTTTCTACTCCGGCATTTCCCCGCTCACCGCGGGCGGTGCGTCGTTGACCGGCGATGCCCGCCCACTGCGTTCGGCCATGCACGGCTGGGCGCGCTGCGTCTCCCGGCCCGAGCCCGGCCTGGCGCTGCTCGACGCGGGTAAACGGGATCTGCCATTCGATGAGGGGCTGCCGGTCCCGCAACTCGTTGCGGGACCGGCGGTGAAACCGCTGCCCGAGGGCGCGACCGTCACCAAACTCAATGATCAGCACGCCTTCCTGCGCTGGACCGGCGGCGATGCCGAATCGGTTCCGGTGGGCGCGGTGGTGCGACTGGGGCTTTCACATCCCTGCACGGCCTTCGACAAATGGCGGCTGATTCCGGTGATCGATGACGCGGGGGCCGAACGGCCGCGCATCGTCGACTTCCTGCACACCTTCTTCTGAGCGGACTGGCATGGCCGACTTACTGATTCGCGATATCGACATCGTCGACGGCACCGGTGCGGACCGATTCCGGGGCGATGTGCTGGTGGACGGCGGACGGATCGCGGAGATCGCCGCACCCGGCACGCTGACCGAGGCCGATCGGATTATCGACGAGGGTGAGAGCCTCACGCTGGCACCGGGTTTCATCGATATGCACGCGCATTCGGATCTGCATCTGCTCACCGAACCGGGGCATTTCCCCAAGCTGAGCCAGGGCATCACCACCGAGGTCATCGGTCAGGACGGGCTGTCCTACGCGCCCATCGACGAGGCCGCGCTCGCGGTGGTGCGCCGCCAGATCGCGGGCTGGAACGGCAATCCCGGCGACCTCGACTTCTCCTGGCGGACGGTCGCGGAGTATCTGGACCGTCTCGATTCCTCGGGTATCACGCCCAATGCCGCGTACCTGGTGCCGCAGGGCACGCTGCGCCTGATGGTGGTCGGCAGTGACAAGCGCGGTGCCACACCGGCCGAAATCGACCGTATGCGAACACTTCTCGCGCAGGGTCTGGCCGAAGGCGCGGTCGGCATGTCCAGTGGGCTCACCTATACGCCCGGAATGTACGCGGATACCTCCGAACTCGCCGCACTGTGCGAGGTGGTCGCCGACCACGGCGGTTTCTACGCACCGCACACCCGCTCCTACGGTGCGGGCGCGCTCGAGGCATACGCCGAGATGATCGAGCTGTCCCGCCGCACCGGCTGCGCCCTGCACCTGACGCACGCCACCATGAACTTCGGCGTGAACCGCGGCCGCGCACCGGAATTCCTCGCCCTGGTCGACGCGGCGCTGGCCGATGGCTGCGATATCAGCCTCGACACCTACCCGTATCTGCCCGGCAGCACCACGCTGTCGGCGCTGCTGCCCAGTTGGGCCATGTCCGGTGGACCCGATGCCGCGCTCGCGCGCATCGCGGATCTGCCGACCCGGCTGCGCATCGTGGCCGATGTCAATGAGAACGGTTCGGACGGCTGCCACGGCGTCACCGTCGAATGGGAGACCATTCAGATCAGCGGCGTCGCCAACCGCGACCTGGACCGCTATGTCGGCCGGACCGTCTCCGAGATCGCCGCCGATCGCGATATGCCGCCGGTCGAGGTGTTCTTCGATCTGCTGACCCGAGATCAGTTGGCCACCACCATTCTTCAGCACGTCGGCCATGAGGAGAACGTGCGCGCCATCATGCGGCATTCCAGGCATATGGGCGGCAGTGATGCCCTGCTGGTGGGGGAGCGACCGCATCCGCGCGCCTGGGGCACCTTCCCGCGCTACCTCGGCCACTACTCGCGCGAACTCGGCGTACTCGGCCTCGAGGAGTGTGTGCACCACCTCACCGGCCGTCCCGCACAACGACTTCGGCAGCGCGACCGCGGCCTGATCCGCGCGGGCTATGCCGCCGATCTCGTGCTCTTCGATCCGGCCACGGTGGCCGATACCGCCACCTTCGAGCACCCCAAACAGCAGGCGCGCGGTATCCCGTACGTCCTGGTCAATGGCGAATTCGCCATTGACGCGGGCAAACCCACGGGTGTCCGCGCCGGTCGCGCCCTGCGCATGAATTCCGTTCGGAAGGAGACCCGTTGACCTCCGCCATGGATGTCATTCGCGCCGATCGCGTGCTCACCGTGGTGCGCGCCCCCGAGATTCCCGATCCGGCCGCGCTGGCACGGGCCCTGGCCGGATCCGGAATCCGGGCCGTGGAGCTGACTTTCACCACACCCGGGGTGTTGGACGCGCTGCGCAAGGCCTCCGACTCCGGGTACGGGGTGATGGGCGCGGGCACCGTGCTCACCGGTGATCAGGCCGCCGCCGCCATCGACAACGGCGCACGATTCCTGGTCACGCCCGGCATTCGCGAGGGGGTCGCCGAAGTGGCGATCCGGCGCGGAATTCCGGTCGTCATGGGCGCTTTGACGCCGACCGAGGTCATGCGCGCCCTGGATCTGGGCGCGGCCGCGGTCAAGATCTTCCCCGCCCGCGTCTTCGGGCCGGGCTACTTCAAGGACCTGCGGGGCCCGTTCCCCGAGGCGCGGCTGATCCCCTCCGGCGGGGTCAACGCGGGCAATGCCGCCGACTTCCTCGCCCAGGGCGCGGTAGCGGTCACCGCCGGAACCGATGTCGTGTCTCCCGCCGATGTCGCGGCGGGCCGCTGGGCCGAAATCGCCGCGCGCGCGGCATCATTCGTTCGATCTCTGAACTGAGAGGTACACCATGGGCGCCACAGTCGACTGGCTGCGCACCACCACACCAGGACTGCTGGTGCTCTGCGGACTCGCCATCGCGGTCCTGCTGTTCACGATCATTCGCGTCAAACTGGAGCCGTTCATCGCACTGCTGCTGGTGAGCTTGGGCCTGGCCCTGGCGGCCGGGCTGCCGGTGTCCAAGATCGTGGGCACACCGCTCAAAGCCGGTGAGTCACTGCTGGAGACGGGCTTCGGCGGCATCCTCGGGCATATCGCGGTCATCATCGGCCTCGGCACCGTGCTCGGCGCGATTCTGGAACGATCCGGGGGCGCGGATGTGCTCACCGATCGACTGCTGAAGATCTTCGGCGATAAGGGCGCGCCGGTCGCCATGGGCCTGCTCGGCCTGATCTTCGGCATTCCGCTGTTCTTCGATATCGGCATCTTCGTGCTCGCGCCGCTGGTCTACGTGGCGGCCAAGCGCGGTGGCGGATCGCTGGTGCGGTACGTGCTGCCGATGGTCGCCGGTCTGTCCATGACGCACGCGTTCCTGCCGCCGCACCCAGGACCGGTCGCGCTCGGCGGGCTCATGGGAGTGAGCCTGGGCTGGCTGATACTGGTCGGATTCATCTGCGGCGTACCGGGTTTCATTGTCGCGGGCATTGTGTGGGGCAGCTGGATCGGTAAGCGTGTCCTGGTCGAGGTACCCGAGGAATTCCTCGTCGCCGAGGCGAACAAGGAAGCGGACAAGGTCACCGCGGGCAAGAGCGACGGTCCCGGCGCCACCACCGCTGCGGCCGTGCAGCGGCCGCCGTCGGTCGCGCTCATCGGCGGCATTATCGCCATCCCGCTGATCCTGATTCTCGGCGCGACCTTCGGCAGCCAACTGCTGATCGCCAATTCACAGCCCCTGGAGGTGCTGACCTTCCTCGGCACGCCCGCCGTGGCTTTGCTCATCGCCGTATTGATCGCGTTCTACGTGCTCGGCATCCGCCGCGGTTCGACCGTGCAGGAGCTCGGCACGCTGACCTCCGAATCGCTGCGCCCGGTGGGCATGCTGCTGCTGGTCGTCGGTGCGGGCGCGTTCTTCGGAAAGGTCATCTCCGCCACCGGAATCGGTTCCGCACTGGCCGAAACCATGTCCGCCGCAGGGCTTCCCGTCATCGTGCTGGCGTACATCATCAGCTGTGGGCTGCGGATCGCGCAGGGTTCGGCGACGGTCGCCATCGTCACCACGGGCGGCATTGTCGCGCCGCTGGTGGTCGATCACGGGTACTCGCAGTTCTCGCTGGCGCTCATCGCCATGGCCATCGCGGCGGGCTCGATCATTCTGAGCCACGTCAATGACGGCGGATTCTGGATCATCTCGAAGTACTTCAATATGACGGTCAAGCAGACGCTGCAGACCTGGACGGTGCTGGAGACGATTCTCTCGGTGGTCGGTTTCGCGGTCGCCGCGGTGCTGTTCGCCCTGGTCGCCTAGCCTTCCGACCCTTGTGGACAAGGGGCCCGCCGGACCCCGCTGTGAATGAGCTTGCACTGTCGTGCATAATCATCACATGGCGGATACCTCTGGTGGGCCCCTCGTGCGGGTCGCGGTCGCTGGTGCGAGTGGGTACGCGGGCGGTGAAGTCCTGCGTCTGCTGCTGGGGCATCCAGCCTATCGAAGCGGGCGTCTCGAGATCGGGGCGCTGACCGCCGGATCCAATGCCGGAAGCCCGCTGGGCGAACTTCAGCCGCATCTGCTGCCCCTGGCCGACCGGGTGCTCGGACCGACCACCGTGGACGAGCTCGCCGGGCATGACGTGGTGTTCCTGGGCCTGCCGCACGGACAGTCCGCGGCCATTGCCAAGGCGCTGCCCGAATCGACCGTCATCATCGACTGCGGAGCCGACTTCCGGCTCACCGACGGCGCGGCCTGGGAGAAGTACTACGGCACGCCCCACGCGGGCAGCTGGCCGTACGGCCTGCCCGAACTGCCGGGTCAGCGGGACCTGCTGCGCGGGGCGACCCGGATCGCGGTGCCCGGCTGCTATCCGACCGTCTCGAGCCTCGCGCTGGCACCGGCCATCGCCGCGGGGATTATCGAACCGACGGTGAATGTGGTTGCCGTGAGCGGCACCTCGGGCGCGGGCCGCAAACTCGATGTGGGCCTGCTGGGCTCAGAAGTGATGGGCTCGCTGCGCGCGTACAGCATCGCGGGCGCGCACCGGCACACCCCCGAGATCGCGCAGAACCTGAAAGCCGCCGGCGGAGTGGACGTCGCGGTGTCCTTCACCCCCGTGCTGGCTCCGCTGCCGCGCGGCATTCTGGCCACCTGCACGGCCCCGACGCGGGTGGATGCCGCCGCTGCCCGCGCCGTCTACGAAAAAGCCTATGCCGATGAGCCCTTCGTGCACCTGCTGCCCGAAGGCGTACTGCCGCAGACCGGTTCGGTGCTGGGCTCCAATGCGGTCACCCTTCAGGTGGCCGTGGACGCCGACGCCGGATTGCTGATTGTGATCGGCGCGATCGACAACCTTGCCAAAGGCACCGCCGGAGCGGCGGTGCAATCCATGAATCTGGCTCTCGGATTGGACGAGACCGCAGGACTTTCCACCGTAGGAGTGGCACCGTGACGACGAATATCGACGGCAAGCTGGTTCGGACCCAGGGTGTCACCGCACCCCTGGGCTTCCGCGCGGCCGGCATCACCGCGGGGATCAAGGCCAGTGGAAAGCCGGATCTGGCACTGGTTTTCAGTGAGGGGCCGGAGTATTCGGCGGCCGGTGTCTTCACCCGCAACAAGGTCAAGGCCGCGCCGGTGCTGTGGTCGCAGCAGGTGCTGAAGACCGGGCGACTGCGCGCGGTCATCCTCAATTCCGGTGGGGCCAATGCCTGTACGGGTCCGGGCGGATTCCAGGACACGCACGCCACCGCCGAGGAGCTCGCCAAGGCGCTGAGCAACTGGGGCACCGAGACCGGGGCGGGTGAGATCGCGGTCTGCTCAACGGGTTTGATCGGCGACCGGCTGCCCATGGACAAGCTGCTGCCCGCCGTCACCGAGATCGTGCATGAGATGGGCGGCGGGCTCTCGGGCGGGGCCGAGGCCGCGCGGGCCATTATGACCACCGATACGGTGCCGAAAGAGGTTGCGTACCACCACCGGGACAAGTGGAACGTCGGCGGAATGGGCAAGGGTGCGGGCATGCTCGCACCGTCGCTGGCCACCATGCTGATCGTGCTCACCACCGATGCCGTGGCCACCCCGGCGCAGTTGGACGAGGCGCTGCGCAAGGCCACCCGGCTCACCTTCGATCGCCTGGATGTGGACGGTTCCTGCTCCACCAATGACACCGTGCTGCTGCTCGCCAATGGCGCGAGCGGGGTCGCGCCCAGTCAGGGCGAGCTCGACGCCGCCGTCTTCGCGGTCTGCGACGATCTGTCCGAACAGCTCATGGGCGATGCCGAGGGCGTCACCAAGCGGGTGCACATCACCGTGCGCGGGGCGGTCAGCGCGGACGAAGCCCTGATCGGCGCGCGGGCCTTGGCGCGGGACAGCCTGGTCAAGACCGCGTTCTTCGGTTCGGATCCGAACTGGGGGCGGGTGCTCGCCGCAATCGGTATCGCGCCGATCGAGCTGGAGCAGGACCGGGTTTCGGTGTCCTTCAACGGGCATCCGGTGTGCGTGAACGGAATGGGCGCGCCCGGCGCGCGCGAGGTCGATCTCTCCGGTGCGGATATCCAGGTGCTGGTCGATCTCGGCCTGGGCGACGGGGAGGCGACCATTCGCACCACCGATCTCTCGCACGGATACGTCGAAGAGAATTCGGCCTACAGCTCATGAGCTCGGCGCGGGAACAGCTTTCGGCCCTGGACAAGGCGCATGTGCTCGCCGACGCGCTGCCGTGGCTGCAGAAGTTCCGGGACAAGATCGTCGTGGTCAAATACGGCGGCAATGCCATGATCGACGAGGAGCTCAAGCGGGCGTTCGCCGCCGATATGGCATTCCTGCGCACCGTCGGGGTGCATCCGGTGGTGGTGCACGGCGGCGGCCCGCAGATCAGCGCCATGCTGAAAAGGCTCGGTCTGCAAGGGGAATTCCGCGGCGGCTTCCGGGTCACCACCCCCGAGGTGATGGACGTGGTGCGCATGGTGCTGTTCGGGCAGGTCGGCCGCGAGCTGGTCGGACTGATCAATGCGCACGGGCCGTACGCGGTCGGCATCTCCGGTGAGGACGCGCGGCTGTTCACCGCCACCCGGCGCACCGTGACCGTGGACGGCGCGGCCACCGATATCGGCCTGGTCGGCGACGTCACCCAGGTGAATCCCGAGGCGGTGCTGGATCTCATTGCGGCGGGGCGCATTCCGGTGGTCTCCACCATCGCCCCCGACTCGGACGGCGTGGTGCACAACATCAATGCCGATACCGCCGCGGCCGCGCTGGCCCAGGGCATCGGCGCGGAGAAACTCGTCATCCTCACCGATGTCGAAGGTCTGTACACGAATTGGCCGGATCGGTCCTCGCTGACCACGCGCATCGACGGCGATGAACTGGCCAAGTTGCTGCCGAGCCTGGATGCGGGCATGGTCCCCAAGATGGAAGCCTGCCTGCGCGCCGTCGAAGGCGGCGTGCCCACCGCGCACGTGATCGACGGGCGGGTACCGCATTCGGTGCTATTGGAGCTGTTCACCGGCGAGGGCATCGGCACCATGGTGACCCCCGCCGAGAGTTCGAACGGAGTGGAGTCATGAGCACAGCCGACCTGCAGCAACGGTGGAACTCCGCGCTGATGAACAATTACGGCACCCCCAAGGTGGCGCTGGTGCGCGGTGCGGGCGCGGTCGTCTACGACGCCGACGGCAAGCGCTATCTCGACTTCCTCGGCGGTATCGCGGTCAACAGCCTCGGGCACGCGCATCCGGCGATTCTGGCGGCGGTCACCCAGCAGCTGGGCACGCTCGGACACGTCTCCAATCTGTATGCGAGCGAACCGGTGATCGAATTGGCCGAGCGGCTGCTCGCGCACTTCGGGGACGGGCACGGCCGGGCGTTCTTCTGCAACTCCGGGACCGAGGCCAACGAGGCCGCGTTCAAGATGGCGCGGTTGACGGGTAAGACCAAGATCGTCGCGTGTGAAGAGGCGTTCCACGGGCGGACCATGGGCGCGCTGGCTTTGACGGGGCAGCGGTCCAAGCGCACGCCGTTCGAGCCCATGCCCGCGGGCGTCGTCCATGTGCCCTACGGTGATTCGGCCGCGCTGGCCGCCGCCGTCGATGACGACACCGCCGCGGTATTCCTCGAACCCATGATGGGGGAGAGCGGTGTGGTGGTGCCGCCCGCCGACTATCTGGCCCAGGCCCGCGCCATCACCAAAGAGCATGGCGCACTGTTGATTCTGGACGAGGTGCAGACCGGGATCGGGCGCACCGGAGCGTTCTACGCGCATCAGGCGGCGGGGATCGTGCCCGATGTGATCACCCTGGCCAAGGGGCTCGGCGGTGGACTGCCCATCGGCGCGGTGCTCGCGCAGGGGGCGGCCGCGGAGCTGTTGCAGCCGGGTATGCACGGCACCACCTTCGGCGGTAATCCCGTCTGTGCCGCAGCGGCTTTGGCGGTGCTGCGCACCATCGACGAGGAGGGGCTGCTCGCCCACGTCGAGACGGTCGGCAAGATCATCACCGACGGTATCGACGCGCTGGATCATCCCCTGGTCGACCATGTGCGGGGTGCGGGTCTGCTCATCGGCATCCAACTCACGGCCGATGTCTCCGCGCAGGTCGAAGCCGCCGCCCGGGAGACCGGTTATCTGGTGAATCCCGCCAAGCCCAATGTGATCCGGCTGGCTCCGCCGCTGGTGCTCACCGAAACCCAGGCCGACAATTTCCTGTCCGACCTGCCCGGCATTCTCGATGCCGCACAGGCCGGGGCCGAGAAGGAGCACACCAAGTGACCGTTCGACACTTCCTGCGCGATGATGATGTGAGCCCCGCCGAACAGGCCGAAATCCTGTCCATCGCAGCGGATCTCAAGAAGGCACCGCTGTCGCTGCGGCCGCTGGACGGGCCACGCGGGGTGGCGGTCATGTTCGAGAAGAACTCGACCCGCACCCGCTTCTCCTTCGAAATGGGCATCGCCCAGCTCGGCGGCCATGCCGTCGTGGTCGACGGGCGGGACACCCAGCTGGGTCGCGAGGAGACCCTCGCCGATACCGGGCGCGTGCTCTCGCGCTATGTGGACGCCATTGTCTGGCGCACCTTCGGCCAGCAACGTCTGGACGAAATGGCCGGGGCCGCAACCGTTCCCGTGGTTAACGCGCTCTCCAACGAATTCCATCCCTGTCAGGTCCTGGCCGACCTGCAGACCCTGCGGGAGCGCAAGGGCGATCTGACCGGTCGCACCCTCGCCTACCTCGGCGACGGTGCGAACAATATGTCGCACTCGCTGCTGCTGGGCGGGGTGACGGCGGGCCTGAACGTAACCATCGCCGCCCCCGCGGGTTTCGAGCCGCTGGGCTGGATCGTGGATCTGGCCCACAAGCGCGCCGCCGAAACCGGCGCCAAGATCACCCTCACCGATGATCCGCAGGCCGCGGCCGAAGGCGCGGACGCCCTGGTGACCGACACCTGGATGTCCATGGGCCAGGAGGGTGACGGTCGCGACCGCGTCGCCCCCTTCCGTCCCTTCCAGGTCAACGCGGACCTGCTCGCCCGCGCGGCGTCGGATGTGACCGTCCTGCACTGCCTTCCGGCCCACCGCGGTGAGGAGGTCACCGACGAGGTCATCGACGGCCCGCACAGCGCGGTCTGGGACGAGGCCGAGAACCGTCTGCACGCCCAGAAGGCGCTGCTGGTCTGGCTGCTGCGCCAACACGACCGGGGTGCGGCGTGACCAGCGGCGACCGCCGCACTCCCGCAACGGTTTCCGGGAAATCGGGTGCGGCCATAGCCCGCACCCGGGCCGGTCGCCAAGCCAGAATCGTGGCCATCCTCTCCCAGCACGAGGTTCGCAGCCAATCCGAATTGGCCGCCCTGCTCTCCGGTGAGGGCATCGACACCACCCAGGCCACCCTCTCGCGCGACCTCGATGAACTCGGTGCGGTGAAACTCCGCGCCGCCGACGGCGGCGCCGGAGTCTACGTGGTCCCCGAAGACGGCAGCCCCGTCCGAGGGGTCACCGGCGGTACCGAACGCCTCTCGAAACTCCTGGGCGACCTCCTGGTCTCCACCGACGCCAGCGGCAACATAGCGGTCCTGCGCACCCCACCCGGCGCCGCCCACTTCCTCGCCAGCGCCCTCGACCGCGCCGCCCTCCCCGAAATAGTCGGCACCATAGCCGGCGACGACACCATCGCCGTCATAGCCCGCGAACCCGTCACCGGCGCCGAGTTGGCCGCCAAAATAGAACACCTCGCCTGATCGCGCGATGGGCTCGGCCCACCCGATGGGGGGCTGGATCCGACGAGCCGATATCGGCCGTGTTTGTGCGGGCGTCGGTGTGTCGGGGTGCGAAGTTCCAGGGACGGGATTGGTTGCTGGATGGATGACGAATCCGGCGGCATCGAGATCCAGTCGCCTGTCGGTGTGGACGACGACCAGCCGTGGAATGCGCCACGGCGCGAGTAGATCCGCCGCCCAATCGGCGGTCGGTCGATACTCGGCCCCGGCTCGGGACGCGGCGTCGATGGTTGCTTCGACCTGTCGCAGACCGGATTCCAGTCCGTACCACCCGGTCGTCGGAAGCGGTCGCAGCGGTTGCCGAGCGCACAGGTCGAACACCTCGGCCGGATCGGTGACCTGCCACCCGGCGGGCGTGCGCACGGTCGGCCCGGCGCGGTCGGTGTCGGCGAGGATCTGGGAGACCCTCGCCCGCGTGGCATGGATCGCGTCCGCGATCTCGGTCTGGCGCATCGCACCGGGGTTCTCGAGCAGGCACCCGAGAACGGCGGCCGGAACCCGGGCCATCGCGAATATGATTCCCCACCCCCAGTTATGAATGGGATTGCATCATCGTGCATAATCATTTGTAGGACGCCGGGGGAACCGACCTACACGTATCTAATCGAGGAGCACACGGACTATGACCAAGCGCGTCGTACTCGCCTACTCCGGCGGGCTGGACACATCGGTCGCGATCAGCTGGATCGCCAAGGAGACCGGGGCCGAGGTGGTCGCGGTGGCGATCGACCTGGGTCAGGGCGGCGAGGACATGAACGATGTGCGCCAGCGCGCGCTCGACTGCGGTGCGGTCGAGTCGATCGTGGTGGATGCGCGCGATGAGTTCGCCAATGAGTACTGCCTGCCGACCATTCAGTCCAACGCGCTGTACATGGGCCGCTACCCGCTGGTCTCCGCGATCTCCCGGCCGCTGATCGTCAAGCATCTGGTCGAGGCCGCCGAATACCATGGCGCGGATACGGTTTCGCACGGCTGCACCGGCAAGGGCAACGATCAGGTGCGGTTCGAGGTCGGCATCGGCGCGCTCGCCCCCGATCTGAAGGTCATCGCCCCGGTCCGCGACTACGCCTGGACCCGCGAGAAGGCCATCGAGTTCGCGGCCGAGAACAAGCTGCCGATCAACGTCTCCAAGAAGTCCCCTTTCTCCATCGACCAGAACCTGTGGGGCCGCGCGGTCGAGACCGGCTTCCTCGAGGACCTCTGGAACGCCCCGACCAAGGACGTCTACGACTACACCGTCGACCCGACCGTCAACTTCGAGGCCCCCGACGAGCTCATCGTCACCTTCGACAAGGGCATCCCGGTCGCCATCGACGGCCGCCCGGTCAGCATGCTCGAGGCCATCACCGAGCTGAACAAGCGCGCGGGCCGTCAGGGCGTGGGCCGCCTCGATATGGTCGAGGACCGGCTCGTCGGCATCAAGAGCCGCGAGATCTACGAGGCCCCGGGCGCGATCGCCCTCATCACCGCGCACCAGGAGATGGAAGCGGTCACCATCGAGCGCGAGCTGGGCCGCTACAAGCGGCAGGTCGAGCAGCGCTGGGGCGAGCTGGTCTACGACGGCCTGTGGTTCTCCCCGCTCAAGCGCGCGCTGGACGCCTTCGTGCGGGACACCCAGCAGCACGTCTCCGGCGATGTCCGGATGGTGCTGCACGGCGGCAGCGTGGTCGTGAACGGCCGTCGCTCGGACGAATCGCTGTACGACTTCAACCTGGCCACCTACGACGCGGGCGACACCTTCGACCAGTCCCTCGCGAAGGGCTTCGTGCAGATCCACGGCCTGTCGTCCAAGGTCGCGGCGCGTCGGGATCTCAGCAAGAAGTAGTAGCCTGCGACCGGGACTCGACCGGCCCGAGGAGGCGCCCATGCGAACCGATGACGACAGCTGGGACATCACCGAGAGTGTGGGCGCGACCGCCATCGGCGTCGCCGCTATGCGGGCCTACGAGACCCGGCGCGCGGACGCGCTTTTCAGCGACCCGTATGCCGAGAAGCTGGTCGAGGCGGTCGGCTCGGAGAACTGGACCGCCATGCTGCGCGGTACCCGCGAGGATCTGCGCGAGCAGGGCGGCTCCTTCATCCAGGGCGTGATGGGCTACTTCCTGATCGCGCGCACCCTCTACTTCGACAAGTACTTCGCCGATGCGATGGACGTGGGCGTGCGCCAGTTCGTCATCCTGGCCTCGGGCCTGGATGCCCGCGCCTATCGCATGCAATGGCCTTCCGGCAGTGTGGTTTTCGAACTCGATCAGCCGAAAGTGCTGGAGTTCAAGGCGAAAGCGCTCGCGCAGGACACCCCGGCCGCCGATCGTCGCGAGGTGCCGATCGACCTGCGTCAGGACTGGCCGAAAGCCCTGCTGGACAAGGGTTTCGATCCAGCCGAGCCGACCGCCTGGCTCGCCGAGGGCCTGCTCCGCTACCTCCCCGGCGACGCCCAGGACCGACTGCTCGACCATGTCGCCGAACTCAGCGCCCCCGGCAGTCGGATGGCGCTGAATATCGGCCCCGGCGAACGCGCGCTCTCCGACGATTTCCGCAAGCGTCGCGCGGAAGCGCTGGCCAAGAACGGAATCCGCGTCGACCTGGAGCAGCTCTGGTATCCGTGGGAGGGTCGCACCGACCCGCGCACCTGGTTCGCCATGCGCGGCTGGCTGGTTCGCGAGGGCGATCCGGTCGCCCTGCTGCAAGACCGCGGCCGTACCGTTCTCGGGGCGGCACTGCCCGATATGAGCACACACATTCTGATGACCGCGATACGACCGCGAGGAGACGACACGCTATGACCGAGGGCGGCAGCACGAACGAGGGCGCGCTGTGGGGCGGACGATTCGCCTCCGGCCCGGCCGCGGCGATGGCCGCGCTGAGCAAGTCGACCCACTTCGACTGGGTGCTCGCGCCCTACGACATCCGCGCCTCGAAAGCCCATGCGCGCGTGCTGCACAAGGCCGGACTGCTTTCGGCGAGTGATCTCGAGGCCATGCTCACCGGACTCGATCAGCTCGCCGCCGATGTGGCCTCGGGCGCATACGGTCCCGCCGATTCCGACGAGGACGTGCACGGTGCGCTCGAACGCGGTCTGATCGAGCGCGTCGGCACCGAACTCGGCGGTCGCCTGCGCGCCGGTCGTTCCCGTAATGACCAGGTGGCCACCCTGTTCCGGATGTGGCTGCGCGATGGTGTGCGCCGCGTCGCCGCGGGTGTGCTGGATGTGGTCGATGCCCTCGTCGCCCAGGCCGCGGCGCATCCCGATGCCGTCATGCCCGGCAAAACGCATTTGCAGGCCGCGCAGCCGGTGCTGCTCGCGCATCATCTGCTCGCCCACGCGCATCCGCTGCTGCGCGATATCGACCGCCTGCGCGATTGGGACAGGCGCGCCGCCATTTCCCCGTACGGTTCGGGAGCACTCGCGGGTTCCTCGCTGGGCCTGGATCCGGAGGCGATTGCCGCCGACCTGAATTTCGATGCGGCGGCGGCCAATTCGATCGACGCCACCTCCTCGCGCGATTTCGCCGCCGAGGCGGCGTTCGTGCTGGCCATGACCGCGGTCGACCTCTCCCGCATGGCGGAGGAGGTGATCATCTGGAGCACACCGGAATTCGGTTACATCACCCTGGCCGATGCCTGGTCCACCGGCTCCTCGATCATGCCGCAGAAGAAGAACCCGGACGTCTCGGAACTGACGCGCGGCAAGGCCGGTCGCCTGATCGGCAACCTCACCGGCCTGCTCGCCACCCTCAAGGCGCAGCCCCTGGCGTACAACCGCGACCTGCAAGAGGACAAGGAACCGGTCTTCGATTCGGTGGCCCAGCTCGAGCTGCTGCTCCCGGCCATCGCGGGCCTGGTCTCCACTCTGACCTTCCACACCGACCGTATGGCCGAGCTGGCCCCGGCCGGCTTCACGCTCGCTACCGATATCGCCGAATGGCTTGTCCGCCAGGGTGTTCCGTTCCGTGTCGCACACGAGGCGGCCGGCGGCTGCGTGCGCGCCGCCGAGGCCCGCGGCGTCGGCCTGGACGAACTCACCGATGCCGAATTCGCCGCCGTCGACCCGGCCTTGACCCCGCAGGTCCGCGAGGTCCTCACCGTCGCAGGCTCCATCGCCTCCCGCAACGCCCGGGGCGGCACCGCCGGCGTCCAGGTCGCCAAACAGCTCGAAGAGGTCCGCTCGACCGCCGCCGAACAGCGCACCTGGCTGGCTTGAGTAACGCAGACCCGGTGGCCGTCGCGACATGCGACGGTCACCGGGTCGAATCGTGTTATCCGCGACGGTAATTCATATGTTTTGTGGCGGGCACCGAGACGCGGCCGGGATTGCGTACGCCCGGTAGCGGTTGCTGCTTCTTACCCTTGCCGCGGCGTTCACGGCGGGACAGCTGCTGGTCGACCGGGGCTGAATCTTGCGACCGGGGTTCGGCATTCGAGGGCTTGGCAGGCATGAGTCCTCCCGAGGGGATGCGTGACCGACTCACCGGAAGCGGTGGGTCAGTACGGGTATATGTCGCAGTGCGACGGAATTCGGCGTTCAGTGCCGGACGGCGCGCGCGGGCACGCGGAGACTGGAGCTCACGGGTGCGTGGCGCGAAGCGCTCAGAAGTGCGGTGGCATCCACATGCGGACCAGGTTAACCAGACGGCGGCGCATTGTGCATCCCCTTTTCCCGGAGTGTGCTTCCGGTGCGGACCGCCCGGCCCGTTACGCTCCGGCCATGACCTTGCTGCTGCTCGGATTGGCCATTGCCTGCGAAGTGAGCGCCACGGTGTCGCTGAAGATCTCCGACGGGTTCAGCAAGCTGGTTCCGTCGATCATCGTGGTGCTCGGATACGGGGCGGCGTTCTGGTTCCTGTCGCAGGCGCTCAAACGCGGGATGGCGATCGGAGTCGCCTACGGCATCTGGTCCGCGGTGGGCGTGGTGGCGGTCTCGGTGATCGGGGCGCTGTTCCTGGACCAGAAGTTGACCCTGGTGCAGGTGGGCGGGATCGGGCTGGTGATCGCGGGGGTGCTGGCGCTGGAACTGGGTGGGGCGCACTGAGACTGCGCCGCGACCGCGGGGTGGCGACCCGGTCGAGGCCGCCATCTGGAGCTCAATCCTCCACGCGCAGTACGTATCCCGCTTCGGCGAGGGCGTCGATCACTTCGTCGCGATGCACGGGGCCGCGCGTTTCCAGGGTGAGCATGACCTCGACTTCGTCGATGGCGAGCCACGCGCCGGTGCGGGAATGGACCACGTCCAGGACGCTCGCACCACTGCGGCCGAGTTCGGCGAGCAGGCTGCCGAGGCTGCCCGGACGGTCGGAAATGGTCACCCGGGCGGCAAGGTAGCGGCCCGCCGCGCTCAGACCGTGGCCGATGACGCGGGTCAACAGCAGCGGATCGATATTGCCGCCGGAGAGTATGGCGCACACCGGACCTCGCAGGTCCAGCTCGGCGAGCTCACACGCCATGAGCGCGGCCACCGCCGCCGCCCCGGCCGGTTCGACAATCAGTTTGGCGCGTTCCATACAGAGCAGCAGCGCCTTGGACAGGGCGTCCTCATCCACGGTGACAATGCTCGGCGCGCATTCGATGATGTGCCCGAACGGCACCTCGCCCGGCAGTCCGACGGCGATACCGTCGGCCATGGTCGTCATCTGTTCCAGCCGAATGGGTTTACCCGCCTCGATCGACACCGGCCAGGCCGCCGCGCCCTGCGCCTGCACCCCGATCACCCGCACCTGCGGGGCCAATTGCCTTAGCGCACCGGCGATTCCGGCCAGTAGCCCGCCACCGCCTGTGGGCACGATAACGGTGCCGACATCGGGCAACTGCTCCAGGATCTCGAGCGCGATCGTGCCCTGCCCGGCCACGATATCGGGATGGTCGAACGGATGCACCAGCGTTGCCCCGGTCTGCTCCGCGAATTCCCTTGCGGCGGCGAGAGATTCATCGATGGTATCGCCGACCTGATGGACCGTCGCGCCATATGCTCTGGTGGCCACCAACTTCGGCAGCGCCGCGCCCACCGGCATGAACACCGTCGACTCGATACCGAGCGAGGTCGCCGACCACGCCACGCCCTGGGCGTGATTGCCCGCGCTCGCCGCCACCACACCGCGACGCCGTTCGGCCTCGGGCAGATTCGCGATCCGGTTGTACGCGCCGCGCGGCTTGAACGATCCGGTGCGCTGCAGGTTCTCGCATTTGAGCCACACCCCATGTCCGGTGCGTTCGGCCAGTACCCGCGAGGCCACCACCGGGGTCCGGCGAATCACCGGTGCCAGCAGGGTCGCCGCCGCATCTATCCGCGCGATCAGGTCCATGGCGGCCATGCTGCCAGCTGACAGCGGAACTGTCGCGTATCGCTCGGGCCGGCACCGGGAATCGCGCCGCCACGCGTGTGGACCGCGCGTGGTTCGAAAGCCCGGTCCCTGGCCACCGCGCGCGCTATCTTTCTGACGAATCGCGCTGACCTGGGCCGATGCGATCAGAGCGGTGACCAATCCGAGGCGTGAGCAATCAGCGCCGTGAGCGATCAGAGCAGTGAGCAACCAGAGCAGCGAGCGATCAGAGCAGTGAGCAACCAGAGCAGTGGCAGAGGAAACCCGTGTCCAAAGCAGGGCAGCTGCTCGCGACCGCCGCCATCGCCTCCGCGATGAGCCTCACGCCCTGGGCGGCACCCCGACCGCCGCGGCCGCCATCTCCAGCTGCGCGGGCGGCGACTTCCGCTGGACCGCCGCCGACGGCGCGATCACCATGCGGCCCGCCCTGCTGACCTTCACCTCGGTCGGCCGCCTCTGGGACTGCACCGGCCCGGCGAATATCTCCGGCGGCACCTTCACCGGCGTCCACATCGCCTGGTCCGACTGCATGCACCCCGCCGACGGCCCGCTCACGGTCACCATCACCTGGGATAACGGCGAAGTCAGCACCCTGTGGGGCCCGTGGCCGGTCGGCATGTCCCAGCCCACCATCGGCCCCCATGGACGTCATCGACGGCTACGGCAAGGGCAGCCGCGTCCGGGTGGTCGCCACCTACGAAATGACGGAACCCGAGATGGTGATGGGCTGTGTGAACGGCACGGGCGTGAAGACCGGCCCCGGAAAGCTCTCCGCCACCTTGATGTAGGAACACCCGGGGGGCCGCCCGACTTTTCACGGTTGTGACACAGCCGACCGAGAAAGTGAACACGGGAAACATAGCGTGGCGCTATGCCTCCACGCCGACGCTCCGCCCTGCTGGCCACGCTGGTGGTCGACCAACCGGGTCGGCCGCAGATCATTCTCGGTGAATTGCGCCGGGTCATCCTCGATGGCGCGGCCCCGCCCGGCACTGTGATTCCGCTGCGCGAGATCGCGGAACTCTTCGGCGTCAGCCATATTCCGGTCCGCGAGGCGCTCAAAACCCTCATCGGCGAGAACCTGGTCACCCATGAACAGCACGCCGGATACACCGTCGCACAGTTGACCGCCGCCGAACTCCGCGAAATGTACGTGGTGCGACAGACTTTGGAGGAGGCCGCGCTTGCCCTGGCCGCCGTCAACGCCCGCGCCGACGACCGCGCCGCCCTGATCGCCGCGAACACCCTGCTGGAGAAGGCGATTCACGAGGACGATTCGGTGGCTTACCACCGGCATTCGCGCACCTTCCATCTCGCGCTGACCCGGCCCTCGCGCATGTTCCGGCTGGTGCACATGCTGGAGGCCGCCTGGAATGTCACCGAACCCGTCCAGCCCATGGTCCATGTGTCCCAGGGGGACCGGCAACGCCTGCACGGCGATCACAACCTGATGCTGGATGCCTTCCTGAATCGCGATATCGATCGTCTGCTCGCTATCGCGCGGCGACACCACGATCGGCTGGAGCAGGTGATCTCCACGCTGCCAGCCGATATCGGCCTGCTGATGCCCCAGGAAGATATATCGATCCCGCAATGAGCGGGCAATAGAGGTGCAACGGAAGGGCAATAGCCCGTTCCTACTTTGGTCCGACCATTGCTCTCCGGATCGGATGCACCATGACCGATATCGTCACCCCCGCCACCCCGGCGGACTCACCGCCCGTGACGGCCCCAGTCTACGACCCCGCCCTCACCAATGACGACCTGGCCCCCCTGCGCGAACAACGCTGGGGCTCTTACCATATCTTCGCCTTCTGGATGTCGGACGTGCACAGCGTCGGCGGCTATGTCACCGCCGGGAGCCTCTTCGCACTCGGCCTGGCCGGCTGGCAGGTGCTCGCGGCCCTGCTCATCGGCATCACCATCGTGTACTTCCTGTGTAATCTGGTCGCCGCGCCCAGCCAGCGCGCGGGCGTCCCGTATCCGGTCATGTGCCGCAGCGCCTTCGGTGTGCGCGGGGCGAATATCCCGGCGATCATTCGCGGTCTGATAGCGGTCGCCTGGTACGGCATCCAAACGTATCTGGCCTCGGCGGCGCTGATAGTCGTCGCGGTGAAGCTCTTTCCGAGCCTGGCCCCGTACGCGGTGGCCGAGGACTACGGGTTCCTCGGCCTGTCCCTGCTGGGCTGGGGCGCGTACCTGGTGCTGTGGGTGGTGCAGGCCGCGGTGTTCTGGCAGGGCATGGAGTCCATTCGCCGGTTCATCGACTTCTGCGGTCCCGCGGTGTATGTCGTGATGTTCATCCTCTGCGGCTACCTGATCTACAAGGCGGGATGGGGCTCGATCGACCTGCAACTGGGCTCGGTGAAATACCACGGCTGGGATGCCCTGCCGGTGATCCTGGGCGCGATCGCGCTGGTGGTGTCGTACTTCTGCGGCCCGATGCTGAACTTCGGCGACTTCTCCCGCTACGCGAAATCGATGCGGGCGGTCAAGCGCGGCAATCTGCTCGGCCTGCCGGTCAACTTCCTGGCGTTCTCGCTGCTGGTCGTCATCACCGCCTCGCTGACGATTCCGGTGTACGGCGAGCTCATCACCGATCCGGTGGAGACGGTCTCGCGGATCGACTCGACCTTCGCGATCGTGTTGGGCGCGTTGACCTTCACCATTGCCACGGTCGGCATCAATATCGTCGCCAACTTCATCTCCCCGGCCTTCGATTTCTCCCATGTGAGCCCGCAGAAGATCAGCTGGCGGATGGGCGGCATGATCGCGGCGGTCGGCTCCATCATCATCACGCCCTGGAACCTCTACAACAATCCCGATGTCATCCACTACACCCTCGAGGTGCTGGGCGCGTTCATCGGCCCGCTGTTCGGCGTGCTGATCGCCGACTACTACCTGATTCGCGACCGCACCATCAACGTCGACGATCTGTTCACCCTGTCGCCGACCGGAAGCTACTGGTACAGAAAGGGTTTCAACCCGGTCGCGGTGATCGCCACCATTGTCGGCGCGGCCGCGGCGGTCTTCCCGGTGCTGGCCAAGGATGTCACCGGCATGTACACCGCCGCCCAGTACAGCTGGTTCATCGGCTGCGGCCTGGCCCTGGTCATCTACTACGCCCTGGCCAAACGCTCCCGCTTCGCCATGAAGGTCTGACGAAAACCCGTGCGCCCCAGCGATGGTCATCCACCGCTGGGGGATCGGGCTCAGCAGTGGTTGCGCTCGGCGATATCGAGGACCTGAGCCAGCCAGGGGGTGTATCCGGCGGGGACCGCGGACATGGCGGTGCGCAGCTCTTCGATGCTCACCCACATGGTTTCCGCGACCTCGGCCGGATTCGGCTCGGGCACTTCGTCTTCCACCCGGCCCAGCACCACGTGATCGAATTCGTACTCGACGCGACCGGTGGCCGGATCGACGGCCTGGTAGCTGAAGGTGCCGGCCTCGGCCAGCTCGACGGACAGGCCCATCTCCTCGCGCAGCCGTGTGGCCGCGGCGTCCAGGACCGACTGGCCGGGCGCGGGATGTCCGCAGCAGGTGTTCGTCCACAGCAGCGGGAAGCGCGTTTTGACGCCCGCGCGCTGCTGCAGCAGCACCTGCCCGCTGTCGTCGAAGAGCAGTACCGAGAAGGCCCGGTGCAGCTGTCCGGGCGCGGTGTGGGCCGCCGCCACCGGCAGCGATCCGGTCGCGCGACCGTGCTCGTCCACCAGCTCGACGAGCAGGGTTTCGCGATCGGCGGCCGCCGAGGCGTCGGGAGTGTCGAGAGTGCCGGTCACCGGCCCACCTTATCGGCGGCGATCATCAGGTATTGGAAGCTGCCCTCCCCGTAGGAGGTCAGGAAGGGCTCTTCCACGCCGGTGGCCAGCTCGGAGTGGGTGCGCAGCTCCCAGTACGGAATGGTGTCCGGGGTCAGGTCGGTGACCGAGACCGGGACCAGATTATTCGCGGCCATAGCCTTGAAGTATTCGCTGCGCGGATGGATATTGCAGCCGTAGCGCGCGTCGATCCAGCTCACCGAGGCCGAGCGGGCGCCGAACACGTCATTGGAACAGCCGGTGATGCAGACATAGCGCCCGCCGGGCTTCAGCAGCCGGGAGAACTCGGCGAAGAGTTCGTAGAGATCCACGTACATGGTGGTCTCATTGGTCCAGATGCCGCGCATGACGCCGGATTCGAATCCGGTGTCGAGCATGTTCTCGAAGTGGAACCGCACCTTGTCGGCGGCACCGCGATCACGGGCCTGATCATTGGCCAATCCGGCCTGGTATTCGGAGATGGTGACGCCGTCCATCCGGCAGCCGAAGCGCTGATTGGCCATGAAACTGGTGCCGCCGCGCCCGGAGCCGCCGTCCATCAGCCGGTCGTCCGGGCCGATATCGCCGAGATGGTCGAGCAGCAGATCGGCCTGCGCGGTCTCGAGCCGGTGCAATTCCTTCACCAGGCGCTCCTGGCGGGTGTCCTCCGGACCTTCCAGAACCGACAGATCGGGCGCGCCGATGCCGTAGTGATGGTGGTAGAGCCCGTCCACCTCTCCGAGCACGGTATTGACGCGGGCGTCATTGGGATTGTTGTTCCAGTACGCGGCGACCGATTTCTGATACTCGGTGCGCAGGACGTCGGTCTCGGGGTGCAGCGCGGTCATGGCAGCTCGTCCTCTCGCTTGGTGAGTGCAGATGAAGAGTCGAAAAACCTTGGAGCTCAGGGTGTTTCGCTATAGCGGCGGCTGTCGGCGTGCCAGGCGCGATTTCCGCCCATCCAGGCCCAGAGCCCGCCGAGGAAGCGGCGCAGTTAGGGGGAGCCGGTGGCGGCGAGCGCACCCGCCTCGGCCTCGAACCGGTGCACCGGTTCGTCGTGCACTTCGGCGGTGCGTTGCACGGCATCGGCGCGGGAGCACTTCTCCTCGGCCGCCAGCACCGTGGGGAGATTGAATTCCCTTCCGCCGGAGAGGTCTTCACGAGCCATCGAGTAGAGATCGTTCACCATCTGACTGGCCAGCGCCGCGGTGGTGACCACCCGCCGCACCCGCGGATCGGTGTACTCCGCGGCGGGCAGTTCGTAGCCGCCGACCGTGTCCACGGGCGCCATGCACGGCAGGAAGCTGTGCGGTTGGCGATTGAGCAGGTACTCCCACACCGGGGGCATGCGCCCCGCCCCCGCCAGCCCGCCTCCGCGCCGAGTGCGATGAACCAGCCCGCGATCTCGGTGCGCAACCGGGCGACCTGGGTAGGGGAGGCGAACTGTGACAGGTGTTCGAAGGAGGTCCGGAAGGCCCGCAGAATCGGATCGCTCTGCATGGCGGCCTCCACCCGGACCCGGTACCGGATCGGCAGGTGCACCGGATCCATTGCCGCGGCGGCCAGTTCGAGCCGGGGCCCCAGCTCCGCCTCGGCGCTGGAGTGTGAGTCGTCCGGGGCGATATCGCCGGCGTCCTCCTCGCAGTAGTAGTCGTCCACCGACCATTCCGAGACGGCGCATTTGGCCGCGGCCAGCAGCCGGTCCGCATCATCGCAGTCCGGATGCGCGAGCATGATCAACCGCCCGAAAGCCGCCTTGCGGAGTTCATCCAGGCGGCCTTCGTAGAGTCCGATCTCCTTGGCCCAGGCCAGGATTCCAACATTCACCGCCTCGCCGAGTTCCGCATTGTCGCGCACCGGCGGCGGACAGTACAGCGGCGGAATCGCTCGCCCGCGCGCCGGTTCGCGCCGCTCGAAGGGTGCGCCGAAACCGGCGTGCGGATGCGAAAGGTGATGTGCGGCGGTCGAAGGCGAGTCACCGGTCGGCGGCGCCGCATGCGCCTTCGGGGCCGGGGTGGCGTTCCCGGTCGGCGTCTGCTCCACCCGATGCGGTCGCCGCGACGGCGGGGGCGTGCGCCACACCCCGCGCGGTGCGGGGCGAGGCGGCGTCGGCGTCGGCGTCGCCAGGGTGTCGGGCGTGGGCAGATTCACCAGTAGGCTCGCGGACCCCAACCCCATGGGACCGAGTAGCCGTTTGGGCGACAGATGCGTCTCGGCCGCATCGGATTCGCCTAATCGTGGATCATCCAGTGCGCCTTGGCTTTCCGGTGTCTCCGGGAATACCGGCCGGGACGGCGCGTTCGGATCGAAGGATTTCAGCAGGGCGGCGACGGCCGCCGCCACCTCGTGGGTGGCGGGCGGCGCGGCGGCGCGGGACAGCACCGACATGGCCTGCTCCGATCAGTCGGACTGACGGGCGACCAGCACATTGTCGAGAATGCCGAGCGCGTCGGGGACCAGGACGGCGGCCGAGTAATAGCAGCTCACGAGGTACGAGATGATCGACTGATCGTCGATCCCCTTGAACCGCACATTCAGGCTGGGCTCGTACTCGTCCGGAATGCCGGTCTGGTGCAGGCCGATGACGCCCTGATCCTTCTCGCCGGTGCGCATGGCCATGATCGAGGTGGTCTGGGTATCGCTCACCGGGATCTTGCCGCACGGGAAGATCGGCACCCCGCGCCAGGCCGGCACGCGATGGCCGTCCACCTCCACCGGATCCGGGTAGAGGCCGCGCCTGGTGCATTCGCGGCCGAACGCGGCGATCGCCTTCGGATGTGCCAGAAAGAGTTTGGTGCCGCGCCGCATGCTGAGCAGCTCGTCCATATCGTCCGGGGTCGGCGGGCCGGACTCGGTGTAGATGCGCTGCTTGAGATCGCAGTTGTGCAGCAGCCCGAAGTCGGGATTGTTCACCAGGTCGTATTCGCGCCGCTCGTACATGGCCTCGATGGTCAGGCGCAGCTGCTGTTCGATCTGATCCATCGGATCGTTGAACAGATCGGCGACGCGGGTGTGCACCCGCAGCACGCTCTGTCCCAGGCTGAGCTCGTATTCGCGCGGTTGATCGTCGTAGTCGACGAAGGTGCCGTCGAGCAGGGGCTCACCGGAGTGACCGGAGGCGACCACGATCTCGGCCTCGCCGTATTTGTTCTGCGGGGCGGCGGCCTGGCTCGCCACCGCCTCCAAATGCCGTGCCAGCGCGGGGATCTGGTCATTGAGCTGCTCGAGCGCCTGCCGGGTGAGCACCAGCATGGTGGTGGGGGTGACGGTCTTGATGGTGACCGGCCAGATGGCATCGGGATCGACCAGGGTCTCGTCACCGTAGAAGTCGCCGCCCGCGAGCATGCCGAGCTTGGTGGTCTCACCGTATTGGCCGGTGCCCATCTTGCTGAGCTTGCCGTGCACGATGAGCAGCACCTGATCCATCGGGTTGCCGAATTCGGCAACCACGGTGCCCGGGGCCAGATCTCGCTGTTCGAAGCGCTGCGAGACGGTGGAGAGCACCTCTTCGTCGTCGAAGCCGCGCAGCTGCGGCAGCTCCTGGAGTTCGAGGGGGATGACCCGGGCGTGCGGGCCATTGATGATGAACTCCACCTCGCCATTGCCGACGGTGTGGGTCAGACGCCGGTTGACGCGGTACACACCGCCCTTGACCTGGGTCCACGGCAGGCTGCGGGTCAGCCACCGGGAGCTGATGCCCTGCATCTGAGGTTCGGATTTGGTGGTGTGCGCCAGCTGGCTGGCGGCGGCGGTACTGAGGGTCTTGCGCTGGTGGTTGTCGGTCTGGAGGGGCAATTCAATGGTCATGCTGCGGTCCTGACCTCGAAGGGCCACCGCGTGGGCAAGCGGTGGAGTCCACGGCGATAGAGCAGACCCGACCCGGGCCTGCGAAAACTAGCCACTTGAATGAAATGACAAGCGCGACAGTGTGTTCCAGCGATACCGATGGTAGGTCGACGAATCACGTAAGCGCAGCGGAATGCATAAACATGATGTCTGGTGTATTGCTATCGCCGGGGTGTCGCGATTTCGCGGCCTCGCAATCGTGCGTTCGCGGGCGTTTCAGCCGGGTCTTCGACCAGCGTGCTGACCGGCCGGCACCGGCGATGATCTCGGCATTCGCAGCTTCACAAAAATAGCTGAACCGACCGGGCTGTTCGTAGAATTCGCCGCGCCCGGGGGTGTGCTCGCATGGTGCTGGTCACAGCGCCCACGCGATAGGGTGGCTCTATGGCAAGCTCATCTGGACGCGTTGGGGCGGATGACGCAGGTCACGAGCAGATTATGTCTGGGAGCGAAGCCGTGAAATTCAATACGAAGTCCGTTGTGGGGCCGATGCAGCGCCTGATGGCGACCGCCCAGAACGGACTCGAGGTGATCCGGTTCGGGGGACTGGTTCACGAGATCGAATCCTCGCCGTACGAGATCGCCGAGCGGAAGCGCATGTATCGGCTGCGGCACTACTTCCCGGACGCGGAGGGAACCGACCGTCCGGTAGTGGTATTGGTGCCGCCCATCATGGTCACCGCCGAGATCTGGGATGTGAATGCCGCCGACGGGGCGGTCGGCATTCTGCACGCCGCCGGAATCGACTGCTGGGTGGTCGATTTCGGCTCACCCACCACCGAGGAGGGCGGCTGGGACCGCGATCTCGCCGACCATGTGCTGGCGGTCAGCAGCGCCATCGACACGGTCAACGAATTGACCGGCCGCGGTGTGCATCTCATGGGCTATTCGCAGGGCGGCATGTTCGCATATCAGACTGCGGCCTACCGGCTCGGCAGCGGTGTGGAGTCGATCGTCACCTTCGGCAGTCCGGTGGACGCGGTCGCGGGCATCCCGTTCGGCATTCCCTACGGCGTCGCCTCGGGTGCGGCGGAGTTCCTGGCCGACCATGTGCTGAACCGGCTGCCCATCACCGATTCCATGGTGCGCCTGGGCTTCCAGGCCCTGGACCCGGTCAAGACCGCCAAGGCGCGGATCGACTTCCTGCGCCAGCTGCACGATCGCGAGGCCCTGCTGCCCAAGGAGCGCCAGCGCCGCTTCCTCGAGGCGGACGGCTGGCTCGGCTATCCCGGGCCCGCGCTCACCGATCTGCTCCGGCAGTTCATCAAGCACAATCGAATGATGCTGGGCGGCTTCGTCATTCGTGACCAGCCGATTTCGCTGGCCGATCTCAAATGCCCGATCCTGGCCTTCGTCGGCGAGGTCGACGATATCGGCCAGCCCGCCGCCGTCCGCGGTATCGTGCGCGCCGCGCCCAATGCCGAGGTGTACGAAGCCAGCGTGGTGGCAGGGCATTTCGGGCTCGTCTCGGGTTCCACCGCCACCAAGCACACCTGGCCGGTGGTGCGCGACTGGGTGAACTGGCTGAGCAAGCGCGGCGAACTGCCCCCGCAGATCGTGCCCATGAGCCAGGAGGTCGCCCGCAAGGGACCCAGCACCGGACTCACCCGCGCCATGCACGCGGTCGGCAGCCTCGCCGAGGCGGGCGCGGGCCTGAGCAAGACCATCGAAGGGGTCGCCGGTCAAACCCTGCGCGGCACAGTCGAATTGACCGGTGAGGCGGCGCGCGCCCTGCCGCGCCTGACCCGCCTGGGCATGATCCAGCCGCATACCCGAATCTCGCTGGGCCGCTTGCTCTCCGAACAGGCGCGGCGCGGACCGGACCGGGAGGCTTTCCTTTTCGAGGATCGCGTGCACACGCATTTCGCGGTGAATCAGCGCATCGACAATGTGGTGCGCGGACTCATCTCGGTCGGCGTGCGGCCCGCCACCCGGGTCGGCGTGGTCATGGAGACCCGGCCCAGCGCCATGGTCGCCATCGCCGCGCTGTCGCGGCTCGGCGCCGTCGCGGTATTGCTCGCGCCCCGCAGCGAATTGACCAAGGTCGTCGCGCTGACCGGAACCAAACTGCTGATCACCGATCCGGAGAACCTGCCGGACGCGGCCGCCACCGGCACCCGCGTTCTGGTGCTCGGCGGCGGTGAGGCCCGCGGCCTGGACGTCCCCGCCGGATGCGATGTCACCGATCTGGAGAAGATCGATCCCGCCGCGGTCACGCTGCCCGGCTGGTATCAGCCCAATCCGGGCCTCGCCCGGGAACTGGCGTTCATTCTGGTGACCGGCACCGGCGACCGCTTCGATATCAAGTACGTCACCAATCACCGCTGGGCGCTGTCCGCCTTCGGCACCGCCTCGGCCGCGGACCTCGGTCGCCGCGATACCGTGTACTGCCTTGCGCCACTGCATCATTCCTCCGGTCTGCTGGTCAGCCTGGGCGGCGCGGTGGCCGGTGGCAGCCGGATCGCGCTGGCCCGTTCGCTCGATCCGGCGCAGTTCGCGGCCGAGGTGCACCGGTACGGCGTCACCGTGGTCACCTACACCTGGACCATGCTGCGCGACATTCTCGACGCCGACACCTTCCCCAGCGGTCATCCGCATCCGATCCGGTTGTTCATCGGCTCGGGTATGCCCGCGGGTCTGTGGCGGCGCACCCAGGAGCGTTTCGCCCCCGCCCGGGTGCTGGAGTTCTACGCCTCCATCGAGGGAGATGTGGTGCTGGCCAATGTCTCCGGCGCGAAGATCGGCTCCAAGGGCCGCCCGGTGCCGGGCACGGCCAAGGTCGAACTCATCGCCTACGACCCGCTGACCGATGAGATCCAGGTGGAGGATTCGGGTTTCGCGCGCCGCTGCGCCGAGAACGAGGTCGGACTACTCATCGGCACCGCCTCGGACACCGTGGACGTCTCCGCGGGCGGTCTGCGCGGGGTGTTCACCCCCGGCGATGCGTGGATGCCGACGGAGAACCTCTTCCGCCGCGACAGCGATGGCGACTACTGGCTGATGGACCGCCGCGACACCGTGATCCACACTCCGCGCGGGCCGGTCTACACCCAGCCGATCATCGATCTGCTCAACGACATCACCGCGGTGGATATGGAGGTCGCCTACGGTCTGCCCGCCGGTGATCGCACCCTCGCGGTGGCGGCGGTCAGCATTCGCGCGGGACTGCGGTTGTCGCCGAAGGATGTCACCGAGGCGCTGCGCGATCTGGCTCCCGATCAGCGGCCCGATCTGGTCTACGTGGTGGACGAGATTCCGCGCAGCTCCACCTTCCGGCCCTCCACCCGAGCGGTGCAGGCGGCGGGCCGTCCCGCGCCGGGCGATCGAACCTGGTGGTACAACCGGGAATCGGAGTCCTACGAGAACCTCACCGAGGAACTCGCCGAGCGGCTCTTCGCCTGAGCGGCGTTCGGACAGTACGCCCACGACGATCGGCCGGGTCGGGGGTCCGGCCGATCACCGCTGTATCGACGAGTCTAGAGATCGCCGGTCCGGGCCCGCATCCCCGAAATTCTTGGGCTCGGCGGCCGTTGACATTTTTCGCGCGGCGGTAGCATCGGGAAGGTGAATCCCCTTGCCGCACGTGTGATGTCCACTGTTGCCGGTCAACTCGGCAATCCGCACGGCCTGTTGGGCAAGGGCACCGCGCTCATGCTCAATCGGGTCAATCGATTCCTGATCGACGAGGCGGTGGCCGCGGTCGCGCCGACGGCGGGGGAGACGGTCGCCGATATCGGATTCGGCGGCGGTGTGGGCCTGTCGCTGCTGCTCGACCGGGTCGGCCCCACCGGCACCGTGCACGGTGTCGAGATCTCACCGGATATGCTGCACCGCGCCAAGACCACCTTCGCGACCGCCATCGGCGCGGGCCGATTGCAGGTGCTGGCGGGCTCACTCACCGAACTGCCGTTCGCCAGGGCCGGCCTGGACGCGGCGATCACGGTCAACACCATCTACTTCGTGCCCGAATTGGACCGCGTCTGTGCGGAATTCGCCCGCGTGCTCAGCCCGCAGGGCCGGGTCGCGGTCGGCATCGGCGATCCGGACGGCATGGCCAAGATGCCCTTCACCCAATTCGGCTTCCGGCTGCGCCCCGTCGCCGAGGTCATCGCCGCCCTGGAATCGGCCGGTCTGGTGGTGGAGGATCACGTTGTCGACCACAAGCCCATCCCCGGCCACATCCTCGTGGCCCGCCCCAAGAACTGATTCGTTCCGCCGAGCCGAGATACCTGCACCGTGGCTATTTCGTCCACGGGCCGGTGTCAGCAGCCGACCAGGTTCCCCGAACGCGGACCGCGGCGGCCACTCCGGCGCGCCTCGATCGCGGCCTCGCTGAAGGCACTGATGCGCGCGTTCTCCCGCGACTCCCGCCAGATGAGCCGGCCTTGCAACCGCGGTGCGTCCCCGATCGGGAAGTAGGTGATGCGCGGGTGGGCGCGATAGCAGGAACCCTCGTCACCCACCACGAACGCACCCTCGCCGCCGCCGACGAGACTGATGGCCTCCTGCAGGGCGGTCTTGCCGTGCCGGATCATCCGGCCCTCGGGCGTGCGTTCGCCCTGGCACTCCTGCGTTTCCGCCGGACCGCGGTCTGAACGCCGATCGGCCGGTCGCCGCGAAGGTGACCGGCCGATCGGTATTGTCGTGCGTGCCGGTCAGACGGTGAAGGCGGTGATGGCTTCGACGACGCGGTTCAGCTGCTGTTCGGTGAGACCGGGCCAGAGCGGAAGGCGGACAATGGTTCCGGAGAACTCCGCGCTGCGCACGCAGGGGGTGGGGGTGCGGCCCAGTTTCAGGCCCGCCGGGCTGGAGTCCAGCGGGATGTAATGGAACGGGGCCGAAATGCCCTGTGCGCCAAGGTACCTGATCAGGTCGTCACGACGGTCCTCGGTGGGGACGCGCAGGAAGTACAGGTGCGCGGTGTGCTCGCGATCCTCGGGGACCGTCATGAGCTGAACGTCGTTGCGGGCGGCCCACTCCGGGAGCGCGGCCGCGTAGTGATTCCACACCCGATGCCGATTGGCCTGAATGGTGTCGAACTCCGCGAGCTGGGCGTCCAGGACGGCGGCGTTCAATTCGCTCGGCAGATAGCTCGAGCCGATGTCCTGCCAGGAGTACTTGTCCACCGCGCCGCGCAGGAAGCGCGCCCGGTCGGTGCCCTTCTCGCGCACGATCTCCGCACGCGCCATGAGGATCTCATCGGTGAGCAGCAGCGCGCCGCCCTCACCGCAGTGCACGTTCTTGGTGTCGTGGAAGCTCAGCGCACCGACCGTGCCGATGGTGCCCAGCGGCTGTCCGCGCCAGGTGCCGCCGAGACCGTGAGCGGTGTCCTCGATGAGCGCCAGCCCGTGCGCGTCCGCGATCTGCCGCAGCCGTTCCATATCCGCGCCGACGCCGCCGTAGTGGATGATCACCACCGCCTTGGTGCGCGGGGTCACCGCGGCGGCCACCGATTCGGGATCGATATTGCCGGTGGCCAGGTCGATATCGGCGAAAACCACTGTGGCGCCGCGCAATGCCATGGCGGTCGCGGTCGAGGTGAAGGCGAAGCTCGGCACGATCACTTCGTCATCGGGCCCGAGTTCCAGCAGCAGCCCGGCCATTTCGAGCGCATGCGTGCACGAGGTGGTCAGCAGCGCGTACGGCGCGGCGGTGATATCGCGCAGTTTGGCGGTGGCCGCCGCGGTGAACGGGCCGTCGCCGTGGCTGTGATCCGACGACAGCACGGCTTCCACATTCGCCAGCTCACCCTTGGCACGGAACGGACGGCTGAAGATGATGCGATCAGTGCTCACCCGGGTCGATCCCCCTCGCTCCTGCGTTGCTGTACTGGAAATCCTGGTCCGCGTCGGGCGAATGCCGTTGCACCGGTCGCGGTGTCGGCGAATCTACCGTCAAATACAGCGGTTTGCCCACGAGTACGTGCAAGGCCACACCGAGGTACTCGGCGATCAAGCCGAGCGAGAACAGCACCGCGCCCGAACACAGCAGCAGTACCGTCATGAGCGAGGCCCAGCCTTCGGGATCGGTGCCGCTGTTGGTGAGCGCGTGATAGACCACCCACGTCGCCATCCCCACGCCCGCCAGCGCGAGCGTCACCCCGAGCATGCTCACCAGGCGCAGACCGCGAGTTCCGCTGCACAGCACCATCTTCCAGAACAGCGAGAACAGTCGCCGGTAGTTGTACCCGGACTCCTCGCGCCCTTCCGCCCGCAACTGCACCGGCACCTGCGCCACATCGCTCACCACCCAGGTGAGCGCCACATCCAGATACACGCCATTGGAGGCGACCTGCGCCAGCTGCCGCGCGATATCGCCGCGAATCAGCCGATAGCTCTCGAACCGGGTCGAATCCGGGAACGCGAAAATCGTTGCCAGCACGATCTTCGCGCCGCGCGAGGTGATATTGCGCAGGAAGCCGTGCGGGCGGGTGTTGACCGGTTTGGAGTAGACCAGATCGGCGCGCCGGGCCATGGCCGCGTCCAGGAAGTCGGCGATGAACGCCGGATCGTGCTGCCCGTCCTCATCCATGGTGACGGTCCAGTCGCCGGTGGCGGCGGCCATACCGGCGATGGTGGCGGCGTCCTGACCGTAATTGCGGCTCATCCACACCACCCGCACCTGCGGATAGGTCTGCTCCAACTCCTGGAGCACCACATCCGAGCGATCCGGTCCGTGATCATGCACGAGCACGATCTCGTTCACCGTGAACTCCGCGCCCGCGGGTGTGCGCACCGGTCCGCTGAGCTTGTCCAACTCGGCGACGAGCGCGGCGATGGTGTCCTGTCCGCGATAGACGGGGACCACGACGGAGACGGCGTGCACCCGCGTCGGTCCGTTCGGACCGGAGGTGACGCTCGGAGCGGTCTGCGACCGGAGCGGGCGAGACGGAATCGGCATCAGCTGGATCGACTTTCGATGACGGTGCGTGCCGGAACTCCACGGCGAATGACAGAGCCCGAACCGCGCTGAACTCTAACACGGTGCAGGTGGCGGCTTCCGGGGTGCGACATCATCACCGCATCATTCTTGCCGTACAGCTTGCTGCCGCTGAGCGCGACGCCCTGTAGGGTCTGGAACTCGTGGTGGAAAGTGCATTTTCGACGGTGGCGGAGACCGCCGGAACCGGGCCATCGGACAGCTCGGACAAGCGCGAGGTGTACCGCTGGGGAGTCGTCACCGCGATCGGTGTGACCCTCGGCTATGTCGCGGTCCTGCTGGCCAATGCCCGCCACTTCTATACCGACGACAGTGAATCGCAGTACACCGGGCTATGGGTGTTCTTCGGGCGCGCCTTTCGCGACGGCCAATTCCCGTTCCTGATTCCGCAGCAGTGGATGTCGGGCAATTACACCAATGAGGAAGCGGGACTGTTCAACCCGCCGCAGCTGCTGATCGATCTGATCGCGCCCTCGGTGCCGAATCTCGCGGTGTACGCCACCATCGTCAAACTCGTCTTCGCGATCATCGCCGGGCTCGGGGTGTACCGCGTCTGCCTGGCCTACGGCGGTCGCGCGCAGTGGGCGGCGGTCGCGGGTGTGGCCTTCCCGTTCACCGGCTTCTTCCTGTTCTTCGACGAGGCCAGCTGGTTCACCGCCATGAGCGGTACCGCCTGGATGATCCACGCCTGGGCCTCCTCGGTGCGCTATGCCCGCGGTAGGGGTGGCCCGATCCCGGTCTTCGTGTACCTGTACCTGGCCATCTCGGTGCAGTACGTATTCCCGGCGGTCGAGGCCGCCATCATGCTGGTCGCGGTCGCGGTGGGCGAACTGGTGTGGCGCGGGCGCGCCGCCTGGGCCCCGCTGACCCGGCTGACCGCGGCCGCCGCCTGTGCGGGCGCGGCGGGGCTGATCACCTTCCTGCCGAGCATGCTCTCGGCCAAGGTGAGCTGGCGCGGCACCTCGCAGATCAATAACGACCAGTTCCTCACGGTGCCGTGGTCGGAATCGCTGAACGCCAGCCTGCCCAGCACGCTGCCCGCCTTCAATTCCTGGTGGGGGTATGTCCAGCCGCTGCCCATGGTCTATATCGCCTGGTTCCTGATTCCGGCGCTGGCGTTCATCGACTGGCGCGCGGCCAAGGCGTATTGGAAGGAGCTCACCTCGATCGCGATCTTCGCGATGGTGATGCTCATGTGGACCGCCGGGCCCGGCACCATCGGACCGCTGCGCTGGCCCGCGCGCGTGCTGCCCATGCTGGCACTCGGACTGCTGGTGCTGGTGTGCGTACTGCTCGGCCGCTTCGGCACGGTGCGCGATTGGCGCGATCGCGGGATCGCGGCGGGCGTACTGATCCTGCTGCTGTGGGTGCGCACCTTCTCCGCCGATCCGCACCGGGTGCTCTGGCATGTGCTCTCCGCGGTGGTGGTGGGGCTGCTGGTGGCTGGTGTGGTGTGGCTGGGCCGCACCCGGGGCACCGCGGCGGCGGTCGCGCTGACCATCCTCGCCATGTTCCCGATCACCTATTTCCAGGTGCGCAGTGTGCAGCCGACGCCCATGTCCTGGAATCTGCCCGCCAACCGCGAGGAGGCCAAGGCGGCGTTCCCGAAGTTCACCGGCGGCACCACCCTTCAGCTCGGTGATCGCGGCCTGCTGCAACCGGCGGACAAGAGTCTGGACGGTGCGTACGGCTCGCTGGTGTGGGGCAACTACGCCAAGGATCTCGAACTCGACTACGTGAACGGGTATACGCCCAACGGGCACTTCTACTTCGGCGAGATGCTCTGCATGCGCTGGGACGGCAGCACCTGCCCGGACGCGTACCGGCGCATGTTCACCCCCGAGCCGACCACCGGGCGCGTACTCGCCGATCTCATGCTGATCGACCGAATCGTCTTGCAGAAGGCCATGTTCCCCGATGCCGGGACCCAGCCGGCCCCGGACGGCTGGCACTTCGTCGACGTGCCCGGACATCAGAAGTACATCTGGGTGCTCGAGCGCGACAACGGGCCGATCTCCACGGTCAACGGCCGCATCGGCGATGCGACGAATGTCGAGGCCACCTCGCTCTCGGAATCGGGCACCAGCAGTGTGGTGCGGGTGTCGTCGGAGAACGGCGGTCGCATCACCTTCGCCCGCCTGGGCTGGCCCGGCTATCGCGTCACCCTGAACGGGAAGACCATCCCATTCACCACCGTCGCGAAATCCTTTGTCGCCGTGGATATTCCGGCGGGCACCAGGAACGCTGAACTCGATGTCACCTGGCGTCCGCCGGGCTGGAAGATCGGCATCGGCTCCGCCGCGGCGGGGGTCCTCGGTATCGGTGTCCTGCAATGGCTCTACCTGCGCACCCGCCGCCGCGGTGACGAGGGCGGCGAGGGCGGCGACGACGTCACCCCCGTGCCTCCCGACCCGAAACGCGAACTGGTGGAATCGGTTTCGTGACCGCCGAGCAGTCAATGACCCCGCGCGACCCGGCGGCCGCGCAAGCGGTTGCCGCCGTCGCGGATTCGGCAGCGCCGCAACCCGAGACGCCGGGTCCGCTGCTTCGACTGGTGCGGCGGCAGGGGATCGCCTTCGCACTGGTCGGCGGTTTCAACACGCTGCTGGGCATGGTCCTGACCATCGTCTGGCTGACCGTCCTGAACGGCATGGTCTCCGAGGATGTGGCCGCCGCCCTGTCGGTGGCCCTGGCCTACACGGTGAGCGTGTTCATCGCCTTCGGTCTGCACCGCACCCTGGTCTTCCGGGTCCGCGGTCACCTGCTCCGCGACTTCGTGGCCTTCGTCGGCGTCAACTCGGTGGGCATGGTCCTGAATATGGTCCTGCTGCAATTCGCCGTCTCCGTCCTGCATGCCCCCGCCCGACCCGCCGCGGTCGTCGTCATGGGTGTGGTGGCCGTGGCCAGCTTCTTCGGCCACCGCCACATCTCCTTCCGCCGAACCGATTCCCACCCCGCTCCGGCGGACCGGTAGGTTGTCGACCATGTCGGAGGAAACCCTGGACCCCACCCTGCTGAGCCTGCTCGCCTGCCCGCAGGACAAGGGCCCGCTGCAACTGGTCCGCACCGAGACCGGCGACCCGGTCCTCTACAACCCCCGCCTCCGCATCGCCTACCCGATCGACAACGGCATCCCGGTCCTGCTGGCCGACGAGGCCCGCCCGGTGACGGACGAGGAGAACACCGCCTTCCTCACCCAGGTCTGAGGCCCGCCGCCGCGCGGCGGCATCGGTGGTTCGACCGCATCACGGCCGCGAGGTCAGTCGATATCGCCGGTGAGGTAGCGCTGGATATTCGGGCCGACGGCCCGCGCGAGTTCCTCGATGGGCATGGAGGCGATCGGTTCCAGGCGCAGCAGTTTGCGGGTCACCAGCAGCCCGGCCAATTGCGAGGCGGCCAGGACCGAGCGTTTCGTGCCGGTGCCCGGGGGTGAATCCACGCGGGTGCGAACGTCTTTCAGCACCACCTCGAGCAGGAAGGTGCGGGCCAGCGCCGGGTCGTGCGTGGTGAGCAGGCCGCGGAACGCGGCGACCACCGGGACGCCCACCGGGGAATCCCATACCGTGAGGACCGCTCGAATGATGGTCTCGCCCAGCTCTTCCAGTGGAGCGGCGGCGAGCTGCGCCAGCACCGTCTCCGGATCGATGGGGAGTTCCAGTGCGGCGGTGAACAACTCCTGTTTGGTGCCGAAATAGTGGTGCACCAGTGCGGGATCCACGCTCGCGGCGGTGGCGATGGAGCGAATCGAGGCGCGGTCGAAGCCGACCTCGGCGAAGCGCTCGCGGGCCGCGTCCAGGATCGCCTCGCGGGTGCCGGAGCGGCCGGGTCGCCGACCGCTCCGGGCATTGCCCTCGACACTCACGCGGTACGCCGCCGTAGCGTCGCCGCACCCAATCCCAGCGCGACACAGGCGAATCCGGCCACCACCGCCAGATCCCGCCACATCAGCCCGGTGACCCCGGTGTGCGTGGACACCTGTTGCAACGCGTCCACCGCATAGCTGAGCGGGAGCACATTGCTGATGGCCTCCAGCCAGCCGGGCAGCTGGCCGCGCGGAATCAGCAGGCCGCAGAGGAAGAATTGGGGGAGCACGATCACGGGCATGAACTGTACGGCCTGGAACTCGGTGCGGGCGAAGGCGCTGGCCAGCAGGCCCAGCGCCACCCCGAGCGTCGCGTCGACCACGGCGATCAACACCACCAGCAGTGGACTGCCCGCGGCGTTCAGGCCGAGCAGCCAGAACGCCACCACGCACGCGATCACCGCCTGTGCCGCCGCCGCGAGGGAGAACGCGGTGCCGTATCCGCCGAGCAGATCCAGCTTCGACAGCGGGGTGGTCATGAGCCGTTCGAGGGTGCCCGAAACCCGTTCACGCTGCATGGCGATGGCGGTGATCAGGAACATGACCACGAAGGGCAGCACCCCGAGCATGGTGATGCCGACCCGGTCGAAGAGCCGGGGCTGACCGGGGAAGGCCGGATAGTTCTCGTAGACGAAGTACAGCAGCGTCATGAGCAGTGCGGGCACCAGCAGGATCATGGCGACGGTGCGGTGGTCCGCGCGCAATTGGCGCAGAATTCGCACTGTGGTGGCGGCATAGCAGCGCAGCGGCTTCGGCCCGGCCGGGCGTGCGAGGGTGGTGGTCACGACTTCTCTCCCATTCGGATGAGTGCCAGGAAGGCGTTCTCGAGGCTGGATTCGCCGGTGTCGGCGCGCAATTCGGCGGGGCTGAGCTGAGCGAGCAGCTGCCCCTCGCGCATGAGCAGCAGCTGATCGCAGTGCTCGGCCTCATCCATGACGTGGCTGGAGACGATCAGGGTGCGGCCCTGTTTCGCCAGTGCGTGGAATTGCTCCCAAAGATCCGCGCGCAGTACGGGATCCAGGCCCACGGTGGGCTCGTCCAGCACCAGCAGTTCCGGATCGGCGACCAGGGCGCAGGCCAGTGAGACCCGGGTGCGCTGACCACCGGAGAGCTGATTGCCGCGATTCCCGGCGTGCCCGCTCAAGCCGACCGCGGCGATGGCGGATTCGACATCCCCGGCCGAACAGCCGTACAGCGCACCGAAATACGAGACATTGTCGGTGACGGTCAGATCGTCGTAGATGCTCGGCGCCTGGGTCACATACCCGACTCGGCGTCGCAACGCGGGCGAGCCGGCCGCGTCGCCGAGGACCCGCACACTGCCCGCGGCAATGATCTGCGTCCCCACCATGGTGCGCATGAGCGTGGTCTTCCCGCAGCCGGACGGCCCGAGGAGTCCGGTAATGCTGCCTTTCGGCACGGTCAGCGAAATATCTTGCAGGACTTGACGTCCGCCGCGATCCACCCGAAGGTGTTCGATCGCTATGGCGGGCGATGGGCTCGGTGCCGTCACTGATCACCCTCAATTCATCGAGTGTTGAATTCACTACGTGATGAATTGTGCGCCCGAGCCGGCCCATCGCGCAAGACCCCGCCGCGCTCCCCCCAAAGAAAGCGTGTCGCCGCAGGTCGCGGCGAACGCGTGAAGAGGGTTCGGCGGTCGTCAGTGTCCGGAGTGCTGGTGTGCGGGCGGCGGCCCCGCCTGCTGACCGGGCTCGACCACCACGAATTGCCCCATCATTCCCAGGTCCTCATGCCACAGCAGATGGCAGTGGAACATGTACGGCGTATTCGGATCGGCGGGTCCGTCGAAGCGCAGCGCCAGCGTCACCGTCCCGTTCGGAGGTAGGAAGACGGTGTCCTTGGCCCCGCGCAGCGCGGGCGGCGGTGCGTGACCATCCACCTCGACGATCGCGAACTGCACATCGTGCACGTGGAAGTTGTGCGGCATCCCGTCGGCATTGCGCACGGTCCAGGTTTCGGTGCTTCCGCGCGTGACGGTGGCGTCGATCCGGTCCATCGCCATCGACCGATTGTTGATCTGACCGAAGGTCAGCGTGAAGTCCCGCTGGCGCACCGAATCGGTCACCGTGGGCAGTGCCGCCGCGGGCAGTACGGCGGGCAGCGCGGGGGAGGGCCGAAGCGTCTGTGCCGCACGCAATTCCAGCACATCGAAGCGATCATCACCGCCGCTGAACCGCTGCCCGAAGAAGTCCAGGCCCACATCGACCCGATCGCTGCGCAGGGTCACCCGCTCGCCCGGCTGGAAGCGCACCACGATCTCGGCGCGCTCACCGGGCGAAAGCTGAATATTTCCCAGGGTTTCCGGGCGCGCCGGCGCGCCGCCGTCGGTGCCGATCAGGGTGAAGTCGCGATGATCGGAGAATCCGAAATTGTAGATCCTGGCCGTGGAGGCATTGAGCAGTCGCAACCGCACCAGTTCGTCCCCGACGTTCTGGTAGGGCGCGAGCACCCCGTTCACCATGGTGCGGTCCCCGAGCACGCCGATATCGGCGAACAGCCCACGGCCGGTGTCGAATTGCGCGCCCTTGAACTTCACGTCCTGCACTATGACCGGCACATCGTCGATACCGTAGGTGTGCGGCAGGTCCCGGTTCGGCCCGGTCTCGTCATCGAGAATGAACATGCCCGCCAAGCCCCGTCGCACGTGAGATTCGGTGGCCCCGTGCGGATGCGGGTGATACCAGAGCGTCGCCGCCGCCTGATCGATCTTCCATTGCGGTGTCCAGGTATCGCCGGGCCGCACCATCTGATGCGGTCCGCCGTCCATGGCGGCGGGCAGGTGCATGCCGTGCCAATGCACCGTCGAGGCATCGGTCAGCCCGTTGTTCACCCGCACCCGCACCTGCTCACCCCGTCGCGCGCGCAGTGTGGGGCCGAGGTAGTCATCGTTGAACCCCCAGGTGTCGGTGACCTGACCCGGCCGGAATTCCTTTGTGCCCGAGCGCATATCGAGCTGGAACACCCGCGTGCCGTCCGCCTCGACCGTCGAGTCGGCCAGCGGTGGGACGCTCAACTCCTGCCGGAACTCGACCCTGCCCACCGTCGAGACGTCGGCCGCGGCGTAGATCCAGGTCATCCCGCCGCCGACCAGCAGCGCCACCGCCAGGAATACCCCACCGAGAATCAAGAGAATTCGCCGCACCCGCGACCTGCGAACCGCCATGGGTCGACGGTAGGAAATCCGGGTGCCCGCGCGCATCGGGTAGCGCACCCATCTCGCACCCGAACCGACCCCGAGACCAACCCCGAGAAATGTCGATATACCGGCTGGTCGGAATGGTGAATGCCGCTTCGACCCTCTACGCTCTCCCGCGTGACCAGCGACTATCCCAGCGCCACCGAGGATGCCGCCGAGGGTGGCCAGGTACGCGCCTCCACCCTGGAGCTCTTCTTCGACCTCGTCTTCGTCTTCACCATCACCCAGTTGACGCACGCCTTCACCCATCACCCCGGCTGGGAGGCGCTCGCGCAGGTGGCGCTCATGTTCGGCGTCATCTGGTGGATGTACGCCGGATATGTCTGGCTCACCAATGAAGTCGCGCCGAACAGCTCCAACCGGCGCACCTGGCTGCTGGTCGGCATGTTCGGATTCTTCGTGCTGGCCCTGGCCATACCCGGCGCCTTCGGCGGATCGGGGCTGGCCTTCGGCCTGGCCTACATCCTGATCGTCGCGGTGCACGCGGCCATGTTCGCCACCTCCGGCGCGGAGGGCTCCTCGGCGATTCTGCGCATCGCGCCGTTCAACACGCTCTCGGCGGGACTGGTGCTGGCGGGCGGCATTATTCACGGCTGGCCGCGATACCTGCTGTGGGCCTTGGCCTTCGGCGTGCAGATCGCCTCGCCGTACATCATCCACGGCGGTGGTTTCGTGGTGCGGGTCAGCCATTTCGTGGAGCGGCACGGACTGGTGATCATTGTCGCGCTGGGCGAATCCGTGGTGGCCATCGGCACCGGCCTCGCCGGACGGGACATCACCGTTCCGCTGGTCGCCACCGTCGCGCTCGGCCTCACCCTGGTCTACGTGCTGTGGTGGGCGTTCTTCGGCATCGATGACGAACGCGGTGAACACGTGCTGGAATCACTGCCCAGCGCCGACCGCACCCGCGCGGCGGTCACGGCCTACGACTACGCCTTCTACGCACTGCTGGTCGGCATCATTCTCGCCGCGGCGGGCATCAGCATGACCATCGCGCACGGTAACGAACCCGCGAGCACCGCCGCGGCACTGGCACTCTCCGGCGGAGTGGCACTGTATTTCCTGGGGCAGTTCCTCTTCCGATGGGTGCTCGCACTGGCGCGGCCCTGGCTGCGGCTGATCGCCGCGGCGGCGGTGTTCGCGACCGCGCCCATCGGGGTGGTCTGGGTGGCGTGGGGGCAGCTCGCGATTCTGGTGCTGGTCGGGTATGGGTTTGTCATCTTCGACGACATCCTCGCCGTTCGGGACGGGCAGGGCGGCAAGTACCTCGCCCGCACTCATATCGACACCGCCCGGCACCTGCGCCGTCCGCGCGATTAGACCGGGATGACCAAACGCTGACGAATCCGCGCCACGCCGTGTCCGAGCGGGCCGGTGCGAGTTCGTGCGGCCACAATCGACGGCATGACGCGCACACACAGCGACCGGTCGATCGGAAGGGCCTGATATGCGGGTATTGCTCACCGGCGCGGCCGGGTTCATCGGCTCGCACATCCACCGCGCGCTCGCCGCCGCCGGGCACGAGGTGATCGCCGTCGACCTCATGCTGCCCGCCGCACACGGTGTCGACGCCACCCCGCCGCCGGGGGTGCGGCGCCTCGACGTCCGCGATCCCGAGGCCCTCGACGCGGTACTGCGCGGTATCGACGCCGTCTGTCATCAGGCCGCCGTGGTCGGCGCGGGCGTCAGCGCCCAGGACGCCCCGGCCTACGCCGCCCACAACGACCTCGGCACCGCGGTCCTGCTCGCCGCCATGGACCGCGCGCACTGCCGCCACCTGGTGCTCGCGTCGTCGATGGTCGTCTACGGCGAGGGCCGATACCGTGATACCCCAATCGATTTCATTCCCGGCCCGCGCTCGCGCGCGGACCTGGACAGCGGTCTGTTCGACCACCGCGCTCCCACCGGCGAACCCCTCGACTGGACCCCGATCGACGAATCCGCCGCCCTGCGCCCCCGCAGCCTCTACGCGGCAAGCAAAGTGGCGCAGGAGCATTACGCCCTGGCCTGGGCCACCGCGACCGCCTCCACCGTGACCGCGCTGCGCTACCACAATGTCTACGGCGACGATATGCCGAGGGACACACCGTATTCCGGGGTCGCCGCCATCTTCCGCTCCGCCCTGGAAGCAGGCGAATCCCCCCGCGTCTTCGAAGACGGCCGCCAGGCAAGGGATTTCGTCCACGTCCGCGATATCGCCGCCGCCAATGTAGCCGCCCTCACCCACCCCCTGGCCCCCTTCACCCCCCTGAACATCGCCTCCGGCCACCCCGTCACCATCGGCGAGGTGGCCACCATCCTCGCCACCGCCGCCCACGGCAAACCCCCGGTCGTCACCGGCGACTACCGCTCCGGCGACGTCCGCCACATAGTCGCCAGCCCCGAAAAAGCCCACCGCACCCTGGGTTTCACCGCCACCATCACCCCCCAGCAGGGCCTGGCGGAATTCGCCCACGCCCCACTCCGCGCCGCCGCCGGGGTCGGTGCCCCCACCTGGCGCTGACCCCGACAGGAGTTCCCGTCCTGGGATAGGAGCCGTCGCTTTCGGAGGCAATCCCGTCCCGGGACAGGAACCCCCCGTCCCGGAGGGAACCCTCCCGTCCCGGGACAGCAACCCTCCCGTCCCGGGACAGGAATCCTCCCGTCCCGGAGGGAACCCGCCCGTCGTCCCGGCGTGGTTTTGTCCGGGATCCACACCCGCGGCAGCGCGACTACTTCGCGTCCGCCAGCAGCGGCAACCGAACCTGGAATCGCGCCCCGTGCTCCCGGTTCTCCGCGCTGATATCCCCGTGATGCGCCTCGACCAATCCTGCCGCGATAGCCAATCCCATTCCACTGCTGCTACCGAGATCATCCGCGGACGGTGAGCGGGCCGAGGTCCCGCGATAGGCGACCTCGAAAATGCGCGGCAGATCGGTCGGCGCGATCCCGGGTCCGGTGTCCTCCACCCGCGCCCAGGCATACCCGCCGTCGACCCCGGTGGAGATATCGATCCGCCCGCCCGGCGGGGTATGCGCGATGGCATTGGCGACCAGATTGGTCAGCACCCGGCTGAGTGCGTGATCACTGCCCGCCACCAGGATTCGATGCTCCGGCTGCCGCGCGGTGAGGGTCACCCCGGCGCGCCGCGCGGTCGGCTGGTTGGCCGCGAGCACCTCGTCGATGAGTTCGCGCAGATCCACCGGTTCCAGCGTCAGTCGCAAAGCCCCGGAGTTGATCTTCGACATCTCGAACAGGTCGTCCACCATGGTCGAGAGCCGATTCGTCTCCCGCACAATCTGATTCGCGTACCGCTCCACATCCGCGGTCTGCGCGACCACCCCGTCGGCCAGCGCCTCACCCATGGCGCGGATCCCGGCCAGGGGAGTGCGCAGATCATGGCTGACCCATGCCACCAGTTCCCGCCGCGACTTCTCCGCCGCCCGTTCCTGTTCCAGCATCTCGCGCTCCCACACCGTGGTTCGCGCCTGCGCCCGCCCGAGCAGAATCGCCGCGGGCACCGTCACCGCGGTCACCACACCCAGCACCACGGCGAATTTCTCGAACTCGTCGGTGAACATGAGCCCGCTCACCGCAACCACACCGCAGAGGGTCGCGACGGTCGGAATCAATACCAGCACGGCCATACTCGTGGTCATGGCGCGATTGCGCAGACAGCGCATGAGCAGTGCGCCCAGCACCACCACCGGCAGGGATGCGGCCAGCGCGTAACCGATCAGGCCCGGCAGATCAGTCGGCACGGCCATCCTCCTCGGAATCGCTACGGCCCCAGGCGTATCCGCGACCCCACACCGTATCGATGCGATGCGCCGCACCGAGTTTGGCGCGCAATCGCTTGATATGCACGGTCACGGTGGATTGATCACCGAAGCTCCACCCCCACACCTGCGCCAGCAGTTCATCGCGACTGAACACCCGCCGCTGGTTCGACAGCAGGAACACCAGCAGATCGAACTCCCGCGCGGTCAGATCCACCGGCGCGCCGTCCACCGTCACCACGCGCGCGGCCCGCCGTACCTCCACACTCCCGCTGCGCAACACCTGATCCCCGGTGACGGCCGGATTCGCGCGCCGCAACACCGAGGCCACCCGCAGGGCCAACTCCCGCGGACTGAACGGCTTGGTGAGGTAATCATCGGCCCCCGCCTGCAATCCGATCACCCGATCATCCTCATCCCCGAGCGCGGTGAGCAGAATGATCGGCGTCCCCGGATTCGGCCCCGACCGCACCGCCCGCGTCAATTCGATCCCATCCGGCTGCGGCATCATGACATCCAGCACGGCCAGATCAATATCATTGCGCGCCAGCACCTCGGCGGTGGCGGGCCCATCGGCGGTCTCGATCACCTCGAGCCCATCGCGCTCCAGATATCGCCGAACCACCTCGCGGACAACAGGATCGTCATCGGCCACCAGAATGCGCATACGTATCACCAATTCGTCAGAATGACATGAACAAGCACGAACGCCCCCACCGCCTGTACGGCCAGCCACACCCGCGTATGGCGTGCGGGCAGCAACGCGGCAGCGGCCAGCACCCACACATCGAACGGCAGCCAAATCCGCTCCGTCTCAGCCTTACTCAATCCGCTGAGATCGGCCAGCAGCAATGCCGCCACCCCGGCCGCCGCCACCAATGCCACCGGATCGACCGCGGTCCGCCAGCGCCTGAGCCGGTTCGCCCAGGTGGCAGCGGCCTCCGCGAATGCGAACGAGTTCGGCCCGGCGGCGGTGTGCTTCGAGCGCTCGATCCCCGTGGCGGGTGAGCGGGTAGCGGTCGAAACCGGTGCGGACACCGCCGAACCCGCACCCGACGACGGGCCGGACGTGGTACTCGCCGCCTCGACGGTCGCGGGGACCGGCACGAGTGGCTCCGGCCTCGGTGGTTCCGGCGTGGCCGATGAGGGCATCGCTGGTTGATCTCGTCTGCCCCACAGTATTCCGAGACCGAGCTCGCGCACGACACGATGCAGGGCCGCGACGGGCGCGAGTCCCACCGCGCACACCGTCGCCGCGAGATTGGCCCACACCCAATAGGAATACGGCCGATCGCTCGCGATGCCCTGGTAATACCGTTGCACCACAAGGTGATAGCCGTCGAGCCACCAGAATCCCGCCGCCTTGAACGCGGCCACCACCAGCACTGCGCCCACGAGGGCGGGCACGGCGGGCCGCAGCGTGCGCGCCACGAGTACGGCGGCGGCCGGGACCGCCATCAGCACGAGTCCGTAGCTCAGGAATATCGCGTATCCGAAGAGCAGCCCCGCTCCCAATGCGGCGAGCACCCAATTCGCTTGCCGCCGAGTGGCAAGGGCCAGCAGTGCCACCGCCCACGCGGTCACTCCGGCGAACAGTCCATCGGCCGACACCGCGATCCAGATCGCGGCGGGGGCCAGCGCGAGAAACGGCAACACCGCGCGTGCCCGCCGCTCCGCTGTGCTGACGTATTCGGTTCGAGTGCTGGCAGTGACAGTCGCGCCCGGGGTTCCTTCGGCGCCGCGTTCGCCGTCGGACGTCGCGCCGAGCGCGCGGATCGTCACGGGGATCGCCACGGCCGCACTGGTGCCGACGAGAACGCAGAGGGCGGCCGCCCACCCGCCGCCGCCCAGCCCGATGCGGTCGAGCAAGACGAAGGTGAGCAGTGCCCCCGGCGGATGGCCGGACACGTGCGTGGTCCAGGAATCGGGCTGGAAATCGAGTATGCGGCCGGAGAATCCGCGCAGCATCGCGGGGATGTCGTGCACGCCGCCGACCTCGTGCAGATATTCGTCGCCGGTGGTGAGGCGACCGGCGACACCGCGCTGCCAGCCGTCGACCATGGCCAGGGCGAAGGCCCAGGCCACCGCCGACATCCAGGTGAGCAGCAGGGCGCGCCGCCAGGGGAGCCGGCGTGCGAGGTCCGGCCCGTAGCAGATGACCAGTGCGGCGATGCCGATCGCGGGGCCGGTACCCCAGCCGATATGCGGCAGCCAGTTGCCGAAGATCGGCGCGGCTCCCGCGAACAACAGCCCGCGCTCGCGTTCGCTGAGCATTCGCGGGACCACGAAGGCGGTCAGGACGAGCAGCGCTCCGCCCGCCGCGCAGTACAGATCGGCGCGACCGGTGAGGCGGCGTGGGGGAGTCAGGACGGGGGCGTTCCGCACGGCTTCCACCCTAGGCCGCGCAACCCCGCGACTCGCGGTGAAATGAGCGTCGGTCCAGGTCTCGTCATACTTTTGTCATCGATTGGTTCCCCCGGAAATGACCCGTCCGGCCCTACGGTCATAGGGTGACCGAATCCAAGCTGGAACGCGGAGTCACCGTCGTGATCCCGTGCAAGGACGAAGCCGGCGCACTGCCCGGCGTACTCTCGGCAATCCCCCGCGACTATCGGGTGATCGTGGTGGACAACGGTTCCACCGATGCCACCGCCGCCGTCGCCCGACTCGCCGGCGCGACCGTCGTCGCCGAACCCGAGCCCGGCTACGGCAGTGCCGTCCAGGCGGGCGTGCACGCCGCCCGCACCGAGGTGGTGGCGGTGCTGGACGGTGACGGGTCCATGGACCCGCGCGAATTGCCCGCTCTGGTAGCCGAACTCGGCCCCGACGTGGACATGGTGGTGGGCCGTCGCCGCCCGCACCGCGCGGGCGCATGGCCCTGGCATGCGCGGCTGGGCAATCAGATCGTCGCCGCCCGGCTGCGCCGTCGCTACGGCCTGGCCGTCCACGATGTCGCCGCCATGCGCGTGGTGCACCGGGCCCGCCTGCTGGATCTGGGACCGCTGCACCGGCGCTCCGGATATCCGCTCGAATTGCTGGTCGCCGCAGCGCATTCCGGCTGGCGACTGGTCGAGCGCGATATCACCTACCGCCCGCGCACCCACGGTGAGTCCAAGGTTTCCGGTTCGTGGCGCGGTACCGTCCGCGCCGCCAAAGACTTCTGGAGCGTCCGATGAGGCCATTCGCCATCCCCGCCACCCTGCTCGTCATCGCCAAAGCCCCCATCGCGGGCTTCGCCAAAACCCGTCTGACACCGCCGTTCTCGCCGCGTCAAGCGGCCGGGCTCGCCGCCGCGGCCCTGCTGGACACGCTGACCGCCGTGCGCGCCAGCGGTATTCAACACCTCATGGTCGCCTGGACCGGTGCTCTCGCCGAGGCGGAACAGGCCGACGCCCTCGCCGCCGCGCTGCGCGATTTCACCGTGGTTCCCCAGCGCGGCGACACCTTCGGTGAACGCCTGGCCAACGCGCACGCCGACGCCGCCCACTTCGGCCTGCCGGTGCTGCAGATCGGCATGGATACCCCGCAGGCGGGCCCCGAACTCCTGGCCCGCTCCGCCACCCACCTCACCATGAGCGAGGACGCGGTCCTGGGCCCCGCCGCCGACGGCGGTTGGTGGGCACTGGGTTTGACCGATCCCCGCCCCGCCCGCCTCCTCACCGAGGTTCCCATGTCCACCTCCCACACCGGCGACCTCACCCGAGAAGCCGTGCGCCGCTGCGGATACCGTGTCCACCGCCTCCCCATCCTCACCGACGTGGACACCTACGACGATGCGGTCACCGTCGCCGCCCACTCCCACGGCCGCTTCGCCACCACCTTCGAAACCCTCACCGCGGCCACCCCGGCGCTGCTGTAATCGCATGCCCACCGAACCGAGCACCCCCGAAAACGCTTCCGGCGCATCGGACGCGAAGGGGAAGAGCGCGCAATCATCTCGCGGCCGGATATCGGAGGTGGGTGGACGGCCCGCCCCGTCGGCACCGTCCGCCCCCGACGAGCCCTTCCGCGCGGACGCCCGATCCGGCGAAGCGGCCCGGCGCACGCGATCGGACACCTCCGCGGCCGAGGTGAGCGCTCCCGTACCGGCAGGGCGTTCGGCCGAGCTCGCGGCGGCGCATTCGAATGAAGGTACGCCCGCGTCCCATCCGGATCACCATGCGGCCGAATCGCGTTCAGGTGATGATGCCCGGGGTAAGGCCTCGGGTCAACGGGCGACCGCGGCGCGGACGAGACCCGCGCTGTCCTCGTCCCTGCTGCTGCCCGAGACCATCGCCACGCGGATTTCGACGGCGCGGGGTCCGGCGGTGGCGGCGCGGGTGGGGATCGCGCTGGGCGTCAGCATTACCGTCTGTTTCCTGACCGGGCTGATCAGCCATTGGATTCAGCATCCGCCAACGTGGTTCTACTGGCCCGCGCATCCGGTGTGGCTGTATCGGGTCACGCAGGGCACGCATGTGATTTCCGGTGTGATCGCCATTCCGCTGCTGCTGGTCAAACTGTGGGCGGTGTACCCGAAGTTGTTCGCCCGGCCGCTGATCGGCAATCCGGTGCGCATGCTGGAGCGCGGTTCCATTGCGCTGCTGGTGGGTTCGGTGATCTTCCAGTTGGTCACGGGTCTGTTCAACACGGCCCAGTTCTATCCGTGGAAGTTCTTCTTCACCACCACGCATTACGCCATGGCGTATGTGGCGGTGGGCGCGCTCGCCATACATCTGGCGGTGAAGCTCCCCATTGTCCGAACGGCGTTGCGCCGTCCGATGGCCGTACCGGCGAAATCCGAAGCAGCGCAACAGGACACGTCACCGCGGGAGGTCCGCACACAGGGCATCTCGCGGCGGACCGTCCTGGGGACGGCCGGTATCGCCGCGATCGTCGCGGGCTTGGCGGTGGCGGGGCAGACGGTCCCGTTCCTGCGCCGGGTGTCGGTGCTCTCGCCCCGCAGTGGTGAAGGCCCGCAGGGTGTTCCGATCAACCGTTCCGCCGTCGACGCCGGGGTGGGGGAGCTGGCGCGGAACCCCGGCTACCGGTTGCGGGTCAGCGCGGGTGGAAACCAGCGCGAGTTCAGCCGCGCGGACCTGGCCGCGCTACCGCAGACCGAGTCCACCCTCCCCATCGCGTGCGTCGAAGGATGGAGCGCGGGCGCCCGCTGGACCGGCGTGCGCCTGCGTGACCTGCTGACCGCCGTAGGCGAATTCCACGGTGGCGATGTGCGTTTCGAATCGCTGGAGTCCGGCGGCCTCTACCGCACCTCGGTGCTGCCCGGCCGCCATGCCGTAGACGCTTCGACCCTGGTGGCGCTGCGGCTCAATGGCGAGGATCTCACCGTGGATCACGGCTACCCGTGTCGCCTGATCGCCCCCAACCGCCCCGGTGTCCTGCAAACCAAATGGCTTTCGACCATCGAGGTGCTGTCATGACGGTGATCCGCGTACTGCTGATCGCGCTGGGACTGTGGCTCGGCTGGTACGGCCTCAGCCTGCTGCTGGATATGAACCCGGCCGACCTGCGCTCGGCGGCGCTCTGGTTCGCGGGGGGAATCCTGCTGCACGACGGCGTATTCGCCCCGGCCGCGGCGACTCTCGGTGTGGCCGCCCGCCGAATGCTCCCGGCGTCCTGGTGGGCGCCGGTCGCCTGCGGCGCGGTGTGCACCGTGACCCTGTCCCTCATCGCGGTGCCGGTAATCGGCCGGGCCGGAGCACTGCCCGGCAATCCGACCATCCTGGACCGCGATTACATACTGGGACTGGCTATTTCGCTGGCGGTGGTGTGGCTGCTGGTCGCGGTCGCCCTGCTGCGCGGCCATACCAGCCGCCCGAAAGTCGGCTGACCGTCAATTCCGTTCCGGCGCAGCGCAACCGTCCGGTCCGCACGCCTGGGCATCCTCGGACCCGGCCAGTGTCACCAACTTCGGTGCGTGATCACTCCAGGCCTGTTCGAGCGCCCGCGCGAACACCTCCGGCGGCTGCGCACCGGAAACCCCGTACTTGCGGTCGATCACGAAGAACGGCACACCCCGCGCCCCGAGCGCGGCGGCCTCGGCCTCATCGGCCCGCACCGCCTCGGCATAGGCCTCGGGGTCCTCGAGTACCGCGCGTACCGCGGTCTCGTCGAATCCGGCCCCGACCGCGACCTGAACCAACCGCTCGGCATCGCCGAACAGCGGCGCTTCCTCCGCGAAATTGGCGGCGTACAGCGCGTCCAACAGCGCCTCCTGCCGTCCCTGCTCCAGCGCGAAGTGCAGCAGTCGATGCATATCGAAGCTATTGCCGAAGTCTCGCCCGGAGATCTGATAGGTCAGCCCGGCCGCCTCGGCCTGCGCCCCGATCCCGCGCTCATTGGCCGCGGCCTGCGCCTCACTGATGCCGTACTTCTCCGCGATATGCGGCACCACCGCATCGCTGTGATCGCGCGGCAGCGTCGGATCCAACTCGAAGGATTTGTGCACCACCCGCACGGCGTCGCGGTGCGGGAACGCTTCGAGGGCCTCCTCGAACCGCCGCTTGCCCAGATAGCAGAACGGGCAGTTGATATCGGTCCAGATCTCGACCTGTACGGCCATCACACCTCACTCGATAGCGGAAACTCGCAGGCCGGAGACCCGGCCATCGCACTGTTGCAACCGGCGGCGACCGCGGATGATTCCACGGTGACCCGGCTCACGCCGCGCGGCCCGAACGGATTAACGGTGCGTTAGCGGGCGGCTGTGCGACCGACCGTATACGCCACTCCGTGCGCGTCTGCTGCCATCGCGTGCCAATCTCGTTCCGGCCGTTCGATTCCGGTGCTGAACACGCGTTACGCTGGCGCGGCTCAATCCGGGGCGACGTTCGTTGCCCCGGTCGAAAACCGCACCGCCAGAAGGATTTCGCATGCGTTTTGGGGGAAACCGACCCGCCCTGATCGGCCGGTCCACCGCGCTGGTCAAGCGCTCCGCACTGCCCGCCCTGTTCGCCGCCGTACTGGGCGCGGCCGCCTTCACCTCGGCCCCGGCCACCGCCGCGCCGGTGCTGATGGAGGCCGCCTGCCCGGCCAGTCAGTACGAGAACGCCGCGGGCAATTGCGTCCAGCGCCCGACCCAGTCCGATACCGCGCCCGAGGGTGCGACCGCGCGCTGCGGCGACGGCACCTACAGCTTCAGCCAGACCCGCCGCGGCACCTGCTCGCACCACGGCGGCGTCTCGCAGTGGCTGTAATCGGCTGACCGGTTCGCCGTCCCGATTCGGGGCCCGGGACGGCGTTCGGGAACAATGAGCTGTCGTGGATGCCGAACAACTGGCCGTCGAACCCCTGCTCGCCGCGCGACGACTGCTCGGCGCGACCCTGTGGTCCGGACCGGTCGGCATGCGAATTGTCGAGGTCGAGGCGTACGGGGGCGACCCCACCGGACCCTGGCATGATCCCGCCGCGCACGCCGGCCGCGGCCGCACCCCGCGCAATGCCGTCATGTTCGGCCCGCCCGGCGTGCTCTACGTCTACTTCAGCTACGGCATGCACACCTGCGTGAATGTGGTGACCGGACCCGACGGCACCGCCAGCGCCGTCCTGATCCGCGCGGGCGAGATCATCGCGGGCGAGCAGCAGGCCCGCGCCCGCCGCCCCGCCGCGCGCACCGATACCGCACTGGCCCAAGGTCCGGGCAATGTCGGAAGCGCCCTCGGAATCACCCTGAGCGACTACGGAATCGGCCTCTTCGACCCGAAATCCCCGATCCGACTCGAACTCGGACCCGAAATCACCGATCCCGCAGCGATTTCCGCCGGACCCCGGGTGGGGGTGAGCCTGGCCGCCGACCGCCCCTGGCGACTCTGGCTCACCGATTCCCCCGCGGTCTCGGCCTACCGCCGCAGCCCGCGCGCCCCGCGCCCGGACCGCCCGGCTCGAGCGCCCGAGTCCGGCGGTCGATCCGGCAAACCCAAGCGCGCGCCGGTCTACCGTGGATGGGGAACACAGCCGTACTAGGGGGTCCGTCCATGTTCGAGCGTTTCACCGATCGCGCCCGCCGAGTCGTCGTCCTCGCCCAGGACGAGGGCAAACTGCTCAACCACAACTACATCGGCACCGAACATCTGCTGCTCGGACTGCTGCGCGAGGGCGAGGGGGTGGCAGCGCGCGTGCTCACCGACCTCGCCGTGGATCTGAAGGAGGTCCGCGACCGCGTCGAGACGACCATCGGCCGGGGCGAACACGCGCCCACCGGCCATATCCCCTTCACGCCGCGGGCCAAACAGGTCCTGCAAATCTCGCTTCAGCAGGCAATCCAGCTGGGGCACCGCGAGATCGGCGATGAACACCTGCTGCTCGGACTCATCATCGAGGGCCGTGGCGTGGCCGCGCAGGTGCTGAACAATATGGATGTGCACCCCGATGCGGTGCGTGTGCGGGTCCTCGAATTACATGCTCCCGCAGCGGATTCCATGACGATTCGGCCGCCCCGCGCCGTATCTGCCATGGAACAGCGCATCGCCGCGCTGGAGGGCCGCGTCACCGAGCTGGAAAAGCGGCTCGGTGACGCCTCCGGCGAATCCTGATCACACCGCCGAAACAGCCCCGTACACCTGGATATACAGCTCCCGCAGTGTCGCCGCGGTCACCTCGGTGCCGGTGCGATCCATATACCCCTGCACATGCCGGGCGAATTCGATCTGCCGGCGGCGCGACATCTCGATCCCGTACTCCTGCTCCAGCAGATACGCGATACCGCCCTTGCCGGACTGCGAATTGACCCGGATCACCGCATCGTAGGAGCGGCCCACATCGGCCGGATCGATCGGCAGATACGGTACCCGCCAAGGGATTTCACTCTCCGGCAGCCCCGATCGCTCGGCCCGGGCCCGATGCTCGGCGAACCCCTTCTTGATGGCGTCCTGATGCGTGCCGGAGAACGCGGTGTACACCAGATCGCCCGCATAGGGATGCCGATCGTGAATCGGCAATCGGGTGCAGTACACCACGGTCCTGCGCACCGCGTCGATATCGGAGTAGTCGACCATCGGATTCACGCCCTGCGCATGCAGATTCAGCGCCAGCACCGCCAGATCCACATTGCCGGTGCGCTCACCATTGCCGAAGACGCAGCCCTCCACGCGCTGCGCCCCCGCCAAGACCGCCAGCTCGGCGCAGGCGATACCGGTGCCGCGGTCGTTATGCGGATGCACCGACAGGATGACGCTGTCCCGCCGGGCCAGATTCCGATGCATGTACTCGATCTGATCGGCGTACACATTCGGCGTCGCCACCTCGACCGTGGCGGGCAGATTCAAGATCACCGGCCGCTCCGGCCGCGCATCCCACAGCGCGGTGATCCGATCGCAGATGTCCAGCACGAAATCAGGTTCGGTCAGCATGAACACCTCGGGCGAGAACTGGAACCGCACATTGGGCAGATCCCCTGCCAACTCCAGAATGTCGCGTGCGCCCGCCATGATCAGCTCGGCGACGTCGGCGCGGGACGCACCCAGCACCACTTCCCGCCAGGTCGGGGCGGTGGCGCAATACATGTGCAGCACAACATCATTGGTGAGTCCACGGATCGACTCCACGGTCCGCTCGATCAAATCCCGTCGCGCCGGGGTGAATACGACGATCGACACGTCCTCGGGAGCGAGGCTCTCGGTGCCGATCAGCCGCACGAAGTCGAAGTCGGCCTGGGAGGCGCTGGGGTACCCGACCTCGATCTCCTTGTAGCCCATGGCCACCAGCATCTCGAAGAACCGGCGCTTGCGATCGGGATCCATCGGCTCGGTCAGGGCCTGATTGCCGTCCCGCAGATCCACCGGCACCCACAGCGGGGCCTCGGTCATCCGGTTGGACGGCCACTGGCGCTCGGTCAGCGGTACCGAAACCCGTTCGTACACATCGTGATACCGATGCGAGGGCATGGCGGAGGGCTGCTGACGATTCCAGTTCTGGGAAGAAAACACGGTTTGTCGTTCTTTCGCGTCGGAGGCAGACCGGCGCAGCACTTCAACCCGCGGGCGGGGTGCCGGCCGATCAAACCCCGCTGCGGCGAAGAAGCAGAAGCAGCGCACCCCGTGTCATGTGGCTTAGACTATAGGGAACTCACTCCTCAGACAAGTAGAGAGGTAAAACGGATATGTCCCAGGTCCAGCGGCACCCGCTAGCCGCGCAAGCCGCGGAGGTGCTCCTCGAACGGCTGCGCGCGGGGGAGTGGGAGCTGGGCCACCGGCTGCCCGGCGAAACCACCCTGGCCGCCCAGCTCGGCGTCGGCCGCTCCACCCTGCGCGAGGCCATTCGCGAACTCGCGGGCAAGGGCGTCCTCGAAAGTCGGCAGGGCGCGGGCGTTTTCGTCACCGCCCTGGAGGTGGCCGAGGACTGGAACGCGGTGCTGCGCCGCTCCGATATCGCCGCCGTCATCGAGGCCCGCACCGCCATCGAGGCCGAGGCCGCCGCCCTCGCCGCCGACCGCCGCACCCCCGCCGACCTGCGAAACATCCTGCGCGCCCTCACCGCTCGCGCCGAGGCCGGTGATTCGGTGGAGGCCCTGGTCGACGCCGATACCGCCTTCCACCGGACCGTCATCGTCGCCGCGCACAATGACATCCTGCTGGAGATGTTCAATGCCTTCGTCCCGCGCCTGCGCCGCGCCATGGTGGAGATGCTGCGTATCAAGCCCATTGCGCATCCGGCCGCCGACCAGCACGCGCACGAGGACCTCTATGTAGCAATCCGCGCCCGCAAGCCGGAGGCGGCCACGACCGCCAGCCGCGTCCACCTGACCGCTCTCAAGGTCGCCCTCAGCTAGCGAATCAGCCGCTGAGCAGGCATAACACATTCTCCGAAATTTTCTTCGCCGACGCCGATGAGTTTCCGAACCGGGCCCCGTCTGTACCAATGACCGAGTTCAACCCCGAACTCGCAAGCCCCAGAAGGACACTCGACATGACCGCCATCACCGCCTCCGCCCGAACCGTCTCCGCCACCGCTTCCGCCACCCCCGGCAAGACCCGCAACCGGGTGCTGTGGACCCTGCAGATCCTGTTCGGCCTCTTCTTCATCCTCGCCTCGGGCCTGCCGAAGCTGGTCGGCCAGCACGACGCGGTCGAGGCATTCCGCACCATCGGCTGGGGCGAATGGTTCCGCTACTTCACCGGCGTGGTGGAGGTCTCCGGCGGTATCGGCCTGCTGGTTCCCCGCCTGAGCGGTCCGGCCGCCGCGGGCCTGTCCATCACCACCGTGCTGGCCTCGCTGACCCAGATCTTCCTGCTCGACGCCCCGGCCCTGGCGCCCTTCCCGCTGATCCTGGCGGTCATGTTCGCCTGGATCGCCTACGAGCGCCGTGCCTCCTTCTCGACCTTCACGAACCTGATCAAGCACTGACCTTCGTGAATATCGCTTCGACGCCTGATCCGTCTCCGAGCACACTCGGAGGCGGATCAGCGGCGTGCGGATGAGAGCGGCGACGCCCTCATCCGTTTCTCGCGTTCGCAGGCGGGGCTTGCTCGCGAGGTGAGAACGAAGCGAACCCCTCGGCCCCGGCCCGCTCGACACGCTGTCGAGGGGCCGGGGCCGACCTACTGGTCAACGGGCATTCCGGGTGCGGAAAGATAGGTGAGCGTGAACGGCGACATCATTGATGAACTGACTTGGCGCGGATTGATCGCGCAGTCCACCGATCTGGACGCCTTGCGTGCGGAGCTGGCCAAGGGGCCGATCACCCTCTATGCCGGATTCGACCCCACCGCGGCGAGCCTGCACGCCGGGCACCTGGTTCCGCTGTTGGCGCTCAAGCGCTTTCAGCGCGCGGGCAATCGCCCGGTGGTGCTCGCGGGCGGCGCCACCGGTCTGATCGGCGACCCCCGGGACGTGGGCGAGCGCACCATGAACTCCACCGACACCGTGGCCGAATGGGCCGGGCGCATCCGCTCCCAGCTGGAGCGCTTCGTCGATATCGACGATTCGCCCACCGGTGCGATCATCGCCAACAATATGGATTGGACCGGCCCGCTGAGCGCGGTCTCCTTCCTGCGCGATACCGGCAAGCACTTCTCGGTGAACGTCATGCTGGCCCGGGATACGGTCAAGCGCCGCCTGGAGGGCGAGGGCATGTCCTACACCGAGTTCTCCTACATGCTGTTGCAGGCCAACGACTTCCTGCAGCTGCGCCGCAATCACGGCTGCACCCTGCAGGTCGGCGGCTCGGATCAGTGGGGCAACATCATCGCCGGCGTGGAGCTCAACCGTCGCGTCGACGGCGAGCATGTGCACGCCCTCACCGTTCCCCTGGTGACCTCCGCCGACGGCAAGAAGTTCGGCAAGTCCACCGGTGGCGGCAGCCTCTGGCTCGATCCCGAGATGACCAGCCCGTACGCCTGGTACCAGTACTTCGTGAACACCGCCGACGCGGATGTGGTCCGCTACCTGCGCTGGTTCACCTTCCTGTCCCGCGAGGAGCTCGACGAGCTGGAGACCGCGACCGCCGAGCGCCCGCACGCCCGCGAGGCGCAGCGCCGCCTGGCCGCCGAGATGACCACGCTCGTGCACGGTGAGGAGAACACCCGCTCGGTGCAGCTCGCGAGCCAGGCGCTGTTCGGTCGCGGTGAACTCCGCGATTTGAACGAGCCGACCCTCGCCGCCGCGCTCACCGAGGCCGCGGTCGAAGGCAAGGTCGCCGAGGCCACCGCGAAATCGACGATTGTCGACCTGCTGGTGTCCAGCGGACTCTCCGAAAGTCGCGCCGCGGCCCGCCGCGCTGTCAATGAGGGTGGCGCATCGGTGAACAACGAACGCGTCGCAGATCTGGAGTGGACTCCCTCGGAATCGGACTATCTGCACGGACGCTGGCTGGTGCTGCGCCGCGGTAAGAAGAATTTCGCGGGCGTCCGCAAAGCCGATTGATCTTGTTTCTCATGACCTGGGTCACAAATAGGTGACCCGGGTCGGGGAACGGCCCGTCGCGGCCCCTTGCGACCTGCGACGACACGCCCGTGACCAGGCGATTTGACGTTCCGTTTCCCGCCACGTAACTTATTCCAGGTCAGAGCGACACGGACACCGACCGGATGCCAAACGCCCAGCTCAGAAGCTGGAAACGGGATTCGGACAACGAGGTCGTACGAGGAGCGCCTGACAGCCCGCAGAACGATCAAGATACCCGAGCTTGACTCGATGGATCTCGGCCGTTAGGCTGGAAAAGTTGCCTCAGAGACTATCCGGGACAAAGAGCCCGAGAAGTTCTGTGCGCGCCTG
>NZ_BDAW01000041.1 GCF_001625085.1 Nocardia acidivorans NBRC 108247
CCGGGGTGGGCGCGCGCCCGCCGCTGGTGGCGGGGGAGCGGCCCGCACGGGTGCCGCTGTCGCTGGCGCAGCAGCGCATGTGGGTGCTGAACCAGTTCGATCCGGATTCCCCGGCCTACAACATCCCCATGGCCATTCGCCTGCAGGGCGCACTCGATGTGCCCGCGCTGCGCCGGGCCGTGGAGGATGTGCTGACCCGGCACGAGGTGCTGCGCACCCGCTATCCGGAGTCGGCCCCGGGCGCACCGGCGTACCAGGAGATCCTCTCGGTGGCCGAGGTGCTGCCCCATGGCCTCGAGGTGGAGCGGGCGCGCGATATCGGCGCGCGTGTCGGCGAGCTGGTCTTCACCGGATTCGATGTGGCGCAGCGGGTTCCGGTCCGCGTGCGGCTCATCACCGGTGACGATCCGGATGATTACCTGTTGGTGCTGGTGGCGCATCACATCTCCGCCGACGGCGCCTCCATGGCCCCGCTGGCGCGCGATCTGATGACCGCCTATCTGGCGCGCACCGCGGGCCAGGATCTGAATTGGACGCCGCTGGCGGTGCAGTACGCCGACTTCGCGGTGTGGCAGCGCGCGGTGGTCGGTGTGGACTCGGACGAGAACTCCCCGGCCGCACGGCAATTGGAGTTCTGGCGGGAACAGCTGGCCGCCCTGCCGACCGGCCCGCTGCTGCCGACGGATCGCCCGCGCACCGCCGCCTCCAGCATGGCGGGCGCCTTCCTGGACTTCAGCCTGCCCGCCGAGGTGCACACCGGACTGAATCGTATTGCGCGCCAGCACAATGCCTCGCTGTTCATGGTGGTGCACGCGGCGGTGGCGGCCTGGCTGGCGCGGCTCTCGGGCAATGGCGACGTGGTGATCGGCACCGCGGTGGCGGGCCGCGGCGAACGCGCGCTGGACGATCTGGTCGGCATGTTCGTCAATACCCTGACCCTGCGCACCGCGGTCGATATCGCCGCGCCGTTCGACACCCTGGTGGCGCAGGCACGCGAGACCGACCTGAACGCCTTCGCCAATGCCGATGTGCCGTTCGAGCGGGTCTCGGAGGTGGCGGCCGCCGGTCGTACCGCCGCGAATCCGCTACTGCAGGTGGTGCTTTCGCTGCAGAACACCGAAACTCCGGTGCTGGAGCTGCCCGGTCTGCGGGTCTCGGCCATCGATACCGAGTTGGCGGCGGCCAAATTCGATCTGCAGATCAGCATGGAGCCGCGGCCCGGTGTGGACGGTGCCCTCGGTGCGCTGGATGTCATCTTCGGATATGCCACCGATCTCTTCGACGAGGCCACGGTCGAGGCGTTCGGCCGGGTGCTGGAGCGGATTCTCACCGCGGTGGCGGCGGACCCGCATATCGCGGTCGCCGATATCGCACTGCTCGACCAGCCGGAACCCGATGTCGCGCAGCAGGTCTCGGCGGATGCGGAGCCCGGTCTCGCGGCCACCCGCGGTGCGGCGCTGACCCAGGTGCTCACCACCGCCGTCGAAGACGATCCGGACGGTCCGGCGCTGGTGTGGGGTGACGAGGCGGTCACCTACCAGGAGCTCGACGCCCGGTCCTCGCGACTGGCGCGCGTGCTCATCGCGCACGGCAGCGGTCCCGGCGCCGGTGTGCTGGTGCATCTCGAGCGCGGTGTGGAGCAGGCCGTGGCCACTTGGGCGGTGCTCAAGGCCGGCGCCATGCTGGTGCCGCTGGCGGCCGCCGCCGCGCCGGGTCTGGATGTGAAGGTCGGTGTGACAAGCGGATCGGCCCCGGCCACCGCCGTGGGCATCGAATGGCTGGTGCTGGACGATCCGGAGGTGGTCGCGCAGATCTCCGCCGAATCCAAGCGGCCGGTCACCTATGCCAGCCGCACCCGGGCGCTGCGCGGTGACGATGCCGCCTATATCGCGGGCGGTGCGGTGCTGACCTATGACGGGTTGGCCGCCGCGGTCGATCGGGTGCGCACGGGCGCCGAACTCACCTTCGAGTCCCGGACTTTCCACAGCGGGGCAGCGGATGCCGCCCTGGCTCTTGTGGAGCTGGTCTCAGCCGGTGTGGTCGGCGCATCAGTTGTGCTGGCGGACAGCTCCTCCGTGCTGTCTGAGGCGTTGTCCGAGGAATGGGTCACGCACCTGTTCGCCGAGCCCGCCGGAATCGCCGATCTCGGTGCGGAAACCCCGGATGACCTGCAAGCGGTGATTCTCCCGGCCACCGCGCGAATCGAAGACTCGGAAAATGTGATCACACTGGTCATTCCGGGTATACCCGCCGTTCACCAGTAGATATAGGCACAGCGGGCCGTCGTCTCAGACGACCCGCTCCGCTGTGCCCGCGAACATCGTGGCGTATTCGTACTATCCGGTTATCCTGCGACTGTTAGCGAAGAACGGGCGGTACCGCCCGCCCGTCTCCAACCTGTTCGGGGTGCGGGCAGCGGCGCCGCCGCGGTGGACGCGGTGGCCCGGCGCTATGCCGCCACCCTGGAGGAGGTGCTGCTCACCGCCTTGGCCGTCGCGCTCCGGGACGACGAGAGCGAATCGGTGCGCGCCACACTGGGTTCGGTGGTCCGGCTGCGCGCGGACGGCCGCCGGGGCGATCCGGCCGCACAGCACGCGGTCGGGGCCTTCAGCACGGAATTCCCCTTCCCGCTCGCCGCGACCGGGGTGGATCACGAGCAGGTGCGGTGCGGCGGTCCGGCCGCCGGGCAGGCCATCACCCGGGTGCGCGACACCCTGCTCGCTGTGCCGTCCCAGGGCGTCGGCTTCGGTCTGCTCCGGTATCTGAACCCCGCCGCGGCCGCGGTGCTGACCGGACTTCCGCAGGGCCGCATCGGCTTCCGCTATCGCGATCTGCGCCCGGCGCGGGCGTATCCCGAACCGGTCGCGGACGATCTGCTACTGGACATCACCGTCGACACCACCGCCGATGGCCTGCTCGCCCGTTTCGACTTCGCGGGCGAGCTGCTCGAACTCGACCGAGTCAAGGCGCTCGTCCAGGGGTGGGTACAGGCTTTGGGCGGGCTCGCCGAGCACGGAGGGGGGATCCCTCACTAGCATTGCGTCCTTAACACCCGTTTCTACGTGGACACCTGTCTTCGGTGTGCCGGAAGGTACCCTGGCGACGCGGTGCCCATGCAGAGGCGCAGGTCGTGACCACTCCCGATGCCGTGGCGCTGGTTGCCAGGCCCCGGCTGCCCAGCTGGGACGAGTAACACGACCCGCGCCCACCCGATTTCTCTCGGGACGCACGGGCGGCAGGAGCAACGACGGACAGGATGAGGGACATCTTCATGATTCGGGTGGTCGGGCACCGGCACATCGAGCGTCGGGCGGTAATCGCATGACCCGCACAGCTCGCGTACGGCCCACCCGTACCCGGCGGCCCCGCGTCCCCACCCTGCCGCAGCTGATCTCCACCGCCGTCGAAGCCAATCCGGCGGGCGTGGCTCTGATCCTGGCCGATGCCACCGGCCCGCTCGCACGGCTGAGCTATGCCGAATTGGATGAGCGTTCGACCCGGCTGGCGCATCTGCTGATCGAACGGGGCGTCGGACCCGAGGATCTGGTCGCGGTGGCCATTCCGCGCTCGGTGGAGTCCGTTGTCGCGGTCTGGGCGGTCGCCAAGACCGGCGCCGGATTCGTCCCGGTCGATCCGAACTATCCGGCCGATCGCGTACTGCACATGGTTTCGGATTCGCGGGCCGTCCTGGGCCTGACCATTGTCGGCAAACGGGCCGCGCTGCCCGATACGGTGACCTGGCTCGAACTCGACAATGCCGAATTCGCCGAGGTCACCCAGGGTTATCCGGTCGAACCGGTGACCAATGCCGACCGAGTGCGGCCGCTGCGCGCCGAACATCCGGCGTACACCATCTACACCTCGGGTTCGACCGGCCTGCCCAAGGGCGTCGTGGTCACCCACACCGGCCTCTCCGGACTCAGCGAGGAGCAGCGCGAACGCTTCCGCATCACCCCGGAATCGCGGGTGCTGCACGTGGCCTCGCCCTCCTTCGACGCCTCGGTCTTCGAAATGCTGATGGCGATCGGATCCGCCGCCGCCCTGGTCGTGGCCGCGCCGGAGGTCTACGGCGGCGAGGACCTGGGCGCGCTGCTGGCTCGCGAGGCCGTCAGCCACGCGGTGATCACGCCCTCCGTGCTGGCCTCGCTGGATCCGGCCGGACTCGATCAGCTCCAGGTCGTCCTGGCCGCCGGTGAGGCGTGCCCGCCGGAGCTGGTGCGGCGCTGGGTCGCCCCGATCGCCGGGGGCGAGCGGCGGCTGCTCAATGGTTACGGCCCCACCGAGACCACGGTGTGGAGCAATGGCGCGGAGCTGTTCCCGGACCGGCCGGTCACCATCGGCGCGGCCATCCGCGGCGCGGTCGCCCATGTGCTGGACGAACACCTGCGACCGGTCGCCCCGGGCGTGCCCGGCGAGCTGTACGTGGCCGGTGCGCTGCTGGCGCGCGGCTACCACCGGCGGCCCGAGCTCACGGCAGCGCGCTTCATCGCGAATCCGTTCGAGGACAACGGTTCCCGGCTCTACCGCACCGGCGACCTGGTGCGCTGGACCGCATCCGGTGAGCTGGAGTACCTGGGGCGCAACGACTTCCAGGTGAAGATCCGCGGCCTGCGCATCGAACTCGAGGAGATCGACGCGGTGCTGGCCGGAGCCGACACGGTCGACTTCGCGGTCACCGTCGGTCATCAGGTACGGGACCGCGCGACGGTTCTGGTGTCCTATGTGCACCCCGCCCCCGGGGCCACCGTCGATATCGCGGCGCTGTCCGCACTCGCCGAGAGCGCGCTGCCGCCGCATATGGTGCCCGGCGCGATCATGGTGCTGGACGAGATCCCGCTGACCCCGGTCGGCAAGCTGGACCGGGCCGCGCTACCGCCGCCGGTGATCGAGGCGCGCGCCTACCGCGCACCGGAAACCCCTGCGCAGCAGACGGTCTCGGCCGTCATCGCCGAGGTGCTCAAGGTCGACCGGGTCGGCCTCGATGACGACTTCTTCTCCCTCGGCGTGGACAGCATCACCTCCATCCAGATCGTGTCGCGGGCGCGCGCACAGGGTTTGGCCTTCAAGGCCAAGGACGTCTTCGCCGCGCGCACCGTCGAGGGGCTCGCCGCCCTCGCCGAAACGGTGACACCGGGCGAGGCCGAGGTGTCACTGGCCGCCGGACCGCTCGTCGCGGTCACCGACGCCGATCGCGCACGGCTGCAAGAGCTTTACCCGACCATGTCGGATATCTGGCCGCTGACGCCATTGCAGTCCGGCATGCTCTTCCACGCGCTGCTGGCCGAGCATTCGGTCGACGCGTACATGACCCAGTTCACCGTCGAACTCTCCGGCGCACTGGATATTCCGCGGCTGCGCGCGGCCGCCCAGGCCATGCTGGACCGGCATGTGAATCTGCGGGTGGCCTTCGCCGAGGACGCGAACGGCAATCCGCTGCAGATCGTCGTCGACGACCTCGAAGTGCCCTGGCGCTATATGGATCTCGGCGATCGCGCGGCTGATGAGGCGCCCGCGCGCACCGATTGGCTGATGGCCGCCGAAATGACCGGCCACTTCGATATGCGCACCGCGCCGCTGCTGCGCTTCACCCTGGTGCGCACCGCGCCCGAACGCTTCCAGCTCTTCGTCACCAGCCATCATATTCTGCTGGACGGCTGGTCACTGCCGCTGCTCATGCAGGACATGCTGGCGTTCTACGCACTCGGCGGTGATCCCGCGCTGCTGCCGCCGGTCCGGTCCTATCGGGACTACCTGGCCTGGCTGGCCGCCCAGGATCGCGAGGCCGCGCGGGCGGCGTGGCGGGAGGCCCTGGCCGGGTTCACCGAACCCTCACCGCTGGCGCCGGTCGACCGGTCCCGCGAAATCTCCGCCGGCATCGGCGAATTGGGCTTCGAGCTCACCGTCGAGGAGACCGCCGCGCTGGGCCGGGTGGCCGCCGAGGCGGGTATCACCGTCAACACCATCGTGCAGGCCGCCTGGGGTCTGCTCATCGGGCGCAGCACCGATCGCGACGATGTGGTCTTCGGCGCGACCGTTTCGGGTCGCCCGCCGCAGCTGGCCGGGATCGAAACCATGGTCGGGCTGTTCCTCAATGCCATTCCGGTGCGGGTCAAGCTCGATGCCGCCGGAACATTGGCCGGGCTGCTGCGCCAGTTGCAGGACGAGCAGGCCGCCCTGCTCGACCATCACTACCTCGGACTCGGCGAAATTCAGGAAATCACCGGTATCGACGGGATTTTCGACTCGCTCGTGGTGTTCGCGTCCTTCCCGGTGGACGACGAGGCCCTGGACGAGGCCGCCGCGCCCATCGAGGGTGTGGGCCTGCTCGGCACCTCGGCCGCCAATGGCACGCACTACCCGGTGACCGTGATGGTGACCCCGGGCAAGGCGCTGCGGGTGAATCTCAAGTACCTGCGCGATCTGTTCGACACCGCCGCCGCCGAGGCGCTCGCCGACCGACTTGCCCTGCTGCTCAACCGATTCGGCAGCAACCCGCAGGCCCGAATCGCGGAGGTGGACGCGCTCATCGACAGTGAGCGCGAGGCCCTGGACGCGGTCAATGCCACCGAAGTGCCCGAGCTGCTGGATGATTCGACGTTGCTCACCCTGTTCGACGCGCAGGCGGCGCGGACGCCCGAGGCGCTCGCGGTCATCTTCGGCGACACCACGCTCACCTATGCCGAGCTCGATGCCCGATCGCGGCGGCTCGCACAGGAACTCACACTGCGCGGCGTCGGCCCGGAGTCCCGGGTCGCGGTGGCTATGCGGCGTGGTGTCGATTTGGTGGTGGCTATCTATGCGGTGGTGCGGGCCGGTGGTGTGTATGTGCCGGTGGATCCCGATCATCCGGGCGAGCGTAATGAGTATGTGCTCGAGAGTTCGGCGCCGGTGTGTGTGTTGACTCGGGCTGATGAGGGTTTCGAAACCGCTTCGGGTGTGCCGCTTTTCTTGGTTGAGGCGCTGGCGGGGGCGAGTGAGATCGAGTTCGTCGGGTCGGGTTCGGTGTCGGTGCGGGCGGATAATGCGGCGTATGTGATCTATACCTCGGGTTCGACGGGTCGTCCCAAGGGTGTGGTGATTACGCATCGGCAGATGGTGAATCAGTTCCGTTGGGCGCAGCGGGCTTATCCGCATGGTGCGGGTGATGTGGTGTTGCATAAGACGCCGATCACGTTCGATATTTCGACGTGGGAGTTGTTCTGGCCGTTGCAGACGGGTGCGGCGGTGGTGATCGTGGAGCCGGATGGTCATCGTGATCCGGGGTATATCGCGCGGATGATTGGTGAGTACGGGGTCACTTCGGTGCATTTCGTGCCGTCCATGCTCGAGGCATACCTCGACGGTCTCGCGCGGTCCGCGACCGCGCCGAGCGGACAGCTGCGCTGGGTCTTCGCCGCCGGTGAGGCGCTGTCCACCGAGACCGCCGTCAAGTTCGATGCGGCACTGCCGAATACGGCCCTGGTCAACTGGTACGGTCCGGCCGAGGCGACCGTGGTCACCGCGCACCCGGCCGATCAGGCCGCGGGCAATGCCGTGCCGATCGGCAGCCCCGTCGCCAATACCCGTGTGCACGTCCTGGACCGTCAGTTGCGGCCGGTGCCGTTCGGTGCCGCCGGTGAGTTGTATGTGGCCGGAGTGCAATTGGCGCGCGGTTACCTCGGCGCACCGGGACTCTCCGCCGAACGCTTCGTCGCACACGAGAACGGCGCTCGTCTGTACCGCACCGGTGATGTGGTCCGCTGGGTCGCGGACCCGGCGGGCACCGGTCACGCGCTGGAGTACTTGGGCCGCAGTGATTTCCAGGTCAAACTGCGTGGTCAGCGGATCGAACTCGGTGAGATCGAGACGGTGCTGCTGAGCCATGAGGCGGTGCACCGTGCCGCTGTCACACTGGTGCGCGCGTCCACCGGTGATCGTCTGGTCGCCTATATCGTCCTCGAATCCGGTGTGGTGGTGGCGGATTCGGAGTTGCTCGCGCACGCGCGAGCGTCGCTGCCGTCGTATATGGTGCCTTCGGCTGTGGTGCGTCTGGCGGCGATGCCGCTCAATGCCAGTGGCAAGCTGGATCGGAAAGCCTTGCCCGAGCCGGAGTTCCAGGCGCGGGCCTATCGTGTGCCGTCGACATCGGGTGAGCGGACCGTGGCCGAGGTGTTCGCGGCGGTCCTGGGTGTGGAGACCGTCGGCGCGGACGATGACTTCTTCGAACTCGGCGGCAATTCGCTCAGTGCCACTCAGGTGGTGGCGCGGTTGGGTGCGACCATCGGGGCACGCGTACCGGTGCGCGCCCTCTTCGAATCGCCCACCGTCGCCGAACTCGCCGCAACCCTCGGCGATCAGGCGGATTCGTTCGGCACGCCGCTGCGCGCCATGGAGCGGCCGGAGCTGATCCCGCTCTCCTACGCCCAGCAGCGCATGTGGTTCCTGAACCGCTTCGACACCGCCTCGGCGACCTACAACCTGCCCACCGCGTTGCGCATCACCGGCCGCCTGGACGTGCCCGCCCTGCGCGCGGCGGTCCGCGATCTGGTGGAGCGGCACGAGGTGCTGCGCACCATCTACCCCGAACGGGACGGCGTCGGGTATCAGCTGATCCTGGCCGCCGACGATCCCGAGGCCATGCCCTCGATGCCCATGGTGGATGTGCGCGAGGACGGTATCGCCGCCGCCGTCGCCGCGGCCGCCGTCGCCGGCTTCGACGTCACCGCCGCCCCGCCGTTGCGAGTTCGCCTGCTGCGCTTGGGCGTCGACGATCATGTGCTGGTCTGTGTGGTGCACCATATCGCCGGTGACGGTTTCTCCGCCGGGCCGCTCACCCGCGATCTCATGACCGCGTATTTGAGCCGGATCCAGGGCCGCGAGCCCGAATGGACGCCGTTGCCGGTGCAGTACGCCGATTACGCGCTGTGGCAGCGCGAAATCCTCGGCGACGAAACCGATCCCGGCTCACTGCTGGCCCGCCAGCTCGACTACTGGCAGCGCACCCTGGCCGGACTGCCCGATCAGCTCGAACTGCCCGGTGACCGGCCCCGCCCGGCCGTGGCCAGCGGACGCGGCGCGACCCTGGCCTTCGAGATCGACCCCATCGTGCACTCGGCGCTGCACCGGGTCGCCGCCGAACACAACGCCACCCTCTTCATGGTGGTACACGCGGCCTTCGCCGCACTGCTGGCCCGGCTCTCGGGCACCGCGGACATCGCCATCGGCGCACCCGTCGCCGGCCGCGGTGAGGCCGCGCTGGACGATCTCATCGGCATGTTCGTCAACACCCTGGTGCTGCGCGCCCAGGTCGACCCGGCCGCGTCCTTCGGCGATCTGCTGAATACGGTGCGCGAGAGCGATATCGCAGCCTTCGGCCACGCCGACGTCCCGTTCGAGCGGCTGGTCGAGGTGCTCGATCCGGCGCGCTCCCAGGCCCGGCATCCGCTGTTCCAGACCATGCTCACCTTCCAGAACGTCGGCAACTCCGCACTCTCGCTGCCCGGGGTCTCGGTCTCGGCGGTCGAACTGGACGTGCCGCTGGCCAAATTCGACCTGCAACTGACCGTCAGCGAACACGCCGACGCCGACAATGAGGTACAGGGCATGACCGCCCTGTTCACCTACGCCACCGATCTCTTCGACGCGGCCACCGTGCGGGGCTTCGCCGAGCGTTTCCGCCGCATCCTGGTCGCTGTCACCGCCGATCCCGCCCGCGCGGTCGGCGATATCGATGTGCTCGCCTTCGACGAGCGCCGCAAGGTGCTCACCGAATGGAACGAGACCGCCATCGATCTGCCCGCGGGACAGCTGTTCTCGCTGTTCGAATCGCAGGCGGCCCGCAATCCGGGTGCGGTCGCGCTCAGCTTCGAGGGCGTCGAACTCACCTACGCCGAACTGGCATCGCGGGTGCACCGTCTGGCGCGCCTGCTCACGGCGGCCGGGGTGGGACCGGAAAGCCTGGTGGCACTGGGCATTCGGCGTTCGGTCGATCTCGTTGTCGCCATCTACGCGGTGCTCGAGGCCGGTGGCGGATACGTGCCCCTCGATCTGGATCAGCCCGCCGACCGCATCGAACATGTGCTCGAGACGGCCCAGCCGGTCTGCGTACTCACCACGCGCCGGGACGATTTCACGCCCGCGCCCGGCGATGTCTTTGCGGGGCATGTGCTCACCATCGACGCGCTCGACCTCTCCGGGTACTCCGATGAGCCGCTCCGCCAGGACGAACGGCGCGCACCGCTGAACGGCGCGCACCCGGCGTACGTCATCTTCACCTCCGGCTCGACCGGACGGCCCAAGGGCGTGGCGGTCTCGCACGCCGCCGCCGTCAACCAGATCCGCTGGATCACCACCGAATACGGCATCGGCGCCGATGATGTGGTGCTGCTCAAGACACCCGCCACCTTCGACGTATCGGTCTGGGAATTGTTCGGGCCGCTCGCGGTCGGCGCGAAACTGGTGATCGCCACCGCCGACGGGCATCGCGATCCGGCCTACCTCGCGGAAGTCATTGCCGCCGAACGCATCACCATGACCTCGTTCGTGCCGTCCATGCTCAGCGCCTTCACCGATACCGCCGCCCCCGCGGCGCTCACCTCGCTGCGTACCCTGCTCATTGCCGGCGAGGCGTTCACCGGTGACGCGGTCACCGCCTTCCGGCGCATCGGGCGCGCGGAACTGCACAACCTGTACGGGCCCACCGAATTCACCGTGCACGCCACCTATGCCCCCGTCCCGGAAGAGGTTTCGGGCGCGGTGCCGATCGGCGCACCGGTGTGGAACGCCCAGACCTATGTCCTGGACGCGCGCCTGCACCCGGTCGCCCCGGGTATGGCCGGTGAGCTGTACCTCGCCGGTGCTCAGCTGGCCCGCGGCTACCACGGGCGCGCCGACCTGACCGCGGATCGCTTCGTGGCCAACCCCTTCGGCCGGGGCGGCGAACGCATGTACCGCACCGGCGATCTGGTGCGCTGGACCGATCGCGGTCAGCTGGTGTACCTGGGCCGCACCGACTTCCAGGTCAAGCTGCGCGGTCTGCGCATCGAACTCGGCGAGATCGAATCCGCGCTCACCGCACAGCAATCCATCGCCCGTGCGGTCGTGGTGCTGCGCCATGACGAGCGACTGGGGGATCAGCTGGTCGCCTATGTCCTACCGGCAGCCGGATCCGTCGTTGACACCGTCGCGGTCAAGTCCGCTGTGGCGGAACGGGTTCCGGGGTACATGGTCCCGGCGGCCTTCGTGGTGCTGGACGAATTCCCGGTCAACCCGTCGGGCAAGCTGGACCGGCGCGCGCTGCCCGCACCGGATTTCGCGGCCGATCACCAATTCCGCGCACCCGAGACCGAGACCGAACAGGCCGTGGCCGCGGTCTTCGCCGAGGTGCTCGGCCTCGACCGGGTCGGCCTCGATGACGACTTCTTCGCACTCGGCGGTAATTCACTGGTCGCCACCCGGGTCATCGCCCGGGTGAACGCCGCCCTCGACGCCGGTCTCGGTGTCCGGGATCTGTTCGAGGTCTCCTCGGTCGGCGCGCTCGCACAGCGGGTTTCGGGCACCGAGGGCATCGCGCCACGGCCCAAGCTGGTCGCCGGGGCGCGCCCCGAGCGGGTGCCGCTGTCGCTGGCACAGCAGCGCATGTGGTTCCTGAACCAGTTCGATCCGACCTCCTCGGCGTACAACCTGCCCATCGCGCTGCGCCTCACCGGCGCCCTCGACACCGAGGCGCTGCGGCTGGCCGTCGCCGATCTGCTGGAGCGGCACGAAACCCTGCGCACCATCTACCCCGAGGTCGAGGGCACCGCGCACCAGGTGATCCTGCCCGCCGCGCGGGTCGTGCCCGAACTCATGCCGGAGCGGATCGGCGTGGACGCGGTCACCGACCGGGTCCACGCACTGCTCACCGCCGGATTCGACGTCACGCGTGAGATTCCGTTGCGGGTCAAGCTGTTCCGGCTCGATATCGCCGACGAGATCGAGCATGTGCTGGTCGTGGTCACCCACCACATCAGCTCCGACGGCTGGTCCATGGGGCCGCTCTCGCGCGATCTGATCCTGGCGTACATCGCGCGCTCGGCCGATACCGCGCCCGAATGGGCGCCGCTGCCGGTGCAGTACGCGGACTACACGCTGTGGCAGCGTGCGGTGCTGGGCTCGGAGGACGATCCCGAGAGCCTGATCGCCAAGCAGACCGAGCACTGGCGCGCCGAACTCGCAGGCCTCCCCGATGAGCTCAACCTGCCCGCCGACCGCCCGCGCCCGGCGACCCAGTCGTTCCGCGGCGGCAGCGTGAACTTCACCATCGACGACGAGATTCATCAAGGGCTGCAACGCATCGCGCGCGAGCAGCACGCCACGCTGTTCATGGTGGTGCACACCGCGCTGGCGCTGTTCCTGGCGCGGCTGTCGGGCACCGACGATATCGCCATCGGCACCCCGGTCGCCGGTCGTGGCGCGGCCGAACTCGACGATGTCATCGGCATGTTCGTCAACACCCTGGTACTGCGTACTCGGGTGCCGGGCGAACTGCGCTTCGACGAACTGCTCGCCCGCACCAAGGACGCCGATCTGCGCGCCTTCGCCAATGCCGAGGTCCCGTTCGAGCGCCTGGTCGAACTGCTCAACCCCGAGCGCTCCACCGCCCGCAATCCGCTGTTCCAGGTCATGCTGGCCTTCCAGAATCTGCCGGCCAACAATGCGGACCTGCCCGAATTGCGCATCGCCGCACTGGAATCCGAGGTCGAGACCTCACAGTTCGACCTGTCGCTGACCATGAGCGACGGTGGGGGACAGGGGCTCCAGGGCGCATTCACCTTCGCCCGCGACCTGTTCGACTACGCCACCGTCGGCGTCTTCGCGGACCGCTTCAAGCGCCTGCTCGCCGCCATCGTGGAGCGGCCGGGCACCCCCGTGGGCGATCTGCCGCTGCTGGACGACAGTGAATACGAGCTGCTCACCCATGTGCACGGCGATGACGTGATGGCCACCGGACTATTGCCCGAACTGCTCACCCGCGGCGTCGCACTGGGCCGGGACCGGATCGCGGTGCGCTACCGCGGCCACTCCATCACCTACGGCGAACTCGACGACTACTCCTCGCAGCTGGCGCGGGTGCTCATCGGCCGCGGCGTCGGACCGGAGAAGCTGGTCGCCATCGCCTTCCCGCGCTCATTCGAAATGGTCGCCGCCGTACTGGCCGTGGCCAAGGCCGGTGGTGCGCACGTACCCGTGGATCCCACCTATCCGGCGGATCGCGTGCGGCATATGGTCACCGACTCCGGAGCCGTGCTCGGCATCACCGGGCGCGCGCACCGCGGGGCGCTGCCGGGCGAGGTCGAATGGCTGTGCCTGGACGACGCCGCCACCGACGCGGCCTGCATGGCGCAGTCCCCGGGCCCGGTCACCGACGCCGATCGTCTTGCGCCGGTACGGATGTCGCATCCGGCGTATGTCATCTACACCTCCGGGTCCACCGGTATGCCCAAGGGCGTCACCGTCACCCACGCCGGTCTGGGCGGGCTCGCCGACTACGCGATCGCGCTCTACGACCTCGATCCCGAGCACCGGCTCATGCACATCTGCTCACCCAGCTTCGATCCCTCGGTGCTGGAATGGGTATGCGCGTTCTACACCGGCGCGACGCTGGTCATCGTGCCCTCGGAGATTCTGGGCGGGCCCGAACTCGGCGAGCTCATGCGTACCGAGAACGTCTCGCACGCGCTCATCACCCCCGCCGTCCTGGGCACCCTCGATCCGGCGACCCAGCCGCAGCTCGAGGTGCTCTCGGTCGGCGGCGATGTGACACCGCCGGAGCTGGTCGCGCGCTGGAAGGCCGCCGGGCGGGTCTACCACAATGCCTACGGCCCGACCGAGACCACGATCATCTCCACCTACGCCCAGCTCACCCCGGGCCGGCACATCACCATCGGTAAACCGGTGCACGGCATGTCGGCCCTGGTGCTGGACTCGCGACTGAACCCGGTGCCGCCGGGCGTCGCGGGTGAGCTGTACCTCGCCGGTGGCGCACTCGCCCGCGGTTACCGCAATCGCGCCGGGCTCTCCTGCGAGCGATTCGTCGCGAACCCCTGGGGCGCACCGGGATCGCGGATGTACCGCACCGGCGATGTGGTGCGCTGGTACGCCGATGCCGACGAGCGTGGCGGCAATACCGCACTGCCCGGTACCACATGGGAGCTCGATTACGTCGGGCGCTCGGACTTCCAGGTCAAGATCCGCGGCTTCCGCATCGAACTCGGTGAGATCGACGCGGTGCTCGGATCACATCCCGATGTCGACTTCGCCCTCACCGTCGGGCGCAAGAACCACACCGGCACAACGGTTCTGGTCTCCTATGTGCTCGGCAGGGCGCTCGACCCGGAGGCGCTGCGGAGTTACGCCGGGCAGAGCCTGCCCCCGCATATGGTGCCCGCCGCCGTCGTGGTCCTGGACGAGCTGCCGCTGACCCCGGTCGGCAAACTCGATCGCAAGGCGCTGCCCGAACCCGAACTGCGCCAACGCGAATACCGCGCACCGTCCACCCCGCTGGAGGAGACCATCGCGGCCACCTTCGCCGAGGTGCTCGGCGTCGACCGGGTCGGCGTGGACGAGGACTTCTTCGCCATCGGCGGCAACTCACTGCTCGCCACCCAGATCGTCAGCAAACTGCGCAAGGTCTCCGGTGCGCAGGTCATGGTCGCCTGGTTCTTCACCGATCCGACCGTGACCGGACTCGCCGAACGCATTCGCCTGGATCTGGAGAGCAAGCACGACTACGACTCGGCCGCCGACGCCGCGCTCGCGGTGGTGCTGCCGATCCGCGCCACCGGCGACCGCACCCCGCTGTTCTGCGCACCGCCCATGGTCGGAATGTCCTGGTGCTACGCCGGATTGGCGGGTTACCTGCCCGCGGACCAGCCGCTCTACGGTCTGCAATCCCCGGCGCTCACCGAGGCCGACTACGCACCCGACAGCCTCGAAGAGGTGGCGCGGCGCTATGTCGAGGCCATCCGCGAGATACAGCCGCACGGGCCGTACCGGGTGCTCGGCTACTCGCTCGGCGGCATCCTGGCGCACGCCATCGCCACCGAACTCCAGGCCGCCGGGGAACAGGTCGACGTGCTGGCCAACCTCGACGCCTACCCGGACGCGGAGTTCACCGACTTCACCGCCGCGGTCCGCGACGAATTCGCGGCGCTGGGCGTCGGCGAGGAAGCCTTCCCGGACGGCGATATGAGCGACCTCAGCGATGAGGCGCTGGCGGCGCTGCACGAGGCCATCCCGGCCGATCTCGCGGTACTCACCGTGGAGCGGCTGCGGCGCATCTACCGGGGCGCGGTACGCACCGTCGAGCTCGGATCGCGGTACCGCCCAACGGCATTCGACGGCCGGATGGAACTGTTCGCCGCCGAGCTCGGACGCGGTGACGATCATCGGCATTCGGCCGCGGACTGGCGGCCCTTCGTCACCGGGCCGGTCACCGAGCACGTGGTGCCGGTCAAGCATCAGCTCATGACCACCGCCGAGTCCTACGCCGTCATCGGGCCGCGGCTCGCCGCCATCCTGGACGGCGACAGTGGCGCTCCCGCAGACGAGGTGACGGCCGGCGGCGACCGTGCCGAGGGCGACTGGACCATCACCCAGGTGCTGCCCGTCATCGACTTCGACGCGGTCGGCTCGGAGATGAAACTCCAGGCCCGCGAAGAGGATTCGCGGCACCTCACCGAGGAGGCGGCTCCGGAGGAGATCGCCGAGGAGATGGCGGGAGCGGTCGCCGAGGCGGTGGCCGAGGTCGAACCGGAGGCCGTCCCCGAGCCGGAGCCCGTGGCCGTCGAGGCCGAGCCGGTGGCCGCCGAAGCCGAGACCACGGACGCCGAAGCCGAGACCACGGACGCCGAAGCCGAGACCGCAGCCGTCGAGGCGGACGCCACCGGCCTCGCCGACGCATCCGATACGGCGGAACCCATTGCCGAGCCCGAGGTTCCGCCCGCACCGGCCACCCCGCCGGTCATGGGTCCGCGTCTCACCGCCGTGGGCAAGGTGTCTCCGCTGCCCGCGGGCGCGGTCAGCATGCTGGAGATCGAACCCTCCGGCCTGTGGATCCGCGCCATCACCCTCGATATCGCCGCCGATGTCTCCGGCAGTCGCGTCCGCAGGTCCGTACGGACCCTGCTGGACCGGCATCCGGCGCTCTGGTCCCGACTGCGCCGCGACGGCGATACCGCCGTCATGGACATTCCGATGCAGGCGAATTCGCGCGATGCCGTGGTCTGGCAGCTCGATCCGTCGGTCGAGGCGGTCGGCGATCCCATCGAGGCCGTCATCCATGCCGCCGCCGCGGAGCTCGATCCGGAGAAGGGCCGCAATATCCGCTTCGTCCTGATGGCGGGCGGCGAGGTCGATCCGAATCTCGATCCGGCCGATCGGCCCGCCGCCGTCCTGGTCGCGGTCGCCAACGGCCTGGTCGTGGACGACACCTCGTGGCGCACCATTATCGAGGACCTCACCGCTTCCTGGTCCGGTGGGCACGCCACCCCGCCCAGCGCGGACGCGCATCCGGTCGGTATCGCCCGTGACCTCGCGGTCCGGGCCGCCGCCACCGAGACCGTCGCCGAATTGGATTGGTGGCGTTCGGCCCTGACCTCCGCACTGCCCGGCCGCGATCCGGCCGAGGTATTCGGCGGTGCCGGCGAACCGCTCGGCCGCGGCCGGGTCTCGGTCTCCATCACCGGTGAGGGCGCGGCCGCCGTCGATACCGTGGCCCGCTACTACGACGCCAGCATCGACGACGTCCTGCTGGCCGCGCTCGCGGTCACTCTGCTCGACGACAGCGCCGAAATCGTCCGCAGCGCACTGGGTTCGGTGGTGCAGCTGGTCGCCGACGGCCGGGTGCCGGGCGATCCCGCCGGGCACCGCACGGTCGGGGCGTTCTCCACGCCGTACCCGTTCCCGCTGCGCGTCTACGGCATCGACTTCGAAGAGGTCCGACAGGGTGGCGCGGCGGCCGGATCGGTCATCCGGCAGATTCGCGATCGCCGCCGTGAGGTCCCGTTCCGGGGCGTCGGCTTCGGACTGCTCCAGCACCTGAACCCGGACACCGCCGCTGCCATCGCCGAACTCCCGGTGGGACGCATCGGGTTCCGCTATCGGGACCTGCGACCCGCCCGGGTGTATCCGGAACCCGTCACCGATGATCTGTACCTCGACGTCACCGTCGACACCACCCAGGACGGCCTGGTCGCACGCTTCGACTTCGCCGGTGCGGTACTGGACCTGGAGCAGATCAAGCGACTCGTCGAAGGCTGGGTCCAAGCGCTCGGCGGACTCGCCGAGCACGGACGCGCGACCAATCCGTAACATTGTCGGCTATCGCGGCGATGGCATTAGCCGTATGGTCTCTCGGGGGGTGAACCCTGCCCGGAGACCACGGCTGGGTACCCGAGCAGCACTGCGCCGCAGGGTGGTAAGACCGGCACAAACGAACCAAAGCGAAGGTGTGAACATTGATTCGTCGACACGTCCGTAATGGGATTGTGGGGCGTCGGCGCGGTGCACGAACCGCTGCCTTCCTCGCCGCAACGGCAGTGCTGACCGGCCTGGTCGCCGGTGTCGGCGTGCCGAGCGCCTCCGCCGACCCGATCATCGACAGCAAGAAGCTGCTCGCCGATCCCGTCGCCCCGGACGGGTCGAAGATCACCAAGGCGGAGATGAAGGACGGTCGCAATATCCGTCTCTACGTCTACTCCGCCGCCATGGACGCCACCTACCCCGTCGACGTGCAGCGCCCGGCCGACGCGTCCGCGCCGCGCCCGACCCTGTACCTGCTCAATGGCGCGGGCGGCGGACAGGACGACGCCTCCTGGCAGAAGAAGACCACTATCGTCAACGGCTTCCTCGGCGACAAGAACCTGAATGTCGTGCAGCCCATCGGCGGTAAGTGGAGCTACTACCAGGACTGGCAGAACGATGACGAGGTGCTCGGCCGCAACAAGTGGCAGACCTTCTTCACCGAGGAGCTGCCGCCGCTGATCGACGCCGCGCTCGGCACCAACGGTGTGAACGCCATCGCCGGCATCTCCACCTCCGGCACCACCGTGCTGTCGCTGCCCGAGGCCAAGCCCGGCCTGTTCCGCGCCGCGGCCGCCTACAGCGGTTGCGCGCAGTTCGCCGATCCGGTCGGCCGTGAATTCATGCGCCTCACCGTCGAGACCTGGGGCGGCGGCAAGCTGGAGAATATGCACGGTCCGGAGGATTCCCCGGCCTGGGCCGAGAACGATCCGGTCATCCACGCCGAAAAGCTGCGCGGCACAGACCTTTACATCTCCTCCGGTAGCGGTCTGCCCGGCCAGTACGACGCGCTGAACGGCCCGTACGCGCTGCCCGGCGCCTACGGCCTGGCCAATCAGCTGATCATCGGCGGCGCCATCGAGGCGGGCACCAACTACTGCACGCACAATCTGCAGGCCAAGCTGGACTCGCTGGGCATCCCGGCGACCTACAACTTCCGCGCCACCGGAACCCACTCCTGGGGTTACTGGAACGACGAGTTCATGAACTCGTGGCCGGTGCTGGCCCGGGGCCTGGGCCTCTGAGGCAGACGCCCGCGGGGCGGTGAGCCCCTGATCATCGAGAGACCGATTCGACGGAAACCGTCGGGTCGGTCTCTTTTTCTGTGCCGGACGAGGAGTCGGGTCTTTTTTCACGGGTAGCTCTCAACAAAAAGTTTGGGAACCCGTAAACTATTGTTGTGAGTACCAGCCTGGCCGATAAACGCTCCACGTTCCAGCGAGCGCGATCGGCCACGGTCCTGCTCGGTCCGGCCTTCGTCGCCGCCATCGCCTACGTCGACCCCGGCAATGTCGCCTCCAATATCAGCGCCGGAGCGAAATTCGGCTACCTACTGGTCTGGGTCATCGTCATGGCCAATGTGATGGCGGGACTGGTGCAATTCCTGTCCGCCAAACTCGGGCTCGTCACCGGGATGTCCCTCCCGGAAGCCGTGCGGGACAAGGCCGGTCGCAAAACCCGGCTCGCCTACTGGGCGCAGGCCGAAACCGTCGCCATGGCAACAGATCTCGCCGAGGTGGTGGGCGGGGCCATCGCGCTGAAGCTGCTGTTCAACCTGCCGCTACTGCTCGGCGGGGTCATCACCGGCATCGTCTCGATGGGGCTGCTGCTGGTGCAGAACAGGCGCGGGCAGCAGCCGTTCGAACGCGTCATCACCGGCATGCTCGGCGTCATCGCCATCGGATTCCTTGCCTCCGTGGTTATTTCACCGCCCTCGGCGGGCGGGACCATCGGCGGACTGCTGCCGCGTTTCGACGGCGGCGAGAGCGTGCTGCTGGCCGCCGCCATGATCGGCGCGACCGTCATGCCGCACGCGGTCTACCTGCACTCCGCGCTCGCCCGGGACCGGCACGGCAGCCCCGCGGCGGGACCGGCCCGCGCCCGGCTGCTGCGCATCACCCGCTACGACGTCGGCCTGGCCATGCTGCTCGCGGGCACGGTCAACCTCGCCATGCTGCTCATGGCGGCCGGAACGCTGCGGGGGCGCGATGACGTCGACTCGCTCGAAACCGCGCACGCCGCGGTGCGGGACACCCTCGGACCGGCCGCCGGACTCCTGCTCGCAGTCGGCCTGCTGGCCTCCGGCCTGGCCTCCACCTCGGTCGGCGCGTACGCGGGCGCGATGATCATGGAAGGGCTGCTGCACCGCACCATCCCCCTGCTGCTGCGCCGACTCATCACCCTGATCCCCGCCCTGGTCATCCTGGCCATCGGCGTGGATCCCACCCGGGCCCTGATCATTTCGCAGGTGGTCCTGTCCTTCGGCATCCCCTTCGCCCTGATCCCGCTGGTCCGCTTCACCGCCGACCGCACCCTCATGGGCGATGACGTCAACCCCCGCCTCACCACCGCCCTGGCCTGGCTGGTGGCCCTGATCATCTCCGCCCTGAACGTAGCCCTCATCTACCTCACCGTCACGGGCATGTAGACCCGCAACGGGTCTATCGCCCCGTCATCCCGGCGCGCTTTCGGCCGGGATCCATACGGGGCGAATGAATTCCGCTATTCGGCGAAGACCGCTTTGCGCTTCTGGAGCATGGCCGTAGCGCCCTCGGTGAAGTCGGGGGCGCGCAAAAGCTCTGCCTGGCCGGTCTTTTCGGTCGCGAGCGCCGCGTCGAGGGAGGTCAGGGCGGCGGCATTGAGGGCACGCTTGGTGAGTTCCAAGGCCCGCCGCGGGCCGTGGGCGAGCTTGGCCGCGGCGGCCTCGACCTTGGCGTCGAGTTCCGCATCGCCGTAGACGCCCGCGATCAGCCCGCGCCGCGCCGCCTCGGTGACGGGCAGGCGATCGCCGAGCAATGCCATCTCCGCGGCGAGCGGACGACCGGCCGCGGCGGCGACCATGGCGGCCGCACCGCCATCGGGCATCAGGCCGATATTGATGAAGGCCAGCAGCAGATACGCGTCCTCCGACGCATAGGTGAGGTCGGCCGCGAGCGCGAAGGCCACGCCCACCCCGGCCGCCGCGCCCTTCACCCGGGCGATCACCGGGATCGGCGCGTCCACGATCGCCTTGATCATCCGATTGGCCACGTCCATGGTCTGTTCGGGGGTGATTCCGCGCGCCGCCTCACCCGGACCGGCCGCCAGATCCGCCCCGGTACAGAAGTCGCCGCCCTCGCCGGTGAGCACGATCACGCGCACGGCCGGGTTTTCATATGCCGAAAGCACCGTCTCACCGAGCCCCGCCATGGTGTCGTAGTCGATGGCGTTCTTGCGTTTGGGATTGGTGATGGTGACACGCAGCACCCGGCCGTCCAGCACAGCGGTGTAGCCCGGGGTCGCCGCAGTGTTGCTCATGTCTGCTCCTGCTCTGCGTGCGGTGCGAATCGCGGCGCAATATGTTCAGCTGTGCGAATTGTGGTTAACTTAGGTGGATCCGTCCGGCACTGTCAACAGCCGGTGCCGTTGAGAAGGAGAAAGTGCATGGTCGCCGATCGCAGCGAAGCCGGACTCGCTTCCGCGCGACCGTCCGGCGAACCCGGACCCCGGCGACGACCCAAGAATCGCAAGGCTCAGATTGTCGGCGTGGCCGCCCGCGCCTTCGCTGAGCGGGGCTATCACCCGGTCGGCGTGGACGAGATCGCCGCCGAGGTCGGCATCTCCGGGCCCGCGCTCTACCGGCACTTCAGCAATAAGTACGCCATGCTCGTCGCCGCCGCCGAGATGGGGGCACAGCAACTTCTGGACGCCGCCAAGGCCGCGGACAATCCGAAGCTGGAACCGGAACCGCGACTCACCGCACTGATTCGCGGCATCACCGAGTACACCATCGACTGCCGCCGCGAGGGCGGACTGTACCGCTGGGAGCGCCGGTATCTCGAGCGCGAGGACCGCGCGCGCATTCGCGTCATCTACACCGAACTGCACGAAACCGTCGCCGCGCCCATCGCCGAGCTGTACCCGGACGCCGACCCCGCCGATGTCATATTGCGCGCGGCCGCCGTGCTCTCGGCCATCGGCAGCGTCACCGGCCACCGCACCGCGCTCTCCAATGCGCGAATCGTGGCCCTGCTCAACGACATCTGCTGGGATATCCTGCGCGCCGAGCTACCCCCGCCGCCCCCGCCGGTCACCGGCGATCCGATCGTGCGCGGCCTGCCCGTCATCTCCAAACGCGAACAACTGCTCACCGAGGCGATTCGGATCTTCGGCCGGCAGGGCTATCACGAGGCCAGCATCGAGGAGATCGGCGCGGCCGCGGGCATCAACGCCTCCAGCGTCTACCGCTACTTCAGCAGTAAATCCGATCTGCTCGCCGCCGCCTTCCACCGCACCGGCGAACGCGTGGCCATCGCCAATGCCGAAGCCCTGTCCGAGGCCACCGGCCGCGCCGACGCCGCGGTCCGCATCGCCGAGCGCTTCGCCCGCATGACCTTCGCCATGCCGGAGATCCTCCCGGTCTACTTCGCCGAATTCTCCAATCTGCCCGCCACCGAACAGCATCGACTCCGCTCCATCCAGCGCCAGAACGTCCTGGAATGGGCCAACCTGCTCGAAGGCGACCAGACCGAAGCCCGCTTCCGCGTCCACGCCGCGATCGGCCAGGTCATCGACGTGGGCCGCCGCCTCCGCTTCGACTCCCGCCCACAACAATTGGCAAGGGTCCGCGCCCTGATGAGCGCGGTCCTACTGGGCGCGAACCCCGCCCCCGACGGCGAATAGCCGCAACCTCGAGACATTCCATGTTCTCGCCGCGAGGTTCGCGGCCCGCGACTCCCAGGGCCGCGAACCCGCCCGGAGCGAAGCGGAGGGCAAGTCAAACACGGTGGCGGAGACGGAATAGGGCCCTGGCCATCCGGAGACGCTGGGGATGATTGTCGAAGGTGCCCAACGGGTCTCGGTGGCGCTGTTCGGTAATCAGTTGGGGGCGGGTGAATTCCAGCAGTGACTGCGGGTCGCGAATGCGGCCCGGGCCGTTCACGCCGTAGACCGGCGTGGCGTTGACCGTCACCAACGGGGTGCGCAGGCGTTCGGCGAATTCGGGGACACTGCGGATGTCCCGGGTGAAAACCGCTACGGGGAGCGGTCTTTCCGACGCGTTGACGCGTTCGACGGCCTCGTCCATATCGGCTACCCGATTCACGATGAGCACCGGACCCACCGCATCGCCGGTGATCGCCACGCTCACCTCGGGGACTTCGGTCAGGACCACCGGTTCGATATAGGGCTCGCGGATCGATTCCAGACTGCCGACCACGGCGCGGCCGCCGCGGGTGAGGGCGTCGCGGACCTGGCGGCGCACCACGTCGAGCTGGGCCTCGAGCACCATCGGCCCGTAGGAGGCGCGGCGGTCGGCGGCGGGGCGCAGGCGGCGGGCCTGACCGGCGACCAATTCCAGGAACGGCTCGTAGACCGAATCGGCCACGTACACCACGTGCACGCCCGCCGGATGCTGTCCGGCATTGGACATCGCCCCGTAAACCGCTGCGGCAGCGGCGGTATCGAGCCGGGCGTCGACCTGTACCACCATGGCTCCGCGACCGCCCTGTTCGACCACCAGCGGCGTACCGGACTGCGCGCAGAGCGCGGTCACCTCGCGCGCCCCGGCGGCGGAACCGGAGTAGGCGATCTTGTCCAGCCGGGCCCGGCAGAGCGCGGCGGCGGTGCTGCTGTCACCGGTAACCACCTGCAGCACAGGCTGACTGGGGGACAGACGGCTCCAGGTATCGGCCAGCCACGCGCCCACACCGGGAGTGAGTTCACTCGGTTTGAACACCACCGCATTGCCCGCCGCCATGGCGCCGGCGATCGAATTCATCGGTGCGAGAACGGGATTGTGCCAGGGGCCGAGCACGCCGACCACGCCCAGCGGCAGATGCCCGATCGAGCCGGGGCGATCGCGCCGCAAGCGCGCGGCGGTGCGGGTGGAGCGGCCCAGGGTCCGCTCGGCGCGGCGCGCGACCCAGTCCAGATGCTCCACCGCCAGGGTCACCTCGACGGCGGCGTCCAGGCGCGGTTTTCCGGTCTCGGAGCTGATGACCTCCACCAGATCCCGGGTGCCGCGCGCGATGGCGCGCTTCCAATCCAGCAGCCAGCGTTTGCGTCCGGCGAAATCCATTGTCGCCCACCACTGTTCGGTGGTGTGCGCGGCGCGCACGGCGCGCGTCAGCTCACCGGCGCCCATAATGGCGAAATCGCCCACGACCTCCCCGGTCCGTGGATCGTACGAAGTAAGGACCTTGGATCGGCCCGCTCCGGTGCGCGCTGCGGCCCGTGGCTGCTGCGCAGACTCGGCCATGGTTACCCTCTCGTGGCCATCGAAAACTCTCCCCTCCACGTCAGACTATGGTTCGGCGCACACCCCCGACAAGGTGCGGAAATTCAGCAGACCGCCCGGTCTGGCCCTGGATCTGCGGCTATTCGTAGACCCATTGGTTTGTGGTGAAGCTCACGTTTGGTCTAACGCTGCTAAGGCAAAGCAACGACCCCGCTTCCGCGTGGCCGGTAACATCGCGCGCGACGGAGTGGATCATCCCGAGGGGATGTGGGGACCCGCCGCCCGGGGCGACTGAAATTGCCCGCCCAGCCGATAGTGGAGAGTTGATGCCGAGCCAGGACAAACCGGATTCGCCGCAAAATGTTTCAGTAACAGCAGCGCGCGGCGGAAGCGATCCGGCCGTATATGTCGAAGACGTCCGCAAATCCTTCGGTGAGGTGCACGCCCTCAGCGGCATCAGCTTCACCGCCGAACGCGGTCAGGTGCTCGGCATTCTCGGACCCAACGGTGCGGGTAAGACCACCTGCGTCAAGATTCTCTCCACCCTGCTGCGCCCGGACTCCGGCACCGCCCGGGTCGCCGGCCACGATGTGCGCAAGGATCCCGCCGCCGTCCGCCGATCGATCATGATGACCGGTCAGTACGCGGCCCTGGACGAAAACCTCTCCGGACGCGAGAACCTCGAACTCTTCGGCCGCCTCATGGGTTTGCCCCGCAAGGCCGCCCGCCTGCGCGCGGACAACCTGCTCGAGGAGTTCGACCTCACCGGCGCGGGCCGCCGCGCTGTCCGGCACTACTCCGGCGGTATGCGCCGCCGCGTCGACATCGCCTGCGGACTCGTGGTCCGGCCCGAGGTGGTCTTCCTGGACGAGCCCACCACCGGCCTCGACCCGCGCAGCCGCCAGGGCGTCTGGGATCTGGTCAACGCGCTCAAGACCCAGGGCATCACGGTCCTGCTGACCACGCAGTACCTCGAAGAGGCCGACGTGCTCAGTGACAACATCATCGTCATCGACAAGGGCACCGTCATCGCCGAGGGCACCGCGGACGCGCTCAAGGAGAAGACCGGCGGGAGCTACTGCGAGGTCGTCCCGCTCGACCCGACACAGCTGACCCACGCCGCCGACGCGCTCGGCGATCTGGTCCCCGCCACCGTGCGCGCCGAAATCAATGGCGGCGACCGGCTTTCGATTCCGGCGCCGGACGGGGCCGCGACCCTCGCCGAGGCACTGCGCCGACTCGATACCGCCGGCATCCAACTCGCCGACATCGGACTGCGCCGCCCCTCGCTCGACGATGTCTTCCTCTCGCTCACCGGACACTCGGGCGGCACCCAGTGACGGCGGCGTCGGTCGAACCCGCCGTCCGCCTGCGCGACGACCTGTTCGCGGGACTACCCAAATCCAAGCCCAACAGCTTCGGACAGTGGCGCGCGCTCACCGGGCGCATCCTCTGGGTGATGGCCACCAAGGGCGAACTGATCTTCGCGACCATCACCCCGCTGGTGCTGACCCTCGGCTTCTACCTGCCGCTCAAATACGTCATGCATTTTCGCGGCATCGATTACGCGCAGTTCGTCATGCCGATCATCGTGCTGCAGACCATGTCCGTCACCATGATGTCCAATGCGCAGATGGCCGCCTTCGAAGCCATGACCGGATTCAACACCCGGTTGCAGACCATGCCCGTCGGCAAGATGGTGCCGCTGCTGTCCCGCCTGAGCGCGGGCCTGGTGCGGTCCATCGTCTCGCTGGCCGCCGCCATCGGCTGGGGCCATATGATCGGCTTCCGATTCGTGGCCGGTTGGGGCCAGGCGGTGCTGTTCTGCCTGTTCTCCCTCGCGGTCGGCACGGTCCTCGCGATCGGCGCGGACGCGCTCGGATCGCTCACCAAGAGTCCCGAATCATTGAGTCAGGCGCTGACGCTGCCCACTTTGATCTTCGGCATGCTCTCCTGCGGTTTCGTCCCGGAATCCGGTTTCCCGGTGTGGGTTCGGCCGTTCGTGCGCAATCAACCCATCTCCCAGTTCTCCTTCGCGCTGCGTGACATGGCCGCGAACGGGGTGACCTGGCAGGTGTTCTGGGTACCGATGGTGTGGCTGATCGGCGCCGCTGTGGTCTTCGTGCCGGCAGCGGTCTGGGCGAGTATGAGGCGGTCATGAGTTCGGTAATCGAAGCCAACACGCTCGAGGGCGAAACGGTGACAGCGGAGCAGGAGTCGTGGGCGGGGCATCAGCCGCTGCCGCGCGTTCGGGAGCGATCCGAACGGGCGCTGGCGGTCTGGTTCGAGCAGAGCCTGATCCAGTGCAAGCGACTGCTGATCGGCTGGGCGCGCGACCCCGCGACGACCATCCAGACCATCGTCTACCCGGCCGCCACCCTGCTGATGTTCCGTGTGGTGCTGGGTGATTCGATCACCTCCGCCACCGGTATGCCCAGCATCTACGGCACGGTCCCGATGGTCATGCTCGTCGCGGCCATGTCCGGGTCGGTGGTGTCCGCGCTCGGCTTCAAGGTCGAGAAGGCCACCGGACTGCTCGGCCGGTTCTGGACCATGCCGATGAATCGCGCCGCCGGGCTCACCGGGCGACTGCTTGCCGAGGCGATTCGCGTACTGGTCACCTCGCTGATCGTGCTCGCGGTCGGTGTGGCGCTGGGCTTCCGATTCTGGTTCGGTCCGGCCGCGGCCATTGCCATGCTCGCGATTCCGGTGCTGTTCGGCATCGGCTTCGCGGTCCTGGTGACCGCGCTCGCCACCATTACCGAAGGGGTGATGCTGGTGCAGGTCATCGGTGTCATCAATACCCTGCTGATGTTCTTCAACACCGGATTCGTGCCGGTGTTCGCGTATCCGGTGTGGTTGCAGAAGACCGTGGAGAACCAGCCCATGAGTACGGCGGTCGACGCCATGCGCGGGCTCGCCTACGACGGGCCGATCGCCACGCCGCTGATGAAGACCATCGCGTGGGCCATCGGACTGGTGCTGGTCTTCGGCTATCCGGCCATCCGCGGCTATCGCAAGGCGGCCGAGACCGGAGCCTGACGGGAATGTGAATGCGTCCCGCATGCGAGCTTTGAGCGTTTTGCGGAGCCGCAGGAGGAGTGTGGCGCGCGTCACGCTAGGGTGAACCCATGTCTTACCTGGTTACCGGGGCAACCGGGTTCATCGGTCGGTTCTTGGTTCCCGAATTACTGAAACGCGGTGCGGACGTCCACGTACTGGTGCGCCCCGGCGAGGACTCCGTACTGCGCTTCAACCGTTGCCTGCGACTGTGGGGCGCGGGCGACCGGGTGCGCGCGGTCCGCGGCGACCTCAACGCGCCCGGCGTCGGCGTCGACCCGAGCTGGATTGCGGCGCAGCGGGGTTCGATCGAACACGTCTTCCACCTGGCCGGTGGACTCGACTCCGTCGAACCCGGCGGCGGCACCCGGCGCGTCGCCGAACTCGCGACCCAGCTGGAAGCGGGCCTGCTGCACCATATTTCGACCGCGCAGATCGCGGGCAGCTGGGAAGGGGTGTTCACCGAGGACATGTTCGACGTCGGACAGGTGCTCGGGTCGCCGTATCAGCGCGCCATGCTGAAGGCCGAACAGGCCGTGCGCGATCAGGACGGGGTGCCGTGGCGGATCTACCGGCCCTCGATCGTCATCGGCGATTCGCACACCGGGGAGATCGACCGCATCGACGGGCCGTACTACTTCTTCCGGCTGCTGCGCATGGCCGCGCAGCTGCCGCGCATCCTGCCGGTGGTCTCACCGAAACTGGGCGAAACCAACATGGTTCCGGTCGATTACGTGGCGCGGGCGCTGGACCACATCGCGCATCGGCCCGGCGGCGGGGGAGCGACCTACCACCTCACCGATCCGCGGCGGCAGAGCGTGGCCGAGGTGTTCAACCTCTTCGCCGATGAGGCCGGAGCACCGCATCTGATGGAGGTCATGCCCAAGCAGACCCTCGATATGACGCTGCGCGTGCCCGGCATGGGCTGGGCGCTGCGCCAGGTCGGGGTTCCCATGGACGTCATCGAACACAGCGAATTCGCCTGCCACTTCGACTCCCGGCACGCCCAGGCCGCGCTGGCCGGAACCGATATCAAGGTCCCGCCGCTGGTCGGCTACGCGCCCATCATCTGGAAGTACTGGATCGAGAACTGGGTCTGAGCCGGTCGTCAGGACTCGGGCCGACCGTAATCCCAACCCACCCAACGGTTTCGGTTCCGCCAGCCGACCAGGTCGTAGCGCCAGCGGAACGGCCAGGTCCGCGCCACCGTCATGAACAGCACGCCGCCCAGCGCGGTGTAGTCCTCATGTGCGGACAACAGCGCCCGCTGCTGCCGGGGCGACGCGGTGAAGAAGGCGTCGAACATGGAGATCGACTGTTCGGTGGTCAACCGGCCGAGCCCGTACACCCCGCGCATGCGCATCCAGTAGACCAGCCGCGCCCGCGCGGGCCACAGCGCCGCGATCGGATCCTGCCCCCGCTGAACGGCTGCCACCGCGGTATCGACCAGCGCCAGCGAATCCGCCACGCTGTACCCGGTGCACGGATGCATCATCCCGCCCCGCGATCCGAACGGAATCGTCTGTCCGCGACCGGCTTTCGGCGGTGCGTCATCGAGCGGATAGTGCGCGGCCTCGGTCGGTTCATCGCCGGTGAGCCGAATCCCGTGCCGCGCCAGCCGATGCAGTGTCCGCCTGCGCAACTCGTGCTGCGGCATTCCGCCCCGCAACCCGAGACTGGTCTCCTCGAAAACCACGGTCCCATCGCCGAGCGGCATGGCGTAGAGGAACGACGGCGGCTCATCCGCTCCCGCGCCATTCTCGTTCCGCCAATCCAGCAGCAGCCCCTCACCCGGGGTCACCATCGGCGCGGCCACCTCTTCGCGCACGAAAATGCCGTGTGCCGCCGCCACTCTGCGCTGTCCCGGCGACACCTGTCCGCGCGTATCGAAAACCACCGCGGCCCGAATCTCGGTGCCATCGGCCAACTCCACCCGATGCGCCTGGACCGCCTTGGCCCGCCCGGCGATCACCATCGCGTCGTCCAACGGCAGCGCCGCCTTCAACCCCGGCTTCGACAGCACGCAGTAGGGCCGATCGATCCGATGTTCGGCCTTGGTCCACACCACCGGTTTGTCCACCCGACTGGCGATGACACTCTGCGGCAACCACTCCGGCAGCTCATCGATCCAGCACGAGTACGTGGGCGGCCAGATCCGCTCCGGTCGCGGATCCACCGCGACCACCCGCAACCCCGCGACCATCGCCCGGTGCGCGAGCGCCTGTCCCGTGGGTCCCAACCCCACGACACAGACATCCGCCACCCCACCAACCATCCGGCCACTCATACTTCGCATTCAAACAGCCCCGCCCCCGCCCCACCACCATCCACCCGGCTTCGCACCCCGCCGAAGTTCGGCGGCGGACGCCTCCTCCGGCGGGCGAACGGGGCAATTTCGCCGGGGCGCAGCGGAATTACCGGGTTCGGACTACTTCGGGGTGACCCAGGTGGTGATGTCGGCGTGGACCACCTCGACGCCGGACTTGTCGTAGATGGCGACGGGGACCACCAGGTTCCGGCCCTCGGTGATGGTGGCGAAGTCGGGGATTTCGGGGAGTTCGGCCACCGCGCGCAGGCCGGAGTTGGCCTTGGCGAGGTACTGGACGTTCATGGCCTTGGGAATCCAGCGATGGGTGTCGGGGACCGTGGCCTCGGAGAGCATGCCCATGGCGACCTCGGCGAGGTTGCAGGCGGCGATGGCGTGGAAGGTGCTCAGGTGGTTGTGGATGCCGAACCACTTGGGGGCAGTCACCTCGCAGAGGCCGGGTTCCAGGCGCACCACGGTCGGCAGCACGGTGCCGAAGTAGGGGACGCGCGCGACCATGCCGAGGGAGAACAGGGTGTGGCCGAGGCGGTTGTCCGGCAGCTTCTTCCAGCCGCGGTAGGTGGCGGTCTCTTTGCTCATACCGCGTATCTTACTCAGAAGTAAGTTCGACGGAAGGGTGCGGGGCGCGACCGGCTCACCCGGCAAACCGGGCAGTTGCTTGCTAATTTGAAACGCTGCGTGATCAACGTGGCTGGCGCCGATGCCAATTCATCGGTTCGTCGGGGAATGGAGCTCGAAAAATCATGCGTATCAAGACCGTTGCCGCCTCGCTGGGCATCGCGCTGGCGGGCGCGGCCGCAGTATCGACCGTGGGAGCGGGCTCGGCCGCCGCCTTTCAACCCTTCAGTGATCCGGGTAAAGGGATCTACTTCGGTGTGGAGTTCGATCGGGCCGAAACCGCCGCGCTGAGCGACAGTGTGGTCCCGGGTCTGATGACCCAGTTCCTGTCGAACCGTCAGACGGGCTACATCCTGGACGACTACTCCGAGCTGCTCCAGCGCGACGGCCACTTGTATGCCACTCCCGGTTCGGTGCTCAAAGAGGCGGGGGAGTACGGGGGTATGGTCGGCTTCGCGGTGGTGGATCCGGCCCGACTCGGGGGCTACCAGTTCCTGGTCGTTCAGGAACTGGGGTACTGATCCATCCGGCGGGCGTCCTCGTGACGTCCGCTCGGTCGTCCGGCGACGCGCCCGGGTGACGACACCCCGTGGTTGAAAGCCGGTCGCGGCGACGGTTGTGACCAGGGCCATCGCGTTTTCGCGGGTGTGGGGGGCCGATTTGAAGTCCCCCATAGCCGTGGGGCATACTGTTCAGGTTGCCCGCACCGGGTTGTGCCTTCCTCCGGGAAAGTCGCAGGTGGTGGCGGGTGAGTAGGACCCACTCTTGTACCCCGCCGGATAGGCGCGGGTGCTTCCGGGACACGGTTCCAAGGCTCAGAGATCACTCGGGCCGAAGAATGAGCGGATGGGCGACACGCCCGACCGCGTGGACCGGATGGAACCATGACAGATGAACAGCGGCGATGGATCGGGCCTCGAGAGGCCGGGTCGTGTGGTGGCTGATGCGTCTTCGTGTGTTCGGGCTGTGCAAATGAGGGTGTTTCGAGAGCGAAAGCTCTTGGGGCACAAACGTTAAGCGGAGAAAAGGACACTCAGCGTGGCGGGACAGAAGATCCGCATCAGGCTCAAGGCCTACGACCATGAGGCGATCGACGCGTCTGCGCGCAAGATCGTTGAGACGGTCACCCGTACGGGTGCCCGCGTCGTTGGCCCGGTGCCGTTGCCCACCGAAAAGAACGTGTACTGCGTTATCCGTTCGCCGCACAAGTACAAAGACTCGCGCGAGCACTTCGAGATGCGTACACACAAGCGGCTGATCGACATCCTCGACCCGACGCCGAAGACGGTTGACGCTCTCATGCGTATCGACCTCCCGGCCAGCGTCGACGTCAACATTCAGTGACGGGGATTCCAGATATGACTGACAACAAGAGCAGGCCGGCTGCCGGCATCCTGGGAACCAAGCTCGGTATGACCCAGGTCTTCGATGAGAAGAACCGCGTTGTTCCGGTGACCGTCGTCAAGGCCGGTCCGAACGTCGTGACCCAGATCCGCACCGCTGAGCGCGATGGCTACGCCGCCATCCAGATCGCTTACGGCGCCATCGACCCGCGCAAGGTGAACAAGCCGGTTTCCGGCCAGTTCGCCAAGGCCGGTGTCACCCCTCGCCGCCACATCACGGAGATCCGCGTCGCTGACGTCGATTCCTTCGAGGTCGGCCAGGAGATCGGCGCGGAAGCCTTCGCCGAAGGCAGCTTCGTCGACGTGACGGGCACCTCCAAGGGCAAGGGCTTCGCGGGCACCATGAAGCGTCACGGCTTCAAGGGCCAGGGCGCCTCGCACGGCGCGCAGGCCGTGCACCGTCGTCCGGGTTCCATCGGTGGTTGCTCCACCCCGGGTCGCGTGTTCAAGGGCATGCGCATGTCCGGCCGGATGGGTAGCGACCGCGTGACCACGCAGAACCTCACGGTCCACAAGGTGGATGCCGAGAACGGTCTGCTGCTGATCAAGGGTGCGATCCCGGGCCGTCGCGGCCACGTCGTGATCGTCAAGAGTGCAGTGAAGGGTGGTGCCCGGGCATGAGCACCGAGACCAAGACCAACCTGACGCTCACGGTCAAGGCCGCTGGCGGCAAGACCGAGGGCACCGTCGAGCTCCCCGCGGAGATCTTCGACGTAACCGCCAACATCTCGCTGATGCACCAGGTCGTCGTGGCCCAGCTGGCCGCGGCTCGCCAGGGCACCCATGCGACCAAGACCCGCGGTGAAGTCCGTGGTGGCGGCCGTAAGCCGTACCGCCAGAAGGGCACCGGCCGCGCGCGCCAGGGTTCGACCCGTGCGCCGCAGTTCGCCGGTGGTGGCACCGTCCACGGCCCGCAGCCGCGTGACTACACCCAGCGCCTGCCCAAGAAGATGAAGGTCGCCGCACTGCGTGGCGCTCTCTCCGACCGGGCTCGCAACGAACGCATCCATGTGATCACCGAACTGGTCCCGGGTCAGACCCCGTCGACCAAGGTCGCCAAGAACTTCCTTGCCGAGCTCTCGACTCGCAAGCAGCTCCTGGTGGTCGTCGGTCGCGAGGACATCGCCACGTGGAAGAGCGTCGCGAACCTGCAGAACGTGCACCCGATCGCTCCCGATCAGCTGAACACCTATGACGTGCTGAAGGCCGATGAGGTCATCTTCTCCGTCGAGGCGCTCAACGCCTTCGTGCACGGCCCTGCCGAAGCTGCACAGGAGGAGAGCAAGTGACCACGATCGCCGACCCCCGCGACATTCTGCTGGCGCCGGTCATCTCCGAGAAGTCCTATGGACTGATCGAAGAGGGTACCTACACCTTCATCGTGCACCCGGACTCCAACAAGACGCAGATCAAGATTGCCGTCGAGAAGGTCTTCGGCGTCACGGTGACCAGCGTCAACACCGCTAACCGTCAGGGCAAGCGCAAGCGGACCCGCTTCGGTTACGGCAAGCGCAAGAGCACCAAGCGCGCGCTCGTGACCCTCTCGGCCGACAGCAAGCCCATCGAGATCTTCGGAGGCCCGGTCGCGTAAGCGGCGGGGACTTCAGAAAGTAGAGAAGAACTCATGGCAATCCGTAAGTACAAGCCGACAACCCCGGGCCGCCGCGGTGCCTCGGTCTCGGACTTCGCCGAGATCACCCGCTCGACCCCCGAGAAGTCGCTGCTGCGTCCGCTCACCAAGACCGGTGGCCGTAACGCTCAGGGCCGCATCACCACTCGTCACAAGGGTGGCGGCCACAAGCGTGCCTACCGTCTGATCGACTTCCGTCGTTTGGACAAGGACGGCATCCCGGCCAAGGTCGCGCACATCGAATACGACCCCAACCGCACCGCCAATATCGCCCTGCTGCACTTCGCGGATGGCGAGAAGCGCTACATCATCGCGCCCAAGGGCATCGCCCAGGGCACGAAGATCGAGTCCGGCACCGGCGCGGACATCAAGCCCGGCAACAACCTGCCGCTGCGCTCGATCCCGACCGGTACCACCATCCACGCGGTGGAACTGCGTCCGGGTGGCGGCGCCAAGCTGGCTCGCGCCGCCGGCATGAGCATTCAGCTGCTGGGTAAGGAAGGCGCCTACGCCGTCCTGCGTATGCCCTCCGGTGAAATCCGTCGCGTCGATGTGCGCTGCCGCGCCACCATCGGCGAGGTCGGCAACGCCGAGCAGTCGAACATCAACTGGGGCAAGGCCGGCCGTATGCGGTGGAAGGGCGTTCGCCCGACCGTCCGTGGTGTCGTGATGAACCCGGTCGACCACCCGCACGGTGGTGGTGAAGGTAAGACCTCCGGTGGTCGCCACCCGGTCTCGCCGTGGGGCAAGCCCGAGGGCCGTACCCGTAAGCCCAACCGTCCCAGCGACAAGCTCATCGTCCGCCGCCGCGGCAAGAAGCGTTAAGGAGGAGGTTAGACATGCCACGTAGCCTGAAGAAGGGCCCGTTCGTCGACGGCCACCTCCTGAAGAAGGTGGACGTACAGAACGAGAAGGGCACGAAGCAGGTCATCAAGACCTGGTCGCGTCGTTCCACCATCATTCCCGATTTCATCGGCCACACGTTCTCGGTGCACGACGGCCGCAAGCACGTGCCGGTGTTCGTGTCGGAGAACATGGTCGGACACAAGCTCGGTGAATTCGCGCCGACTCGGACGTTCAAGAGCCACGTCAAGGAAGATCGGAAGAGCAAGCGGCGATGAGCACTGACACTCAGAATCAGACCGCACGCGCGACCGCCAAGCATGTCCGCGTGACGCCCATGAAGGCTCGTCGTGTTGTGGACCTGGTCCGCGGCAAGCGGGTCGAGGATGCGCTGAACATCCTGCGGTTCGCTCCGCAGGCCGCCAGCGAGCCGGTTGCGAAGGTTGTCGCCTCGGCGGCCGCCAACGCCGAGAACAACCTCGGCCTCAACCCGGCGACCCTGGTCATCTCGACGGCGTTTGTCGACGAGGGCGCGACCATGAAGCGTTTCCAGCCGCGTGCCCAGGGCCGTGCGTTCCGGATTCGCAAGCGCACCAGCCACATCACCATCGAGGTCGAGAGCGTGCCCACTGCCGGCGCTGCCACTCGTAGCCGCCGGAAGGGAGGGGCGAAGTAAATGGGACAGAAGATCAATCCCCACGGCTTCCGCCTCGGCATCACCACCGACTGGAAGTCGCGCTGGTACGCCGACAAGCAGTACAAGGAATACGTCGGAGAAGACGTCAAGATCCGCAAGCTCCTCTCCACCGGTATGGAGCGCGCGGGCATCTCGAAGGTCGAGATCGAGCGCACCCGTGATCGCGTTCGTGTGGATATCCACACCGCGCGTCCGGGCATCGTGATCGGCCGTCGTGGCGCCGAAGCCGACCGCATCCGTGCCGAGCTGGAGAAGCTCACCGGCAAGCAGGTGCAGCTGAACATCCTCGAGGTCAAGAACCCCGAGTCGGATGCGCAGCTCGTTGCCCAGGGTGTGGCCGAGCAGCTGTCGAACCGTGTGGCGTTCCGTCGTGCGATGCGTAAGGCCATTCAGTCGGCCATGCGTTCGCCGAACGTCAAGGGCATCCGCGTGCAGTGCTCGGGCCGCCTCGGTGGCGCCGAAATGTCGCGCTCGGAGTTCTACCGCGAAGGCCGTGTGCCGCTGCACACGCTTCGCGCGGACATCGACTACGGCCTGTACGAGGCCCGCACCACCTTCGGCCGTATCGGCGTGAAGGTGTGGATCTACAAGGGCGACATCGTCGGTGGCAAGCGTGAGGTCACCGCGACCGCAGCGCCCGCCGGCGACCGTGATCGCCCGCGTCGTGAGCGGCCCAGCCGCCCGCGTCGTTCGGGTGCCCAGGGCACAACCGCGACCAGCACTGAGGCCGGGCGTGCCGCGACTGCTGTCGCGGAAGCTCCGGCTGAGACGACCCAGGAGGGCTGACCTATGTTGATGCCTCGCAAGGTCAAGCACCGTAAGCAGCATCACCCCAGCCGTTCGGGCATGTCCAAGGGCGGCACGGCGGTTTCCTTCGGTGAGTACGGCATCCAGGCTCTGGAGCCCGCTTACGTGACCAACCGTCAGATCGAGTCGGCGCGTATCGCGATGACCCGCCACATCAAGCGTGGCGGCAAGATCTGGATCAACATCTACCCCGATCGCCCGCTCACCAAGAAGCCGGCCGAAACCCGCATGGGTTCCGGTAAGGGTTCGCCGGAGTGGTGGATCGCGAACGTGAAGCCCGGACGGGTCATGTTCGAGATGTCTTACCCGAATGAGGAGACCGCTCGTGAGGCCCTGCGCCGCGCGATGCACAAGCTCCCCATGAAGTGCAGGATCGTGACGCGAGAGGAGCAGTTCTGATGGCTACCGGAACTCCGGCTGCAGAGCTGCGCGAGCTGACCGAAGAGGAGCTCGTCGCGAAACTGCGTGAAGGCAAGGAAGAGCTGTTCAACCTGCGCTTCCAGATGGCGACCGGTCAGCTGACCAACAATCGTCGTCTGCGTGTGGTCCGCCACGAGATCGCGCGCATCTACACGGTCATGCGGGAGCGCGAGCTCGGCCTGGCCTCCGGTCCTGAAGGCAAGGGAGACGCCGCATGAGCGACGTAAAGGGCCCGGCCAAGACGCCGGCCAAGGCAGAAGAGCGTGGCCAGCGCAAAGTGCGCATCGGCTACGTTGTTTCCGACAAGATGACCAAGACCATCGTGGTCGAGCTGGAAGATCGCGTGAAGCACAAGCTTTACGGCAAGATCATCCGCACCACCTCGAAGGTCAAGGCGCACGACGAGAACGAGATCGCCGGTATCGGTGACCGCGTGCAGCTGATGGAGACCCGTCCGCTGTCCGCCACCAAGCGCTGGCGTCTGGTCGAGGTGCTGGAGAAGGCCAAGTAAGGTCTGCTCCACCTCGATGACAGTCGAAATACGAAGGCCCGCTTCCCCCGTGGAGGCGGGCCTTCGTCGTTTCATCGGGCAGGGCCGCCGCGCGCGAGGGGTCAGAAAGAGCCCAGATCGGCCGATAGCCAGTGTTCGGGTGTCATGTAGACGGCCACCTGCTCACCGATGGCGTCGGCCTGTTTCATATAGCCCTCGACCTGTTCGGGGGACATGTAGTGGGCTGCCATCTCGCGGTGCATCGCATCGGTGATGGGGGTGATGCGGGTGATCGGGCCCTCCGCCGTGACGTAGCGGACGCTCGGCTCCAGCACCTGCGCCATAATGCTGAAGCGGCCGGATTCCTTCAGCCGCCGCATCTTCCGCGACTCTGGACCGGTGAGGAACCACAGCTCACCGCCCGGTTCGTACCGGTACCAGATGGGGACGTTCAGCGGTGCTCGACCCGGCTCGTCATTGACCGCCAAAGCGCCGATGTGTGGTTGGGCGAGGAAACTCTGTCGTTCTTCCAACGTCAGTGTCATGCCATCCACGGTAGCGCGCGGGTATGACCGGTTTCGGCCGCCGAATCGTCCGAAGCGCCGCGGAGGGCGGTGTTTCACCTGATCAGGTGGGAATGTGCGGCGATTCGACGGCATGCGGCAGCAACAGGCGTTTGCGGCTCATGGGATTGTTCACGGCCGTATTCCGTACCGCGCGTTCTTGTATGGGATTTATCGCATTGCTACCCTCGGCGAAGTGCCCGCTACCGGGCACGGATCCTCGGGCGCGATCGGTGAGTGAATGCTCGATAATGTTGTTCGTATTGCGATAGTCGGAATGGGACCTCGCGGTCTGAATGTCTTCGAACGTATTTGCGCGAATGCTCGGCAGCTCGGTAGTTGTGCCGGTGTGGAACTGATTCTCATAGACTCGAAAAGGGTTGGCACGGGCGCGGTTTGGCGCACCGATCAACCGGCTCAGCTGCTGATGAACACGGTTGCCGAGCAGGTCACCATCTTCACCGACGATACGGTGGAGATGGCGGGTCCGGTGGATCGAGGGCCCAGTTTGTACGAATGGTCCAATTTCCTCGCCAAGATAGGCAATTTCGCCGGACTGCCCTCCGGTGCGTATCGCGAAGCCCTGCGCATCCGCGCGGATACCTATCCGCCGCGCTACTTCTACGGCCATTATCTGCGCTGGGCATTCGAACGCACCCGCGACCGCTATGCCGAATGGGCGCATACTCGCGAAATTGTGGCTACCGCAATCGATCTGCGAGACGGCCCGGGTGGGTTACAGGAACTCGACCTCAGCACCGGCGAACGCCTGTGCGGTCTGCACGCCGTGGTGCTCAGCCAGGGGCATCTGGGGGAGGAGCCGCCGCGGGAGCCCGGCTCGCTGCCCGATTCGGCGCGCCGCCTCGGCCTCGATTACGTGGCCCCGGCCAATGCCGCCGATATCGATACCGCCCGCATTCCCGAGCGCGAACCGGTGCTGATTCGCGGCCTCGGCCTCACCTTCTTCGACTATCTGACGCTGCTGACCGTAGGTCGCGGCGGCTGTTTCAAGGAGTGCGACGCGGGCCTGGAGTACGTGGCCTCGGGCCGGGAGCCGGTGATCATGGCGGGCTGCCGGCGCGGCGTACCCCATCACGCGCGCGGGGAGAATCAGAAGGGGGTGGACGGCCGGTACGCGCCGATGCTGCTGACCCCCGAGCGCATTGCCCGATTGCGCGGCCGCTCACGCAAATTCGGTGATGTGTCGTTCCGGCACGATGTGTGGCCGCTGATCGCCCGCGAGGTCGAATCGGTCTACTACTCGGCCATCCTGGCCGAACGGCTGAGCCCGCAGCGGCTGGAGTCCTTCCGGGACCGCTATCTCAATGCCGCGGCGGCCGCCGAGACCGCGGAGTTGTTGCAGCGCTTCCATCTTCGCGAGGACGAGCGGTGGGATTGGTCCACCCTCGTCGACCCCACCGGCGGTCGCGCCTTCACCGATCCCGACGATTTCCACGACTGGCTGCTCGGCTATCTCGACGCCGATGTCCGCGAGGCCCGCCTGGGCAATGTGCGCGGCCCGGTGAAATCGGCCCTGGATGTCCTGCGCGATCTGCGCAATGAGGTCCGCCTGGTGGTCGACCACGGCGGTATCGCGGGTTCGTCCTACCGCGATGACCTGGACCGCTGGTACACCCCCATGAACGCCTTCCTCTCCATCGGCCCGCCCGCCAGTCGCATCGCAGAAATGGCGGCGCTGATTCGCGCGGGCGTGCTGCGGGTCATCGGCCCGGGTATGCGCCTGCGCGTGGACCCCGGTCGTCGCCTGTTCGCGGCGGAGTCGCCGCAGGTGGCAGGTTCGCTCGTGCGTGGCCGTCATCTGATCGACGCCTGGCTGCCCGCTCCCGATCTGCGCCGCACCGCGGATCCGCTGCTGCGTAATCTGCTGGGCCGCAAGGACGTCAGCGGTTTCACCATCGCCTCCCCCGATGGCAGCGACTATCGCACCGGCGGTCTGGCGCTCGCACCCAATACCCATCATCTGATCGATGGCGCGGGCCGAATTCATCAGCGCCGCTATGCCTTCGGTGTGCCCACCGAATCGGTGCGCTGGGTGACCGCGGCCGGTCCGCGGCCGGGCGTGAATTCGGTGACGCTGGCGGACGGCGACGGTATCGCCCGCGAGATTCTCACCACGCACCGCTATGAGCGGTCCGCGAATCCTCTGGAAGGGCAAGACGATATGGCGATCGAATACGGTCTGCTGTCCCCGGTGGGCGTGGGCGCGCCGGTGGAATCCCTGCTCGGCGACGATGCCTGGATCGAGGCCATGGTGGAGGTGGAGGTGGCGCTCGCGCGGGCGCAGGCCCGCCTGGGCATGGTGCCGGAGGTGGTGCCCGAGCATATCGCCATGGCGGTGCGCGATCATCGCCTCGATGCCCGGGAGATCGCGGAAGCCGCACGGGGAGCGGCGAATCCGGTGGTGTGCCTCGTGGAGCGGCTGCATCGCGCGGTCGCCGATATCGATCCGGTGAGTGCGAACTATGTGCACTACGGCTCCACCAGTCAGGACATTCTCGATACCGCGACCATGGTGATCGCGGCGCGGGTGCTCTCGGTGGTGATCGCGGATCTGAACCGCATTCTGGGTTCGCTGGCCGAATTGGCGCGGCGGCACCGCAGTACGCCGATCGCCGGTCGCACCCTGGCCATGCAGGCGGTGCCGACCACCTTCGGCGCGAAGGTGGCGGTGTGGATGCAGGGCATTCTCGACGCGCGTGAGCGGCTGTGCCAGGTGCGCACCGGGCTGCCCGTGCAATTGGGCGGTGCGGCGGGCACTTTGGCCTCGTATATCGAATGCGCGCGCTGCGGTGCGTCCGAGTTGGCCCTCGCGCCGAGCGGGGAGATCGTGGAGCGGTTGAGCGCGGAGTTCGCCGCCGAACTGTCCCTGGGCGTGAGCGCGACGCCGTGGCATTCGGTGCGCACACCCATCGCCGATCTGGCGTCCGCGCTGGCGCTCACCGCGGGCGTGCTCGGCAAGATGGCGGTGGATGTCATCTCCCAGTCCCGCACCGAGGTGGCCGAACTCTACGAGCCCTCCGCCGAGGGACGCGGTGCGTCGTCGGCCATGCCGCAGAAGCGAAATCCTGTGCTGAGCACCATGATTCGCGCGGCCGCCCTGCAAACCCCGGCGCTGGCCTCGACGCTGTTCGGCGCGCTGCTGGCCGAGGACGAGCGGCCTGCGGGCGCCTGGCATGCCGAATGGCAGCCGCTGCGCGAATGTCTGCTGCTGGTGGGTGGCGCCGCGCATACCGCGGTGGAGTTGGCCGCCGGTCTCACCGCCGACGCCGACCGGATGACCGCGAATCTCACGCTCACCAAGGGACAGATCGTCTCCGAGCGGCTCTCCATCCGGTTGGCTCCGCTGCTGGGGAAGCCGGTCGCGAAGAAGACCCTGCAATCGGCGTCCTACGAATCGCAGTCCACGGCGCGTCCGCTGGCGGAGATATTGGCCGAATCCCCGGATATCGCAATGCATTTGAGCCCGGTGGAACTCAACGACCTACTGCGCCCGGAAAACTACCTCGGCGCGGCCCCCGATCTGGTGGATCGAGTGCTGCGCCGACTGTGAGCCTTCAGCGTCGTCATTCCGGCGGGTTCTCGGCGGGGATCCACTGAACGTGTTGGAGCGTCGAAGGTGTGGATCCCGGCCAAGAGCATGCCGGGATGACGGGGGCACGACGACCCGGGATGGGGGTGCGACGACCCGGGATGGGAGTGCGACAACCCGGGATGGGAGTGCGACAACCCGTGACGGGGGTGCGACAACCCGTGACGGGGGTGCGACAACCCGGGATGGGGGAACGACAACCCGGGATGGGGGAACGACAACCCGGGATGGGGGAACGACAACCCGGGACGGGGGTGCGGCAACCCGGGATGGCGGGGTTACGACAACCCGGGATGTGGCGGGGACTACCAGCGCTTGGCGGGCCGGTTGGTCGCTGCGCGGCGGGCGGCCTCTTTCGCCTTGACGCGCTCGGCTTCCTTGCGGACCTCGGCGTAGTTCTCGCGTTCGCGCAGCAGCCACTCGGGCGGGTTCGCAAGGAGCTCGTCGATCTGCGCGGTGGTCATGGCGTCCTCGACCCCGGCGCGGCCCAGGCCGGAGTTGGAGATGCCGAGTTTGCGGGCGACCACATCGCGCGGGAAGGGTCCGTCCCGGTGCAGATCCCGCAGCCACTGCGGCGGATCGGTGCGCAACTGCTCCAGCTGGGCGCGGGTGACGGGTGAGTTCCGGAACTCCTCGGGGGTTGCGGGGAGGTAGATACCGAGTTTGGCGGCCGCGGTCAGCGGCTTCATGGTTTGGGCGTTCTTGTCCGGGCTCACCGGTCAAGGGTATCGGGCCGGGTGGGGTGAACCGGCCGCGCGGTGCGGTTATCGGATGCCAGTGCAATAACCTGGGTGGAATGAGCCGGTTCGAGTCGATCGATGTCACGCGTCTGCGCTGGTTCGCCGGGGTTGCGGAGGAGTTGCACTTCGCCCGTGCCGCACAGGCCATGGGGATTTCCCGGCAGCGTTTGAGCCGGACGGTCATCGAGCTCGAGGAGGAGCTCGGCGCCAAACTCTTCGTACCGGGCGCACAACCCACCCAGCTCACGGCCGACGGCGAGGAGCTGTTGACCGCGGCTCGCGAGATTCTCGCGAATGTGGTCGAGGAGCCCGCGCGCGCGGCCGAGGACGAGGGTGAGCGCCTGCGCGTGGGATTCGTCCCCGGCGTGACGGTCACCAAATGGGAGCGCATCTGGCGTGAGCGCTTCCCGGAGCTGCCGTTGGAGATGCTGGCGATCCCCATGCGTGATCAGGAATCGGCGCTGCGCGCGGGCGTGGTCGATATGGCGTTCGTGCGCCTGCCCATCGATCGCGAGGGGATGAGCGCCATTCCGCTGTATCGCGAACTGCCGGTGGTGGTGGTGCCCAAGGATCATCCGATCTCGGTGTTCGAGCAGGTGAGCACGCTCGAGCTGGCCGATGAGCGGATGCAGGACGCCGCCGATCTGGATGAGGCGGCCATGACCATGGAGATGGTGGCCGCGGTGAGCGGTGCGGCCATCGTGCCGCATTCGATCGCCCGGCTGCATGCCCGCAAGGATCTCGTCTACCGGACTGTCACCGATGTGCCGACGACGGAGATCGCGCTGGCCTGGCCGCAGGAGCGCACCACCGAACTGGTGGAGGAGTTCGTCGGCGTGGTGCGCGGCCGGTCCGCGCGCAGTTCGCGCTCGCCGTCCGGTCAGGATTCGAAGAAGCCGCAGGCCAAGATGCCGGTGCGGGGTGCGAAGAAGCCGGTCGGCGGGAAGAAGCCCGCACCCGCGAAACGTGGTGGGGCAGTGCAGAAGCCGGGTAAGCGGCGCGGCCGCTGATCATCGGGGTCGATCTGGGGATATCTCAGGGTCGATTCAGGGTTGCGCTATACGTATACGTCTACTTATAGTGATTGCGGGCGGCGATGAAGCCGCCCGCTGATGGTCATCGGTAATCGAACCCGTTGCGGCACAGTGCATCTCAATCCATGACGGCACGTTGTAGATGCATGCCTATATACGCATCAATGAATGTGAAGAACGTCAACCGATGGTTGACTATCAAATAAAAGTCAACCTAAGGTTGACGCATGCGAGAATTGGAGTACGTCATGGACATCGACATGCACAAGCCCGAGGGCGACGAGCCCGCCCGGAGCGCTGTCGGCACCGAGGATCTTCCCGAGGGTATGAGCCGCATCGAACTGCGCGTGGGTCCCGGCGGCGGTCGCACACAGAGCTTCGTCGGCCGGCTGCTGGCCGAATCGCAGCAGGTCACCAAGGTCGGCACCGAGGTGATCAACGTCTACCTCAGCCGGAAGGGCAAGTTCGTCGTGCACCGTCAGTACGTCGAATGGTCGGATTTCCAGCAGGCGACCAAGCAGGCGTACAACTCCGTTCGCGCCGACTTCATCACCGCGCGCCGCAATTCCGATCAGTCCGACTTTTCACCTATCACCCACTGGGTCAAGGAGTTTAAGAACTGGCGCGAACTGCTTGGCCTTGGTAAGGATGGGTACGGGGACTTCACTCTGGACATCGTCGACTCGCTGGACGAGTTGCGCGAGCGTGTCCCCGCCAAGGCCTTCCGGATCGCCGCCGATGTGGTGTCGAACCCGGCCTCGCACGACCTCGATATCTGAATAGCGCGGCCGAACCCCGAAAGGACTTCTCCCGCATGTTCTCCCGACTGGGACGCTTTGTCGTCAAGCAGCCGTGGCTGGTTATCGGCGTCTGGCTTATCGCCATTGTCGCCATCGCCGCCACGGCGCCCAAACTCACCGCAACCACGGATCAGGCCGACTTCCTCCCTTCGCACTACGAGTCCATCCGGGCGATGCAGACTCAGGAGAAGGCCTTCCCCAACAGTGCCACCCCGTCCGCGCTCATCGTCTTCGAGCGCGCCGACGGCGCACCGCTGACCGAGGCCGATGCGGCCACCGTGCAGGCGGCTGCGACCAAGCTCACCGAGCGAAAGATCAAGGACGTCACCGCGATCGCGGCAATGCCGGTCTCGGAGAACAAGCTCGTCGATGTCGTCGCGGTGCAGATGATCAAGGTCACCAGCCCGAATGATACGCGGCAGACCGATGCGGTGAAGGATCTGCGCACCGCTCTGAAGGAGACGGTCGAGGGTTCGGACCTGAAGGCGGGTGTCACCGGGCAGGCGGCGCAGACGCTGGATCAGCAGGATTCGGGTAACAAGGCGCTGGCCATCATCGGTATCGCGACCATCGTGCTGATTCTGGTGCTGCTGCTGGTGATCTTCCGCAGCCCGGTCATCGCGCTGCTGCCGATTCTGGTGATCGGCGCCATCTCGATGGCGGTCAACGGTCTGATCGCCATGGTGTCCAAGGCTTTCGATCTCAAGGTCGACAGTTCCGTGCAGTCACTGCTGGTGGTGGTGTTGTTCGGTGTCGGCACGGACTACATCCTGTTCCTGATGTTCCGGTATCGGGAGCGCTTGCGTGCCGGTGAGGATCCCAAGACCGCCATGGTCAGCGCGGTGACCCGGGTGGGTGAGGCGATCAGTTCGGCCGCGGCCGCGGTGATCATCGCCTTCGGCGCGCTCATGCTGTCGACGCTGGGCATGTTCCGTTCGCTCGGTCCGGCGCTGGCCATTGCCGTCGCGGTGGCGCTGCTGGCGGGTCTGACCCTGGTTCCGGCGATCGTTTCGCTGTTGGGCACCAAGGTGTTCTGGCCGTCGAAGGCGTGGCAGCAGGAGCCGACGGGTGCGCGTTTCGCGGCGGTCGGCGGCTCGCTGGGTCGGCGTCCGGGGCTGTACGCGCTGGTTTCGGGTGGTCTGCTGGTGGCCCTGGGCGTGGTCGCGCTCGGCTTCAATCCGACCTTCGATCTGAGTTCGAGTTCGACCTCGGACACCTCCGAATCCACGGTCTACAGCAAGGAATTGCTCAAGGGCATGCCCGCGGGCACGACCCAGCCGTCGCAGGTCTATCTGAGTTCGGAGGGCACTGCGCTCACGGCCGACCAGCTGAGCACCTATCGCACCGCGCTGACCGGTATCTCCGGTGTGGGTCAGGTCTCCGAGCCGAAGCTGTCGGAGAACCAGGAGATCGCCGAATACCAGGTGACGCTCAATGACGCTCCGGAGTCCGATGCGGCATTGAAGACGGTGCAGGGCCCGCTGCGTGATGTCGCGCATTCGGCCGCACCGGAGGGCGCCAAGGCCGTGGTCGGCGGTATGACCTCGATCTTCGTGGACTTCAAGGCCGCGATGAATCGTGATTACGCGGTGGTGTTCCCGGTGGCCGCGGTGCTGATCATGCTGGTGCTGGGTCTGCTGCTGCGCAGTCTGGTGGCGCCCTGGTATCTGATCGCGTCGGTGTTCCTCGGGTTCGCCGCCACGCTCGGCGCCGCGGTGCTGGTTTTCCAGCACCTGCAAGGCAATTCGGGTCTGATCTTCACTTTGCCGCTGATCATGTATCTGTTCGTGGTCGCCCTCGGGACGGACTACAACATCCTCATGGTGGCGCGATTGCGGGAGGAGGCCCGCGAGGGTCACGATCCGCATCGGGCCGCGGCCGAGGCGGTCAAGCACACCGGCCCGACCATCGCCGCCGCCGGTCTGATCCTGGCGGGCACCTTCGCCTCGATGATGCTGGCGGGCAACAACGCCCTGTCCCAGATGGGTTTCGCCATCTCGGTGGGCATCGGTATCGCGGCCTTCGTGATGGCGATGTTCTTCACCCCGTCGGTGACCGCGCTGATCGGTCGCAAGGCGTGGTGGCCGGGTCACGGTGGTGATGCCGATCCGCAGGCGGAGTGGAATGAGCAGCAGTGGGCGCAGCCCGCCTCTGATTCCGCGCGCCGTTAGCCGCGAATCCTGTTCCAGCACAGCCGGGCCCGTCTCCCTGTCGGAGGCGGGCCCGGCCGCTGTACCGGGCTTTTCGCCGTTCTGACAGAAACGCGTTTCAGTTTTTTCCCGAAAGTGCCACGCCTCGAACTGGACAACCGATATGGTTCGCCGGACCGTACCCGCAGGGGGTTGGCACCCGAGGAGATTCCAGACATGACCACGACCGTGAACAAGCGCATCGCCCAGCGGGCCGGATTCGGCATCACCGCGCTGGCGGCGGTGGCCTGTTCGGCGGCCCTGACCGCGCCCTACGCCTCGGCGGTCCCCACCGGCCTGTCGGTGAACGCCCGCAATATCTACGCGGCCTGCACCTATGAGGTCACCGCCACCTACGACCACTGGTTCGAAGCCTGGTTCTACGACAACGGCCTGGTCATCGGCGGCAGCCCGATCAGCCCGACCAACGGCAAAGCCACCATCCAGTGGACCCCCAAGAGCGCCGGCACCCACACCCTCTCCACCCTCCAGGGCACCGCCTGGGAACTGAAGGTCAACGTCCTGCAGCCCACCCTCACCGGCAGCGCCACCTGCGGCGCAAGCCCCCTGGGCTTCCTGGGCTCCTGATCCCGGTTCGGTGGCGGCCCAACCACACCGAACCGTCCCGGACCGGCTGACCGCCAAATCCTCTGTTCCCCAGGTCAGCCGGTCCACCCCTTTTCACGGGCGAAAACTGTTTCAGCGCAGGGTCGTATGCCAGACCAGGGCCGCGGCGAGTGCGCCCGCGCCGTTGACCGACCAGTGCAGGGCGATGGGGGCCAGCAGGCTGCCGCTGCGGCGGCGGAGCCAGGTGAAGACGGCTCCGGCGGCGGCGGTGGCGAGGACGGCCAGGCCGATGCCGAGGATCTGCCCCGCTACGCCGCTGCCGAGGATGCCGGTCAGGCCCTTGTTGCCGGTGGTGAGGCCCAGGGATGAGGCCACATGCCAGAGGCCGAAAAGCATTGAGCCCGCCGCGAATACGCCACGTGCGCCGTAGGCGCGGTCGAGGGTGCCGTGCAGGACGCCGCGGAAGGCGAGCTCCTCGGGGATGGCCGTTTGCAGGGGGATGACGATCATCGATGCGATGAGCGCGCCGGAGATGGTGGCGTAGCGGTCGGCCAGGAAGAACGGGCGGGTGATCGGCAGCAGTGCGCCGATGGCCACGGCGGTGAGGACCACGCCCACGGCGGCGAGGGCCCAGACCGAGCCGCGTCGCCAGTGCCTGGGGGACAGGCCGAGTTCGGCCCAGCCGAGGCCGCGGCGGCGGACCATGGCGAGCAGCACAATCGCGGCAATCGGGACGGTGACAATGCTGGCCCAGGCGGTGGTGAAGTGCGCGATGAGATTGGTGCAGATCAGAACGACCACGACGACCGCGACATCGAGGGAGGCGTGCAGGCGGTGGCGGAGGGGTGCGGGTGCTGCGGGGAGCGCAGCGATCGCACCGTTATCGTTCTGAGACATCCCGGCCAGTGTACGTACGGATCCTTAGAACGCACTACGAATGTGGTTAAAGCTGATCTCCGGTACGGATCGGCCCGCCTGCCCAGCCCTCCGGATCGGTCCAAGCCTGCAGCGTGCGGGCTGTTTCGAAGCGGCGCGGCTGTCGTGAGATCGGGTCGGTGAATTCGAGCGCACAGGCCAGCAATTGCAGTGGCCGTGAGTAGTCGTCGACCGGTTTATCGGTGAGGTCGGGATAGAAGTCGTCGCCGAGAATCGGAATGCCGAGCGAATTCATATGCAGTCGTAGCTGATGGGTGCGGCCGGTCTTGGGCTTCAAATTGTATCGCCCCAGTCCGTCGCGCTGCTCCAGCAATTCGACCAGCGTCTCGGCATTGGGTTCGCCGGGTTCCTCGAAGGCCCGCAGCACCTGCCGCTCCTTGACGATCCGGCTGATCACCGTGCGTGGTAGTTCGAGTTCGGGATCGAAGCGCGCGATGGCCTCGTACTCCTTGTGCACCACCCGCTTGTGGAACATGGTCTGATACGCCCCGCGCACAGCCGGATTCACGATGAACAGGATCAGTCCGGCGGTGACGCGATCGAGTCGATGCGCGGGCACCAGATCGGGTAGCTCGAGTTCGCGTCGTAGTCGCACCAGCGCGGTCTGCAATATGTGCTGTCCACGCGGAATCGTGGCGAGGAAGTGCGGTTTGTCGATGACGAGAATGTTCTCGTCCCGATGCACGATGCCGATCTCGAACGGCACCTCGGTTTCGACGGGCAGATCCCGGTGGAACCACACGGCCCCGCCGGGCACGTACGCGGCATCGGGCGCGATCGGCCCGTCGAGATCCACGATCCCGCCTTCCCGCAACAGCGCGTCGATGCGCGCCGGATCCACCCGCGGCAATCGATCGACGAGATGATCGCGAATGGTCGCCCATTCCCCATCCTCGGGCATCCGCAACCGCGCCGGGTCCAACCCATGCCGCTTCCCCAGCGGCGGCTGCTGCCTACGTCTCACCCCGCGAACCCTATCGGCGACGTATTCGCGCTGGTGCAGGGGCCTACTCGACGTTTGCCGGTGTCAGTGCGCGCACGTCCGAACGGACTGCCCGCTGGATGGCAAAGTTAGCCTAGCCTATCCTTCGGGCGAAAATTGTGTGAGGATCGGGCGGATGGAACCAAGGGTGAGGGGCTTCTGATGACAGTCGAGGTCGCGCCGGACAAGGCGGCGGCGAAGGCGCGCAAACAGCGGGAAGCGCGGGCGCGGAAGGAGATTCTGGCTCCGGTCGGCGGGGTGCTGACGCTGGCGAGTCTGTTGGTCGCCATCGCGTCGGTGTGCGCTGTGGTGCCGTTCCTGCTCATCGTCTCGGCCTGCCGGGAGCTGTTGAACGACACCGTCGATACCGATCGGGTGTGGCGGCTGCTGCTCGTCGCGGTGGTCGTGCTGGTGGCGCGGGCCCTGTTGCAGGCGGTCGCGCTGACCTGGTCGCATCTGGTGGATGCCGGATTCCAGCTGACGCTGCGCCGCCTGCTCGCCGATAAATTGACCCGGGTTCCGCTGGGCTGGTTCGGTGATCGCACCTCCGCGGAGGTGAAGAAGTACCTCCAGGACGATGTGGAGGCGCTGCACTATCTGGTCGCGCACGCCCGGCTGGATTTCATCGGTTCGGTGACCGTGCCGCTGGTGACGCTCGTCTACCTGTTCATCGTGGACTGGCGGCTCACCCTCGTGCTGCTGGTGCCGCTGGTCCTCTACGCGCTGTGCATGAAGAGGATGCTGGACGAGCCGGGCCGCGAGCGCATGCTCACCTACAACGCCGCCGAACAGCGCACTCGCGAGGCGACCGTGGAGTTCGTGGACGGTATCCAGGTGGTGCGGGCGTTCGGCCGGGCGGGTAAGGCGCACAGCGTCTTCCAGGACGCGGTCGATCATCAGACCGACAGTCTGCGGCGGTTGAAGATGCCGATCGTCTCGGTGCAGTCGCTCTCGGACGCGGTGGTGTCGCCGGTCTTCGTCATGCTGCTGGTGGTGCTGGCCGGGTTGACCGGTGTCGGCGCGGGGTGGATCGAACCCCTGGATGTGTTGCCGTTCTTGCTGATCGGCCTGGGGCTGGGCAGTTCGCTGATGGGTCTGGGCTACGGGGCGCAGGCCCTGCGCACCGCCGGTGACGCGGCGCTGCGACTGCACGAACTCATGCGGACCCCCGAATTGGCTTCCAGCTCAGCGGTTTCGGATGACACCGAATCGGCGGAGGCGCGGGCCGCCGCGCCCGTCGCCGCGGGCCTGGTGCGTTTCGAGGGCGTGAGTTTCGGCTACCGCGACGATCATCAGGTGTTGCGCGGCATCGATCTGGAACTCGCCCCGGGCACGCTCACCGCCCTGGTCGGCCCGAGCGGTTCCGGCAAGTCCACCCTGGCCAAACTGCTGCCCCGCTTCTATGACGTGCAGGCGGGTCGAATCACCATCGGCGGCCGGGATATTCGTGACTTCAGCACCGAGGAGCTGTATCGCACGGTCGGATTCGTCTTCCAGGATGTGCGCCTGATCCGCGGCAGTATTCGCGACAACCTACTGCTGGCCCGCCCCGACGCGGAGCCGGACGCACTCGAGCGGGCGGCCCGTGCCGCGCAGATCCACGACCGGATCATGAGCCTGCCGCGCGGCTACGACTCCGAGATCGGTGTCGACGCCACGCTTTCCGGCGGTGAGGCGCAACGCCTTTCGATCGCCCGCGCACTGCTCGCCGATACCCCGGTGCTGGTGCTGGACGAGGCCACCGCCTTCGCGGATCCGGAATCCGAGGCGGCGGTGCAGGACGCGCTGGCCGCCTTGGTCGCGGGCCGCACCGTGCTGGTGATCGCGCACCGACTGCACACCATCACCGGGGTAGACCGAATTCTGGTGCTGGAGAACGGCGTACTGGTCGAACAGGGCGATCATTCGAGCCTGGTCGCGGCCGGTGGTCTCTATCAGCGACTATGGCAGATCAATGAGGCGGCGCTGGATGTGGTGCTGGAGGGAACGCGATGATTCGCAGGGTTTTCGCCCTGGTGCCGAGCGAGTTCGCCGCGCTCACACCGAGATTGCTGGCCGCTATCACCGCGCAGGCGCTGAGTCAGGCCGCCGCGTACCTGCTGCTGGTGCCGGTGCTCGAGGCACTGTTCGAGGGTGATACCGGCGGTGCTTGGCGCTGGACCATCTGGCTGGCCGCCGCGGTGGCGGGTGTCATCGGATTCGGTTTCGTCCAGGCGGTGCTCGGCCTGCGCATCGGCGTCGGCATGCAGCAGGGGTTGCAGACCCGGCTCGGTGATCATCTGAATTCCCTGCCGCTGGGCTGGTTCGAGACCCGGCACGCCGGTGCGCTGTCGCGGCTGGTGGTGGAGAACGTCCGCGAGGTGCAGGGTCTGATCGCGTACCTGCTGGCCAAGATGCTGACCGGTGTGATCGTCCCGCTGGGTGTGGCGATCGGAATGTTGTTCGTGGACTGGCGGATTTCGCTCGCCATGCTGCTGTCGGCCCCGGTGCTGTATCTGGTGAACCTGTGGGCGAATCGCTCGTACACCGCCTCCGACGAGCAGTTGCACGAGGCGTCGGCCGAGGCCAATGCCCGGGTGCTGGAGTTCGCGCAGGCGCAGCCGGTGCTGCGTTCCTTCGGGGCGGTGGGCGAGGGCAACAAGGCGTTGCACGCGGCCCTGATCCGGCAGCGCAGGGCCGCCACGGGCCTGCTGTTCGCGAGTGTGCCCGGCCTGATGGTGTTTTCGCTGTGCGTACAGGCGGTGTTCCTGGTGCTGGTGTACCTGGTCGTGGGTCAGGTGACCGACGGCGGTATCTCGGCGGCCGCGGCCATCGCCCTGGTGGCGGTGAGCTCACGTTTCATCGAGCCGTTGAATCAGGCCGCGCAGTTGGGCACGGCTCTGCGCTCGGCGGTTTCGGCGGCCGAGCGGGTGACCACATTGCTGGCCGAACCCGCACTGCCGCAGCCGGATTCCGATCCGGAGCCCGGCGCGCCGAGCGTGGTCTTCGACAACGTGAGCTTCGCGTACCGCACCGGCGCGCAGGTGCTCTCGGGGGTGTCCTTCACGGTCGAACCGGGTACCACCACCGCGATCGTCGGCCCCAGCGGTGCGGGCAAGTCGACGGTGCTGCGGTTGGCCGCGCGCTTCCACGATGCTGATTCGGGCCGAGTCCTGGTGAGCGGCAACGATGTCCGCGAGCAGACCTCGCGCGCACTGCTGGGCCGGATGTCCCTGGTGTTCCAGAACGTCTACCTGTTCAACCGTTCGATTCTGGAGAATATTCGCGCCGGTCGCCCCGAGGCCACGGACGAGCAGGTGCGGGTGGCGGCCGCCGCGGCGCGGGTGGACGAGATCGCCGAGCGCCTGCCGCGGGGCTGGGACAGTGCGGTAGGCGAGGGCGGTGCGGCCCTGTCCGGTGGTGAGCGCCAACGGGTTTCGATCGCCCGCGCCCTGCTCAAGGATGCCCCGGTGGTGCTGCTGGACGAGGCCACCAGTGCACTGGATCCGCAGAACGAGGCGGTGGTGGTGCGCGGTGTGCACGAGCTGACCCGGGATCGCACGGTGATCGTGGTGGCGCACCGGCTGGCCACCATCGCGCACGCCGATCAGATTCTGTTCATGGAGGCGGGTCGCATTGTCGAGCGCGGCACCCATGCCGAGCTACTGGCGCTGGACGGCCGCTATGCCGGGTTCTGGAATGAGCGCACGCGCGCGACCGGTTGGCGGCTGGAATCGGTTTCGGTGTAGTACTTCTCGCATAGCGGAGATCCGAATAGGGCCGAGCCCCGGGTATTCCATGGAATACCCGGGGCTCGGCCTTGCCACACAGTGGATTACGGCGTTACGCGACGCCGCGAATCACAGGTTGCAGGACTGTCCGGCGTAGTACGCGACCGAGCACTCGGATTCGCGGGTGAGCTTCCAGGTGCCGTCGATCTCGCGCCAGGCCATCTCGATATTCGGGAAGGTGCCGTAGCCGTCGACGGTGACCTGCAGGTTGGCGGTGAGGGTGTCACCGTTCTGTCCGACCGGTCCGGCGAGCGTCCAGCGCAGGCTCGGAACGGTATTGATCACGCTGCCGACCTGATCGAGCAGTGGCAGACCCGCTTCGCCCGCTTCGAGTTCGGCGGCGCGCGCCGAACGGGACGCGTCCGGGTTCAGCGCCAAGCGCAGCTTGGCGTTCAGGTCGCCCAGACCCGGCTGCGCGGTGCGGACCGGTGCGACGATCGGGGCGGCCTGGGCCGGTGCGACAGTCGCCACATTGATACCGCCGATCACGGCCGCGGCGGCGAAAACCGCTGCTCCCAGCTTCTTTCGGGTGGTGCTGATCATGTATTTCATCCAATCGTTCACTGCGGTGAGCCGCGGGCGGTGCCCGAGCGGTACCAAGCAATATAAGGTAAGCCTATGCAAACATGGGAGGGGACCTTGGTTGCTGTGACGCGATCGCCGAGCGGTTGCGAACGAAAGTGAGTGTGAACCCGGTGAAGACTCTGCTGGTGGTCGGTGCGGGCCCGAAGGCCCTCGCGGTAGCCGCGAAAGCGCATGTCCTGCAACAACTCGGGCTGTCCGCCCCGCGTGTGGTGGTGGTGGAGCCGCATGCGGTGGGCGGCAATTGGCTGCCCAGTGGTGGCTGGACCGACGGCCGGCATCGTCTCGGCACCAGCCCGGAGAAGGATGTGGGCTTCCCGTACCACTCCACCTGGGCGCGCGGCCGCAATCGCGAGATCAACGAGGCCATGCACGCCTTCAGTTGGACCTCGTTCCTGGTCGATCAGGGCGGCTACGCGGAGTGGATCGATCGCGGCCGGCCCAGTCCGCGGCACACGGTGTGGGCCAAGTACCTGCAATGGGTGGGGCATCGCATCGACTTGGAATTGGTTCGGGGCCGGGTGCATTCGATCGCACCGGCGGCCGACGGCTGGCTGGTGTCGGTGACCGATGCCGAGGGTGTGGTCATCCAGTTGGACGCGGACGAGTTGATGATCACCGGGCCGGGCCGCAGTTCGCGCGCCCTGGCCGATCATCCGAAGGTGCTGAGCATCTCGGATTTCTGGGATTTGGCGGGGCGGCGCGCCCTGCCGGTCTCCTCCCGGGTGGCGGTGATCGGCGGCGGTGAGACCGCGGGTTCGGCACTGGACGAGTTGGTTGCCCACGAAATGCTGACGGTCTCGGTGATCTCGCCGCTGCCCACGCTCTACACCCGTGGTGAGAGCTACTTCGAGAACGCTTTGTACAGCGATCCGGGCCGTTGGGCGGGGCTGAGTCTGGAGCAGCGCCGCGATGTGATCCGCCGGACCGATCGCGGGGTGTTCTCGGTGCGGGTGCAGGAGAGCCTGTTGGGGGACAACCGGGTTCATCATCTGCAGGGCCGGGTGATACGGGTACGGGAGTCCGGCGAGGGTGTCGAATTGACCCTGCGCAATGCACCGCGCGCCGATGAGCTGCACGTTTTCGATCTGGTGGTGGATGCGACCGGTGGGCAACCGCTGTGGTTCCTGGACCTTTTCGACACCGATGCCGCGGATCTGCTGGAACTGGCGGTGGGTGGCCCGCTGACCCAGGCCCGGATCGAGGCGGCGGTCGGCTACGACCTGGCGGTCTCGAATCTCGAGACCAAGCTCTACCTGCCGAATCTGGCCGCGCTGACCCAGGGGCCGGGCTTCCCGAATCTCAGCTGCCTGGGCGAACTCTCGGATCGGGTGCTGCGGCCCGCGGTCGATGGCTCGGAAGTTGCCGATCGGGTTGCGGCGGGGAGGGTGGAACACGCGCGAGCCGGACAATAGGCTAGGCTAGCCTTACTTAGAGAGATGAGGTTCGGTTCCATGCGTATCGTGTCGTTCGGCTTCCAGACGTGGGGGCGCAAAACCCTTGCGGCCCTGATCGATTCCGAGCACGAGGTGGTGCTCGCGGTCACCCATCCGGCCAGCGAGTCGTCCTATAAGGCGATCTGGAACGATTCGGTCGAGGAACTGGCCCGCGAACACGGTATTCCCGTGCACCTCACCGAGCGCGCCGACGCCGAGACCATCGATCTGGTCAAGCGCGCCGAACCCGATGTGATCGTGGTGAACAGCTGGTACACCTGGATGCCGCCGGAGCTGTACAAGCTGCCGCCGTTCGGCACGCTCAACCTGCACGATTCGCTGCTGCCCAAGTTCACCGGCTTCTCCCCGGTGCTGTGGGCATTGATCAGCGGCAGTGAGGAATTCGGCCTCACCGTGCACCGGATGGACGAGCAGCTCGACACCGGCGACATCCTGGTTCAGCACAAGCTGCCCATCCCCGCCGGAGCCACCGGCACCGAACTCGTGCTGGCCGGAATGGAATTGATTCCCGGTGCCGTGCACGAGGCGCTCGCGGCGCTGACCGACGGCACCGCGCAGTGGAAGCCGCAGAACAAGGCCGACCGCACCTACTTCCACAAGCGTTCCGATCGGGACAGCCGCATCGACTTCTCTTGGGACGCGGTGGATCTGGAGCGTTTCGTGCGCGCCCTCTCCGAGCCCTACCCCCGCGCCTTCTCGCACTACCGCGGTGAGCGCATTGAAATCCTGTCCGCCACCATCTCCGAGGCCCGCTACGGCGGCACCGCGGGCCGGGTCATCGTCCAGGAGGGCGGTGGCGCGGTCGTCTGCGGCCCGAACCCGGTGCGCGGCAACAACCACGCCCTGGTGATCACCCGCGTCCGCACCGCCGACGGCATCGAACACGACGGCGCCGAATTCTTCGTACGCGGCGGCTACCTCACCGACTCACCCGAATGAGAGTCGGTGTCATGCCCACCGCACCCGAGGGGATCGCGGCCGATGGCGCTGCCGCCGAGGGGATCGCGGCCGATGGCGCTGCCGCCGAGAGGATCGCGGCCGATCGCGATGCCGTCGACGGCGCTGCGGCCGAGGTGAATTCAGTCAATCGGGTTCGCGTGAGCGATCTCGTTTCAGGCGCTCGCCGACCCCTGTCTCCCGGACAGCGGCGCGCCTGGTTCCTCCAGCAGCGCGATCCGTCGAATGTCGACCTGAATGTCGGCATCGCCTATCGGCTGACCGGCGACCTGGACGCCGCGCTCTTGCGCGCGGCGGTGGGCGAGGTGGTCGCACGGCACGACATTCTGCGCACCGTCTATGGCGTCGGTGCGGACGGTGAGCCGTTCCAGTCGGTGCTCGCCCAGGTCGAATGTGCTTGGCAAGAGCACGATCTCGCGGATCTTTCGGCGGCGAGCCGAACCCGCCGGGCCGAGGTGCTGATCCGCCGCATTCTCGGTGCGCCGTTCGACCCCACGGCCGCACCGCCGATTCGATTCGCCTTGATCCACACGGGTGTGGATGAATGTGCACTGATCCTGGTGGCCCATGCGCTCTGCTGGGATGACGAGTCCTGGGAGATCTTCTCCCGCGACCTCTCCGCCGCCTACAACGGCCACCTCCCCACCGGCCCCGCACTCCGATACGCCGATCTGGTTGCCCGCCCATCGAACTCCGCCGCCATCGCGCCGCCTTCGGGCGCTGGGAACGCGAGAGCCGCCGCGTCGCGCGGTACGCCCGCGGATGCCCCGATCATCGACGCTGCCGATTCGCCCGCTACCGGTGCGCAGTCGCCGCCACGTTCCGATGATCGAGGACTGCCCCCGGTCGACAGGGATGACGCGGGCGTCGAATTCTGGCGCGCGGAATTGTCGCCGCTGCCGGAGCCGCTCGAACTCCCCGGCCACGCCACTGTCGTCCCCGGGCACGCCCCGGCGCGGCGCGTGGTGCGTGAGTTGCCTGCCGAATTGTTGTCGGCTGTGGCGGATTTCGCGCTCCGATCGGGTCTCATCGAACCACCCGACGAGGGGCTGTCGCCGCCGCCTGTGGGTGGATGCGCTGTCGCCGAGTCGGTGTTGTTGGCGGCCTTCGAGGTGCTGATGGGGCGGTACACCGGGGCTGCCGAGTTTCTTGTGTCCGTGCCGGTTTCGATGCGCGAGGGGGAGTCGCTGCCGGATCGGCAGGGTGCGCCGATCGGCTACCTGGGTAATACCGTGCTGCTGCGGGCTGCGCTCGATGATCGGCTGACCTTCGCTGAATTGGTTGCCGCTGTGCGGGATTCCCGGGATCGGGCGCATGCGCATCGGACGGTGGGCATCGACCGGGTGGTGGCCGCGGTCAATCCGGAGCGGACCGGGGATCGCGATGGGCTGGATCAGATGGTTCGGCTCGGTTTCGGGGTGCGCATCGCGCCGGTGGGTCCGGTGTTCGACGGGGTGACGGCGGCGCGTGTGGAGCTCGGTAGTCCCGCACCGCGAGTACCGCTGCGGTTCACCGTCGTTCGTGACAGTGCGGGGGCGTACGTGGAGGCCGTGTATCACGCCGGGCGCTTCGCATCCGAACTGGTCGAGCAGCTGCTCACCCACTACCTGCGATTGCTGACCGCTGGCACGGCCATGCCGGAGCGGCGTATCGGCGAGCTGGATCTGCTGGGTGCGGCCGAGCACGCTCGCCTGCTGGAACTTTCGCGTGGTCAGCGGGTGCCCACCCCGGCGACCACGGTGGTGGCGTTGTTCGAGGAGCGGGTGCTGACCGCGCCGCGGGCGACGGCCCTCGTGTCTCCCGCGCAGCGGGTCGGCGACGTGACGCTCCCCGAGGTCGAGTTGACCTACGACGGGCTGAATCGGCGCGCTAATCGGTTGGCGCACCGGCTGATCGGGCAGGGCCTCGGCAGCGAGGACGTCGTGGCGCTGCGGCTGTCGAACTCGGTGGAGTTCGTGATCGCGGTGCTGGCGGTGCTCAAGTCCGGGGCGGCGTATCTGCCGATCGATCCGGCCTATCCGGACGACCGCATCGACTATCTGATCGCTGACGCCCGTCCGCGCCTGGTACTGGGGCGAGTCGAGTTGGAGACCGCGGAGGCACTGGCTTCCACTGCGCCGGAACATGATCCGTCCGATGCGGATCGGTTGCGCCCGCTCCGGCCGGGCAATCTGGCCTATGTCATCTACACCTCCGGTTCGACCGGTCGCCCCAAGGGTGTTCCGGTCGAGCACGCCGCGATCGCCGATCATCTGCTCGGTTTCCGGGCGCAGTGCGGGATGACCGCCGAGGATCGGCTGTTGCAGGCGTCCTCGGTGAGCTTCGACGCCTCCCTGCTGGACGTCTTCGTGACCCTGACCCTCGGTGCGCGCCTGATCATTCCGCGCCCGCGCGGCTTCACCGATCTGGCGTACATCGCGGATCTGGTGACCCGCTACGGCGTGACGGTGCTGCATATGGTGCCCTCCCTGCTGCGCACCTTCCTGTCGCTGCCGCAGGTGAGTGAGTGGCGCACCGTGCGTTTGGTGCCCGTGGGCGGTGAGGCGCTGCCCGGTGAGATCGCCGACCGCTTCACCGGTGTGCTCGACGCCGAGCTGCGCAATCACTATGGCCCGACCGAGGCCGTGGTCAGCGCGACGCATATGCCGGTGGCGGGCCCGCAGGGCAATCGCATCGTGCCGATCGGCCACCCGAATCGCAATGTGGACCTGTACCTGCTCGATGAGCGCCTGCGACCGGTTCCGCCGGGCGTGATCGGTGAAATCTATCTGGGTGGAACACAATTGGCGCGCGGCTACCTGGATCGCGCCCCGGCCACGGCCGAGCGCTTCGTCGCCGATCCGTTCACCCCGGGTGCGCGCCTGTACCGCACCGGGGATCTGGCCCGCCGCGATCTCACGGGCGCGGTCGAATTCGTCGGCCGCGCCGATGAGCAGGTCAAAGTGCGCGGGTACCGTATCGAACCGGGTGAGGTGCAGGCCGCGCTCAGTACGCATCCGCTGATCCGCGATTGCGTGGTCACCGTGGTGGGCGATGCGGTGAGCGGCCCGCTGCTGGCCGCCTACCTGGTGCCCGAATCCACCGTGCCGGAACTGGATACGATCCGCGCGCATGCGGCGGCCGGACTTCCCGAATACATGGTCCCCGCCGCCTACGCGATCATCGACGCCATCCCGTTGACCGAGCACGGCAAGCTGGACCGCCGCGCCCTGCCCGAACCGGTATGCCTGACCGCCCGTCCCTACCGGGAACCGGTGACAGCGGCCGAGATTCGCCTCGCCGCCCTGTACGGCGAGCTGTTCGGACGTGACCGCATCGGCGCGGACGACTCCTTCTTCGAACTCGGCGGCCATTCGCTGCTGGCCAATCACCTGGTCGCGCGGATTCGCGCCGAATTCGGATTCGAGATCGATGTGCGCGCGGTCTTCGACACCCCCGCGGTCCACGGTTTGGCCGCGGTGCTGGAAGCGACCGCCCGAGACGAGGAGCAACACGAGTGAATACCCGAGGACTGTGGCGCAGAGCCGGATTGGGCCTGCTGGCACTGGGTTTGGTGGTCGGTACCGCCGCCTGCGGTTCGAGCGACGGTGACGGCGACGGCTCCGGCACGGTGACGATCAAGCACGTCATGGGCGAGACCACCATCGACCGCACCCCCAAGCGCGTGGTGACGCTCGGCCCGCAGTGGTTCGATGCCGCGCTGGCGCTGGGCGTGACGCCGGTCGGCTATCTGGTGCCCGGTCTGACCGCGACCACCAAGGTGCCGTGGGAGCCCGCGATTCCGGACTCCGCCAAGCGCATCGAGGCCACCGGCGACTATGTGGAGCAGATCGCGGCCTTGGAACCGGATCTGATTCTGGCCCCGGCCTTCATGGCCGATCGCACCATGTACGACAAGCTGTCCAAGCTGGCCCCCACCATCGATTCGCTGTCCAGCACGCAGATCGACTCCTGGCAGGACCAGGTGACCGCGCTGGGCAGGGTGCTGCGCAAGGAGTCCGAGGCGGCCAAGGTCATCGCCGATGTCGACGGGAAGATCGACGCGGTGGGCGTGAGACATCCGGGCTTGAAGGGCAAGACCTTCCTGACCTGCATGCTGACCGGTCCCGCGCAGTTGATGGTGCTGGCCGATCCCAAGGACGGCTCCGCCGAGGTCTTCACCCGCCTGGGTATGACCATTCCCGCGAACATCGTCAAGGAGGCCCCGTCCGGCGGTCGCCTGGCCCTGTCCCCGGAACGCCTGAGCGACTTGACCTCCGACCTGCTGGTCTGCGGCGCGATGCCCAGTCTGGAGGCGAAGTTCAAGGAGCTGCCCGGCTACAACGATCTCCCGGCGGTCCGGCACGGCGGTATCTCGTTCGTGGATGTGGTCGCCATCAATGCCATCAATCAGCCGACCGCGCTGTCGGTGCCGTACGTGCTGGAAAAGCTGGACCCGGCGTTCGCGAATATCGCCGGTAGCTAGCAGCCGGTAGCAGGAAGGACCTCACCTCATGACTCTCGAAACCCACACCGCGCCAGCACGATCCGATCGCGGACTCCCGCTCTCCCCGGCGCAGCAGGCGGCGTTGCTGCCGGAACGGTTGGCGCGCACCGCGCCCGCCAATGTGTTTCTGGCGCTGGAGATTCCGGTCGCACTGGCCGACGGTGTGGTGGCGCGCGCGGCCGAAGTGCTCGCCGCGCACGAGGTCCTGCGTGCGGTCTATCCGGATGACCGGCGAGTCCCTTACCAGCGGGTCGAGGCCGCACCGGCGACCGCGGCCGCGAGTGCCGAAATCAGCGAAGCCGCACTGGCTCCCGCGCTCATGACCGATGCCGGTCACACCTTCGATCTGGTATGCGAGCACCCGATCCGGATTCGGGTGTATCGCCTGGCTGACCGCGCGGTGCTCTCGCTCGCCGCGCATCCGATCGCGGCCGACGACCGCACGGTGGATCTGCTGGCGACCCAGCTCTGCTCGAACGGCCCGATCGCCGCTGCCGCGCAATACCGCGACTTCACCGCCGCCCAGGTGAAAGCCTTGGCGGCAGCGGATGATTCGCTGACCTACTGGACCGAGCGCTTGGCGGGCCTGCCCGACCAACTGTTCCTGACCGGTCCCCGCCCGGCCACCCCGCGCAGCGCCCGCGCCGTCGTCGAACTGCCCGCCGACGCCATTGCCGCACTGACGGCGGCGATCTCGCGATACAGCGCCGTGCGCGCCGGATCGGCGTCCACCCCCGTAGCTGCCGCGCCACCGGCTGCCGCGGACGTGGCTGCGGAATCAATGGCAACCGGTGGGGCGAAGGGTGTCGGGTCGGTCGCCGCACCCACTGTCGACCCTGCCGCCGTGCTGACCGCGCTGGTGGCCGGAGCGCTGCGGGAACTCGGCGCGGGGGAGGATGTGCCGATCGGGATCGCCGACGCGGCGCGGACCGAAGCCGCCGGGACGGTCCTCGGCAATTTCGCGAATTATCTCGTGCTGTGGGTGGATACGCCACGCGGTAGTGCGCCGGGGGAGTCGGTCGCCGCGGCCGCCGCACTGCTGGCCCAGGCTCGTGCGCATACCGGCACCCGGATCGAGCGGCTCACCCATCAGCTGCGCGGGCCGGGCGGCGCGGCCCGGGGTGGCCTGTTCCAGGTGCTCGCCGGGGTGCGCGCCGGTGTGCTGGAGTTCGCCGTGGAGGGTGGCACGGTGCGTGAGATCGCCCGGGCGCTCGCCCGCCCGCACGGCGTGGACCTGATCGTCGACGCGGTGGTGACCGAGCGCGGTTGGACCGTGACCGTCGATCTGGCCGAGGAGCTGTCCCGCCGGCACGCGGTGGACGCCTTCGCGCGTCACCTGGTACAGACCCTTGAATCCTGGTCGACCGCACCGGATTCCGTGCCGGACGCCGTCGAGGTGATGCCGTGCGGCTGGTTCGTCTCGGGCGACGATTCCCTGGACCTGGACCCGTTCGCCATCTCCGGTCTCGGCGGCCCGCCGCGGACCGATGCGGAGCGAGCTATTGCCGCCGCCCTGCGCGAGATCCTGGACTTGGACGAGCAGGACGAGGTCGGCCGGGAGGACAACTTCTTCGCACTCGGCGGTGACAGCGTGGCCGCGCTGCGCTTCGTCACCGTACTCGCCGAACAGGGGCACATCCTGGATGTACAGAAGGTGTTCGAGTTTCCCGCCGTCCATGAGATGGCCGCGCACCTCACCTCCGAAAGTGGTTCGGCGACAGCCGAGCCCGCCGCCGCGGTCGCCCCCATGGCCGCCTCCGGACTGGACGCGGGCGCGTTGAACGCCCTGGCTGGAAAGCTCGCTGCCCGGTGAGCGTGGAGATTCTCGATGTCGTCGCACTGTCTCCGCTACAGCGCGGCCTGTATTCGGTCAGCGTCGCCTCCGGCGCGGTCGACCCGTATCTGGTCACCTTCGCGGTCCGTATCGAAGGTTTGACCGAACTGTCCACGCTGCGAACGGCTTTCGACGGCCTGCTGGAGCGCTACCCGCACCTGGGCGGCGCGGTCGTGACCGACGGCCTGCCGCATCCGGTGCTGGTCACCACCACCGGCGGCGCGATCGGCTGGCGCGAACTGGATCTGCGCACCGCCGCGGATCCGGAAGCCGCCGCGCGGCAACTGTATTGGGATGAGGGCCGCCGCCGCCTGGATCTTGATCGCGGTCCGCTGTTCCGTGTCACCGCCGCCCGTGTGGCCGAGGGCGCGTACGAGCTGGTCTGCACCGCCCACCACATCATTATCGACGGCTGGTCGATTCCCCTGCTGTTCACGGATCTCATTGCCCTGCACAGCGGTTCGGGTGCAAGTCTGCCGCCCGCCCCGGCGCTGCGCGAACACGCCGCCTGGTTGGCGAGCCGCGATACCGCCGCCTCCCTCGACGCGTGGAAGCGGGCGCTGGACGGTCTGGCCCCCATGTCCATGCTCGCCGCCCCCGCCCCCGCCGATATCCCGGTGCTGGGTGAGGCCCGCCTCGACCGCGAGGCCACCGAGCGCGTCACCGCGTGGGCCCGCAGCCGGGGCCTGACCCTCAATACGGTGCTCCAAATGGCCTGGGCCCGAGTCCTTTCCGGCCTCACCGGCCGCGACGACGTGGTCTTCGGCCAAACCACCTCCGGCCGTGACGCCTCCCTCCCCAATGCCGAACGCCTGGTGGGCGCGCTCGTCACCACCATTCCCGTCCGGGTCCGCCTGGACGACCGCGCCCCCGCCGATATCGGCACCGCCCTGCAACGCGAGGTGGCCCAACTCCGCTCCCACGAATACGTAGGCATAGCGGAGATCACCCGCCACACCGGCGGGCACCAACTCTTCGACACCCTCCTGGTCTTCGAGAACACCCCCCTCGGCGCGGTCACCGCCGATATGCCCATGGGTCACGGTGCCCGCCTCCTCCCGCGCCGCGTCGATTCCCCCAGCCACTACCCGATCGCCGTGGTCCCCGTCCTCGAACACGGCGAACTCATCACCCGTGTGGAAATCCGCCCCGACCTGGCCTCCCGCTTCCACCCCGACCGCCTCGCCAGCCGCATGCTCGCCGTGGTCCAGCGCCTGCTCGAAGCGCCCACCGCCGCATCGGTCTCGGTCCTCCTCCACGACGAACCCACCACCCTGACCGCAGACCACCCCACCGCGACCATCGCCGAGTCGACCGCCATCCCCGTCATCCCGGCAGGTATTTGGCCGGGATCCACACCCGGTGAACTCCCGCCGAACGCAGTGGATTCCGGCCAAAAGCACGCCGGAATGACAGGCCATGTCTTTGCCGAGGACGCGTACCCTCCTGTCCTCGCGACCGCCGACGCGGACAGCGCCCCGGTGTCGGATGTCCTGCTGGACGCGGCGGCCCGCGCGGGTGGCGGCGTCGCGGTGATCGATGCCGAGGGCGAGCAGTCCTTCGCCGAATTCGGTGCGGCGGTGGAGACTCTCGCCGCACGACTGCGGGCGAGTGGAGTGCGCCCCGGTGATGCGGTGGCCGTTGTGCTCCCGCGTGATCGCCGAGTGCTGCACGCACCCTTCGCCATCGCGCATGCCGGTGGCGTTTGCGTGCACGTCGATCCCGGCACCCCGGCCGATCGTCTCGCGTATCTCCTGGAGACCTCCGGTGCCCGCCTGGTGCTCGGTGCCGAGGATCTGTCGGAGGTGCTGGTGCAGGTCCGCGCACAGGGTGTGGAATTCGCGCACGGAATCCCCAGCGGCACCGGTGAACTGCGGCTGATCGGCGGGCTCCACGGCGTGCCGGGCGCGCGGCCGCCCTCCACGATCATCGAGTCCCGCGCCGCGCGGGCTCGGAGCGTCGGCTCGGAAGACACACTGTCCGTGGTGAATTCGGCTGTTCCAGGCAGAATTCCGGCCCCGGCCGCGGTGACGCCGTTCTATGTCATCTTCACCTCGGGCACCACGGGTCGTCCGAAGGGTGTGGTGGTGCCGCACGGTGCGCTGCTGAGTCACTGGGCCAATCATGAGCGGCGCATCTTCGCCCCTGCGGTCGCGCGGCTCGGACGGCGCTTGCGGATCGGGCACGGTTGGTCGACCGGGTTCGATGCCGCCTGGCAGCCGACCGTGGCCCTGTTGAGCGGGCATACCGTGGTGATGCTGGGGGAGCAGGTGCGCACGGATGCCGAGCAGATCGCCGGGGCCATCACCCGGCACGGGATCGACATCTTCGACACCTCACCGTCGATGTTGCCGCGCCTCATAGCCTTCGGCCTCTTCACCGAGCGCGATGGTGTGGAGCACTGCCCGCTCGCGGTGCTCGCGCTGGGCGGTGAGGCCATCGATCCGGATACCTGGAAGCGCTTGGGCGCGCTGCCCGATACCCGCGTCATCAACTTCTACGGCCCGACCGAGGCGACCGTCGAAGCCCTCATGGCCGATGTGCACGACCATGATTCGCCGACCATCGGCCGCACCTTCGACCGGATGACCGCGGAGATTCTCGATCACCGCCTGCGTCCGGTGCCCCCGGGCGGGTTGGGTGAGCTGTACCTGTCGGGCCCGCAGTTGGCCCTGGGTTACCTGAACCGCCCCGCCACCACCGCCGCGGCCTTCGTAGCAGGTCCGGCCGGAAGGCGTTATCGCACCGGCGATCTGGTGCGCCGCGCCACCGACGGCACGGTCGTCTACGAGGGTCGTATCGACAGCCAGGTCAAGATCAACGGCTATCGCGTGGAACCCGATGAGGCCGCCGTGGTGCTGCGCGAACTCGACGGTGTCGAACACGCCGCGGTGCTCGCCTACACCGACGGTGGCCGCACCCGTCTGGGCGCGCTGGTCGTGAGCGCCGTACCGGTGCCGCGCTTGCGCCTGGCCCTGGCGCAGCGCCTGCCGCGCTTCCTGGTGCCCACCCGCATCGTCGCGGTGTCCGAGATTCCGTTGAACCGCAACGACAAACTGGATGTGCAGGCCGCCACCGCCCTGCTCACCGCCCCGGTGCTCGGCTCCGGCGGCAGCGAGCCCGCGACCGACACCGAGCGCACCCTGCTGGCTGTCATCTCGGCCCTGGGCGCATCGGGTACCGGTCCGGCGATCACCGACAGTCTGGTCGATCTGGGTATCGACAGCATCGGAGTGATCGATCTCGTATCCCGTTTGCGCGGAACGGGTTTCCCCGTCGCGGCCCGAGATGTGCTGGCCGCCGGTGACCTTCGTGAGCTCGCCGCTCGCCTGGACGAACTCGCCGCGGCGGGGGAGAAGTGGGCCGAGGCGGACGTCACCGCCGCCGGTACGCTGCTCCCGCTCACCGCGCTCGCCCGCGAGATCATCGGCAATGGCGATTACCGCCACCTGGCGCAGTCCCAGGTGCTTTCCCTCCCCGTGGGCGCGACGACATCGGCTGTCGCGGAACGCATCTCCGCCCTGGCCACCGCCCACCCGACGCTGCGCTCACGTCTGATCACGGACCCGGACGGTGCGCCCGCCCTACGGGTGGAGGAACTGCCCCCGCATCCGATGTGGCTGCACCAGGCGGACGGAACCGGCTCGCCCGCGACATATCTGACCGATACCGTGGCCCGTTTGGATCCGGAGGCGGGCCTGATGCTGGCCGCCACCCTCCTGTCCGGCCCACAGCCGCGGCTCCTGCTGTCCATCCATCACCTGGCGGTGGATGTGGTGTCCTGGCTGATCCTGGTCGACGACCTCCGCCGTCTCGAACAGGGTCACGCGCCGCTGAACGAACAGCACTACGGTGAAACAGACACGGCGACAACCACTTCGGGATCGGACATCCTCGGCACACCCCTGGCCGGCGAACTCACCGATCCGGCCCGGGATCGCGCGGGCAAGCTCACCCGGCGCGTGGTGGAGCTGGGCCCGGACTGCACCGAACAGCTGCTGGCCGTCTGCGCGCGGGCGTCCGTCCCGCTGGAGGACGCACTGATTCTGGCCTGCGCCCGCACCTTCCCCGATATCGCCGATGCCGGTGGCCGCGTCGCCATCACCCGCGAATCACACGGACGCCCGGATGACGACGATTCCCGGCGGGTCGGCTGGTTCACCGTCGAGGAGACGGTCCTGGTGCCGGGCTCGGCGGCGACGTGGACTGCCGATGCCGAGCCGTCCGGCGGGGGCGCACCGGATCTGTCCGAGCGCACCTTCGCCGCGCGCGGTCAATTGCGCATCAATCACCTGGGCCGTTTCGATGTGCTCCAATTCGGCACCGGCCCTTGGTCGCCCACGCCGCTGGCCGAGTTCACCGGTGAGTTCGGTGTGGCCGCGCACCCGGATCTGCCGCTGCGCTTCAGCGTGGATATCACCACCGCGGTGGTGCCGCGGGACGGCCGCCCCTCACTGGTGGCGCAATTCGATGTGAATACGGCCGTGCTGGACGGTCTGGCGGTGGATGCGCGCGCTGAGCGCTGGGCGGCGGTGCTGAGCGAATTCGCGGGGGTCTGAACGAACCGTCGGGAGTAGTCGATCGGGGTTCACGGAGTAATTTCCGTGGACCCCATTCGGCGTATTCCCTTGTCAGAGCGCTTTGCTCATATATTTAGGTTAGCCAAACCACACCCCTTCACCGTGCGAGTAAGCATGGGCTAACATCCTGGTTAAGTTAGGCAAGCCTACCTTTGGTGCCTCGACAGGAGGCGGCCCGTTCGCAGGATGAGGAGTTCGATGCTCGACAAGGCTGGGATTCGCGCACTCGTGGCGGCGGCGCTGGACGTCGCCCCCGAATCGATCGGTGACGGCGACGATCTCGTCAGCCTCGGCATGCACTCCATGAAGCTCATGCAGCTCTCCGCCGCCTGGCGCAAGCAGGGCTATGAGGTCCGCAGCTCCGCCCTCGCCCTGGAGCCCACCCTGACCGCCTGGACCGCCCTGCTGCTCGCGGGCCGTATCGAGGCCGCCGCGGAACCGGCAGCCGGAAACGCCTCGGACAGCGGAACTCCCGCGAGCACCGACCGTGGCCGCACCGAATCCGGGACCCCCGGTGACGAATTCGGCCTCGCCACCATGCAGCACGCCTACTGGATGGGCCGTCGCCAGGATCAGGCCCTCGGCGGCGTCGCCGCGCACCTGTACGTCGAATTCGACGGGAACGGCCTGGATCCCGAACGCCTGCGCCGCGCGGTCACCCGCCTGGTGCACCGGCATGAGCAGCTGCGCGCCCGCTTCACCGACAGCGGCACCCAGCAGACCCTGCCCGAACCGCAGCGCCCGGTCTTCGAAACGCTCACCCTGAACGCCGATTCCGAGGCCGCCGAGCTGGAACGCCTGCGCCAGGCCAAGAGCCATCAGCGCATGGATGTGGCGGCCGGACAGGTCATCGACATCGCGCTGTCGCTGCTATCGGGCGGCGGTCATCGCCTGCACGTGGATGTGGATATGCTCGCTGCCGACGCGCAGAGCTACCGCCGCATTCTGGAGGATCTGGCCACGCTCTACGCGACCGATGCCGACCTCACCGATTCCCCGGCCTACACCTTCCGCGCCTACCTGGCCGCGAAAGAGCAGGCGGCCCCGGACAATTCGGCCGATCGCGACTGGTGGGCGGCCCGCCTGGGCGACCTGCCCGGTATCCCGGCGCTGCCGGTGCTGCCCGAGACCGAGCGCCGCGACCCGAGTCGTAGTGTGCGCCTGCATCATTGGTTCGATCCGGCCGCGCGTCAGCGCCTGAACCAGATTGCGCACAGCCACGGTGTCACCCCCGCGGTCACCCTCGCCACGGTCTTCTCCGAGACCATTGCCCGCTGGTCCGCTCGGCAGCGCTTCCTGCTGAACGTCCCGCTGTTCAACCGGGAACCGCTGCACGACGATATCGACCGCGTGGTCGGCGACTTCACCAATTCGGTGCTGGTCGACGTGGACGCCACCCGCCGCGAATCCATGGTGGAGCGCGCCAAGCGCCTGCAACGCGAATTGCACACCTGCGCCGCGCATTCGGTCTACGAGGGCCTGGATGTACTGCGCGATCTGGGCCGCCTGCACGGTGCGCCGGTCACCCCGTCGGTGGTCTTCACCTCGGGTCTGGACCTGGGCGAACTCTTCTCCGAACGCGTACTGAGCGTGTTCGGCTCTCCGGTGTGGATCATCTCCCAGGGTCCGCAGGTGGACCTGGACGCCCAGGTCGTCGAGCTCAACGGCGGCCTCCTGGTGAACTGGGACCTGCGCCGCGACGCCCTTCCCGAAGGCGTCGCCGAGGCCATGTTCACCGAATTTCGGTCTCTCCTGGACGAATTGGTGGCCGAAGGCGCGGATTGGCACGCCGATCTCACCATCGACCTGCCGCCGTCCCAGCGCGCCGTCCGCGCGGCCGTCAATGCCACCGACCTCGAACTCGGCGGCCCCCGCACCCTGCACGAAGCCTTCTTCGCCCTGGCCGGCCGCCATCCCGATCGGCCCGCCCTGCGCTTGTGGAGCGATGGCGAACGCACCGAGGACGGTGTCACGTCCCAGCCCCGTCATCCCGGTGCGCTGTCGGCCGGGATCCATAGCGACCCGTCGCAGGACAGCCCGTGTGAATCCCGGCCGCAAGCATGCCGGGATGACGAGGGGTGGTCTCCCGCGTTCGGGTCCGGCAGCACATATGGCGAACTGGCCGGGCAGGCGCTGGCTGTCGGCCGCGCGCTGGTCGACGCGGGAGTACGCCCGGGCGACACCGTCGCGGTCATGATTCCCAAGGGGCATAGGCAGATTCCGGCGGTCCTGGGTGTGCTCGCGGCGGGCGCGACCTACCTGCCGATCAGCACCGAACAGCCGCGGGCGCGCCGCGATCGCATTCTGGAGCGCGGCGGTGCGCGGGTGGTGCTGGTGGACGCTCCGGTGGAGCTGCCCGTACGGGTCACCGCGCTGCCGCTGGCCGAGGCCGTCGCGGGGGAGCGGCTGGCGGCACCGCATATCGCGCCCGCCGATTCGGTGGCCTATGTGCTGTTCACCTCCGGTTCGACCGGTGAGCCCAAGGGCGTGGAGGTGAGTCATCGTGCGGCGGCGCACACCATCGACGCCATCATCACCCACTTCGATCTGGGCGCGGACGATCACACCATCGGGCTGTCGGCGCTGGAGTTCGACCTGTCGGTCTTCGATATCTTCGCCCCGCTCTCCCTGGGCGGCGCGGTGGTCGCGGTCGAGGCGGGTATCGAACGCGATGCGGTGGCCTGGTCCCGGCTGATCGCGGAAACCGGTGTGACGGTGGTGAACTGTGCCCCCGGCCTGATCACCATGCTGCTGGACACCGCCACCGCCGAGCAGCTGCGCACCGTTCGCGTGGTCATCACCGGCGGTGACCGGGTGAAATCCGCACAGGGCCATCGCTTCCGCGAACTCGTCCCCGGCGTGCGCTTCGCGGGCCTGGGCGGCACCACCGAAACCGCCATCCACTCCACCGTCTGCGAGATCACCGACAACTATCCGGCCGAGTGGGCGAATGTCCCCTACGGCACGCCGATGGCGAATGTGCGCTGCCGCGTGGTGAATTCGCGCGGCGAGGACTGCCCGGACTGGGTGCCGGGTGAGCTGTGGATCGGCGGCGTCAGCGTCGCCGACGGCTACCGCGGCGATCCCGAGCGCACCGCCGACCGCTTCGTCACCGTGGACGGCATCCGCTGGTACCGCACCGGTGATATGGCCCGCTACCTGCCCGACGGCACCCTGGACTTCCTGGGCCGCGCCGACCATCAGGTGAAGATCCGCGGTTTCCGCGTGGAACTCGGCGAGGTCGAATCCGCGCTGGCCGCACAGCCGGGCATTCGCGAAGCCGTTGCGCTGGTGACTGATTCGGGTCGCCTGGCCGCGGTCGCCGCAGCCGAGGACGCGATCTCCGCCGAGGTGATACTCACCGGCGTGCGAGACCTGCTGCCCGCGCACATGGTTCCCGAGATCCTCGAACTCGTCGCCGCGATCCCGTTGACCGGCAACGGCAAACTGGATCGCGCCGCCATCCGCCGTATGGTTGCCGCCGGTGACGATGCCGCCCCGGACACCTACGTCGCCCCGGCGACCGCCCTCGAAGCCGCGGTGGAGTACATCGCCGCCACCGTGCTCGGTATCGAGAAGCTCGGTGTGGCAACGGATTTCTTCGAGGTCGGCGGCAACTCGATTCTCGCCACCACCCTCACCGCCAAACTGCGCGGCCTGCTCGCCCTGGACCGGTTCGGCGTCACCGCCGTGCTGGAGGGCCGCACCGTGCGCGGTATCTGCACCGCGCTGCTGGCCGGGGAGCCCACCCCGGACCGGCTGGACCAGGTGTCCCGCATTCTGCTCGAGCTCGCCGAGATCCCGAATCCGGAGCCGGTCGCCGCGCGCTGATCGGTTCGCCGCGCCGGAATCCGCTCCGGCGCAAGGGTTCGTCGAAGTACAAGGATTGGTTCTCACCTGATGAAGTCGCTGGAAGACCTACAGGCAGCAATGGCAGCCCGCCTCGCCACCGCCGGCTTGGCGGCCGCACCCGCGGTCCCGGTGCGCCGGGACCGCACCCGCGCCGCCCTGTCCTTCGGACAGCGCTACGTGTGGGCGCATCAGCAGATCGCCCCGGACAGCGCCGCCTACAACCTCTGCCTGGCACTGACTTTCGACGGTGAGGTGGATCGGGAGGCGCTGCGCCGCGCCTTCCTGGCGCTGGTCCAGCGGCACGAGGTACTGCGCACCACGTACCACAATGACGAGCAGGGCGACCCCTATCAGCGCATTCACGACGACCTGCCGCCCCGGCTGACCGAAATCGACCTCACGACAGCGGATGTCGACGAGCAGCCCGCGCAAGTTCGCACCGCGCGGGATGCGCTCGGCAGCGGCCTGGACGCACTCGCCGGGGATTCGACCGAGGGCAGGACCGCGCCGGACCCGCGCGACATCGACCGGCGGCTGGCGGAGCTGACCCGGTCCGCCGCGCACGAGACCTTCGATCTGTCCTCGGAGTCGTCCCTGCGCGTGACCTTCGTCCGCACCCGCCCGCACCGTCTGGTCGTGCTGCTGGTGATCCAGCACATCGCCTGGGACGGGATGACCCTGCCCGCGGTCTCCCGCGATGTGGAGGACTTCTACCGCCAGGCCCGCACCGGCGACGTCACCGTGGAACCCCTGCGCCTACAGGTCGCCGACTTCGCCGAATGGGAGCAGGACCGCTACCGCGACGGCGACCATCGCGCCGAAATGGATTTCTGGGCAAGCCAATTCGACGGTGAGGTGCCCGAACTCCAACTGCCCTACGATCGCCGGCCCGTCACCGTCAGCGAGCGCGGCGAGCGCTTGGACCGGCTGCTGGGTGTGCGCGCGGACGCCAATCTGCGCCGCCTCTCCACCGACCTGCGCAGCACCCCGTTCGCGGTCTTCCTGGCCGCCTACTACCTGGCGCTGCGCCAGTTCACCGGTCAGCGCGACATCGTGGTGGGCACCACGGTGGCCAATCGCGAGGAGTCCGGTCAGGAACTGCTGATCGGCAATCTCTCCAATATGATTCCGCTGCGCTTCACCGGCGCGGGCGCGGGCACCTTCGCCGAGCTGGTGGATCAGGTGCGCGCCACCACCACCGAAGCCTTCAAGCACAAGCATTTCCCGCAGGAGGGCATCGTCCGCGCGGCCAACAGCGCCACCGGGCATGTCGGCTCCAAACTCTTCGACACCATGGTGCTGTTCCTGCATCAGAAGATCGACGGCCCGCAGCTGCCGGGCGCGACCACCAGCTGGGAACTCATCGACAATGGCGGCGCACTGCTGCCGCTGGTCGTCGAGACCTTCATGCACGGTGACCGCACCGATGTGCAGATCACCTACCGCACAGACCTTTTCGACCGCGGCACCATCGACCGCCTGCACGAGTACATCGATCAGGTGCTGGCCGCGGCCACCCCCGGTGCGACCCTGGGCTCCCTGGAAACCCTCTCCGCCTCCGACCGCGCCCGCCTGGACGACTGGTCCTTCGGCGACCGCCCCGCCATCACCTCCGACACCGTCGACGCCATGATCCGCACCTCCGCGGCCGAACATCCGGACCGAGTCGCGGTCATCTTCGAGGACACCGAACTCGACTACGCCGAATTCGACTCCCGCGTCAACGCACTCACCCGCATGCTCCTGGCTCGCGGCGTCCGCAACGGCGATCGCATCGGTGTCTACGCCGACCGCAGCGAATGGCTCCCCATCCTCTTCGCCGCCGTCCTGCGCGCGGGCGCGGTCTACGTCCCCGCCGACCCCAGCTACCCCCTCGAGCGCATCGAATACATGCTCGCCGACTCCGAACTCACCCTGATGGTCTCCGCCGTTTTCTCGGTGTCCCCCCGTCATCCCGGCGCGCTTTTGGCCGGAATCCACAGCCGCGGATCATCCACTGATGGTGTGGATCCCGGCCAAGAACATGCCGGGATGACGGGGGAGTCCGCTGCGCTCGTGTCGGGGGAGTCCGCTGCCCTCGCGGCAGGGGACGCTGCTGGGCCGACGGGGTTGCCGCTGCTGGATCTCGCGGATCCGGCCGTCCGCGCCGAGTTGGCTGCGGCCGAGACGAGTTCGATTCGCCCGGAGGAGTTGGCTCGGCCCATTCATCCGCTGGATGCGGCGTACCTGCTGTACACCTCCGGGACCACCGGCCGTCCCAAGGGTGTGGTCATTCATCACCGCGCCATTGCCAATCATGTGCAGTGGATGCGCGATTACCTCGGCTTCGGCGAGGAGCGCATTCTCCAGAAGGCTCCGATCGGCTTCGATGTCTCGGTCTTCGAGCTGGTGAACGCCCTGTGCACCGGTTCGGCCACGGTGCTGCCGCATCCGGAGTGGTGGCAGGCCGATGTGGCGGCGCTCGCGGGAATCATCGACCGGCACAGGGTGACTCAGCTGTCCCTGGTGCCGAGCGTTACCCGGGCCTTCCTCGATGCCGGGCCGGATCCGGAGCGCTTGCGCTCCATGCGGTACGTCTACCTCGGTGGCGAATCCGTGCCTCCCGCTCTCGTCGAAGAGGCGAGTCGGGTCTTCGGCGGCACCGTCCTGGGCCTGTACGGTCCGACCGAGGCCGCCATGGACCTCACCCACGAGGACTTCGCGGGGGCCCGTGGCGGTGATGAGATCCGCTCGGCGCTCATCGGTGTGCCCGAATGGAATTCGTCGGTCTTCGTCCTGGACGAGCAGCTGCGCCGGGTGCCGCCGGGCGTCACCGGTGAGCTGTACCTGGGTGGCGTGCAGCTGGCCCGGGGCTATCACCGCCGCCCGGGGCTGAGCGCGGGAACCTTCGTGGCCTGCCCGTTCGCCCAGGAATCCGGTGCGCGCATGTACCGCACCGGCGATATCGTGCGCTGGAATTCGCGCGGCCGCCTGGAATATCTGGGCCGCGTGGACGATCAGGTCAAGATTCGCGGTCATCGCATCGAACTCGGCGAGATCGGCACCACGCTGCGCCGCATGCCCGGAATCGGTTCGGCCGCCGCCGTCGCGCTGCCGCGCGGCAATGACTCGGTACTGGTCGGCTACTACGTCGCCGAGCCGAATTCGGTGTTCGCCAGTGACTCCGAGACCGACGTCGCCGCGAGCATTCGCACGTACCTGGCGGAACGCCTGCCCGAGTACATGATTCCGTCCGCCCTGGTGCGCATGGCCGCCCTACCGCTCACCGCGAACGGCAAGCTCGACCGCCGCGCCCTCCCCGAGCCCGATCTCGGCGGCAGCACCGGTCGCGGCCGAGATCTCGGCGACGGCCCGGAAACCCTTGTCGCCGAGGCGGTTCGCCAGGTCCTCGGCTTGACCGATGAGGTCACCCTCGCCGCCGACGACGACTTCCTGGCACTGGGCGGCGACTCCATCACCGCCATCCGCATGGCCTCGGCCCTGAAGAAGCGCGGCCTGGCCATCACCACCAGCGCTCTGTTCGACGCCCGCACCATCGCCGCCATCGCCGCCGCGGCCACCCCCATTGTCGACACCGCCGCACCCGCCCTGATCGACGCGGGCGCGGCCACCGGCTGGATCCCGCTCAACCCGATCGCCGTCATGCTGGTCGAAAAGGTCGGCGAATACACCGGATACAGCCAGGCCACCACCGTGGTGACCCCGGCCGACGCCACCGCCGAACGTCTCACCGCCGCGGTGAACGGTCTACTCGACCGGCACCCGCTACTGCGCGCTCGTCTCGGAAGCGCACCCGAGGATGAGCTGTTCCCCCGTCATTCCGGCGCGCCTTCGACCGGAATCCCCGCGGGTGGGGTGGATCCCGGCCACAAGCATGCCGGGACGACGAGTGGTTCCATTGCCTACTATGTGCCGGAGATCGGCGAGGCGTATCCGCCTGTAGCGCTGGTCGAAGTCGAAATCGACGGTGGGGATTGGGATCTCACCGCCGGTTCGGTGCTGCAAGAGCAGCTGCACATCGCCGGGAGCGGACTCGATCCCGCCGCCGGGCGCATGGTCGGCGCGGTCTGGGCGCGCACCCCCGATCACACCGTCGGCCGCCTGCTCCTGGTCATCCACCACCTGGTGGTGGACGGCGTCTCCTGGCGCATCCTGCACGACGATCTGCGTGCACTCTGGCAGGACGGCGCACTCGATCCCGAGACCGGAACCTCGGTCAAGACCTGGAACACCAATCTGCTTCGCTATACCGAAAGCGACACTCTCGCCGCCGAATTGCCGTACTGGCGAGCGGTAGCCGAGACCGAGGATCCGCTGCTGGGCTCGCGCGCCTTCGACCCGGCGGTGGACACCATCGCGACCCTGCACGAGGTCACCACCGAACTGGACGCCGAGGACACCCGCTTCCTCATGACCACCGGTGCGCAGGCGTTCGGCTGTGACTTCCTCGATATCCAGGTGGCGGCGCTGGCCGTGGCGGTGCACCGCTTCCGGCGCGCCAGGGCCCGCGATACCGGCACCGTCACCCTCACCCTGGAACGGCACGGCCGCGTCGAAACCCTGTTCGCCGGAGCCGATCTGGCCAATACCGTCGGCTGGTTCACCAGCGCCTATCCGGTCGCTCTGGATGTCATGCGCGGTGTCGAGATCGAGGTGACCGATGCGGTGAAGGCGGTCAAGGAACAGCTGCTGGCGGTGCCGGACTCCGGTATCGGCTGGGGCCTGCTGCGCTGGATCGATGAGCGGGGCGCAAACGTGCTGGCAGACCGGCCCGCACCGCAGCTCAGCTTCAACTACATGGGTCGCTTCGCGGTCGCAGACACCGCCGAAACCTGGGCTGCGGCACCGGAATTCGGCTATCTGGGTGGTCACGCCGACCCCGCCATGCCGGCGGCGGCGGTCCTGGATGTGAACACCGTGACCGTCACCGACGGTGACAGCGCCACCCTGCGCGCCTCCTTCCGCTTCCCGGCGGGCGTGCTCACCGATGCCGAGGTGCACGAATTCGCCGACCTGTGGGCGGGCGGCCTCCGCGATTTCGCGAAGACCGTGCGCGATGACTCCAGCCGCCGCTTCACCCCCGGTGACGTGCTGGCCCGCGAGGTCACGCAGTTGGACCTGGACCGCTGGCACACGCTCTACGGCGCGTTCGCCGACGTCCATCCCCTCGCGCCCATGCAGGCGGGGCTGTACTTCACCGCGCTCGGCTCCGGTGGCAAGGATTTCTACAATGTGCAGACCATGATCGCGGTGCGCGGCGCACTGGAGCTGCCGCGCCTGACGGCCGCCCTGGATACCGTGATCAACCGCTATCCCAATCTGCGCGTGGCGATTTCGGTATCGCACGCCGGACAGCCGTACGCGATCGTCACCGATCACGTACGGGTGCCGGTGCGCGAGGTGGACTTCTCGACCCGGTCGGATGCCGATCAGCGACTACAGGATTTCCTGCTGGCCGATCAGGGTGAACAGTTCGACCTCTCGCGCGGCCCGCTCACCCGGGCGACCGTGGTGCACCTGCCGGACGGGGTGCACATGCTCGTGCTGACCTCGCATCATCTGCTCACCGACGGCTGGTCCGGGCAGCTGCTGCCGCAGGAGATCTTCGCCGCCTACCTCACCGACGGCACCGCCGCGCCGCTGGGCAATCCGGACACCTTCGCCGAATTCCTGCGCCTGACCCAGGATCGCGAACAGGCCACCGAGGCCGCCTGGGCGGGTTACCTCGACGGTGTGCAGCCGTGCCTGGTCGCACCGAATCGCGTACCCGAGGGCGGCGGCGTGCCCACCGGCCGCTCCGCCGTCATCGACGCCGAGGTGGTGGAGCGGCTCACCGCTCTCGCCGCCGAAGTCGGCACCACCTTCAGCGTCATCTGTCAGCTGGCCTGGGCCAATGTCCTGCGCTACGTAACCGGTTCCGAGACAGCGGTATTCGGTGAGGTGGTGTCCGGCCGCCCCGCCGATCTCGACGAGGTGGACCATGCCGTGGGCTGCTTCGCCAACACCATTCCGGTGGCGGTCGAACTGCGCGGTGACGCCAGCTGGCGGGAGTTGCTCGCCGAAATCCAGCGTCGCCGAGTCGAACTCATGGAATTCCATCAGTACCGGCTCACCTCGGCCATCCGCGCCACCGGCGTGCGCAGACTCTTCGACTCGATGTTCGTCTTCCAGTCCTATCCGCCCGGCCGGGAGGAGCTGGAAAGCCTACTCGCGCAGGCGCAATTGGAGCTGGTCGGCTTCGAGGGCGGTGGCGCGACCGACAACGCGCTGCTGGTGATGATCTTCCCCGCCAATGCGCTGCTGCCCGGCGACGGAGTCCGGGCTGTGGTCTTCTATGCGGAGGACTCCTTCGACGACACCGAGGCCGAGATCATCGAGGCGGCCTTCCACGACACCCTGCGCGCTATTGCCGCCGCACCGGACACCCGCGTCGACGCGTCCGCCGTCATCGCCGACGAAGACCACGGCCTGCTGGTCATGCGCCGAATGTGGCAGTGAGAGCGGCGAATTCCAGCGTGCAGAAACAGGAGCAAGGACTATGAGCAATTCCCTCGGCTGGATCCGCAAATTCCATCGACCGCGCGCGGCGGGCAATCCGCCCCTGGTCATCTGCCCGCACGCGGGCGGCGGAGCCTCCACTTATCGCCCGTTCTCCAGGGCGCTGAGCGAGCATTTCGACGTCTCGATCTTCCAGTACCCGGGCCGTCAGGACCGGGCCCGCGAGGCCGCGCTGCGCACCGTGCCGGAGATCGCGGCGGGGGCGTTCGCGGAATTCGTTCGCGCACCGGGCAATACCGGTGAACCGATCACCGTCTACGGGCACAGCATGGGCTCGGTGGTGGCCTTCGAATTCGCGCGACTGGCCGAATCCGCGGGTATTCCGGTGCGTCTGCTCGCCGTCTCCGGTGCGGTCGCGCCGTGGCGGGTGGTGGATATGCCCGGGCACCCCACCGAGGACGAGGAGTTGCTCGATCACGTCGGCGGATTGCAGGGCACCGGAGCCGATGTGCTGGCCAACCGCGAGCTGATGCGCATGGCACTGCCCGCGCTCAAGGCCGACTACGCCGCCTTCGACGCCTACACCTGCGACAAGGACGTCCAACTCGACGTGCCGCTGCACGCGATGGGCGGCAGTGACGACGAATTCGTCTCCATCGGTGACCTGTACGGCTGGCAGGCGCACACACCGCACGAACTTCAGGTGAGCATGTTCGACGGCGGGCACTTCTATCTGCACGACCATATCGCCGCTATCGCGGAAACCCTTGCGGCCGAGCCGATCCGATCGGTAGCGGCGCGATGAGCGGCAATCGCGGCGGCGCGGGAGGCCCCGCGAACGGTGGCGCGCTGAAGGATACGGACGATCCGATCGTCATCACCGGTATGGCCGTCGAAGCGCCCGGGGGCATTGAAACCCCGGCGCAGTACTGGACCGCGCTGGCCGAATCACGCGATCTCATCGGGCCTTTCCCTCGCGATCGCGGCTGGCCCTTGGAGCGGCTGTTCGATCTGGCCCGCACCGAGGGCTGGGGCGAGGTCCGCGACGCGGGTGGATTCCTGGACACCGCGGCGGATTTCGATCCGCAGTTCTTCGGCATCACCCCGCGCGAGGCGGTCGCCATGGATCCGCAGCAGCGGGTCGCGCTGCGCGTGGCCTGGCGGGCGCTGGAGAACGCGGGCATCAATCCGGCCGCACTCGGTGACGGGGACGACATCGGCTGCTACATGGGCGCGTCCAATACCGAGTACGGCCCGCACGGTGCGACGGTCAACGACTACACCGGATACCGCGCGGGCGGTGCCGCACTGGGCGCGGTGGCCGGACGCATCTCCAATGTGCTCGGCCTGGGCGGCCCGTCCGTGGTGGTGGATGTGGCCTGCGCCTCCTCGCTGGCGGCGGTTCATCTGGCGGCCAACGCCATTCGCGATGACGAATGTGAATGGGCGCTGGCGGGCGCGGCCTGCGTCATGGGTTCGCCCGGCGCGTTCTTCGAATTCTCCAAGAACAATGCCCTCGCGCCGGACGGCCGATGCCGGCCGTACTCCGACAACGCGCTCGGCACACTCTGGGGCGAAGGCGTCGGAGTCGTTGTGCTGGAACGTGAATCGCGGGCACGGGCGCTCGGGCATCGTGTCTACGGCCGACTGCTCGCCTCCCGCATCAACCACAACGCCAAAGGCGCGCCCATCGCCGTGCCCAGTGCGGCGGCGCAGGAACGCCTGGTGCGCAGGACCGTCGCGGTCGCCGGTATCGATCCGAGTCTGGTCGACATGATCGAGGGCCACGGCACCGGCACCGCCGTTGGTGATCCACTGGAACTGACCGCCCTGCAACGGGTTTACGGCGCGCCCCGCACCGACGGCACCGCCCCGTTGCTCGGCTCGGTCAAATCCAATCTCGGTCACGCCCAAGCCGCGGCGGGCATGCTCGGCTTGATCAAAGTGCTGCTCAGCGGCCTGCACGGACAGATCGCGCCCACCCGCCACGCCGACAGCCCCAGTACCCGATTCGACTGGGAGGCCGGAAGTCTGCGGCTGGCCACCGAACTCACCGACTGGGAGCCGCGCGACGGCGTGCGCTACGGCGCGGTCTCGTCATTCGGCGTGAGCGGGACCAATGCGCACGCCGTGCTCGCCATGCCCGTCCTGGAAGAGGAGAACCATGCCTGACTATCGACTTCCGGACGGCAGCACCCCCATCCTGCTGTCCTGCGATACCCCCGACGCGCTGAAACGTGAGGCCGCCGGGCTCGCGGCGTATCTCGAGCAGCGACCACGGGTGACCCCGGATGCGGTGGCGGACATGCTGTTCCGCACCCGCACCCCGCGCAGGTACCGCGCGCTGATCGCCGCCACCGGCCGTGAGCGGCTGCTGGAGGCGCTGCACGCCGTCGCCGACGGGCAGCCGCATCCGACGGTCATCGCCGGTAATCGCGCGGCGACGGCGCGCCGCATCGCGTACGTCTTCCCCGGACAGGGCAGCCAGCGCCCCGGTATGGGCGTGCTCTACTACCGGTATTCGCCGGTATTCCGCGCCACGGTCGACCAATGCGATGCGCTTTTCCAAGCGCAGCATGGGATTTCGCCGCTCACCTATCTGCTCGACGAGGCCGGTGCGGTCACCGAGAATGTCGAGATCGTGCAGCCCGCGCTGTTCATGCAGATGCTCGGCCTGGCCGCCATCTGGCGGGCGGCGGGGGTCGAACCGCACCTGACCGTCGGGCACTCCCAGGGTGAGATCGCCGCCGCCGTGGTCTCGGGCATCATCTCGCTCGCGGACGGAATTCGCGTGGTCACCCTGCGCGCCGAATTGGTGGGTTCGCTGGAGCGCGAGAACGATTGGAATGGTCAGTGGGCCATGGCCGTGGTCGGTATCGAGCGCGATGAATGCGAGGCGCTACTGGCTCGTAACTCCGGCTGGGCCGAGCTCGCGGTGGTGAACTCCGCGCATGTGCTGGCCGTCTCGGGGGAGCGGCCCGCCGTCGCCGCGCTGGTCGAAAACCTCACCGCCCAGGCCAAATTCGCCAAGGAGATCCGCGTCGAATACCCCGCGCACACCTCCTTCGTCAGCAAATTCCGCGAGCAGCTCGAAGGCACGCTGCACGACACCCTCGACTCGCCGCACTTCGCCCCCACCGAAATCGCTTGCGTCGGTGCGACTCTCGGCGCGGCCATCACCCCCGACCTATCACCCGCCGAATACTGGTACTGGAACCTGCGCAATCGCGTCCGCTTCGACCTCGCCGTCGCCGAGGCCGCCGCCCGCGACACCGATATCTTCCTGGAGATAGCCGACCACCCGGCCCTCATGGTCGCCATGCAGGACACCCTTTCCGGCTTCGGCGCGGACCGCGATTTCCGCACCATCGGCACCTCCCGCCGCACCGCCACCGACCTCACCGAATTCACCGAGAACCTGGCCCAGGTAGCCGTCCTGGACACCACCTTCCCCTGGGATTCCCTGCGCGACACCACCACCGAAGTACAACGCCTCCCCCTCCTGGACTTCCCCAACACCCAAACCACCCCGAAACAACTCTGGGCCCCCTTCGACTACAACCTCGCCGCCCCCGCGAATACCCTCGCTGCCGAATCCCCTCGTCATCCCGCCGGATCCCCTGGGCATCTCGCCGGATCCCCTCGTCATCTCGGCGTCGAATCCGGGGAAGGAACCCGGACCGACCACCCGCTCACCGGACACCCGGTGGTCGCGCCCGGAACGGTTGTGCCGCAGCGCCTCGCCGAACGGTGGGTTCGTCTCGACCGCCGCAAATTGGTCCCACCGCGTGCGCTGACGATCATCGACCACACCGCTCGCCGGCCCGATCTCGCCGCCGCAATCGAACAGGCAGCGGCTAAACACGGTGCGACCATTGTCGAAGCACTCGGTACTGCGGGTACGGCGACCGGCGGCGGTGCCGAAGACCATGCCGGGAACGGTGGCGGCGCGGAGAACCGCCCATTGCCCGGTGGAAATGCCGGGGGCCGTGCCGCGACCGGCGGTGCCGAGGAACCTGCCATGGCCACCCGTGTTGACGAGGCGACCCGGTCTGCCGACAGCACCGCGGTGGCAGCGAGCCGCGGCACGGTGACCGCTGGGTTCAGCGCAGGAGCAGCTCACCGGACAACTGTTGGAACGAGTGATGCCGGGGCGAGCTCCGCTCCCGCTCAGCCGGGCTATGACACCGTGGTTGTGCTGGTGCCAACCTCCGCCGGCATCGATATCGCCACGGCGGTAGCGGAATCCGCTGCGTTCGTCGGTGATCGCGGGTGGCTTCCGGATCTCACCGGGGTGCGGGATGTCTGGTTGGTGACCTCGGGCGGGGAGCAGGTGCTCGACGGGGAGACGCCGAATATCGCCCATGCCGCGGCGCAGGCCGGGTTCCGCTGTCTCGCCGCGGAGTATCCGGGGGTCGGGTTCCGGCATCTGGATATCGCTGCGGGGCAGACGCTTCCGGACGCCGCCAAGGCTGTGCTCGGTGCGGTGCACACCGCCGGTGAGCCGGAGTTGGCCGCGCGCGGGGGTGCCTGGTACGCCAAGCGCCTCGTCCTGGACGAGAGGCCGGGGGACTGCCCGCTCACGCCTTCGGACCTGGATGAGGTCATGATCATCGGCGGCACGGGTGCGCTCGGGCTGGACTGCGCCGCCGAATTCGCGCGCGCCGGGGCGCGCCGCGTGACCCTGATCAGCCGCACCGGCGGCTCGGCGGAGACGAAAGAGCGTATTCGCGAACTGAATTCGCGCGGTGCCATCGTGGAGCTTCGTACCTGCGATGTCACCGATGACGAAGCCGTGCGCGCCCTCGGCGACGAGTTCGTCCGCACCCCGGTGAGCCTGCTGGTGCACGCCGCCGTCGACTACGCGGCCGCCGCCGCCGAGCCGAGCCCCGAAACCGTCCGTGCCGCAGCCGAATCCAAGGTGATCGCGCTCGACCGGATGATTCGCGAGCTCCCGCTCGCCCCCGATGCCCGGGTGGTGCTGTGCTCCTCGCTCTCGGCCACCATCGGCGGGCGCGGCCACGCGGTCTACGCCGCGGTCAATCGCATGCTCGATGCCGCCGCCACCGGCTACCGCCGCGACGGCATCGGCGTCACCTCCGTGCAATGGGGTCTGTGGCGCGCGGTCGGAGCCGACAATGCCGACGCCCTCGCCCGCATCAGCGGCGCCGGACTGCTCCCCATGGACCCGGCCGCCGCCATTGCCGCGGGCTTCGCCGCCTCCGGCAACAGCCTGGTCGTGGCCGCCGAATGGTCTACGCTGCGCGAGATTTTCGCCCTGTTCGGCCAGGACCCGCTCTTCGCGGACCTGCCGGATCGGCCGATCACACCGCCGTCCGCGACTGCCGCGGTTATCGGAGCCGCCGCGATCTCGACCAGCGGGGGTACCGCGCCCGGCAACTCGACGGGAGCCTCGGGGACCACGGCCACGGCAGCCTCGAGGGCCGGGG
>NZ_BDAW01000042.1 GCF_001625085.1 Nocardia acidivorans NBRC 108247
GGACAGGAGCCGCGGCGGCCGGAGCGGGGGTAGCCGGTCGGCCGCTGTTGCCGGTTTCGCCGGAGGCTTCCGGCGTGTAATCGGCGAGGAACTCGTGCCAGCTCTCATCGACCGACGACGGGTCTTGCTTGTACTTCTGATACATCTCGTCGACAAGCCACTGGTTCTGTCCGAACTGGTCTGTTGAGCTGCTCACAGCAGGTGTTCGCCTCATTTCGTTCTTCGCGCTGCGACGTTTGTGACGTGCCCGGCACGGGTAATCGGCGGATGCGCGCCGACGCGCCCCCTCTGAGGATATGCCCACCCCGGTTCGCCCATGGGCATGGACTACCACCGGGCGGACACATTCCTCAGTGACGACTCGTCCTCCGCTGAGAATATTCCTTCGGTGGCCTGTGCCGCAGCCCAGAGATGGGAGTACGCGCCGTGTCTCGCGAGCAGTTCGTCATGCGCGCCGATTTCGATGATCCGGCCCTGATCGACCACGGCGATCAGATCGGCCTGCGCGGCGGTGGCGAGCCGGTGCGCGACAATCACCGCGGTCCGGCCGCGCGTCACCGATTCGCTCGCTACCAGCACCGATGCCTCGGCGGCCGGATCGAGTACGGCGGTCGCCTCATCGAGCAGGAGGAGATCCGGACCGACCAGTTCGGCGCGGGCGAGGGCGATCAGCTGTCGTTGCCCGGCCGAGAGTCCGCGTCCGCGCTCACCGACCGGCTGCCCCATTCGCAGCGGTAGCGCGTTGATGGTGTCGAGCGCGCCGACCGCCGCGGCGGCCGCCTCGATCTCCGCGGCATTCGCAAGAGGTTTGCCGAATGCGATGTTGCCGGCAATGTCCCCGGTGAATAGGTGCGCTTCCTGTGGAACGACTCCCAACCGTGATCGGTAGTCGGTGAGCCGGTAGTCGCGGATATCGATGCCATCCACGCTGATCGCGCCGTTTTCACCGGTAATCCGCTGCCGTTCATGGGAATCGGCTATCGAATCGGGTGATTCATCGCGTTCGAGATCGTGATTTCCGTCATAGGGCATGTCGTACAGCCGGGCCAGCAGTTTCACGATGGTCGATTTACCCGCGCCGGTCGCACCCACGAGGGCGAGACTGGTGCCCGCCGGAATGCGCAGGCTCACCCCGTCGAGGGCGAGGGTGTCGGTGCCCGGATAGCTGAAGCGCACATTATCGAAGACCACCTCACCGCGCAGCCGGCCGTCGATCACGGCCGGGTCGGCGGGGTCCGGGGCGATCGAGGACGGCGTCTTCAGCAGTTCCCGAATGCGGCGCAGGCCGACCCTGGCCTGCTGATAGCCGTCGAAGAGTTGTGAGAGTTGATAGATCGGGCCGAACAGCAACTCCAGGTACAGCACGAAGGCCACCAGGGTGCCCGCCGTTGCCGCGCCGTCGGCGACCGCCCGCGCGCCCATGAAAACGACCGCGGCCAGCGCCAGATCGGCCCAGGCGCCGACGAAGGCGAAGAACAGCGAGATGGCCCGCTGCGCCCGCATCCGGCTGATCCGATACCGGTGCGAGTAGACGGTGAAGCGTTCCGAGGCACTGCGCTCGTGCCGATTCGCCTGCACCACACGCAATCCCGCGACATTCTCGGCGAAATCCGCGTTCACCGTCGCCGAGTGCTCCCGCGATTCGGTGTACGCCGCATCGGAGGCGCGCCGGAACAGCCAGGTGGCCAGCAGCAGCGCGGGCACCGAGACGAAGACCACCAGCGCCAGGTGCGCGTCGATGAGCAGCAGCGCGATCGCGATGCCGAGCACCATGAGCAGGCTCACCAGCGCATCGGGCAGACCGGTTTGCAGGAAGGTCGACAGGGCGTCGATATCGGTGGTCATGCGGGTGAGGATGCGGCCGGAGAGCTCGCGCTCGTAGTAGTCCAGTCCGAGTCGCTGCAAATGCGCGTAACTGCGCACGCGCAGGCCGTAGAGCACCCGCTCACCCGCGCGCGAACCCCACAGCAGCGCGGTGGAGGCGGCCAACCAGCCGATCACCGCGAGCACCGCGCCCAGGAACACCGCGCGGGTCAGTGCGGCACCGTCGTGATCGGTCACCCCGGAGTCGATGGCATAGCGCACGATCGACGGAAAGCCCACGCTGACAAGGGCATCCAGTGCCAGTAGCAGCATTGCCGCCAGGACCAGCCACCGCACGGTCCGCATGGCCTTGACCAATCGGAAGTCGGTATCGGGGGCGCGCAACTCGGCCGGATCCAGGCCCGGCTGTTCCACCGCGGGCGGCAGTGTCGCCAGCGACCGCCGTACCTCCGCGGGGGTGTCCGGATCGGCTTCGGTGCCGGTCTCGGCCTCCAGTCCGACCCGTGCGGGGCGCGTGTCGCGGTCTGCGCCGACCGGTGGTGCCCCGTCGTCCGCGGAGCCGTCGCTCGGCCCGGGCAGCCGGATGATTCGATCGGCGTGGGTGAGGGTGGATTCGCGGTGCGCCAGGATGAGCGTGGTGCGAGACGAATCCGCGGGCAGGGCGGCGAAAATGGCCGCCTCGGTGAGCGCGTCCACGGCGGAGGTGGCGTCGTCCAGGATCAGGATGCGCGGATTCGCCAGCAGCGCGCGGGCCAGCGCGATGCGCTGGCGCTGACCGCCGGACAGCGTGAGGCCGCGTTCGCCGACCACGGTGTCATAGCCGTCGGGTAGCGCCCGAATGAACTCGTCGGCGGCGGCCTGCACTGCCGCCGCGTGGATTTCGGCTTCCGTGGCGTCGGGTCGCCCGAGCGCGATATTGGCGGAGATGGTGTCCGACAACAGGAATGCCTCGTCGAAGACCACGCCCACCGCGGCCCGCAGTTCGGTGGCACGCAGGTCGGCGATATCGGCGTGGGAGTCGTTGCCGTGCAGCGTGATCCGGCCCGCATTCGGCGTGTAGAAGCGGGGGAGCAGTAGCGACAGGGTGGATTTGCCGGAACCCGCCGGGCCGATGATCGCGACCGTCTCGCCCGGGGCCACGGTGAGTTCGAAGTTGTCCAGGATCGGCCGATTCGGGTCGAATCCGAAAGTGAGAGCGGAGATTTCGATGCCCAGCGGCCCGGCGGGCAGCGGCACCGGATGCGGCGGATCGGTCTGCTCCGGTGCGCTGTCGATGACCTGGTGCACGCGCTCGGCGGCGGCGCGGGTGAGCTGGGCCATCACCACCACCATGGAAATGGTCCGGGTGGCATTGGTCATGGTGGCCACGTACGCGGTGAACGCCAGGAAGGTGCCCAGGCCGATCGCGCCGTGCAGGGCCAGCACGCCGCCCGCGGCGATGACACCGACCAATCCGGCCTGTGGAATGGCCGACAGGGTCGGTCCGAATCGGGCGTCGATGCGGGCCGCGCGCATGCGTTCGGCGAAGAGCCGTTTACCGTGCCGCTCCAGCAGATCCACCATTCGGGCCTCCTGCCCGAACCCCTTCACCACGCGCACGCCGGTGACGGTCTCCTCCACGTGCTGGGCCAGATCCGCACCGCGCTGTTGCGCCGACCAGGTTGCGGCGTACAGCCTGGGCCGCACCCGATAGACGACCAGCGCCAGCACCGGGACCACCAGCAGCGCGGTCAGTGCCAGCAGCGGTGCGAGCCAGAGCATGATGGCGGCGGCGAACACGAATTGCAGCGCGGCGACCGAGGACCACGGGCCCATGGCCAGCAGGCCCTGCACCAGCGTCAGATCGCTGATGGAACGGGAGACCACCTGGCCGGTGCGCAGGGCGTCCTGGCCGGGGCCGTCCAGGCGCTGGAGTGCGTTGAGCAGGTCGACGCGCAATTCGTGCTGCACATCGAGTGCGAGCTTTCCGGCCGCCATACGACGACCGAACGAGGCGAGGAAGCGACCGGCGGCGAGCAGCACCAGCAATCCGGCCACGGCCGTGATGATTCCGGTGTTCCCGGCGGTCGCGCCGTCGAGGGCGCGTTTGGCCAGCAGCGGGCCGGTGACCTCCACCGCCGCACCGAGCAGGACGGCCAGGGCGATGGCGGCGAGCAGCCACGGGTGGGTGCGACATCGCACCCAGAGTCGGCGCAGCCAACCGGGACCGGTCCCGGTTGGCTCGGAGCTCGTTTTCTCCACCCCGGTCTCAACCACCTTCATCGCACTCACCTAGAGCCGTAACGACGGCACCACCCCCAGTTTGTTCCCCGCCACCGACAAAGTCCGGGTCGTGGGCGTGTTGGTGCGCGAAGCGGGACTTCGGCTTGTGCCCGGGGCGGGCGCGTGGTCCGCTGGAAGGACTTACGACAACTCGAATTGGAGTCGCACCCATGCCGATCCAGCGTCTCAATCACGCCGTGCTGTTCGTCTCCGATCTGGAGCGTTCGGTGGCCTTCTACGAAGAGGTGCTCGGCTTCCGGCGGCTGCCCGGCGGCTTTCCGGGCGCGGCCTTCCTCCAGGCCGCCGGATCGGCCAATGATCACGATCTCGGTCTGTTCCAGTCGCCGGATCCGTCCGTGGCGCATCGCACCGGGCGGGTGGGGCTCTACCACCTGGCCTGGGAGGTGGACACGCTCGCGGAGCTGGGGCGCGTCCGCGAGGTGCTCACCGCCGCTGGCGCATTGACCGGTGCGTCCGATCACGGCTCCACCAAAGCGCTGTACGCCGCCGATCCGGATGGCATCGAATTCGAGGTGTGCTGGCTGGTACCGGATTCCGCGGTGGAGCACGAGCTCACGAATATGGCCGCGCCGACCATGCCGCTGGACCTACCCGCGCTCATCGCCGAGTACGGCGGGGACACCCCGGGCGGGCCGCGCACCGATCACGAGGTGTGGCGTCGCCTGTTCACCGGGCGCTGAACGGATTTCGGCGCGGGGCGCTCAGAGGTCGCGGCGGGTGAAGAACCACCACGCCGCGCCGGCCGAGGCCGCGGTCCACAACAGCAGGACCAGGATGGCGGCCGGGGTGGGCGCGATGAAATCACCCTTGGCGTAGGTGCCGTTGGTGACGGTGCCGACGGTGGCCGAGAGCGGCAGGATACTCGCGAAACCACCGAATCCGATGGCGCGCGCGGTAATCCACACCAGCGGTTCGATGATCGCCACGCCCACCATGACCGCGATCGCCTGAATAGGCGTGCGCAGCAGGAAACCCAGTGCCGCACCGATGATCGACCAGCACACCGCGGCCAGCGCCACACCGCCGAAGACGGCGAGCATCTCACCGGTGAATCGCACCCGATCGCGCCCGATCAGCGCGTAGGCCGCACCGCCGAGCAGCTCCAGCACCAGCACGGTGGCCAGGGAAATCGCGGCCACCACACCGAGTTTCGCGCCGAACAGCACATTCCGGTCCGGGGTGAACAGCGCGGTGATCCGCATCGATCCCAGCCGGTACTCGTCCCCCGACGCGACGGCCCCGAGCACCGCCGCCAGCACGATGGCGGCGAGCAGCGCCAGCCCCGCCGCGATGGCCGACCAGCCCGAGAGGAACATGAACGTGCCCCGTGGCACGTCGTCGGCCTTGAACGTCAACCCCATGACGGCGAACGCCACCATCGCGTATCCGATGAGATTGGCGGCGATCACCCGCTGCGCCCGCACCGAGGTGAGCTTCCGAACCTCCGAATTGGCCGCCCGCAGTACAGAATCCGGCACAGCGGTCAGAATCATCGAAGTTCCTCTCGTAACAGCTGAGCCGCACGCTCGCCGGAAACCGGCCCGGCGCAGCATGATTCGACATGTCGCGGGCGTGCTGCGGCGGGGTGCGGGAACAGCTCGGGGCGGTGCGTAATCGGTCCGGCGACACGCGCGCTCGCCCCGGCTCGGTGTGAGTGCGAAGACGGCCCGGCGTGCGGGGCGGGTCGTGGGTGGCGCGCGATCAACGCGGCATTCCGTACGCGGTGGGAGTGGGGTAGGGGGAGGGGGCGTGGCCGGTGTGGATGAGGGCGGCCAGGACCTGATCGGGGTGGATGTGTTCGGGGGTGATCTCGGTGAGCTGGACGCGGGCCTGGGAGGCGGCCGACTCCAGTTGAGCGAGTGAGGCTTCGGCGACGGCGAGGCGGCCGTCCGGGCGCATGACCGCGTCGGTGAAGCCCTGTGCGGCCAGGGTGGTGGCCAGCGCGATCGGGCTGGAGGCCTTGACCAGCAGCCGGTCCGGATGACTGCGGCGCAGGCGGGCCGGGCTGCCCTGATAGGTGATCTTGCCGCGATCGAGCACGATCAGTTCATCGGCCACCGGCAGTGCGGCGCTCAGGGTCCGTGAGGTGAGCAGGACGGTGCCGCCGCGCCGGGCGTGCGCGTGCAGATACTCGGTGAGCCAGCCGATTTCGGCCTGTTCGAGCCCGTCGAACGGATCATCCAGGACCAGCAGCGGCGGATTGCCGAGCAGCGCGATGGCCAGGGCGAGCCGGGTCCGCGCCCCGGCGGACAGTTTCCCGGTGCGCTCGCCCGAGAACGGTTCCAGCCGCGTCAGGCCCAGCAGTTCGTCGATCCGATCCCCGGAAACGCCTGCGGCGGCGGCGAATACGCTCAATTGCCCGCGTACCGTGCGCGCCGGATGCAGGCCGCGCGGGGATTGCACCGCGCCCAGTACCTGCCGTCCGCGGCGCGCGCCGGAACCGGGTCCGCCGATGCTCGCGGTGCCCGAGGTGGGGGTGAGCTGGCCCAGCAGCAGGCGCACGATCGTGGTCTTGCCCGCACCGGAGGGTCCGACCAGGGCCGCGACCTTGCCCGCGGGCACGACGAAACTGACGTCGTCGACGACGGTGGTCGTTTCGATGCTCTTGCTCAATCCGCCGACGGCGAAGGCGAGCGGTCGCGCCTTGCTCACTGCTGCGTGGTCCTGGGCGCGGATTCCATGGCGGGCAGCGGATCGGCATCGATGACCAGCGGTTGCGGCCAGGTTTTCGGCGGCGCGCCGAAGGCCTTGCGCGAGTTGTCGACCACGCCGCGGCCCAGCGCCCGGTTGCCGAATCCGCCGATGGCCGCGCCGATGCCGGCCGGAATGATCTTGCCGACCATGAGTGCGCTGCGCTTGGCGAGGAACTGCATGACGAAGCGCTTGAGCAGGGTGTCGTTCATCCCGCTGATGCCCGGAATCTTGCCCGCGAGCAGGGTGCCCCAGTTCTTGGCGGAGCTGCCGACGCTCTTCTGCACGATCTCCATACCGCTCTCGCCCATGACCACGGCCAGCACCAGGGCGCGGCGGCGTTCATTGTCCTCGGGTGCGATACCGTGCACGGCCGCGACGGCCAGCGTGTACACGGCGCTGGCCTCCAGGAAGAACGCGGTCTCCGCGCTCATGGCCGCGAGGGAGGCCATGGTGCCGACGCCGGGAACGGCGGCGGTCGCGCCGACCGCGGTACCGCTGCCGGTGACCGCGGTCAGGTACAGCTTCTCGATGCGCGAAATGATCTGCGCCGGGGTCTCACCCGGATGGCTGTCGCGCAGTTTGCCCACATACTTCGCGACAGCGGGAGCCTGCACCTGCGCCCCATTGTCGAGCAGCGAGATGACCGCCTTCTCGAGCCCGGACTTGAACATCGGCATACCCCTTAAATCGCGCGGTCTTCCGACCGAAACTCTATTGCACCGATCCAACGATTTGCGAGACCAGCCGGTTCCGTCCGCCCGGCCCCGCGCCGAACTTCCCGGCAACGGATTCGATGAGCGGACTCACGTTCCGGTGATACCCCGAACATCGTCCGGCAACCGCGCGCCGGGTGGCGGCGGGCGCATATCGTGGGATTCGTGGCAGGTGTGTCCGAAGGCGCGAGCGGGGTTCCGGATCCGCGGTTGCGCCCATACGTCCTCGGTTACGAGGGCTATCTGCTGCGCGGGTTCGCGCCGGGGACGCATGTGGGGATGCCCGGATCGGTGTTGACGGTGATCATCACCATCGGCGAGCCGATCGAGGTGCCGGTCTCCTCGCATCCGGAGCAGGCCGGTGGGCGCTGGGAGATGCTGGCCAGCGGGCTGACGACGCGGCCGTGCGTGATCGAGCATCACGGGTATCAGCACGGGGTGCAGTTGGCGGTGACGCCGCTGGGATGCCGGGCCTTGTTCGGGGTGCCGACGGCGGCGCTGGGTTCGTGGATCGTCGATCTGCCGGAGGTGCTGGGCGCGCCCGCGCGGGAGTTGCGCGAGCGGCTGGCGGCCACGGCCGAATGGCCGCGGCGGTTCGAGATCCTCGATGAGATTCTGCTGCGCTGTGTGCGCCCGGTCGCCTGGGATGGTGAGCTGACCCGGGCCTGGGAGCTGCTGGCCGGACCGGATCCGGCGGTGCGGGTGGGGGCGGTGGCCGATGAGATCGGCTGGAGCCGTAGGCATCTCGGTAATCGGTTCAGCGCCGAATTCGGGGTGACGCCGAAGGATCTGGCGCGGATCGCGCGTTTCGAGCGTTCACACGCCATGCTGCGCACCCCCGCCCCGCCGGCGCTGGCGGAGGTCGCGGTGCTCTCGGGCTACTACGACCAGGCCCATATGGCCAGGGAGTGGCGCGAACTCGCCGGTCTGCCGCCCTCGGTGTGGCGTGAGCGCGAGGAGTTCCCATTCGTCCAAGACCAACAGTCCCTCGGGGCAGGAGGCTGAGGTCATGACCGATACGACAACATCAGCAGCCTCCACCGCGTCGCCGACCGGCACCGTCGTCGTGTGGCCGACCCTGGTCTACCGCGATGCCCCCGCCGCGATCGACTTCCTGGAGCGGGCCTTCGGTTTCGAGACCGTCGCCCGCCACACCGACGGCGATATCGTCGTGCACGCCGAATTGGCCTGGCCCGCCGGCGGCGCCGTCATGCTCGGCGCCGCCCGCGAGAATATGGCCCTGGACTGCCAGCCGCCCGGCGTCGGCTCCATCTATATCGTCGTCCCCGATCCCGATGCGGTGTTCGCCCGGGCGAAAGCCGCGGGCGCCACCATCACTCGGGAACTGCGCGATGAAGAAGGTTATGAGTCCAGGGGTTTCGTCTGCCGTGATCCCGAGGGCGTGTACTGGAGCTTCGGCACCTACGGCGGCGAGGTCCGCTGATCAGGCGGGCTGGTGCCCGGCGGGCACCCGCTCGGCGGGCAGTGGCGGCGCGGGCGGTGTGCCCTTGCCGAAGGGGTTGCCGCCCAAGGCTTCCCGGCCGTGCGGGGTCAGCCAGTTGCCCAGCTCCGGACCCTTGGGGACGATCCGCGTGGGATTTATATCGGTGTGCACGATGTAGTAGTGCTGTTTGATCTGGGTGAAGTCGGTGGTGTCACCGAATCCCGGGGTCTGGTACAGATCCCGGGCATAGCCCCACAGCGCCGGGAACTCGTCCAGCTTCTGGCGATTGCATTTGAAGTGCCCGTGATACACCGGATCGAAGCGCGCGAGCGTGGTGAAGAGCCGCACATCGGCTTCGGTGATGGTGTCGCCCACCAGGTATCGCTGATTGGTGAGTCGTTCCTCGAGCCAGTCCAGCGCCGTGAAGAGCCGGTCGTACGCCGCGTCGTAGGCCGCCTGGTCCCCGGCGAATCCGCACCGGTAGACGCCATTGTTGACCTCGGTGTAGACCCGCCGGTTGACCAGATCGATCTCCTCGCGCAGCTCCCGCGGATAGAGCAGCGGCGCTCCCTCCCGGTGGTACCGCGTCCATTCGGTGGAGAAGTCCAGCGTCATCCGCGCGTAGTCGTTGGTGACGACCTGCCCGGTCGAGACCTCGACGATCGCGGGCACCGTGATGCCGCGCGGATACTCCGGATACCGCGCCAGATACGCATCGCGCAGGAAGTGGATGCCCAGCACCGGATCCACTTCGCCGGGATCCAGATCGAAGGTCCAGCTGCGCTTGTCGTGGGTGGGACCGCAAAGCCCCAGGGACAGCACCGATTCCAGGCCGAGTAGCCGTCGCACGATGAGTGTGCGATTGGCCCACGGGCAGGCCCGCGCCGCGATCAGGCGGTACCGGCCGGGTTCGACGGGGTAGCCGTCGCGGCCGTCCGCGGTGATCCGCGTGGTGATGTAGTTGGTGTCCCGCTTGAATTCGCCGGGCTCCACGTATGCGCCCTGCTCCGATTCCGAGGTGGTCACCCGGCCAGTCTGTCAGATGGGTCCGATGCGCGGCGATGGCGGCGAGCCGGGTCTGTTCCGGCGAAGTGACTGCGCATACATTCAGTTCATGACCGACTCCAAGCCCACCCGTCTGGAACGCATTGTCACCGAGGGCGGGGCGCAGGCCGCGATCCTGACGATCGCGCATCCGCCGCTGAACCTCTTCGACAAGGCCCTCTTCGAGGCGATCGCCGCCGATATCGAGGAGCTGGCCGCCGACCCGCCGCGCGCGGTACTGCTGCGCGCCGAGGGCAAACTCGTCTCCGGCGGGGTGGACGTGCACGTCTTCGACGGGTTGTCCCCGGCCGAGGGCGCACAGCTGTGGCAGACGCTCTTCGCGCGCATCATCCATCCGCTGGAGGCGCTGCCCTGTCCGGTCATCTTCGCGGCGCATGCGCTGTGCCTGACCGCGGCCTTCGAGATCGCGCTGGCCTGCGACATCATTCTGGCCGCGCCCAAGGCGAAGTTCGGTCTGGTGGAGACGGTGGTCGGGCTGACCCCGTCCATGGGCGGTCCGCAGCGGCTGGCCGAGCGCGCCGGTTCGGGGCGCGCCCGCGAATTCGTCATGACCGCCGATCTCTACGACGCGCGGACCATGGCGGACTGGGGCGTGGTCAACGCGGTGCACGAGGACGTCGACACGGCGGCGCGCACCTTGCTGGCCAAACTCGCCGAGGGTCCGACCCGCGCGCACGCCGCCACCAAGGAGATCATCGGCGCCTGGCGTTCGGGCGGTGTGGCGCATGCCGATTCGGTGACGTCGCAGGTGTCGGGCCAGCTGTTCGCCACCGACGATCTGCGCGGGGCGGTCAAGAGTTTCCTCGAGGTCGGTCCGGGGAAGGCCAAGTACACCGGGCGCTAGTCGTTTCCGTGCCGTGACGTCTCGACTACGTTTGCCGACAATCCGCCCATGGATGTGATGTGCATCATATAGTCACTGGTGCCTGCAGGCTCGAGGCGCTCGGAGGGACGGATGTCGCAGTTACTGGTCGAATACCCGCACTCGCGAAATGCCTGGTGCGACAACCCTGTTGCGCGCGGCACCGATGGCGTCCTGCGCTATGGGAACCTGACGCCCGCGCTCACGGAGTTGCTCGATATTCAGGTGCACACGTTTGCCGCGCGGGAGGCGGTGGTCGAGATCGGCGGCCCCCGCCTCACCTATCGCGAGCTCTGGTACTCCGCCTCCCGGATCGCAGGAGGATTGCAGGAGCACGGAATCGGTTACGGGGACCGGGTCGCAGTGCGATTGCCGGTGGGCGCGCGCTGGGTGCAGGCGTTCCTGGGCGCGCTGCTCTCGGGCGCGGTGCCGGTGCTGGTGCATGACGGTTTGCCGGATGCGGTGGCGGAGCGGGTGATTCGCGATGCCGCCGCCGACTACATCCTCGACGGCGGCGGTCGTGCGGCGAATTACCGTGCGGCGCTGCCCGATGGCGCGGCCTTCATCGACGACGGCGCCTCCCTGGGTGAGCTGGCGCTGCTCTGCTACACCAGTCCGGGCCCCGAGGTCGGGCCCCGCGGGGTGGAGCTGACCAATGAGAACCTGCTCTCGGCAATCCGTTCCGTGGTCGGCGCGCTGGAGTTGCCCTCGGAGGGGCTGCGCAATCTGGTGCTGCTGCCGCTGGCGCACGCCAGCGGCTGTGTGGATCAGCTGCTGCCGACCTTCGCGGTGGGCGGCACGGTGGTGCTGGCCCCGGATCCGGCGGCCATCGCGAAAGCCCTTGTGGCCGAGCGAATAGATATGGTCTCCGCGACCCCCAGAATATTTGCGGGCCTACTGCCCGAACTCGCGGGCCAGCGGCTGGACCGCGTCAGACAGGTGTGCAGCGCGGGGCATCGCGCCGAACTCGCCGCCGCCGATCCCGCCACCTCGGATTCGGTGGCCGCCACCCTGCGCGAAGTCTTCCCAGCGGCCCGGCAGTGGTCGGTCTGGGGAGCCACCGAGACCAGCGGTATCGGCCTGGCCCGCGATGACGGTGCGGCCCCGCGCGATGTGCTCGGATTCCCTTTCGGTGGAACGGAACTCGCGCTCTTCGGTCCGCGCGCCGGGACCGGGCACGGCGAACTGCTGTGCCGCGGCCCGAATGTGGCCCCGCGCTATTGGAATGATCCGCAGACCACCGAATCGCGCTTCACCGGCCCGTGGTTCCACACCGGCAATCATGTGAGCATCGATCCGGACGGTCTGGTTCGCCGCGCCCCGGCGGAGTAGCGCCGCTGGCTCCGGCGGCGTCCGCTCGGCCGGTGTCGCCGCCACCCGATCGGGCACCCGCTATTCGATCATGCGGGCGCGCAGGGCCTCTCGCTGATCCGGGGTGATGCCGATTTCGGCGAGGTATCCGTCCAGGCCCCCGTACATCTCGTTCATGGTTCTGGTGCCCGATTCGAGGTACTCGGGCCGCACGCCGAGCAGATCGTCGGAGAGCTCCTCGTCGGTTTCGCCCGCCATGAAGGCGCGCAGGGTGGGGACGGCGTCATTGCTGAGCAGGTAGTCGGCGTAGACGTCTTCCTCGATCACATCGACCGCGCGCAGCAGGGTGGCCACTGCCCAGCCGGTGCGATCCTTGCCCGCGGCGCAGTGCACCAGGGCGCTGCCGGTGAGGGCGGAGTCGGCCAGGGCCTTGATGGCCGAGTGGGCCTCGGGCATGGCGGGGAAGAGGCGGTAGACCTCGAGCATGTGATTGGCCGCGGTGACGTGGCGGCGCGCCTCGTGCGGTGGGGTCTCGCCCATGCGCGGATCGAAGGGGGTGACGTGCAGGCGCACCTGTTCGGGCAGGGCGTCATGGCCGATCAGATCGATTTCGGCGAAGCCGCGCAGATCGTGCACATCGGTGATGCCGAGTTCGAGGAGTCGGGTGCGGCCCGCATCGTTCAACCGGCTGAGCTGGGCCGAACGGAGCAGTACTCCGTCGCGCACATGGGAACCGCCGGTGGTGCGGGCCCCGCCCACATCGCGGAAGTTGAAGGTGCCGGTGAGCAGGAGGGGATCGTGGCGCGCTGAAGTCACCCGATCAGGCTATCGGTGGGCGTCCGAACGCAGTATGACGAATGCGCTTGCGGGATGTGAATTTCGTGTCGTGACCGGCGCGTTGCGAATCCTCGGCCGGTTCGGACCTGTGCGTTCGAGCACAGTCGCTATCTTTAGGGGGACGGCCGTCCGTAAAATACCGCTCGGTCCTAATGTCCGCTTTACCGGGCGGTCTGGGAATTTCAGCCATTCCCATTCGATCGCGAGCGAGTAGCGATTAGGTAACGAAACAATCCTCCGGTACGAAATCGGCTATCAAAGCTGGTCATCGACCCAGAAAACGACGTATCGTGGATACCTGTTGAACGGGTACGCCGGGTCCTGCTCGGGGATCAGTGCTGATCTGCACACCCGTCGAGCGAGCCGCGCAAGCGAGATGCGCGAGTTCTTTTTCGCTAAAGGGAGTCGTCGTTGAGCGCTAGTGGAGAAATCGTCCAGGTCGGAGTGCGATCGGCCATGACCGAGGCCATCGAGAAGGCCGCCGCGTCGCTCGATATCACCGGTAGTCGTGCTCTTCGAGTGCTGTTGCACGCGGGTGTGAGCACGCTCTGGCCGATGCTGAAGTCGTCGCCGGATCGGCAATTGCGCGCCTATGAGTCCACGCTGGCGGTGCTGCGCCGGCGGTGGCGGGAGGGCGATCAGACCGTCTGCGTCCCGGATCCCGCGGGTGCGGCGATGTTCCGCGAGCTGGATACCGAGGTCACCGAATTCCTGAGTCTGTGCGCGGAGCGTTCGGGAACGCAGTGGCTGGAGCCGGTGGACGCCATTGCCGCGTACCTGCTCGCGGTGATCCAGGGCATGGTGTTGCGCTGGCTGGCCGATTGCGATGACGAGATATCGCTGGTCGTCCTGGATGACCTGGTGTCGTACCTGTCCACCAAGGCCGTCGACCTCTGATTCGGGCCACCGATCCCGGATTCGAGCTGCCGGGTTTCGGGTTGGCCGAATGCTGGACGCATGACCAGTTTCGTGGTCGAATGAAAAGGTGAGCGAACCGTCGCCTATCGCCGGGCTGCACGCGGCGACCGCCGAACTCGACCCGCCCCTGGCCGCCGTCGACCTGGCCGCCCTGCGCGCCAATGCCGCCGATCTGGTGCGCCGCGCGCGGGGGGTGCCGATCCGGGTGGCCAGTAAATCCGTGCGCTGCCGCGCCGTACTCGAAGAGGTGCTCGGCAGCGATCTCACCGCCTCCGGCGGATTCGCCGGAATCATGGGTTACTCACTCGCCGAAGCCATTTGGCTGGCCGGACTGGGCGCCCGCGATATCCTGCTCGGCTATCCGACCGTCGATCGGGGCGCGCTGGCGAAGCTGGCCACCGATCCGGTGCTGCTGGAGTCGATCACGCTCATGATCGACGATATCGATCAGCTGGATCTGATCCGCGCCGTCATCGGCGAAAAGGTCTCTCCCCGTGTGTGTATCGATGTGGACGCCTCGCTGCGCATCGGACCGCTGCACCTGGGTGTGCGCCGCTCGCCGATCCGCACGCCCGAGCAGGCCGCGCGGATCGCGGGGGTGGCGCGGCGGCGCGGGTTCACCGTCGTGGGCGTCATGACCTATGAGGCGCAGATCGCCGGGCTACCGGATTCGAATCCCGCTGTGCGCCTGGTGAAGCGGGCCTCGGCCTTCGAAATCGGCCGTCGTCGCAAGCAGGTCGTCGATGCGGTGCGCAGTGAGGTCGGTGTGCTGGAGATCGTGAACAGCGGCGGCACCGGCTCCATCGAGGTGAGCGTCTCCGATCCCGATGTCACCGAGGTGACGGCGGGCTCCGGCCTGTATCTCCCCACGCTGTTCGACGGCTACCGCAATCTGGCTCCGCGCCCGGCCATGTACTTCGCGATGCCCGTGCTGCGTCATCCGGCCGACGGCATCGCCACGGTCTATTCCGGCGGTTATATCGCCTCCGGCCCGGCCGGTGCCGCGCGCGTCCCGAAACCGGTGTGGCCCAAGGGATTGAGCCTCATCGGCACCGAGGGTGCGGGCGAAGTCCAGACTCCCCTGACCGGGGCGGACCACCTCGCCATCGGCGATCGCGTCTGGTTCCGGCACGCCAAGGCGGGTGAACTCCTGGAACGCTTCAACGAGGTCCAACTGGTCGCCGACGGCGTCCGCACTCGGGTCCCCAGCTACCGGGGCGAGGGCCAGAACTTCGGCTGAGCCTCCGGCGATCTCAGCAGCAGCCAGCCCCTTCCTCCCCAGCCCCGCCATCCCGGCGTTTCCCCGGCCCCGCCATCCCGGCGTCTTCCCCAGCCCTGTCATCCTGGCGCGCTTTTGGCCGGGATCCACACCCTCGGATCACACCCGATCGAGTTGCAGCACAGCCGCCAGATCGCCGAGCTCCGTGGTCGTAGCGGGCAGGTATTCGGTGAGCAGCGGTGAGCGCACGATGATCGCCGACCACATGGCGCGGGAGATGGCGCTGGTCAGCCAGTGCCGGGACAGCAGCGCCCCGATACCGTGCGGTGCGTCCTTGGGAGCCGAGGTGGCCATGGAGACCAGCACTACGGCGGCTTCGCGGCCCTGGAAGTGATCCGCCGTGCCGACCAGGACATCCTCGATCCTGGCGCGGGACAACAGGGTTCGAATGCGCGCCACCTGCGCGTGATACGGCGCGACCACCAGAATGTCGTGCGGGTGCAGGCGACGGGTGACCGCGCCGGTCTGCCACGGCAGGCCGAGCAGATTGCGCACCTGGCGTACGATCTCGCGCGCCTCCTCGGCGGATTCGGTGCTGTTGCCGTGGTGTTCGATGGTCACCGTGCGCACGCCGGGCTCGATGCCCTCGAGTTCCCTTGCGAGGGTGACTGTTTCATTCGACCGCAGCCGATTGTCATAGCGCAGCCGGGAAACCGGGCCGCACACCCGCGGATGCATGCGCCAGGTGCGATCCAGGAAGTATCCGAAGGTGGCGGGCAGGGTGCGGTGCGCGCCCACCAACCGGCCCAGCGCCGATTCGTCCACGGACTCGGGATGAATGCCGTGTCCGGTGGCGGGTGCGGGATCGCCGACCAGCAGCAGATTGCGCGCGCAGAGTGCGACGGCCGCGGCATCGGCGAGCGGGAATCGGCCGGCATCGGCGATCACCAGCAGATCCAGACTGTCCCGGGCGATGCGCTCGGGATCGGTGAAATCATTCGAAAGTCCGCCCACCACACCGCCGTTGACGGCATTGTCGAGGAAGCGGCCGTATTTGGCGGCGTCGATCGGCAGCCATTCCGGGGCCACCGACTGCGCCTCGGCCTTGGCGACGAGTTCGGGCAGCACACCCACCTGCACCACCGCGTCCAGTACGTGTTCGACCACCGCGTGCGAGCGGCCGACCACGCCGACGCGCCATTTGTACCGTGTCACAAGTCTTTCCACCACGCGGGCGGTGATGTCGGTCTTCCCGGTGCCGGGCGGGCCCTGCACCGCAACATAGGAATTCTCCAGCTCGAGAATGGCGGCGGTGACGGCGGCGGCGTGATCGCCGAAGACCTCCGGTAGCGGTGCGCCCCCGCGCAGCCGGGGCGGGCGGGCGCACAGCAGGTCGAAGACGGCATTGCCCGGCACTTCGGGCAGGGTCACGAGCAGTTGGTGCGCGATATCCTCGAGCGATTCCTCCAGATTGTCATTGCGCCGCGGCGGACAGGGCGCGATGGCATTGGGCAGCTCGTCATAGGGTTCACAGCCCTCGGGCAGCAGTTCGACGACGCGCACCACATCCTCGAAATTGGTGTCCAGGGCGCAGCCGAGCACCGTCGCGTGCGCGGCCGCGCGCCGTCCGGGCACGGCGGTCATCCCGCGGGCGGGGCGGTCGTAGAGGGTGAGGACCCGGGTGCCCGGCGGCGGGGCGTTCCCGGTGCCGAGTCTGCCGGTGAGGGTGAGATATCTGCGCATCGGGCGCTGACCGGTGCTGTGCCATTTGGTGTCCACCGTGCCCCAGTCGGCGACCAGGACGCCCGGCGTCTCGGCCCACTCCTCGACCGGATGGTCCAGTCGGTCGTCATGCGCCCAGCTCAGCGGTTTGCGTTCGCGCCGGAAGTAGCCGACCGCGGCCGCGGTGAAGGCCGCCGCCACCTGCGCGGGTCCGCGTTCGCTGCCATCGCGATAGCCGGTCTCGGCGAATTCGCGCAACGCGGCCTCGACCTCGTCCGGTCCGGTCTCCCAGTAGTCGTAGGACATGCGGCGGGCCGGTTGCACGCCGTGCTCGCGCGCCAGCCCCAGCAGCCAATCCCGCAGCTGCCGAACGGCTTCCGGCCCGCTTCCGGCCAGGCCGTCGGCCGCGGTCCGTTCGGCCGTCATACCCTCGGCGTTCGCGGCGGTCCTGTTCGGGGGCAGCTGGCGCAGATCGTAGGAGCGTTCGCCGACGATCATGGTGGCGCGAACGATCGGGTACAGGTCGACCAGGGCCGGAAGGAGGTCGGCCACAACGTCTTCGCCGTCCGGATAGCGTTCGCCGATCCTGCTCAGCAGGGGGCGCAGATTGCCGCGATAGTGGTGGATGCGTAGATCCGGATGCTCCCACTGGCGTTCGCTGAGGAAATCCAGCAGGGCGTCGGCGTCATCGTCCCAGACCGGAAGCTCCGGTGCGGCAGCGCTTTCCGAACCCGGCGGGGTGCCGCCGACGCGAATGGTGAAGGTGTGCACGCGATCCGCGGACCAGTTCGACCACACCTCGAGCCGATCCGGTGCGGCGACGCTGACGAAGAGGTCACCGCGACTGGGCCGGGGGAGGGCGGCCAGAGCCGCGGCGTCGATGAGGGTGTGCGTGGGCAGACCGGTGTGCTCGCGCTCCAGCTGGAGTTCGGCCTGGCGGCGCAGTGCGCTGAAGGTGGGTGCGGGAACACCCGTGACGGTGGCATCGGCGGCGGCGAGGCGGTCGACGGTGGTGATACCGGCATCGCGCAACTGCGCCCGGGTGGCGGATCGCATACCCGCGACCAGCAGCAGATCCCGGCGGGTCTCGAGTTCGGCGGTGCAGGCGGAGCAGTGCCCGCACGCCAGGAACCGCCGATCCCCCCACTGCACGGGCAGGAGTTCACCGAGCTTGTCTTCCAGAATCCGGTTCAGCCGATCGCGGCGGGCCCGGTGCACCACGGCGATATCGGCCAGCGAATGCGTACTCGCCACCCCGTCCACCCATAGCCTGGCCCGCGCGGCGGGCCGGAACCCGAACCGCCGCAGCGCATCCGCGGTGGCGGCGAGGGTCAGGAGAGCCGGAATCCGGGTGTGCCGCGTCGCGACCGCCGCGGGCAGATAGTCGTGTGTCTCGGGATCGCTGTCGCGCACCAGGAAATCGCATCGGGTCGCGAACTCGCCGTCGAAGACGACGGCTCCCGCGACCGCGTCGGCATGTCCCCGCAGCGCCGCCAAGGTCTGTTCGTGCGCCCGCCGCAGTCCGGCGAGGGCGGCCTCAGGATCGGCGTGCTCGGCCGGAACGGGTACGCGTACCACGCCGGCGCCGTACCGGTCGCGCAGATCCGCCAGGCATTGTTCGACCGCGGGATTCCAGGCATGCGCCAGCTCACCGGGCGCCGGGTATCCGATCGATGTCACCAGCCCCAGTTCGGCGTCGAGCGCGCGCAGGAGCGCGAACTCACAACGCGCCGCCGACACCAGGTCACCGGTGCTGCACACGACACGATCACCGAACAGAATCAATCGCGGCCCTCCTGTGTCTCTCCGCCGACACCCGCGACCCGGACACGCGCCCTTGCGTGCCGAGTCGCGAACAGCGTAGTGACTCCACCTCGCACCGGGTGTCGCCAGGTAGCCCTCGCGCGCCGTCGCGGCGGCGCTGCCGCCCCGCTCATCCGCCCGGTATTTCCGGGCCGCGTTGCGGCACAACACGACTCGTGTATCCACCCATTCACCCCGGGCCTTCTTCCCCCGGTAGCCGCCCGGAAACCGGCCCCCCGACCCCGGCGTGTCGGCGCTCCGCGCCGTCCGTGTTCCCCGCCCCCACGCCGCCGCGGAGACCCGAATTCACCGATTCGCCCGACTTGATGCGCACTGTGCGACCGACCGGAATCCCGGCGGCGCCGGGGTGCGAGAATCGGCGGATGCCGTACTTCGAAGGCGGCCGCGGGCGGCTGCACTATCGCCGCCAGCCGGTCGCCGATCCGGTGGCCCGGGTTGCCCTGCTGCCGGGGACCGGACAGCACAGCGGCCATTACCACCGGTTCGGCCGGGCCCTGGAAACCGCCGGGATCGAGCTGTGGACCCTCGACACCGCCGGGCACGGACTCAGCGAGGGCGATCCGGATCGACCCGGAACCCTGCCCGAATTGGCCGGTGACGCACGGGCATTCCTGGATCTGATCGCAGCCGAATCCGGACCGTTGTTCCTCATGGGTCACTCGCTCGGCGCGGCGACCGCCGTGGCCGCCGTGGCACCCGCGACCGGTGTGTCCGCGGCTCGGGCCGCGGACGTCCGGGGTACCGATGCCGCAGACGTCCGGGGTACCGATGCCGCGGACGTCCGGGGTACCGATTCGGAGCCGCGCGCGACTTCCGGTGCCGCCCCGGCACTTTCCGGATTGATTCTCTGCGGAACTCCGCGCGGTGTGCCGGTCGGCGCGCCGCCCGCATCCGCCCGGGGAAGCGAGAACACTCCGGCCGCACGCCTCGGCCCACGCGGCATGGGAGGGCGTGCGCCCACGAGACCCGATGTGCCGGAAGGGCTTCCGATACTCATCGTGCACGGCATGGATGATCGGCGCGCCCCGGTGGAGCCGGTGCGCGAGTGGGTTCGGGGCCTGATCGCCGAATTCCGGGAGTACCCGGACGCGGGGCACGATCTGCTGCACGAACCGGTGCGGGGTACCGTCACCGCGGATATCGCCGAGTGGATCGATGCGATCGTGATTCGCTGAGCGGAGTGCGCGGCGGTGGCCGCCGATCTCGAACTATTCGGCGGCCCCGAGATTTACGGTGCTAGCGTGCCACTCTACGAATTCGAAGGTAAGCGCCCGACGGTTGATCCGTCGGCATTCATCGCGCCCACGGCGACGCTGATCGGCGATGTCCGGGTCGAGGCCGGGGCGTCGGTCTGGTATGGCGCGGTGCTGCGGGCGGATCTGGCGCCCATCATCATTCGCGAGCGAGCGAATGTGCAGGACAACGCGGTGATCCACGTGCCGGAGAATGTGCCGGTGGAAATCGGCCCGGGGTCGACCATCGCGCACGCGGTGGTATTCCACGGGGCCACACTCGGGGCGGAATCGATTGTGGGCAACGGCAGTACGGTGCTGGATATGGCCAAGATCGGCAGCGGGACCATGATCGCGGCGCATTCGCTGGTACCGCCCGGGGCGGAGATTCCGGACGGGGTGCTGGCCGCCGGATCGCCCGCGCGGGTGCGGAAATCCATCGAGGGCACGCCCGCCGAACTCTGGGTGAAGGTGAATCCGTCCTACTACTCCGCACTGGCCCAGCGGCACCGCGAGGGCATCACCGAGGTGCACTGAATCGGTGGCCGAATCGCCTCGCCGTCAGCGGGATTCGGTGAGCAGCGCGACCACCTCGTCATCGTCGAGTTGATGGAAATCGCGGTAGACCCCGCCCACGCCGCCGAGGTGGTGCGGTACCAGCGGGCATACCACCTCGTCGGCCAGGCTCCGAATCCGTTGCAGCGCTTCGGGAGACGAGACGGGGATGGCCACCACCACGCGGCGCGGTTCGTGCAGCCGGGCGATCTCACAGGCGGCGGCGGCCGTCGCGCCGGTGGCCATCCCGTCGTCGGCGATGACGACGGTCCGATCCTTCAGCGCGATCGGGGCGGCCACGCGCAGCACCCCTCGCCGCCGCTCGAGTTCGGTGCGCTCGAGCCTCTCGACCTCGGCGAACTGCTCGGGCGATACCCCCGTGCTCCGTACGACATCGGCATTGAGCACCCGCACCCCGTCCTCGCCGATCGCTCCCATGGCCAGTTCGGGCTGCCAGGGCACACCGAGTTTGCGCACCAGCAGCACGTCCACCTCCCCGCCGATCACCGCGCGAATCGCCACCGCCACCGGAACCCCGCCGCGTGGCAGCCCCAGGATCAATGGATCGGTCGCGCGCAAATGCTCGAGCACCCCACCCAGCGCCCGGCCCGCGGCCTCCCGATTCGGGTAGATCATTGCTGCTCAGTCTAGTTGCCGAGCCGGTGGGCCGGGGTCCCCCGGCTCCTATTCGCCGCGAATGGTGAAGCGGCGCAGGGCGAGGCTGGGATTGGTGGCGCGCACCTCGGCCAGGTGCTCGAGATCGATGCGGGCGGTGGCGATACCGGGCTGGTCGCCGAGTTCGGCCAGCACCGCGCCGGTGGGCGCGATGATCATGGACGCACCCGAACCCCGAGGTGCCGCTTGGTCCGCCGCCGCCACATAGATGGTGTTCTCGATGGCCCGGGCGCGCAGCAGCGTCGTCCACTGATCGACCTTGCCGGGGCCGGGAATCCACTGCGCGGGCAGGATCAGCGCATGCGCGCCTGCCGCCGCGAGGCGTCGAATGCCCTCGGGGAAGCGCAGGTCGAAGCAGGTCTGCATACCGAAAACAATGCCGTCGACGGTGAAGGTCGGCGTCTGGTCCAGCGGGCCGGGCAGGATCACCTCGGATTCGCGGGATTTGAACGCGTCGTACAGGTGCACCTTGCGGTAGATCGTCGCGAACTCCGCATCGGGCGTGGCCGCGACGAGCGTGTTGTAGATGAGCCCTTCCGGCTGGTCGCCGCCGGGCGTCTCGAGTACGCCCGCGACCAGGTACACCCCGAATTCGGCTGCGATTCCGCGCAATCCGTTCACGAACGCCCCGGTGAGCGGTTCGGCGGCGGCGACCGCGTCCGCATCCAGTCGCGGTACCGAGTACATGGAGTACTCCGGTGCGATCACCAACCGCGCTCCGAGTTCGGCGGCGGCCCGTACTTCGGCACGCAACGCGGTGAGATTGGCCACGGTGTCGGTGCCGGGCGCGAACTGCACCACGGCGATGTCGACCGCGCCCGCGTCCGCCGCGCCGGTGATCGGTTGCGGTTGGGGCTCGGGTTCGTGAACGGTCACCGTAGTCGCCCCCGAACTGCCCGATTCCGGCGTTGTGACCGTGCCGGTTACGTAGTTGCGGACCGGGACGGCTTCGGCGTGACCGACTCCGGAGGCCGAGGTGACGGGCGTTGCGGCGGCGGCCGAGGGCGGGTTGTCCGGTTGCACACGGTCCAGCCTATTCACCCTATGGTCGGACCGACTAGGGTAAGGCAGTAAACTCCTGGTCAATGAGTACCTCACCGGCCGACAGCGTTCCCACTGACGACGAGAGGGACGCGAACGGCCCGTCCTTCGCTGACCTCGGTATCGATGACCGCGTTTTGCGGGCCATCGCCGATGTCGGCTACGAGTCGCCGTCGCCCATCCAGGCAGCGACGATTCCGCCGCTGCTGGCCGGTGCGGACGTGGTGGGTCTGGCGCAGACCGGTACCGGTAAGACCGCCGCGTTCGCGATCCCCATCCTGATGGGGCTCGAGATAACCGGTAAAGCGCCCAAGGCGCTGGTGCTGGCCCCGACGCGTGAGCTGGCGATCCAGGTGGCGGAGGCGTTCGGCCGGTACGCCACGCACATCCCGGGTCTGAACGTGCTGCCGATCTACGGCGGCCAGAACTACGCCGTGCAGCTGTCCGGCCTGCGCCGCGGCGCACACGTGGTGGTCGGTACGCCGGGTCGTGTGATCGACCATCTCGAGCGCGGCACCCTCGATCTGACCCAGCTGCAGTATCTGGTCCTGGACGAGGCCGACGAGATGCTGAAAATGGGCTTCCAGGACGATGTCGAGCGCATTCTGCGGGACACGCCCGAGACGAAGCAGGTCGCGCTGTTCTCGGCGACCATGCCGCCGGTGATCCGCAAGATCGCCAAGCAGTACCTGCACGATCCGGTCGAGATCACGGTCAAGACCAAGACCTCCACCAACACCAATATCGGTCAGCGCTATGTGATGGTGTCCTACCAGCGCAAGCTGGACGCGCTGACCCGCATCCTCGAGGTCGAGACCTTCGAGGCCATGATCATCTTCGTGCGCACCAAGCAGGCCACCGAGGAGCTTGCCGAAAAGCTGCGCTCGCGTGGATATTCCGCGGCGGCGATCAACGGCGATATCGCGCAGGCCCAGCGTGAGCGGACCATCGGCCAGCTCAAGAACGGTCAGCTGGACATTCTGGTGGCGACCGACGTGGCCGCGCGCGGTCTGGACGTGGACCGCATCTCGCACGTGGTGAACTACGACATTCCGCACGACACCGAGTCGTACGTGCACCGCATCGGCCGCACCGGTCGCGCGGGCCGTTCGGGTGAGGCGCTGCTGTTCGTCGCTCCCCGCGAGCGCCGCCTGCTCGATGCCATCGAGCGCGCCACCCGCCAGCCGCTCACCGAGATGCAGCTGCCCTCGGTCGAGGATGTGAACGCGCAGCGGGTCTCGAAGTTCGGCGACACCATCACCGAGAATCTGTCCTCGGCGAATCTGCCGCTGTTCCGCAAGCTCATCGAGGATTACGAGCGCGAGCACAATATCCCGCTGGTGGATATCGCGGCCGCGCTGGCGATCGGCTCGTACGACGGCAACAACTTCTTCATGGAGCCCGATCCGGAGCCGGCCCCGCGTCGTGAGCGCGGTGATCGTGAGGGGCGCACCTCCTTCGAGGGCGATCGCCGTGAGCGTCGTCCGCGTGAGGGCGGTCCGGCCATGCACCGCAATACCGGTGCCGAGCTGGCGACCTACCGGATCGCGGTGGGCAAGCGGCACAAGGTCGCCCCCGGCGCGATCGTCGGCGCCATCGCCAATGAGGGCGGTCTGCGCCGCAGCGATTTCGGGCATATCTCGATCCGCCCGGATCACAGCCTGGTGGAGCTGCCCGCCGATCTCTCGCAGGAGACGCTGAACGCGTTGAGCCGCACCAGGATCAGCGGTCAGCTGATTCAGCTGCAGCTCGATTCCGGTGCGCCGGGTCAGCGTCCGATGAGCCGCGCACCCCGTCGCGGTCCGAGCGATCGTGAATTCAAGCGGGCCGACACCCGCCGCAAGCCCCGCACGTAATCGCCACGCGCCCAGTTGTTTTCGCCTCGCCTCTGTGGGCGCGGTGAAAGAGCCAGGGCGCGAGCGTTTTTCGGCACAAACATAAGCGCCCCGGCCGGTAGGCCGGGGCGCATGTCATTGCGCGGAGAGTGCGCCTAGTTGGCGTCGCTGGAGCCGGAGCTCGAGCCGCTACCGGCCGGGCCGGTGTCCGCGGGGGCCTGGGCGGGCGCGGTCGGTGCTTGGCCCGGGGTGGTCGGGGCCGGTTCCACCGGGAGATCGGCGACGGTGAAGAGGCCGACGGTGGGCAGCACCAGGCAGCGCGCGCCCGGGTAGTCGATGCTGCCCCAGAGCGAGGCGACGACCGTGCCCGGTCCGGTGTCGACGGTCTTGGCCAGTGCGGGCAGGTTGTATTCGGTCAATTCATCGAGCGGGGTGATACCGCTGCGGCCATTGCCGACATTCAGCCAGGCCACGCTCAGACCCGAGGCCAGCGGCATGCCGACGGTGGCGGGCGCGGCCTGGAAGCGCAGCGTTCCGGGCGGCCCGGCCAGACCGGTGTCCGGTCCGGGCTGGCCGGAGACGGCCGAGGCGGCGGTCATGGTGAACGGCAGATTGAAGCCGCAGCCGATGGTCGGCGCCTGATAGCCGAAGGGGGTGAAGCCGATGTTCTTCAGTCCGGCGGCGGCAACCAGCTGGGCACTCTTGGCGGTGCTGGTGACCGCGGCGAGGGCGTCCTGATCGGTGCCCGCGGCCTCGGTGAGGTGGGTGATGGCGGTATCGACCGGATTGTCGGTCTTCGGGTCGGCGGTGGCGGTGCTGGTCGCACCGAGGACGGCCGTGGCGGCGATGGCGGCGACCGCTGCGGCGCGCCGGGGGAGGGTCCTGCCGTTCACTCGTGCTGCTCCTGCGAACTCTCGGATACCGGGATTGGCGGCAGGCGACTGCTTTTCGCCGTGGTACGCGGCTCGAAGTGCGCCTGATCTTCTCGGCAACGTACCAGCTCCGTCCGGGAAGCGCCGGGGCGAGGCGGCGCGCGAGTGTGATCCACTCGACAACCCCTCGGTTACCGGGGGGTAAGTTCGACCTTGATACGACAGCGACGCTGGGAGATGCGATGAAACTTGCCCTGTCACCCGACGAGGTGAAATTCCGGGACGAACTGCGCGAGTTCTACCGGACCGAGATCCCGGCGGAGATCCGCGACCGCGTCAAATACGGCCACGAACTCTCCCGCGACGACATCGTCACCACGCACCGGATTCTCAATCAGCACGGTTACGCCACCCCCAAGTGGCCCGCGCAGTGGGGCGGCCGCGACTGGTCGCCCATGCAGCTGCACATCTGGGAAGACGAGATGCAGCTGGCCTCGGTACCCGAGCCGCTCACCTTCAATGCCCAGATGATCGGCCCGGTGATCGCGCAGTTCGGCTCCGAGGAGATGAAGCAGCGCTTCCTCCCGCCGACCGCGAACCTCGACATCTGGTGGTGCCAGGGCTTCTCCGAGCCGGACGCCGGTTCGGATCTGGCCTCACTGCGCACCACCGCGGTGCGCGACGGCGATTCCTACATCGTGAACGGCCAGAAGATCTGGACCACCCTGGCGCAGTACGCCGACTGGATCTTCTGCCTGGTGCGCACCGACCCGACGGTGAAGAAGCAGGCGGGCATTTCGATGCTGCTCTTCGACGTGAAGACCCCGGGTGTGACCATTCGCCCGATCAAACTGATCGACGGGCATCACGAGGTCAACGAGGTGTTCTTCGAGAACGTGCGGGTTCCCGCCGATCAGCTGGTCGGCGAGGAGAATATGGGCTGGACCTACGCCAAGTTCCTGCTCGGCAACGAGCGCACCGGCATCACCGGCGTCGGCCGCACCAAGGTCAAGCTCGGCGTGGCGAAAGAGTATGCGGCACAGATCAAGTCGGGCAGCGGGACGTTGCTGGAGGATCCGGTGTTCGCCGCCCGCATCGCCGAACTGGAGAACGAGCTGCTGGCCCTGGAGCTCACCCTGGCGCGCGTGGTCTCCCAGCCCACCGAGGGCAAGCCGAATCCGGCCTCCTCGGTGCTGAAGCTGCGCGGTTCCGAATTGCAGCAGGCCGCAACGGAATTGCTGCTCGATATCGCCGGACCCGATGCCCTGCCGGTCGAGACCGCGGGTATCGCGTCGCCGGACTGGGCCCAGCGCACCGGTCCGAGCTACCTGAACTACCGCAAGACAACCATCTACGGAGGTTCCAGCGAGGTGCAGCGCACCATCATCGCCTCCACCATCCTCGGATTGTGAGCTGCCGCCATGGATTTCGAACTCACCGATGAACAGGTCATGCTGCGCGACACGGTCCGCGATCTGCTCGGCCGCGCCTACGATCCGGAGACCCGGCTGAAGGTCACCGACACCGAACTCGGCTGGAACCGGGAAGTCTGGCGTCAGCTCGCCGAATTGGGTGTGCTGGGACTGCCTTTCAGCGAAGCGGACGGCGGCGTCGGCGCGGGACCGGTCGAGGTCATGGTCGTCATGGAGGAGGTCGGGCGCAGGCTCGCGCCCGAACCGATCCTCGATGCGGTCCTGGCGCCCGGCGGCTTGATCGCGGCCGCCGGTACCGAGGCGCAGCGGCAGCGGGTGCTGCCCGCGCTGATCGGCGGCGACAAACTGCTGGCCTTCGCGCATGCCGAGCCCGGAACCCGCTGGCCCGCGGTCGAACTCGGCGTCACCGCCGTTCCGTCAGGTGACGGTTACCTGCTGACCGGTGTGAAAAACCCGGTCCCGCACGGTGATTGCGCCGATGAACTGGTGGTGAGCGCCCAGCTGCCCGGTGGCGGCCTCGGCCTGTTCCTGGTGGCGGGCGATGCGCAGGGCGTGACCCGCACACCCTTCCGCACCTTCGACGGGCGTCGCGGCGCGCAGCTCGAATTCGCCTCGGCCGCAGCCGAACTGCTCGGTGACAATGCCGATGCGCAGACCGCGCTGGCCACCGTCACCGCGCAGGCCCAGGCTGTGCTGTGTGCCGAATCGCTCGGTGCGATGGAGGAGGCGTTGCGCCTGACCACCGAATATCTCAAGACCCGCAAGCAGTTCGGCGTCACGCTCTCGAAGTTCCAGACGCTGAGCCAGCGTGCGGCGAATATGTATGTCTCGCTGGAGTTGGCGCGCAGTATGAGCCTGTACGCCACCGCCGCGGTGGCCGACGATGTCACCGATCCGGTGGTGGCGTCCCGCGCGCGCCTGCAGGTCGGCCGGTCCGCCCGGCATATCGGCCAGGAGGCCATCCAGATGCACGGCGGTATCGGCATCACCACCGAATACCCGGTGAGCCATTTCGTCGCCCGGCTCACGGCCATCGCCCGCACCCTGGGCGGCGATCTGGAGCACCTGCGCGTGCTCACCGATCGGGTGGCCGACTACACCCTGGTCGAGTTCTAGGCTGTAGCAAAGCAATTCGCGCCCCGCTCCACATGTGGAGCGGGGCGCGGGGCGTCTGGGGATCGAGTATCCGCAGGGCTTGCTAGCCGCTCACGGGTTGGTCGTCGCCGGGGGTGGTGGGGACGGCGATCGCGGGTTCCGTGGTCGCCGGGGGCGTGGTCGGGCGCGCGGGTTCGGTTGTGAGCGTGGGGGGATCGGTGGTGGGGCGGGGCCGGGTGGTGGTCGGCGGGGTGGTGGTCGAGGGGCGCAGGGGGGTGGTGCGCGAGGCGGTGGTGGGCGCCTCGGGGTCCGGGTCCTGGTCCTTCGAGGTGGTGGTGAGGGTGGGGATCGGAGTGTGCCGCGGGCCCTGGTCCACCGCTACCCGCCAGGTGGGGGAGGGCGGGATGACGACGCCGGGGGTGGTGGTGCCCGATTGGGCGGAAACCACCGGGGCCGCTTGCAGATCCGCGTTCAGCGGCGGCGGCGCGACGTAGGTGTCCTGACCGCCGAGCCCGCAGGCGCCGATGAGTACCAGGCCGAGCGACACCGCGCCGACGGCGGCCGCGGCACCGGCGACGGGTGCGGGTAGCCGCCGCCACGAGATGTCGCCGCGGTGATCCGCGCCGGCCTTGTTGCCGTCCATGGGGAGCACTCCTGATTCGTCTCGAGTGGGCTCACCCTAACGGAGGAGGTGTCGCGGTGCCAGGCGGGTCCGCAAGACACATTATTATCTCAAACAGCAATGATTCAGATATCGAATCAATAAACTCAGCGTGTTGTGCATACGTGTCGCATGGACATTTCGTTGCCGAGCCGTAATGTGTGTCCAAAGTTACACGTGAGACGCCCGAAATTAGCCGAGAGACGCGCCGCTTGTTCGCCGAACTCGGTGGGCGTCATCGAGGAGTGGATGATGGGTGCATTCTCGACATCCCCGCAGCGCGCCATCGCGCGGTCGGGGGAGCTTGCGGTAGCGAAGTCGCCGCGGTCGTCGGCAATTCTGGCCCGTATCGTCGCCTGGCTGATCTTCCTTGGCGGAGTCGTCGGCGCGATCCTCGGGATAGCGGGCCTACGGGTCGAGGTAACCGTCGCGGGGCTGATCCTCGCGTGTACCGCCGGTTTGATTCTGCTCAAACTGCGCGCCGACGCCGCGGCGCCCGAGAGCCACTGAGAATTCGCGAATTCACCACTCCGAATGGCTGCCGATCGAATTCGGCAATCATTCGGTTACCAGTGACTATTTGCGAATAACCCATTCAAAAGCTGCGGCTTCGGAGCGACTTCCCTCGACGGTCCGGGAGCGATTCGGTTCGCCCAGTTCGGCCAGCAATCGCTCCGATATCGGCACCAGGCTCGCCAGCGATTCCGGTGTGAACCATTCCGGTCGAGTGGCGAAGAGCAAATCCTCACTGGAGGTGTTTCCGGACGCCCCGGGTGCGAAGGGGCAGCCGCCCAAACCGCCGAGCGAGCCGTCAAGGACGCTTGCGCCCGCGGCCAGCGCCGCCAGTGAATTGGCCACGCCCATACCCCAGGTGTCATGGCCATGGAAGACGATCCGGTGCTCCGGGCAACCCCAGTGCCCCTGCGCGGCGGTGTCCGAGTGCCGCTGCGCGGCGGTGTCCGAGTGCCGCTGCGCGGCGGTGTCCGAGTGCCGCTGCGCGGCGGTGTCCGAGTGCCGCTGCGCGGCAACCGCACCCACCAGCGCCGCGACCTGTCCGGGATGCGCCTGCCCGAGCGTATCGGCGAGCACGATATCGCAGGCTCCCGCCGCCCGCGGATCACGCGCGATGGCCAGCACCCGCGCCGGATCCACCGGCCCCTCGAACGGGCAGGTGAAAGTCGTTGCCAGACAAAGCTGAATCCGCCCGTCCACCGCCCGCGCGAACTCCACGGCCGCGGGCATGGCGGCCAGACTCTCCTCCGTGGTGCGCCCGATATTGGCCTTGTTGTGCGAATCGGAGACCGAGAAGCAGTACTGGAAGTTCCGCACGCCGGCGGCCGCGGCCTTCTCCACATGCCGCGGCGTGGCCACCCACACCCAGCAGCGCGCCAGCTCTTCGGGCGTGAGCGCGGCGACCAGTTCGAGCGTATTGGCCATGGGCGGCACCAGATCCGGTCGCGCCATGGAGCCGATCTCCAGCTCCGGCACGCCCAGTGCGAGCAGTTCGCGCACGATCTCCACCTTGCGTTCGGTGGGCAGCACCTTGCCGGTCAACTGCAAACCGTCACGCAGGGTGACATCCCGCAGGATCGCCGTCATCACAACCCCTTCCGAATGGTCACGAGCGTCATGGTGGTCATCGGCCCTCCAGCGCGTCGATCTCGGTGTCCGACAGGCCGAGTAGCCCCGCGAGCACTTCGCGGGTGTGCTCGCCCAGATCGGGGCCGACATTGCGGATGGGCAGGGACCGTTCGCCGATCACCGGGACGATGCCGGTGAAGCCGACCTGTTTGGGTTCGGATGCGCCCACGTCCACCGGGAAGTGCTGAATCATATTGCGCGCGTTGTACTGTTCATCGGCGACGATATCGGCGGCGGTGTAAATGGGTCCGCAGGGGATGGCGGCGGCCTCCAATAGCCGCAGGGCCGCATCTCGGGTGTGCCGCCGGGTCCATTCGGCAATGGACGCGTCCAGCCGATCGCGATTGCGCCAGCGGCCCGCATTGTCTTGCAGCTCGGGATCGGCCGCGAGATCGGGCCGATCGATGACCTGCATATAGCGCTGGAAGATGGCATCGCCATTACCGCCGATAATGATGCTGAAGCCATCGGCGCACGGATACGCGTTGCTGGGCGCGATGCCCTCCATTCGCCCGCCGACGCGTTCGCGATTGATGCCGTAGGCCAGGTAATCGGGCACCAGCGACTCCATCACCGACAGGATGGATTCATTCAATGCCACATCGATAATGCGCTGCGGCAACGGAACTCGATCATCGGCGCGCTCGCGCTGGAACAGCGCCATGACGGTGCCGAAGGCGGCGTAGATGCCCGCGATCGAATCGCCGATGGAGACGCCGACGCGCACCGGCGGCCGATCCGGATCGCCGACGAGTTCCCGCAATCCGCCCACGGCCTCGGCGACGGCCGCGAATCCCGGCCGCTGCGAGAGCGGTCCGGTCTGCCCGTACGCGGAGATGCGGGTGATCACCAGATTCGGATTGGCGGCATCGAGCGCCTCCGGCCCGAGCCCCCACTTCTCCAGCATGCCGGGGCGGAAGTTCTCCAGCAGCACATCGCAGTGCGCGATCAGATCCAGCACGATCGCGCGCCCGGCCTCGGTGCGCAGATCGAGGGTGATCGATTTCTTGTTCCGGTTCACGGTCCGGTACAGCATCGAGGTGTCGCCACCGTAGAGCCGCCAATTCCGCAGTTCGTCACCGGTTTTCGGGCGCTCCACCTTGATGACCTCGGCCCCGAAGTCGCCGAGTATGCGCCCCGCCGTCGGCGCGGCCACATAGTTGCCCAACTCCAGAACCCGCACCCCGTCGAGCGGCCGAATCTCCATGCGGGCAATTCTGCCCTGCGCCGCTCCCCGGAACGCGAGAAGGCCGATGCGACGTCGAGAGAACGAGGGCTCGTCGCATCGGCCGGGCTTCCCGCACATGTCGCACGCAAGAACAGCATGTGCGAGAAGGGCTCAGGCAGCGCGCGGGGCGACCTGCTCGATAATCGAGTAGTGCTCGGCATTGCCGGTGATGATGGTGCTGGGATCGCCGTGCACGCCGACCGGGACATCGCCCGCGAGGGTGATGCGGGTGAGGCGACGAGGCTGGGCGTCGTAATCGTCGACGGCGTAGTGCTGGGTGGCGCGGTTGTCCCAGATGGCGACATCGCCGAGCTGCCAGTTCCAGCGAGTGGTGTTCTCCAGCTTGGTGACCCGGTTCTGCAGCAGCTGGAACAGGGCGGCGGATTCGGCGGCGCTGAGGCCGACGAAATTCTTCACGAAGTGCCCGAGCAGCAGGGCGCGTTCACCGGTGACGGGGTGTACGCGCACCACCGGGTGCTCGGTCTCGTAGTAGGTGGATTCGAATTCGGCGCGGTACGCCTTGCCCTGATCATTGGGCGCGTGCGAATCACCGCGGTCGGCGGCGTAGTCGTAGGCATTGGTGTGCCGGGCGCGCAGATTCTCCACCAGCGCCTTGAGCGAACCGGGCAGCGAGTTGTACGCCGCGACGGTGGAGGCCCAGGTGGTCGAGCCGCCGTAGGCGGGCAGGTGCACCGCGCGCAGGATGGACGCCTTCGGAATGCGGTCCACGAAGGTGACATCGGTGTGCCAGCTGTTGGCGCGGCCGTACTCCGAATCGATGGGCAGCGACTTCACGCCCTTGGAGGTGACCGTCGGGTGCGGGGTGGTGGGCGCGCCCAGCAGCTGGGCGAACTCGTACTGGCCGTCCTCGGTGAGATGCTCCTGGCCGCGGAAGAAGATGACCTTGTGCTCGTGCAGGGCGTCCTGGATCACCTTGACGGTCTCCGAGTCCAGCTCGCCGCTCAGTCGGACGCCGTCGACACGGGCACCGATCTTGCTGCCGAGCTTCACCACGGTGGCGGTGGAGGTGGCGTAATCGACGGACATGCAGGGCCTTTCGCTCGAACGATTGCGTGGTTCGAGCACACCACCGGGCGCGAGTGTGAGACAGGTTTACGCGCAGGCGGAGTGAAAGCCGTTACCCCGACTAACCGCAGAGGTATGCCGGGTGGGGATCCCGGCCGAAAGCACGCCGGGATGACGGGGTGGTGCGCCGGGATGGCGCGCGTCAGCCGACCTGTTCGCGGAGGAAGGCCAGGTCCTCGGCGACGCCTTCGGCGGGGGTTTCCAGCACGATCGGGGCGTCGCCCACCGCCTTGCAGACCTCCACCAGGAGTTCGGTATCGATGGTGCCGTCGGCGAGATTGGCGTGCCGGTCCGCACCCGAGTCGAAGGCGTCCCGCGAGGAGTTCAGGTGCACCAGGTCGATCCGGCCGGTGATGGCCTTGATGCGATCGACGATGCCGAGCAGCTCCTCACCGCCCGCCCAGGCGTGGCAGGTGTCCAGGCAGAAGCCCGCGCCGAAATCGCCGACGGCCTCCCACAGCCGGGCGATATCGTCGAAATGCCGTGCCATGGCGTGATTTCCGCCCGCGGTGTTCTCGATGAGAATCGGCACCGCGAACCCGCCCTTGTCCTGCTGGCGTTCGAAGAGCTTGCGCCAGTTCAGGATTCCCTCGATGATCTCGTCGTCCTTGCGGACATGCCCGCCGTGCACGACCAGGCCGAACGCGCCCAGTTCGGCCGCGGCCGCGGCCTGTGCCGCCACCGCGCCGCGCGAGGGCATGCGCAGCCGGTTGTTCAGACTGGCGACATTGATCTGATACGACGAGTGCACCACCACATCGATGGGGCTGGCTTTGATCTCCGCCGTGAGCGGGTGCGGCTTGGGCTTGTCCCAGCTCTGCGGATCGACCACGAACATCTGGATGACATCGGCCCCCAGCTTCTCCCCGAAGCCGATGGGGTCGCCGTCCTGCCGAACGTGTGCTCCTATGCGCATGCCCGCCAGCCTATCGCCGCCCGCCGACAGGAGATCGTGCTCACTCCTGTTGCGCCGGCGGAATTCGCGGAGATAGTTCGGTAGGACTCGATTGCGCTATGGTTTCGGTGTTTTCCGGATCGGCCCGAGCACGATCGCCGATCGTTTGCGGTACGTCGAGCGCTGGTGGGTCCCGGCGCAGGCGTAGGAAGTGGGAGCTCGACATGCTGTCCAGCGGTGATGTGTTTGCGGAATACGTTATCGAGCGGCAGTTGGGGCGCGGGGGCATGGGCTCGGTGTATCTGGCCAAGCATCCCCGACTGCCCCGGCTGACGGCGCTCAAGCTGTTGAACCGGGAGATGGTGTTCGACAAGGAGGTTCGCGCGCGCTTCGAGCGCGAGGCGGACCTGGTCGCGCAGCTGGATCACCACAATATCGTCACCGTCTACGACCGCGGGCTCGAGGACGGGCAGCTGTGGATCTCCATGCAGTACATCGACGGTGTCGATGCCTCCAGCGTGAATCCGCAGACGCTGCCGCCCGAGCGGGCCGTGCAGATCGTCGCCGAGACCGCCGACGCGCTGGATTACGCGCACCGCAACGAGGTGCTGCACCGCGATGTCAAACCCGCCAATATCCTGCTGGCGCGCTCCACCGGCGGTAAGGGGGAGCGGGTCTACCTCACCGACTTCGGCATCGCCCGGCTGCGTGATGACAGCGGTCAGAATCTGACCCAGACCGGAACCTTCACCGCCACACTGGCGTACGCCTCGCCGGAACAGCTGACCGGTTCCGCACTGGACGGTCGCTCCGATCAGTATTCGCTGGCCTGCACACTCTTCTGGCTGCTCACCGGTTCCGGTCCGTTCTCGGCGACCAACCCGGCCGCGGTGATTCAGGGACATCTGCAGCAGCCGCCCCCGCCGGTGAGCAGTGCCCGCCCCGGCCTGCCCCAGGCGCTGGACATGGTGCTGAACAAGGCCATGGCCAAGCGCCCGGAGGATCGCTTCAACAGCTGCGCCGATTTCGCCGCCGCGGCCCGGCAGGCGCTCACCTCGCCGAGTTCGCCCGCCATGCCGCTGGTGAATCCGCGCACCACACCGCCCATGCAGACCTATACGCAGGGGCAGAATCCGACCATGGGACAGCTGGGCATGCCCACCACGGGTGGGCCGCAGCCCACCGCGAACGCCCCGTACACCGGCGGCAGGCATACCGCCGCGCCCGCGCCGGTGATTCCGAATCCCTATGCCGCGCAGGGTAATACGGCCACCTCCGCACCGCAGCCACTGTACGGGCAGCAGCCGCCGAATCGGCCGACGAACCAGTACACCGGCCCGCCGCAGTACAACGTGAGCCAGCCGCAGTACAACGCCGGTGGACCGCAATACAACTACGGCGGCCCGCCCGGTCAGCCGCCGGTCATGGGCGGGCAGATGGGCGGGCAGCGGCCGCCGCAGCCGCCGAAGAAATCCAATACCGGACTGATCATCGGCATCGTCGCCGGTGTGGTGGTGCTGGTCATCGTCGCCGTCATCGGACTGGCCGCGCTGGGCAGCACGAGCGATGGCAACAAGACCACCACCACCACCGCCGCGGGCGGCAGCACCACCAGATCCGCGCCCGCGTCGGCGACCACCTCGGTCGCATCCGGTTCGGACAAACCGGTCGATTCCTCCGCGATCAGCAAGGAGTTCTCCCGCCTGGTTCCCGCCACCAAGGACGGCGACACCGGCTACAACGGCGCCACCTGCTGGCTCGCCGACCCCAAGAGCCCGCCGGACAAGTCCGACGGCGAACCCGACTTCGGCGATTGGGCGGTGCAGTGGCGCTGCTTCGGCGGCGGCAACAACGGCGACCCGTTCTACCGCATCTACGCGTACTCCTCGGCCGCCAAGGCGCAGTCGGTGGTCAACGGCCTGCACCCGGACAAGAAGACCTCCGACAGCAGCGGCGGTAAGGCGTACACGAACTACCAGTTCACCGGTAGCGCCCGCCCGCGCATGGTCACCGCCTTCACCGGCGACGCCAATCGCGGCCAGTACCTGATGTATACCGACGGCGTCGTCGGCAGCATCGACGAAGTGCTCACCTGGTGGCGCTCGGCGCCGTTGAACTAAGCTCGGTGCCGCCTGCCTCGGCCCCACTGCAAGGTTCGCGGCCCGTCTCGATTCTGGACTGAGTGGAGCGGGGGAGCGAAGCGGAGGAGCGGAGGGAGGGAAGAATCGGGACTCCCTGGGGCCGCGAACAGCCGTAGCGCAGCGGAGGCAATGAGGTACTGAAGGGAAATTCGTGCTGCGCAGCGGAGAGACGTTCGCGGGATACCTGATCGAACGTGAGCTCGGCCGCGGCGGGATGGGGTCGGTGTACCTGGCCCGGCATCCCAGGCTGCCGCGACTCGTCGCTATCAAGCTGCTCAGCGCGGAACTGTTCGGGGACAGTGAGGTTCGCGCGCGCTTCGAGCGCGAGGGTGATGTGGTCGCGCGGCTCGATCATCCGAATATCGTGCCGCTCTTCGATCGCGGCTTCGATGACGACCGGATGTGGATCGCCATGCGGTACATCGACGGTATCGACGCCTCCCTACTGGAGTCGGCGAATCTGCCGCCGCGGCAGGCGGTTCGGATTATCGGCGAGACCGCGAAGGCCCTGGATTTCGCGCATCGCAAGGGCGTGCTGCACCGGGATGTGAAGCCCGCCAACATCCTCATCGAACGCCTCGACGGGGAGGAGCGAATCTTCCTGGCGGACTTCGGTATCGCACGACTGCGCGATGAGAACACCAAACTCACCCAGACCGGCTCCTTCACGGCGACGCTGGCCTACGCCGCTCCCGAGCAACTCTCCGGTCACCCCCTGGACCACCGCTGCGACCAGTACTCCCTGGCCTGCACGCTGTTCCGGCTGCTCACCGGCACCGTCCCCTTCGACGCCCAGCATCCGATCGCCATCATGCGCGGCCACCTGGACCAGCCCCCGCCCCCGGTCAGCTCGCTGCGCCCCGGCCTGCCACCCGGCCTGGACGCGGTGATGGCCAAGGCCATGGCCAAACACCCCACCGGCCGCTTCGACTCCTGCACCGCCTTCGCCCTCGCCGCCCAGCAGGTCCTGGACGGGGTGCCGACCCAGACCTCCGGCGCGCGCAATCCGATGGTCGGGCAGCCGGGGCGCGGCCCGGTGCCCGGACGGTCGCCCGCCGCGCGCAGCCCACTCGCGGACCGCGTATCGCACACGCCCCCAACGCGATTCGCGACGCAGGCCAATCCGACCGGATCGGCGAGACAACCGCTCGCGCCGTCGGCGATGCCGGGCCACCCCGAGCCCGGACAGCTTTATTCGGCCCCGGGCGGTCTCCATTCGGCCCCGGGCAGTACCGCCTTCGCGACGCCGCCGCAGTCGGTGGGGGTCACCGCGGCGCGGCCCGCGGCCAAGGCGATGTCCCCCGCGGCGACCAAGGCGGGCAAGGATGTGCGGGGAAAGAAGGTCTTCCCGCCACCGCCCAAGCGGCCGAAGAAGAAATCGCGGGCGCGCGGTTGCCTGCTCTGGCTGGCGGGGCTGATCCTGGTCCCGCTGCTGCTGGCCGGCGTCATCCTGGTGGCCATCGACCAGGCGAGTTCCGGTACGTCGAATTCGCCCGCGGTGACCCCGCCGCCCGCCCCGGCGCATACGACGACCGAGGAGTACTACGACACCACCACCGAAGCCGCGCCCGAGCCCTCGGGCGGCACCGCCAGCGCGACGCCGGAGTACACCACCACCGCGCCCGCGCCGGTGCTCCCGTTCGGCTGGCACTGAACCGAACCAGACGAACGGTGAGGTCAGGGTAGGTGGGGGTCTGAGGAATCCCCGTGGGTGCCCGGCTCCGGGGGATCCCGGATGGCGTGCGTGCGCCGCGCCCGACACACTGGACAGCATGACTTCGAATGTCTCGGATCCTGTCGGGCTCGCCACGGGCGCGGACGCCGTCGCCGCACGGGCCACCAACCTGGTGAAGATCTACGGTTCGGGCGATACGCAGGTCCGCGCACTCGACGGGGTGTCGGCGGATTTCGCCAAGGGGGAGTTCACCGCGATCATGGGGCCTTCGGGGTCCGGCAAGTCGACTCTCATGCACTGCCTGGCCGGGCTGGACGCCGCGACGGCGGGCACCGTCCACATCGGCGATACCGATCTCACCCAACTCTCCGACAAGGGCATGACCCAGCTGCGCCGCGACCGCATCGGCTTCGTCTTCCAGGCGTTCAATCTGGTGCCGACGCTGACCGCGCTGGAGAATGTCACGCTGCCGCTGGATATCGCGGGTCGTAAGGTCGACCAGGAGTGGCTCTCGACCGTCCTCAAGCGGCTCGGCCTCACCGATCGCCTGACACACCGGCCCAGTGAGCTCTCGGGTGGTCAGCAGCAGCGGGTGGCGTGTGCCCGCGCGCTGGCGGGAAAGCCGGACATCATCTTCGGTGACGAGCCGACCGGCAATCTGGATTCGCGGTCCTCGGGCGAGGTGTTGTCGATTCTGCGTGCCGCCGTGGACGAATTCGGGCAGACCGTCGTCATCGTGACGCATGATCCGCGCGCGGCCTCGTACGCTGATCGCGTAGTCTTCCTCGCCGACGGCCGGATCGTCGACGAACTGCGTTCGCCCACCGCCGATTCCGTGCTCGACAAGATGAAGTCGCTGGAGACCGTCTGATGTCCGGAAGTCCCATGCGCAAGGTCGCCTTGCGCAATCTCGCCGCGCACAAGGTGCGGTTGTTCCTCACCCTGCTGTCGGTGGTGCTCGGAACCGCCTTCATCGCAGGGTCTTTCGTCTTCACCGATACCCTCCAGAGCTCGTTCGACGATATCTTCGCCAATCAGGCCAAGGGCGTCGATGTCCGGGTGAGCCCGAAGGAACGCCAGTCCCTGGGCATTCCGAACGAGACGGTCGACAAGATCACCGCCATGGACGGCGTGCGTGCGGTCGCGCCGGGCATCAACGGCCCGGTGGTGCTGCTCAAGGACGGTAAGGCCGTACAGACCGGTGGCGCACCGACTTTCGGCACCTCCTATCTGCCCCCGGACAAGGCCGTCGCCGAACCGGACAGGTTCATCGACGGTGTGCCGCCGAGCCGGTCCGGACAGATCGCCATCAACAAGGGCGGCGCCGATCGCGCCGACCTGCATGTCGGCGACACCACCAAGGTGCTCATCCCGTCCAAGGGCAATATCGATGTCACCGTCTCGGGCATCTACGACCTGTCCGGCAATACCGGCGGCTTCATCAATCTGTACTTCGACGACGCACAGGCCCGGCAGCTGTTCACCGACGGCGCGCACGTCGCCTTCGTGGACATCGCCGCCAAACCCGGTGTGAAAGCCGATGATCTGCGCGATCAGATCGCCAAGGCGTACCCGGACTACAAGGTCCAGGACGGCGATCAGGTCCGCGAGGATATGAAGAAGCAGATCGGTGACGCGCTCAAGTTCATCAACTACTTCCTGCTCGCCTTCGGCGCTATCGCGCTGATCGTCGGCACCTTCATCATCTACAACACCTTCTCCATGCTCGTCGCCCAGCGACTTCGGGAGTTGGCGCTGCTGCGCGCGGTCGGCGCGTCCCGCCGGCAGGTGGGCCGGTCGGTGGTGGGCGAGGCGCTCATTATCGGAATCATCGGCAGCGCACTGGGTCTCGCGGCCGGTGTGGGGCTGGCCTTCGGATTGTCGGCGCTGCTCAATGCCTTCGATCTCGGATTGCCGACCGGTTCGATGTCGCTGCGGCCGCGCACCGTCCTGGTGGCGATCGGCGTGGGCGTCATAGTCACCGTGGTCAGCGCGTACGCACCGGCGCGGCGTGCGGCCACCATTCCGCCGATCGAGGCCATGCGCTCCGAACTCGGCTCGACCAATGAATCCACCCGTATCCGAACGGTTTTCGGCGCGGTGCTGGCCGTGGTCGGTATCGCGCTGGTGGTGCTCGGCGCACGGCATACCGGCGGCAATGCCGCGCTCACCGTCGGAATCGGCGCGCTGGCACTTATTTTCGCGGTCCTGCTGGCCTCCCCGGCGCTCTCGCGCCCGGTGGTGAAGGGTCTCGGATTCCTGGTGCGCCCGTTCGGGCCGGTAGGCGCGATGGCGCGCAATAACGCGTTGCGCAATCCGCGGCGCACCGCCGCAACGGCTTTCGCGCTGACCCTGGGTCTCATGCTGGTGACCGCCATCGGCATGCTCGGCTCCTCGGCCAAGGCCAGTATCAGCGACGTGGTGGACAAGGGCGTCAAGGCCGACTTCATCCTGCAGGGGCCGGCCAACAGTCTGGTCGGCGTGCCGCTGGCCGCCGGACCCGCGGTACAGCAGGTTCCGGGCGTGGCGGATGTGGTGCAGTTCCACGGCGTCACCTTCAAGGCCGGTGACGATCAGATGCTCGGCACCGTGCCCGAGGGTCCGCTGGACAAGGTGCTCAGCTACGACCTGGTCCAGGGCAGTGGCAATCTCGGTGAGAACGGCATCATGCTCTCGGAAACCGAAGCCGCCGACCGCAATTGGCATGTGGGCCAGAAGGTCGACATCACCAGCCTGGACAAGAAGAACTACCGGGTCGAGGTGGTGGGCATCTACAAGGACACCCAGTTGCTCGGCCCGCTGGTGGCGCCGCTGGCGCTGTACAACCAGGTGATGCCGGTCAGTTTCCGCACCAACTTCATCGTGCTCATCACCGCGCGGCCGGGTGCGGATCCGCAGGCCCTGCGGGCCGGGCTGGAGAAATCGGTGGAGCCCTGGGCCGTGGTTCAGGTGCAGGACCGCGAGGACTTCAAGGGCGCGCAGGGCAAGCAGATCAACACCATGCTGGCAATCCTGTACGGCTTGCTGGCGCTGGCGGTGGTGATCGCGATCCTGGGCATTGTGAACACCCTCGCACTGTCGGTGGTGGAGCGCCGCCGCGAGATCGGCATGCTGCGCGCGGTCGGTATGCAACGCCCGCAGGTGCGGCGCACCATCTATCTGGAATCCATGCTCATCGCGGTCTTCGGCGCGGTGGTCGGTGTGGCGCTGGGGCTGGTGCTCGGCGTCGGATTCCTGCGCACGCTCAAGGATCTCGGGCTGGCCACCATTACCGTGCCGTGGGGTCAGATCGTGCTCATGGTGCTGAGCTCGGGTGTGGTCGGCGTACTCGCGGCGCTGTGGCCCGCGGTGCGCGCGGCGCGTACGCCGCCGCTGGCGGCCATCGCGGACGTCTAGACCGGGGGACGAGGAATCCGGCCGGTCCCCGAGGGGTGACCGGCCGGATTTCGTTGTCGCCGAGGCTTTTCAGCGGTTGTACAGCACGACGGTGACCACCACGATGATCAGCACGAGCGCCACCGTGGTGCCCGCGATAATCCAGCCGATCTGGTTCGAACTGCGTTCGGGCGCGGTGTACACCGGCTGCTGCTTGGATTGCGGTGCGTAATTCTGTTGCGGCGCAGGCTGTTTCGGGAAGGCCGCACCGGAGTTCGGATGCTGATAGGCGGGCTTGGGTGCCACCACCGGATTCTGATACAACGGCGCCGGGCTCTGATACCCGTGCCCCGAATTCGGATACTGCTGATTCGGTCCGGCCACCGGACTCTGATACGGCGGAATGGGATTCGATCCGGACATGGGTCGCTGCGGCGGCACCGGCGCCGGAATCACCGGCTGCGGTCGCACCGGAGTAGGCGGCCGGGGCGGGGCGACAATCGGCTGCGGTCGCACCGGGGTCGGCGGGCGGGGCGGCACCGGCCGGGTGGCGAGGGCGCGATCGACGGCCGCGGAGAATTCCACACAGGATCGGAAGCGATCCTGCGGCCGCTTGGACAGGGCGCGGGTGAGCACGGCGTCGATGGTGCGCGGCAGTTCCGGGCGCAGCGGGCTGGCGGGCGGGGGCGGCTGCTGCAGATGTCCGCGAATCACCGCCGCCGGACTGGTGCCCTCGAATGGCACCACGCCGGTGAGCAATTGGAAGAGCGTGCAGGCCAGCGCGTACTGATCCGCGCGCTCGTCGACGGTGGTGCCGGTCAACTGTTCGGGGGAGGCGTAGGCCAGCGTCGCGGTGACCGTACCGGTCTGGGTGAGGTGACCGGTGTCGTCCCGCAGGCGGGCGATACCGAAGTCGGTGAGGTAGACCCGCTCGCCCGCCGCGCCGCCGGAGGACCGCGCGAGCAGAATATTCGCAGGCTTCACATCGCGGTGCAGGACGCCGCGACCGTGCGCGTAGTCGAGCGCCTTGGCGGTTTCGGCAATGATCTGCGCGGCCCGCAGCGGCGGCAGGGAAGCCGCCTTGACGGCGGAGGCGTTCACCCCGTCGATGTACTGCATGGATATCCACAGCTGTTCACCCTCGGCGCCGCGGTCGTAGACCGTGACGATATTCGGATGGTCCAGCTGGGCAACCAGATCCGCCTCCCGGATGAACCGGGCGCGAATCTCGTCATCGGTGAACATTTCCTGATTGAGCAGCTTCAACGCGGTTTTTCGCGGCAGCCGGGGATGCCGGGCCAGGTACACCGACCCCATACCGCCACGGCCGAGTTCGCGTTCTATGACGAAACCGGCGAACACATCACCAGAGCGCAAAGTCGAGCCCCCGTTTCCACGAGACAGATCAAGCTGGCAGCCTACCGTGTGGGGCGTAGCCGCCTCAGACGCTATATTCCACGGCTTTATATCTCAGCCGGCCTGCCCGGCGTTCACATGCGCCCATTTCTGGACATCGCCGCGATCCAGTGCGACGGCCAGCAGATCCGGGAAACGGTCCGGGGTGCAGGCGAAAGCGGGTACGCCGAGGGCGGTGAGTGCGGCGGCGTTATCGCGGTCGTAGGCGGGTGCGCCCTCGTCCGAGAGCGCCAGCAGCACCACCACCTGGACGCCCGACTCCTTCATGCTGCGAATTCTGCGAAGCATCGCCGCGCGCACACCGCCCTCGTAGAGATCGGAGATGAGGACGAAGAGGGAGTCGGCGGGGCGGGTGATGAGCGACTGGGAGTAGGCGATGGCGCGATTGATATCGGTGCCGCCGCCCAGTTGGGTGCCGAACAGGACATCGACCGGATCCGAGAGCTTCTCGGTCAGATCGACCACCGCGGTGTCGAAGACCACCAGCGAGGTCTTCAGCGAGCGCATGGAGGCCAGCACGGCCCCGAACACCGACGCGTACACCACGCTCGAGGCCATGGATCCGGATTGGTCGATGGCCAGGACCACATCCCGGCGTACGGCCTGGGCCTTACGCCCGTATCCCACAAGCTTTTCCGGCACCACGGTGCGCTGCTCCGGCAGATAGTTGGCCAGATTCTTGCGAATGGTGCGGTCCCAGTCGATATCGCGCAGTTTGGGCCGCGAGACCCGCGCCGCGCGATTGAGCGCACCGCCGACCGCGGCGATGGTCTGCGCCGCCAGCCTGCGCTCGATCTCGCGCACCACCTTCTCCACGACCATGCGCGCGGTCGCCTTGGTGGTCTCGGGCATCACCCTATTCAGGCTCAGCAGGGTGCCGACCAGATGCACGTCCGGCTCCACCGCCTCCAAAAGCTCGGGCTCCAAAAGTAATTCGGTGAGGTTCAGCCGGTCCACCGCATCGCGCTGCATCACCTCGACCACGGTCGAGGGAAAGTATCGCCGAATATCCCCGAGCCACCGTGCCACCTGCGGCGCGGACCCGCCCAGCCCGCCGGACCGCCGTCCACTCGCCCCACTGCGAGCATCAGTGTCGTACAGCGCCCCCATGGCCCGATCCATGGCCACATCCTCGGCCGCCCCGAGCGCGCCCAGCCCGGCCTCGGCCGCACCCCCGAGCACCAGCCGCCACCGCCGCGCTTGCGCTTCGTCCACCCCGCTCATCGCATTCCTCCCAAGTTCCATATGCCACTGGCACTCCCGTCATCCCTGCGCGCAACGCCCCCGTCATCCCGGCGCGTGATACTCCTGTCATTCCGCTGTGCGGCCCCGTCGTCGTGCCGCGTGACACTCCTGTCATCCCCCCGCGCGTCGCCGACATCCCTGCGAGTGGTACCCCCGTCATCCCGGCGCGCATTTGGCCGGGAACCACACCATCGACGGCCGATCATCCTGCGATCCCGAGGATTTCGGCCGCCGCCCGCAGCGCGAGCTGCCCCCGGACGCTGTCGTACTCGCCCTGCGTCGTCGCGACCGTGGTCGGCGCGCCATTGCGGACCGACTGTGCGATGGCCTGGCGTTCCCCGGATTCGAAGGCGCCGAAGGTGCGGCGCAGCAGCGGCAGGGTGGCCACGAACTGGTCCTCGTCCAGGCCGCAGAGCCAGGCGTCGATGAGGCCCAACAGGTTTCGATCGTGGACCAGGAGCAGGCCGCGACCGCCCAGGAAACCGTCGATCCACGCCGCCTTCTCGGCCGCGGTGTGACCGACCGACAGGGCCGCCGATAGTCGGCGGGCGGATTCGGCGGCATCGATGATCTCGGCATCGCAGAGCAGTCGCACGGCCCGGCCGACCAGGGTGCCGTTGATATCGGTGCGATCGGCGAGGGTCTGCAGCGCGGCCAGCCAGGTGGCGGTCGCCCAGGCGTTCTCGCGCGCCGAAAGCGCCAGGTGCACAGCGTCTATCAGCGAGCGCAGCTCGGCGGCCCCGTCGCCGTCCAGGCCGGTGACCGCGCTGGGCAGGCCGGCGCAGGCGCGCACCAGCAGACCGTCGGCCACCCGGGTCAGCGCATCGGAATCGGTACCGCGCACATCGCCGTAGCGCAGCGTGCGCAGCAGACCCGGGAGCGCCGCCATCAGATGGGTGACGTCATGGTCCAGGGCCGCAACCGATTCCAGCCGGGCGATGAGGCCGTCGGTCGCGCCGCCCAGATCGGCCAGCAGCGCCGCTTCCAGGGCAGCGGACACCTGCCCCACCGTGACATCCGGATTCGCAGCGGTATCAAGCACTTTCGCCTCGGCGGCGGTGCGCAGGGTGGTGCCCCAGCGCGCGGCCTCGATAATCGCGATGGACAGCTCCGGCCGCCAGCGCAGCGTCCAGGTCTCCCGGAAGGTGCCGGTATTGCGCACCTGACCGTCGGTGAGCTGACCCCAGCCGATGCCGAGCAGCCGGAGCCGGTGCAGCAGATGGGATTTGGCCATATCGCGGTCGGTGCGAAGATCCAGGTCGACGGTGCGCTCCAGGGCCTGCTGTTTCAACCGCAGCGTCCTGATCTGCGCGCGTAGATCGGCCTCCAGCGGCACGGTCGGGGTGCCGTCCGGGACCGCGCCCAGCGCCTCACCGACCACCATTTCCGAGCTGACCAGGCGCAGCATGGTCTCATCGCCGTCGCAGAGCACCGCGCGGGTCGCCTCGGTGACCTCGGACAACCCGGCCAGGGGCCGCCCGCGCAGGGTCGCGAGAGTTTCGGCGAGCCGGACCGATTCGATGATGTGCGCACTCGACACCGGCAGATCATGGGTGCGGAGCATGCCCGCGACCCTGGTCAGCCAGCGCACGATGGGCTGCTCGGTCTGGGTGAACAGATGGTGATACCAGCCCGGCGAGGTGATGCCCGCGCCGTATCCGGAGGCGGACGACAGGCGCGAATGCGTCCAGGGCACCCAGGTCAGCATGGCCTTGCCCCTGGGCAGCCCCTTCAGGATCCTGGCGTCGGCGGTGGCCGGGCCGAGCTTGCCGGACAGCGCCGGACCGTGCCAGGCCCCGCAGACGACGGCCAGGCGTTGTGCCCCGTCCTTCAACGACTTTCGCATCACCTGCCGCATATACGCCTCGCGGCGCAGCGTGTGCTCATCGATGACCGCGGTTTCGCGCAGCGCCGCCATGGCCTCGTTCACCGCCTCGAAAATCTCCGCGTCCGAGGAGGATTCGACAATGGCGTCCCACCAGCGTTCGGCATCGTCGTACCCGCCCGCCTCGGCCAGCTCGGCGAGCGGATCCGAGCGATCACCCGGCTCGTCGGTCAGGGCCAGCGTCATGGCGGCGGGCAGATCGAAGAACCCGACGGGCACGGTGTTCTCCGCGCCGTAGCGCATCGCCTGCCACTCCGGGGAGAAAACCGCGAAGGGCCACAGCGCGGCCTTGGCCGGTTCGTCCGGGTGGTAGCCGAGCAGGGCCACCGGCGGCTCCATACCCTCGGCGGCGAGAAAGCCGAGCAGCGGATCGGCGTCGGCCGGACCCTCGATGAGAATGGCGTCTGGTGAGAATTTCTCGAGTGCCAGGCGCAGCGAACGCGCCGAACCCGGACCGTGATGGCGGATACCGAAGACGCGGGTCTCGGCCGTCACGGCGGTGGAGATGGTGCTCATCTAGCTCACCTCGCGGCAGGCCCGGTAGAAGTCCGCCCAGTCGGCGCGCTGGCGCACCACGGCCTCCAGGTATTCGGTCCACACCACCGAATCGGCGACCGGATCCTTGATGACCGCGCCCAGCACCGCGCCCGCGATATCGGCGGGGCGCAGAATGCCGTCGCCGAAATGCGCGGCCAGTGCGAGGCCATTGGTGATCACCGAGATCGCCTCGGCGGTGGAGAGCGTGCCGGACGGCGACTTCAATTTGGTGCGGCCGTCGGCGGTCATCCCCGAGCGCAGTTCGCGGAAGACCCGTACCACCCGGCGCACCTCCTCGGCCGCGGCGGGCACCGCGGGCAATTCCAGTGCGGCGCCGAGCTGTTCGACGCGGCGGCTGACGATCGCCACCTCCTCGTCCTCCCCGGCGGGCAGCGGCAGCACCACGGTATTGAAGCGGCGGCGCAGTGCGGAGGAGAGCTCGTTCACGCCGCGATCGCGATCATTGGCGGTGGCGATCACATTGAAACCCTTGGCGGCCTGCACCTCCGTGCCCAATTCCGGTACGGGCAGCGTCTTCTCCGACAGGACGGTGATGAGCGCGTCCTGTACATCCGAGGGGATGCGGGTGAGTTCCTCCAGGCGGGCAATGGAACCCGCGCGCATGGCGGTCATGATCGGCGAGGGCACCAGCGCGGCATCGCTCGGACCCTCGGCCAGCAGGCGCGCGTAATTCCAGCCGTAGCGGATGGCCTCCTCCGCGGTGCCGGAGGTGCCCTGCACCAGCAGGGTCGACCGACCGGAGACCGCGGCCGCGAGATGTTCGGAGACCCAGGTTTTCGCGGTACCGGGCACACCGATGAGCAGTAGCGCCCGATCGGTGGCCAGGGTGGCGACCGCCACCTCCATGAGGCGGCGCGGGCCCACGTACTTGGGGCTGATCACGGTGCCGTCGGACAGCGTCCCGCCGAGCAGGTAGGTGACCACCGCCCACGGCGACAGCTTCCAGGACGGCGGGCGCGGGCGGTCGTCGGCGGCCGCGAGCGCGGCCAGTTCCTCGGCGAAGGCTTGTTCGGCATGCGGGCGCAGCAGGGCGTCCTGCTCCTGAATCGTGGTCACTTCAGCTCCTCGAGCATTGCTCTGCGTTGGATGAGGTCGTGGGCGAGTTGGTCGAAAGCCTGCTCCCAGTAGGGATCTCCGCATTTGCGGGCGATACCGGTCACCAGGTCGGCGGCGGTCACCGGGAAATGCGCGGCGGCCGCGCGGAACAGGGTGCGGTAGGAGCCGGGCACCAGGCTGGGCGCGCCCGGCCGGTCGGCGCTCAATTGCGCACGCTCGAGCAGCAGGCGCAGCACATGGTCGGCCATCGGGCCGGGCCAGGGCCGCGCGATGGCGCGCAGCAGCGATTCGATCTCGGCGAGCCAGCTGCTGTCCAGGCGGCGCAGATGCCGGATCTGATCGTCCAGGGGTTGCAGGGCGAAGAGTTCGCGCAGCTTCTCACTGTCGGACTCACCGGCCTCCTGTGCGGCGTAGGCGGCGAACAGGGCCTGCGCCCAGGACGAATCCCGTTGTGCCAGTGCGGCGTCGGTCCAGCCCGCGAACATGGGGCCGCGCATGGTCTCGGTCATGGCGGTGCGCACGGCCTGTTCGGGCGGGCCCAGCACCCGCTCCCAATGCCGCAGCGGGGTGGCCGCGACCACCCGGTGCAGCCATTCGGCGGAGAGATCGGGTGCGCCGTCGGCGCGATAGGCGGTGTAGCCGAAGGAATCTCCGACGCCGTCGCGGCGGGCGGCGTCATCGAGCACGCCCGGACCGGTGGTGGTCAACTCGGGACGGCGCAATCGCTGCCCGAAGGTGAGCCAGGCCGCGGCGCGCTCGGTCATGCGCTGCGCGAAATGCGAATCCGGCAGTCTGCCCAGCAGATCCGCCGCCGTTCGCCGCACCTCGGAGCGGCGATCGTCCAGCGCGGTCTCCAGCAGTGCTTCGTCCATGAGTGAGAGACCGTCCGCGAAGCATGCCAGCAGCTCCGCCTTGCCCGGCCCGGATTCGGTGCCCCACGAGCCGGCCAGGGCATCGCGCGCGGCCACCGGATCGCGACGCCGCAACTGCGCCAACCACACCCGGCGCTCGGCCGCTCGCCCGTGCGACCACACCGACTCATCCGCCGCGTCCGCCCGCACCAGCGTGCGCCACCCCGGATGCTGTGCCGCCAGCCAGCGCCCCCGCGCCCCCGCCAACCGCAACAGCGGTTCCCGATGCTGCGACAGGGCCTTGGCCCGCTCCAACAGCAGACTGCACAGCGCGTCCGGCGCACGGAGATCCCGCGCATCGGCGGTCGCCAACCACTCGTGCAGGAACGGCGAATTATCGGTCAGCAGCTCAGCCAATCGCGCCGCCGCGGCCGAAGACAACCGCAACCGCTCATCCGCCTCCGCCGCCGCCGGCAACTCCACCGATCCCGGCATCGCCCCGCCCCTCGCGAAACAGTCCTGTAGCGCCGCGGATTCGAGCAATTCTGCGGCCGAATCACCGACCCGGCGGTTCGCGGATGTGGCGGTCGAATCGCCTTCGATCGAATCGGCGGGTGTGGTCGACTCAGCGACCACGGGTGTAGCGCCCGGCCCGGCTTCGAGCGGACCCATCGGCGCGGTCGGATCGGCCGGCGCATTGGAATGACGAGGTGTGGGCATCGAGGTCGGACCGGGATGGAGTGGATTCGCGGAGGCGGCCGGGTCGGCGGGTGCGGGTGCTGCCGCGGGGCGGTGAGAAAGCGCGAGGACCGGTGCGGACAGTGCCTCCCTGTTCACCGTGCGGCGGGCCGTGCCGACCAGCGCCGCGGAGACCAGTTCGGCACTCCCGGTATCCGATTCCGTTGCGCCGCCGGGGATACCGTATGAGGTCCCCTCCGCCACACCGATATCCACCACCGTTCCATCGCACAGTGCCGCGACCGGCACCAGTCCCTCGGCGGTCCATTCCCCGACCACGCCCAGCGGATGGCCGCCGGAGAGCCCGAGCAGCCGCCAGGGTTCACCGTCGCCGACCGCGATCGGCAACGAAGTGCCATTGGATTCCGCTACCCACCAACCACTTTCGTTGTGAATCGGCGTCACGTCGGCCAGGAACACCGGCCAGGACCGAACGAAAGGATCGGCACCGACCGCCCGTGCATGATCTTCGAGCGCGACGGCGATTCCCCACGGCCGTTCACCCGCATGCGGGGCGGTCACCTTGTCCGCCGCGGGCTCCGCGCCCGTACGGCCTTCGATCTCTGTGTCCGCGTGGTCTTCGGCGCGGGGGGCGGTGCCCGCCGCATGCCTGGCGGCCTCGGCGTTCGCGTCCCGTTGATCACCGAACTCGGCAGCGGCGCCGTGCGTTCGAGTGCGAGTATCCGGCACCGTGGTGAACGGGTCCGGAAGGGTATGGCGGGTGCCCCAGACGGCGCGGAGTCGGTTCGCGCCGGGGTAGTAGTGGATGTCGGCCTCGATCTGGAAGCCGGGGGCGGGGGTGTCCTGCGGGAAGCTGGGGCTGCCGAAATGGTGGTCCACGATCAGGGCCCAGTGACCGGAGGTTCTGCCGCGCAACCAGATTCGGCGGGTGTAGAGGTTGTCCTCGACGGTGGTTCGCGCGCCCAGGACCATCCAGGTGTCGCGGACGGCCGGTTCGGTGCGAATCGATTCCGCGGGAGTCGGATAGCCGATATGGGTGCGCACACTGGCTTGCAGGGCGGGGGAGAGCGCGTCGAGGCGATGGTGCGCGGTAGCCAGCAGATGCAGCCGGGCGTATTCGCGCAGCAGCAGTCGCGGCCAGTCGGAACGGGTTGCGGCGCGCGGCAATTGGCGCAGGGTGGCCGCGATGCCGGGGGCCTGCGCGTCGACCATGCGGGCGGCCACCGTCTCGAAGGCGGTGGGGGAACGGTCCGCCGCCGCCAGACCGGTGCGAATCTGGTCGGTCAGCCACATATCCAGATCGGCGAGCCCGGCGGTGACGCGGGCGCGGCGCTGATCGGCGGTGGCGGAATTGGTCTTGCGCGCCGGATTCGATTCCGGGTCGGCCTTTTTGGCTTCGCGGGCGGCGCGACCGTGCAGCCATTCGGCCGCGAAATCGGCAATGGCATCGGTAGCTGGAATATCGCCCTCGGACCAGACCAGCAGTAGTGAAAGCGCGTGTTTGCACGGGAATTTACGGCTCGGGCAGGAGCATTTGTACGCGGGCCCGGCGGTGTCGACGATCGTCTGATACGGGCGACTGCCGCTGCCCTGACACAGGCCCCAGAGCGCGGTGTCGTGCTGCCCGCTGCCGCTCCACTTGCCGCGCAGCTTGCGGGCGGCGGTGAGTGATGCGGCATCCGGAGCCAGCGCCGCGATCTGATCGGCGGTCCAGGCGGTGGTCATCGTGCCCCCTTCCTTCGTTCACCGCATGTCTATCGCAGGGCACCGACAAGTGCGCGCCCACGGGCATTGCCAATATTTTGCTGGTTTCCCGGGTGAAGTGGTTTCGCGGTGATCAATGAAAAACGCTGTGGGGAAAGTGAATTCAACAAAGGTGGAACCATGTGCGCGATGCGGGGGAAGGCGCCGGTAGGGTGTCCGATATGTCCCGCGTAGCGATCGAATACTGCACCCAGTGCCGCTGGCTACTGCGCGCGAGCTGGATGGCTCAGGAGTTGCTGACCACCTTCGTCACCGACCTCTCGGAGGTGGCGCTGGTACCGGGCGAAGGTGGGGTCTTCCGCATCACCGTCGATGGCGAGCAGCTCTGGGATCGCAAGGCGGACGGCGGTTTTCCCGATATCGCCGTCCTCAAGCAGAAGGTGCGCGACCGGGTCGCGCCGGGACGCTCGCTCGGTCACACCGATAAGAAGGACGCTGACTGAGGGTCAGCAGCAGCCGCCACCGCCACAGCAACCGCCGCCGGACGGCATCGAGGGCATCTGCGGGGCGGCGGCCGGTACGGCCCCGCCGCGGCTGACCGTCCCGAAGGTGGTCAGGAGTTTGACGGTGTCCGTATGGCCCCGCGGGCAGTCGGCGGGATCGGACGCCTCCGCCATCGGACGGGACATTTCGAAGGTATCGCCGCAGCTGCGGCATCGGTACGCATAACTCGGCACCCGCCCAGCGTAGGCCAGGCCCCGCGCTCCGGCGCGGGTACTCGCCACCGAACGGCCGGTGACCCGGTATCGGCGGACGCCCGGCTCCGCTGTGCCGTGCGCCCCGGTCGGCGGCGCGCGGGTCGCGATCGACCTGCCGTTTCCGATGCACTCGGTACTCTCGATTTACGGAGTACGAGGAGGTGGGCTGTGAGCACTCGAGTCTTCGAGACACTGCCGGACGAGGATGTCGACCCGGTGGTACGGACCGAATACGGTCGGGTCCGGGGCCGGCGGGAGGGATCCACCGCCGTCTGGCGCGGAATTCCGTATGCCGCCGACGCGGGTGGACCCAATCGTTTCCGGCCGCCGCAGCCCCCGCATCGATGGGACGGCGTGCGCGATTGCGTCACCTTCGGGGAGATCGCTCCGCAGGCCGCCGGATTCGTCCCGGTCGACTCCGGACTGCGGATGGGTGAGGACTGCCTGTGGCTCAATGTGTGGGCCCCCGCCACCGTCACCGACGAACCGCTCCCGGTCATGGTGTGGCTGCACGGCGGCGCGTACTGCCTGGGTACCGCCGCGCAGGCCATCTACGATGGCCGCAAACTCGCCGAGACCGGCGGGCTCATCGTGGTCACGGTCAACTACCGGCTCGGTGCGCTCGGCTTCCTGGACCTGTCGTCCCTCGGCGCGGACTTCGTGCCGAACCTGGGCCTGCACGATCAGATCTTCGCCCTGGAGTGGGTGCGCGACAACATCGCGGCCTTCGGCGGCGATCCGGGCAATGTCACCATCTTCGGGGAATCCTCCGGCGCGGGCTGTGTGACCGCACTGCTCACCTCACCGCGCTCGGCCGGGCTGTTCCATCGCGCGATCGCTGAATCACCGCCCGCCACCACGGTTTTCGGGCCGGAGCGCACGGCCGGTGTGGCGCGGCGCTATCTGGAGATCCTGGAGCTCACCGAATCCCGCGCGGGGGAACTGCTCGAATTGCCCATCGAGCGCATCGCTTCCGCCGCGGGCATCCTCTTCGACGAGGTGCCCACCAAGGAGCCGGGCCGCCTGGCCGCGGTCCCGGTGGTGGACGGCGATCTGCTGCCCGCCTATCCGACCGAACGATTCCGCGAGGGCCGCTCGCATCGGGTGCCGTTGATCATCGGCACCAATAAGGACGAGGCGTCCATGTTCCGGCTGTTCCGCTCGCCGATCATGCCGGTCACCCCGGAGGCGGTCAATGCCATGCTGTCGGGCGTGGCGGCCGAGCACCCCGGACTGTCGGCCGAGCGGATCGCCGAAATCGCTTCCGCCTATATGGTTTCCACCCCGCGCGGGGCGCTGGGCCTGTCCACCGACGCCGCCTTCCGGATGCCCGCGCACTGGGTGGCCGAGGCGCATTCGCTGCACTCGCCGACCTGGATGTACCGCTTCGACCATGCCACGCCGATGCTCAAGGCGGCGCGGGTCGGTGCGGGGCATGCCTGTGAATTGCCCTATGTCTTCGGCAATTTCGGCTCCTTCGACCACGATCCGACCTTCTGGCTCGGCGGACGCAAAGTGGCGCAGGAGGTTTCGGGTCGTATGATGCGCCGCTGGACCGCATTCGCCGCACACGGCGTTCCGGCGGCCATCGACGGCTCCAAACACTGGCCGCCCTACACCGTCGCCGAACGCAGGACATTGGTGATCGATGCCGCCGACCGGATCGTGGAAGACCCTGACGGCGACCGTAATTCGGTCTGGGGCGACCAGGTGGTCGGCTTCTACTGAGGGGCGGCGGTGCTACACCGTCGCGGTGGCGCGGCGGCCCAGGTTCACCGGCATGCTGGAGTAGCCGTGCAGGGTGTACAGCGGCCGCCGCACCGGTGCGCCCGCCAGCGACAGCTCCGGGAAGCGGTCGAAGAGCGCGCGCAGCGCGTATCCGGCCTCCATCCGGGCCAGGCTCGCGCCCAGACAGGTGTGGATACCGCTGGAGAAGGTCAGGTGATCCCTGGCGTTCGCGCGCGTGACATCGAATCGCTCCGGATGCTCGAATACCCTCGGATCCCGATTCGCGCCCGCCAGCGAGAGCACCACCACGCTGCCCTTGTGCAGTGACACCCCGCCGATCTCGGTATCGCACAGCGCCATTCGCGCGGTGTTCTGCACGGGCGCGTCGAAGCGCAGCACCTCCTCGACCGCCTGCGGCCACAGTTCCGGATCGTCGCGCAGCTTCGCCGACTGCTCGGGATGGCCGAGCAACTGCACCACGCCATTGCCGATGAGATTGACCGTGGTCTCGAAACCCGCGCCCATGAGCAGGCTGGCCGTCGCCTTCAATTCGCGATCATCCAGATCGCCCGCGGTGACCAGGCTGCTGAGAATATCGTCGCCGGGTTCGCGGCGCAGTCGCGCGATGTGATCGTCGAGGTACCCGTCCATGGCGATCATGGCGGCCGCGGCCGCCCGCCAGGTGCGCCAGGCGATGCCGAAGTCCAGCAGTGGGCTGGCCGCATCACCCCAGGCCAGGAATTCCGCGCGCGATTCCTGGGGGAAACCCAGCATTTCGGCGATGATGGCGATGGGCACCTGCGCCGCGTAATCCTCGACCAGATCGGCGGATCCGTCCGCGGGCAGCGCCTCGAGCAGTTCCGCGGTCACCGATTCGATCCGTTCGCGCAGCCGTCCGACGGCACGCGGGGTGAACGCCGCCGAGACCGATTTGCGCAATCGGGTGTGTTCGGGTGGATCGACCACCAGCATGGACGGCGGCTCCACCGGATTCGGCGGCAGCGGCGCGGCGTGAATCAGCCTGGTCAGCGGGGCGGGCAGTTGTACATTGTGCGCGCCGAAGATACCGAATCGATTGTCCCGCAGGATGGCCCGGCTCAGCTCGTAATCGGCGGTGGCCCAGCCCACCGGACCGTGGGACAGGCGTCCGCGTCCGCGCAGCGCTTCGATATACGGATACGGGTCCCGCAATCCCTCGGTACTGCCGACCAGCCGGGCGAAGGGATCACCCCGCCGGGCCTGTATACGCAATGCGTACCTGGGCGTGCCCTGCTCCAGCAGCCACCGTAACCAGTATCGCGGGCTCATCATCGCTGACTCCCATCATCGGATGTCTCCACCGTACGGAAAACCGGTGTGCCGAAAAACATCCCGAAGAGGGAAAAGCCGCTCCTACCCCGGTAGGACGAACCGGCGCGGGCGATCAGGCCCCGCGCTGCGCGGTGACCCGTTCGGAACTGATGCGCCGCTCCCGGGCGGCCGGGTCGGGGTTCGCGACCTGCACCAATGACGCTCCGGCGGCGAGCACCGCGACCAGACCGTCGATCAATTCGGCCGGTGTCTCCCACGAGGTCGTGGAGAGCACCCGATCCTCGGCGGTGAAGCCCTGGCGCGCAGCGGATTTGCGGGCCTCCTCGAAGACCTCCGAGACCGAGGTGCCGTCCAGTGCGCAGCCGATACCGCTCGGCCGGAACTGGTCGCCGTGCACCCGCACCGCGCTCGCGTAATCGGTGACGCCGACCGGCAGATCCCGCACCGGCATACCCATCGGATCCAGCGACAGCGCGGCGACCTCGGGAATATCACCGGCCTCGTCGATGCGATCGGCGGTCACCAGCGCCAGTTCGGCATCGGGATCGGCGTGCAGGACCACCTCGACCCCGGCCCACCAGCAGCCCAGCAGCACCGCGGCGGTCTGCCAGTGCGCGGGCAGCAGCACCGCGACCCGGGATCCGGCCGAGAGCCCGAATTCGTCGCGAATCATATTGGCGGTCTTGGCCGCCCAATTGGCCAGGGTGAGCGCGGACAGCTCGATCCGCGCCCCGGTGGCGTCGTCGTAATAGGTGATGCGCGGGCCCGCCGGATCGCGGGCGAGGATGGGGTCGAGCACCGCTTCGGTGAGGGTCTCGTTCAGTTCACGCATTTCGGTCCGTTCTTACCGGCATCGATGGGTGGAGCGGGCGGCACCGGGGTCATGGTGTTCGAACTGCTGGTGGTGAAGTCGGAAGTGCTACCCGTCGCCGAACCGGGACCAGCGTAGTCACCGGCCAGCACCACCCGAATCGAGCCCTCCGGCATCCCGCTCTGCGAGAACACCGGCAGCCCGCCCAGGGCCGCGGCCACGGCTCGTGCCTTGTCGTCACCGCTGTTCGCCGCCAGTACCCGACTGCTCTGGATCGGTCCGCCGATCCAATTGTCCACCGAGCCGGTGCGGAATCCCTTGCCGGTCAGCGCCTGTGCCGCCTGGCCGGCCAGACCGCCGGTGCCGCTGGCGTTGTAGACGTCCACGGTGACCGTGGAGGGGTCGACGCCGCCGGTCTCCTCGTGCGCGTCGTCATCGCCGATGGTTTTGGAGACGTACTTGCGCACGGCGATCGGATCGACCTTGACCACCGATTCGCCCTCATCGGTCCAGCCGTTGAGATCCTTGACCGGAATGGTCTCGAACTTCACCTTGCCGCCGGACAGATCCTGCAATTGGTGCATGAACGACAGCACATCCCAGCCGTCGTCGAGGACGACCGTGCGGCCGACCGCATCGCTGAGTTCTTTGAGGCGGCCCGGATTGGTGAGCGTCTTGGCACTGAGCACCTGATGCACCAGTTGCGCCATGTACACCTGCTGGCGCACGATCCGATCCAGGTCGCCCCTGGGTAGTTCATGGCGCTGGCGTACGAAGCTCAAAGCCTCGGGCCCGTTGAGTCTTTGGGATCCGGCGGGGAAGTCCGCACCCGACATCGGTTCGTACACCGGATTGTTCAGGCATACCTCGACACCGCCGACGGCATCGGTGAGCAGGACGAAACCGAGCAGACCCACCTCGGCGTAATGGTCCACGGTGATACCGGTCAGATTGGCGACCGATTTGATCAGCGCCTGCCGCCCGGCCTGGGTGGAGCGCTTATCGGCATCGCTCGCGCCGACGCCCTTGTCGAGCAGTTTCTGCTGTTCGGTCAATTTGGTCGCGCCGTACGCCGAGTTGATCTTGCCCATCCCCAGACCGGGGATATCCACATAGGAGTCACGCGGAATGGAGAGGGCGGTCGCCGATTCGCCGTTGTTCGGCACCCGGATGAGCACGATGGTGTCGGTATTGAGGCCCACCTCGTCACCTGCGTGCAGCATGGCCCGCTCATCGCCGGACAGCGGATTGCCGTGCGCGTCGGTGCGGGAGTCGATGCCCACCATGAGAATGTCCACCGCGCCGTCCCGGCCCCCACCCAGGCCGAGATTGCCGATCCGCTCGATACTGGAGACGAGCTGATCCACGCTGTGCCAGCCGAGCCCGGTGCATACCAGGACCAATACCGCGGCCACCGCGGACAGCGCACGCAGCGGATTCGCGCGGTGCCGACCGCCCCACGAACTCGACCTCGGCGGGCGGCGCGACGGTAGCGGCGCGGATGCCCTCGTGGGTTGCGACAACCTCGACTTCCTCTCAGTGTTCGGCCGACCACACCCGAACTCCGGGTGACGTCGATGGAATTCCCCCACTAGGCAGGCTAGACGCGCGTCCGGACATGTCCGTGTAGCCGACGCTCCGTGAGTCGTGCGGCCTCGCGCGCGCGTACGCGCGCGCGAGGAGGTATACGCGCAGGTGGAGTCGGGTGCGTGCGGTCCCGCGCGGGGCGTGCCAGACTGTCCGCCGTGACATTTCCCGCCGTGACACCAATCACCGCGCGGCTCGTGGTGACCGGCGCGCACGGGCAACTCGGGCGCGCTCTGCTGGCGCTCGCGCCCGGTTCGCGTGGTTACGGACGCGCCGAACTCGATATCACCGACGCCGATGCCGTACGCGCCGTGGTGAATCCGGGTGATGTGCTGGTTAATTGCGCGGCGTACACCGCGGTGGATCGGGCCGAGTCCGAGGAGGCGGCGGCGTTCGCGGTCAATGCCACCGGACCCGCGGTGCTGGCGCGGGTGTGCGCCGAAGCCGGTGCGCGCCTGGTGACCGTCTCCACCGACTATGTCTTCCCGGGCACCGCCGCGCAGCCCTATGAGCCGACCGATCCGACCGGTCCGTCCACCGTCTACGGCCGTTCGAAACTGGCCGGGGAGCAGGCGGTTCTGGAGCTCGACCCGAATGCCCGGATCGTTCGAACCGCCTGGGTCTACACCGGACAGGGCACCGACTTCGTCGCCACCATGCGCCGCCTCGAAGGTGAGCGCGAGACCGTGAACGTGGTCGCCGACCAGCTCGGATCACCAACATACGCAGTGGATTTGGCCGCGGGGCTGCTGGAGCTGGCCGGCCGTCCCGGCGCGCCCGGTTCGCCCGCGATGCCGCGAATTCTGCACGCCACCAATGCCGGACAGGCCAGTTGGTTCGAACTCGCGCGGGCCGTTTTCGCGGGTATCGGGGCCGATCCGAACCGCGTACTCCCGTGCGGCACCGCCGATTTCCCGAGACCCGCTCCGCGCCCGGCATATTCGGTCCTTTCGGGCAAATCCTGGGCCGCGGCCGGGCTCACCCCGCTCCGAGATTGGCGAGCGGCACTGAACGACGCGCTCTCCGCCATCTCCGACTAGGCTGGGCGTCCGTGAGCCCCTCGGATTCTGCTGAACGGCCGACGCTGGCCGTCGTCACGGTGACCTACTCGCCCGGTGAGCACCTGCAGCACTTCATCAGTACGCTAGCCACCGCTACCAGCGAGAAGCCGCAGGTCATTCTGGCCGACAACGGCTCCACCGACGGTGTACCGGAGTTGATCGCCGATGCCAACGCGCATGTGCGACTGCTACGCACCGGCGGCAATATCGGGTACGGCGGCGCCATCAATCGCGCGGTCGCCGAGATCGATCCGGAGATCGAGTTCATCGCCATCGTGAACCCGGATATTCGCTGGCACACCGACTCCATCGACGAACTGCTCGCCGCAGCCCGCCGCTGGCCGCGCGCCGGGGCCCTGGGTCCCAAGGTGCTCGAACCGGACGGCAGCCTCTACCCCTCCGCGCGCTCGGTCCCCGGCCTGCTCGACGGCGCCGGCCACGCCATCCTCGGCACCATCTGGGCGGGCAACCCCTGGACCCGCCGCTACCGCCAGGAGAACGAGCAGATCTCCGAGCGCACCGTCGGCTGGCTCTCGGGCTCCTGTCTGCTGGTTCGCCGCGCCGCCTTCGACTCCATCGACGGTTTCGACTCGCGCTACTTCATGTACATGGAGGATGTCGACTTCGGTGATCGAATGGGCCGGGCGGGCTGGCACAATGTGTTCGTGCCGTCCGCGGAGGTCACGCACGCCAAGGGACATGCCGCCGGACGCCACCCGGAGACGATGCTCCCGGCGCATCACGCCAGCGCCTACCGTTTCCAGGCAGATCGGCATCCGCACTGGTGGCAGGCTCCGCTCCGGATCGCGCTGAAGGCTGGACTTGCGATCCGCTGCAGGCTTGCGGTTCGATCCGCACTGCGCGAACGCGATAAGGCAGCGGCCGAGTCGACGGGCGCGACTCACTGACAACCCGACAACAGGGGAGATGATGGCGAACAGCGGCAATGCTGCCGGGTCCACGGATGCGGTGATCCTGGTCGGAGGCCAGGGCACCCGCCTGCGTCCCCTGACCCTGTCCGCCCCGAAACCGATGCTGCCCACGGCCGGACTGCCGTTCCTACAGCATCTGCTGGCCCGCATCGCCGATGCGGGCATCACGCACGTGGTGCTCGGCACCTCCTACAAGGCCGAGGTGTTCGAGGAACACTTCGGCGACGGCTCCGAACTCGGGCTCGAACTCGAGTACGTCTTCGAATCCGAGGCGCTGGGCACCGGCGGCGGTATCCGCAATGTGCTGCCGAAGCTGCGCGCCGACACCGTCATGGTGTTCAACGGCGATGTGCTGGGCGGCACCGATCTCAACGCCGTGCTCGAGACACATCACTCGAGCAATGCCGATGTGACGCTGCACCTGGTCCGGGTCGGTGATCCGCGCGCCTTCGGCTGCGTCCCCACCGATGAGACCGGCCGGGTCACCGCCTTCCTGGAGAAGACCCAGGATCCGCCGACCGATCAGATCAATGCCGGTTGCTATGTCTTCCGCCGCGAGTACATCGAGAAGATTCCGGCGGGCCGCCCGGTCTCGGTGGAACGCGAGACCTTCCCCTCCCTGCTCGCCGAGGGCGCGCATATCCAGGGACACGTGGACACCTCGTACTGGCGCGATATGGGCACCCCCGAGGACTTCGTCCGCGGTTCGGCCGATCTCGTGCGCGGTATCGCCCCGTCCCCGGCGCTGCCGGGGCAGCGCGGTGAATCGCTGGTGCACCCGAGCGCGGGTGTGGCGCCGGGCGCACTGCTCATCGGCGGTACGGTCGTCGGCCGCGGCGCCGAGGTCGGGGCGGGCGCACGCCTGGACGGTGCGATCCTTTTCGACGGCGCCTGCGTCGAAGCCGGTGCCACGGTGGAACGTTCGATCGTGGGCTTCGGCGCGCGCATCGGTCCGCGCGCGCTCGTGCGCGACGGTGTGATCGGCGACGGTGCGGTCGTGGGCGCGCGCTGTGAACTCTTACGCGGTGCGCGGGTGTGGCCCGGGGTCGATATCCCGGACGGCGGCATCCGCTTCTCCACCGACGTATAGGGCTGTACAACGCGAATCGGCCGCTCCCGTTGCGGGGCGGCCGATTTCGACGTTTCGCGGGAGATCAGCGCTCCCATTTGCCGGGGTTCAGGTGGAACTGGGCGAGGGCGGTGGCATGGCCGTGGCCCATCTCGTGTTCGGTTTTCAGGAACTCGACCAGCGGCTTCTGGCCGGTGATGCCGGTTTCGGTGAGAACCGCGAACCAGTCGTCGACGGAGCGACCGTATTTGGCTTCGATGCTCGGGAAGTACGAGACCGGGCCGTGCGGCTTGGTGGTCGCCATGGTGTCGCTCCTTTATCTGTGTGCTTGCGGGAGAAGACGATTCGGGGTTCGGAAATTCATCGGACGGTGGCGGGGGTCACAGTCGAGGTCGCGATCGGGGCGGTGCGGGGCTCGCGGAGCAGCAGCACGCCGGTGAGGGCGACCAGCACGGCGGTGAAGCCGTGGATGCCGAAAGCGGCTGCGGTGGAGCCGTTGTGGGTGAGGACGATGAGCATGTCGGCGACCGGGGCGAGTGCCATGACCAGCATGGTGATGCCGAGGGCGAGGCGCTGGCGGAAGGCGAGGAGGGCCAGGATGAGCAGGCCCATGACGATGTCGCGGTCGCCCTTGACGTTCAGGAAGTCGGCGGCGTCGCCGTGCGGCCATACGGGCATGCCGAAGCCGCTGGCGGAGCTCTCCGGATCGGTCAGGAAGCCGATTCCGACGTAGATGATGAAGGCCGCACCGAGGAGCGACAGGGCGGTGGCGATGCGGGAGATGGTCATTAGTTCTGCTCCATAATCTAGCGTTGCTAACTGATGTGGATAACGCTAGATGATGCATGGGTAGTTTGTCTAGCGATGCTAGAGTTCATTTCATGAGCGCCATCCAAACCCGCAAGGAACGCGAACGCGCCGATCGCCATCAGCGCATCATCGACACCGCTCGCGAACTCGCGGAGACCCAGGGCTGGGACGCGGTCACCATTCGCCGCCTCGCCGATGCCATCGAATACAGCCAGCCCGTGCTGTACAGCCATTTCGCGGGCAAGGACGCCATTGTCGCGGCGGTCGCCGAACAGGCCGCCGCCGAACTCGCCGTCGCTACCCGCGGGGCCCGCGAATCCGCCCCCGATCCCGTCGCGGCTCTGACCGCCGTCGCCGAAAGCTATCTGGCCTTCGCGCGGGACAGCTCGGCCCTCTACGACGCCCTGTTCCTGCTGCGCACCGATCTGAAATTCGGTCCCGAGGCCCCGCAGGCGCTCAAGGACTCCTTCGTGGAGTTACTGCACACCTTCGCCCCCTTCGCCGGATCGCACGATGTGGAGACCTTCACCGAGGTCGCCTGGTCCGCCCTGCACGGCCTGGCCACCCTGGATCGAGGCGGGCGGCTGCGCCCCGAATTTCGCGCTGAGCGCCTGCGAATCCTTGTCGCCCAATGGGTTGGAACGGACTGATCTCCGATGGGAGTTCAGGGGCCTGGTTCGCTCGGTCGCGGTTTCGGCGGGGCTTCCGCGTCTGCGCATAGGCTGTGGGTATGGCTGACGCGGTGGTGGTCGGGTCGGGGCCCAATGGGCTTGCGGCGGCGGTGATCCTGGCTCGAGCGGGGCTCGAGGTGGAGGTCCACGAGGCGGCCGGCTCCATCGGGGGCGGGTGCCGGACCGCGGAGGTCACCCTGCCGGGGTTCCGGCACGACCTGTGCGCGGGGGCGCATCCGATGGCGGTGGCCTCGCCGTTCTTCCGGGCCTTCGATCTGGCGGCGCACGGGGTGGAGATGCTCACCCCGCAGGTGTCGTACGCGCATCCGCTCGACGGCGGGCGGGCCGGGCTGGCCTGGCTTGACCTGGAGCGGACCGCCGACGGGCTGGGCCGCGACGGCGGGGCGTGGCGGCGATACTTCGGGCCGCTGCTGCGCGAATGGGAAGACCTGGTCGCACTGATCATGTCGGATATGCGGCATCCGCCACTGGATCCCGCGGTCCTGCTCCGGCTCGATCCGGGCATCGAATTGCGTGCCGCCCGGCGCCTGGTGGAGCAGTCGACACCGCTGTGGGACTTGCGTTTTCGAGAGGACATCGCGCCCGCGCTGATGACCGGCGTTGCCACGCACGCGATTCGGCCGCCGCGCAGTATCCCGGGCGCGGGGGTGAGCATGCTGCTGGGCACCCTGGCGCACGCGCGCGGCTGGCCGGTACCGCGCGGCGGTAGTCAGGCCATCGCCGACGCGCTGGCCGCCGACCTGCGCCACCACGGCGGTCGCATCATCACCGGGCATCGGGTCGACTCCATCGACGAATTCGATTCCGTGCGAACGGTTCTGCTGGATCTGGCGCCCGCCGAACTCCAGCGCATCGCCGCGAACCGCCTGCCCGGTCGATACGCCAAGGCGCTCAGCCGTTTCCAGTATGGCGGAGCGGCCTGCAAGGTCGACTTCGCGCTCTCCGGCCCGGTCCCGTGGCAGGCGCGCGGTTGCGAACGCGCGGGCACCCTGCATCTGATCGGCAGTCGTGCCGAGGCCGTCGCCGCCGAAAAGGCCGTTGCCGCAGGACATCACGCCGAAAGCCCGTATGTCCTGTCCATCCAGCCCGGCGTCGTCGACGACAGCCGCGCCCCCGCGGGTAAGCACACCTTCTACACCTACGCCCACGTCCCCAACGGCTCCACCCGCGATATGACCGAGGCCGTCACCGCCCAGGTGGAACGCTTCGCCCCCGGCTTCCGCGACCTCATCCTGGCGACGAACGTCCGCACCGCCGCCACCATGCCCGCCCACAACGCGAATTACATCGGCGGCGATATCTCCGCCGGCGCGATGACCCTGCGCCAGAGCATCTTCCGCCCCGTCCCCCGCTGGAACCCGTACCGCACGCCCCTGCCCGGCGTCTACCTATGCTCCTCCGCCACCCCGCCCGGCCCCGGCGTCCACGGTATGAACGGCCTGCACGCCGCCCGCCATGCCCTGCGCCGCGAATTCGGCATCCGCACAGACCCCCTGGACCTCCTCGCCGGCCGCGCTTGACGGCGTGCGCTCGGCAGTGGTCGCGGCGGACGCCTACTCCGCGGCGGTGCGGTACGGGTCCGGCTCCAGGTAGACGTTGCCCGCGGCCGGAATCGCTTCGCGGACACGGGCTTCCGCGGCGTCGAGGGCGAGGGCGGCGGCGCTGATGTCCTGGCCGGGTTTCATGGCGACCTTGGCTGCGACGAGTAAGTCGCTGGGGGACAGGTATTGGGTTTTCAGGTTGAGGACGCGGGTCACCTGGTCGCCGTCGACCAGGGCCGCGCGAATGCGCCGCTCCTCCTCGGGGGTCGCGCCCTCACCGATGAGCAGGCTCTGCATTTCGATGATGAGCACCAACGCGATACAGCCCAGCAGCACGCCGATGGCAATGGTGCCGATACCGTCCCAGAGCGGATTGCCGGTGAGGGCGGTCAGGCCGACGCCGAGGAAGGCGAGCGCCAGCCCGACCAGGGCGCCGGAATCCTCCAGCAGCACCACGGGGAGTTCGGCATTGCGGGTGGTGCGGATGAACCGCCACCAGCTGTACCGGCCCTTCATCGGGGTGGACGCCCGAATCGCGGTGAGCAGGCTGTAGGACTCCAGGCCCATCGCCGCCACCAGGATCGCGATGGCGATGCCGACATCGGTCAGCTCCTGCTGATGCCGGATCTTGCTGATGCCCTCCTCGATGGAGTACAGCGATCCGACGCTGAAGATGACCAGCGCCACCACGAAGGCGTAGAAGTAGCGGTTGCGCCCATACCCGAAGGGGTGCAACTGATCCGGTTCCTGCTGGGCGCGTTTGCGGCCGATCAGCAGCAGGCCCTGATTGGCGCTGTCCGCCAGTGAGTGCGCCGCCTCGGCCAGCATGGACCCGGACCCGGTGATCGCCGCGCCCGCGAATTTCGCGAGGGTGATACCGACATCGGCCGCGAAGGCCGCGAGAACCGCTTGTCTGCTGCCGGACGCCATACGATCACGTTACCGATGCCGCCCCGGGAGCGCCGGATGTACACGCACACCGGCCGGACCCGAATCGCGTCGCGGGTCCGGCCGGTTCGAGTGTTGTGCTCAGCCCTGAATCGGTTGTGTGCGATACAGATCCGGCTCGAGGTAGATCACGCGGGCGACCGGGACGGCCGCGCGGATCCGGGCCTCGGCGGCATCGATGGCGGTGGCGATATCGGCGATCTCCAGGCCCGGCACGATGGAGACCTTGGCCGCCACGAGCATCTCCTCCGGACCCAGGTACTGGGTGCGCAGATGGATGACACGGTCGATGGCCTTGTCGTCCACCAACCGCTCGCGAATCGCGCGGTCCTCGTCCGGGGTCGCGCCCTCGCCGATCAGCAGGCTCTGCATCTCGATGATCAGAATGACGGCGATGATGCCGAGCAGGATGCCGATCGACAGCGTGCCGATACCGTCCCACACCGGTTCATCGGTGATCACGGTCAGCGAGATGGCCGCGAACGCCAGCACCAGGCCGATGAGCGCGCCGGAGTCCTCCAGCAGCACCACCGGCAGCTCCGGATTGCGGGAGTTGCGGATGAACCGCCACCAGCTGGCATCGCCCTTGAGCGGCTTGGATTCCCGCATGGCGGTGACGAAACTGTAGCTCTCCAGCGCGATGGCGATACCGAGGATGGCGATGGCCACGAACGGGCTGGACAGCTCCTCGGGATGCTGGATCTTGTGGATGCCCTCGTAGATGGCGTACACCGAGCCGAGCGCGAAGATGACCAGCGCGACGATGAAGGAATAGAAGTAACGATTGCGGCCGTACCCGAACGGGTGCAGCTCATCGGCGTCCTGTTCGGCGCGCCGCTGCCCCAGCAGCAGTAGCCCCTGGTTGGAGGTGTCGGCCACCGAGTGCACGGCCTCGGCCAGCATCGACGCCGATCCGGTGATCGCCGCGCCGATGAACTTCGCCACCGCGATTCCGGCATTGGCGCTGAGCGCCGCCAGGATCGCCTTCTTACCGCCACCCGCAGACAATGTTGTGTTCCTTCCCGAACCAATGTCCGTTTTGTCGCAAAACCCGCTTGAAGGGCGAAGCCTACCGACCCTAACCGCCCGCCATGCAGCCTAGGCCGCACCGGTCCGCACACCCGGGACGGACGGGTTCGTGGTCAGTCTTCGTCGACGGTTGCGCAGAACAGCTGTGCGGGGCCGTCTATCGCCTGGGCGCGAATTGCGCCGTCGGAGGCGGAGATCCAGGCCGCGTGCCCGCGGTCGACGCGGAGTTCGTCGCGGCCCTGGAGGAAGCGGATGGTGCCGTGCGTGCACAGGGCGATGCCCGGGCCGGTGTGCGGAATGGCGATCGGGTCGGCGTCGGCGGCGAGTTCGAATCGGCTCAGCGCGAATTCGGGGGCGGGGGTGTGGTATTGGAAGACGCCCTCGCCCAGGGCTTCCGGCTCGATGATGGGCAGGTCCAGCGGCTCGAAGTCCAGCACCCGCAGCAGTTCGGGGACGTCCACGTGCTTGGGGGTGAGCCCGCCGCGCAACACGTTGTCGGAGTTGGCCATGATCTCCACGCCGACCCCGCGCAGGTACGCGTGCAGATTTCCGGCGGCCAGGAACAGGCCCTCACCCGGTTCGAGGGTGACGCGGTTGAGCAGCAGCGCGGCCAGCGTCCCCGCATCGCCGGGATACGCCTCGGCGAGTTCGAGTACGGTGCGCACCTCGGCGGTGAATTCCTTTCGCGCACCATTGGTTCCGGTGTCCCGCTCGGAGAGATAGCGCACGCAGCCGTCCAGCACCTTGGGCAGCAGCTTGCTCAGACTGGCCTGCGGGAGGGCGATCCAGGTGGTGAACAGGGTCCGCAATCCGGCCGAATCGGGTTGCGCGCCGAGCAGATCCGCATAGGACTCCAGTTCGGGCACCTCGAGCGCGTGCAGCAGCCGCACCGTTTTCACCGGTTCCCGGAATCCGGCCAGCGCCTCGAACCGGTCCAGCGCCACCACGAGTTCGGGCTTGTGGTTCTCGTCCCGGTAGTTCCGCATCGGCGAATCGATGGGCACCCCGGCGCTGTTCTCGCGCTGGAAGCCGTGCCGTGCCTGTTCCAGGCTCGGATGCGCCTGTAGCGAGAGCGGTTCCTCGGCGGCCAGGATTTTGAGCAGGAAGGGCAGTCGCCCGCCGAATTCGCCCGCGACAGCGCCGAGTTCGCGCTGCGGATCGGTATTGACCACTTCGAGCAGCGATTGACTGTGACCGTTGATCCGCACCTGCGCGGGATCGGCGGGGTGGGCGCCGAACCAGAGTTCGGCCTCCGGATGCGCGGAAGGAACCGGTCGCCCGCACAGCTGCGCGAGCGCGGTGCGTGAACCCCAGGCATAGGATCGCAGCGCACCAACGAGTTCGTGCACTAGTAGTGTCCCCCGTCGTAGCTACCCGTGGTCGAGGCCGGGCGGGCACCGAGTAGTCGTAGGTAGGCCGCCGCCATCTCCAGCCGAAGCGCAAGTACCGCAAGCTGTTCCAGTTCGCCGCGGTTCGCGGGCGGGCCGGGCGCGGCGCCGAGTTCGGGATCGGCCGACGCGGTCTCGGCATCCACGTTCACCAGTTCGGCGTCGACCAGTCCGGCGTCGGAGCCGAAGACCGCGAGCCGTCGCCGCGCAGCGGACTGATCGGCATCGGAGCTGAGCACGAAGAGCCGCACCTGCTCCACCGGGGCCGGACCGTCCAGTTCCTCGTCGTGGAAGAGCGGATCGAAACCGGGGGCGGCCACACCGGCGGCCTGCACCAAACCGCCGTGCGCGGCAACGGCTTCGGCCAGGGTGACGGCCGAGGTGATCTGCCCGGCCGCGGCCAGCAGCACCTCCGAACCGTGCGCGGCCAGAATCGCGGCGGCGGGGGAATCGCCCGCGAGCACCATGCGCTTGCGCTGCTGCATCCGCGTCGCGAGGGTCTTGGCGGGATTGTGGAACGCCTCGTGCTGCGGTCCGTCGCGCAGCGCCTCGGCATCGAGCAGATCGGCGAGCGCGTTCAGATCGGGCAGCAGCGGCCCGGTGCGATTGGGGTCCACCGCGGCCAGCACCGCCATACCGACCGCCAGATAGCGCAGCAGCCGATTGTGATCGAGCACCCGCACCCGCGGCGGCAGCATGGTGGCCCGGCCCGCGGCGGCGGCGCGCAGCGGTCCCTCGTCGGGGGCGGCGACCACGACCTCGGCGCCGCGGCGCACCGCGAAGTCGACGGCCTCGGCCAGGCGCGGATCCCCCGCGTCATCGCCGGCGACCAGCACCACGTCCAGCGGACCCACCCACGGTGGAATCGCGGTGGCGGCCACCAGCGGCATGCTGGTGCGATCGCCGAGCGCGGCCACCAGCAGTGCGGCGGCGCGGGCGGCCCGCCCGCTTCCGGAGACGAGTACGAGACTGCGCGGGCGTAGCTCCCGCAGTCGGGTGAGCGCGTCCTCGGCGAGTGCCGCGGCGGTCGCGCGAACCAGGGCGCCGCCGGAGGCGGCAGAGCGCAATGTCCCCCCGGCATCCGCCGCCTCCAGCGAGGCGACGTCATCGAGGTCGAGTACAGGTGTCCCAGCGATCATCGGGCGTTGCCACCTCCCCTCATCCGGGTCACCAGACGCTGGTGAATCCAAGCTCTGTGATTCCACTATTCCAGTCAGGCGCGGACGATGCTCAGGATCTCGGTGACGAGTTGGTCTACTTCGTCCTGCGATCGGGCTTCGACGTTGAGTCGAAGCAGCGGTTCGGTATTCGAGGCGCGCAGATTGAACCAGGCGCGGTCGGCGAGTTGCACGGTGACGCCGTCCATCCGATCCACCGACTTGGCGCGTGCGCCGAACGCCTCGAGTACCGCCACGGTCCGCTCCTTCGCATCAGCCACTGTGGAGTTGATCTCTCCGGAGGCCGCATATGTTGCATACGCGGACGCGAGTTCGGACATCGGCCGGTCCTTGGCGCCCAGCACGGCCAGGACGTGCAGTGCCGCCAGCATGCCGGAATCGGCGCCCCAGAAATCGCGGAAGTAGTAGTGCGCGGAATGCTCGCCGCCGAAGATCGCCCCGGTCGAGGCCATCTGCTGCTTGATGAACGAATGCCCGACCCGGGTGCGCACCGGGGTGCCGCCGAGTTCGGTCACCAGTTCCGGCACCGCCTGCGAGGTGATCAGATTGTGGATGATGGTCGCGCCCGGCTCCTTGGCCAGTTCGCGCTCGGCCACCAGCCCGGTGATGGCGGACGGGGAGACCGGATCGCCGTTCTCGTCCACCACGAAGCAGCGGTCGGCATCGCCGTCGAAGGCCAGGCCGATATCCGCGCCGGTCTTGCGGACGTACTCCTGCAGATCCACCAGATTCTTCGGATCCAGCGGATTGGCTTCATGATTCGGGAAATTGCCGTCGAGTTCGAAGTACAGCGGTTCGACGGTGAACTGCGGCAGCGAGCCGAGTACGGCCGGAACGGTGAAGCCGCCCATGCCATTACCGGCGTCCACCGCGATGCGCAGCGGGCGCGCCGAGCTGAGATCGACCAGCTTGTGCAGGAATTCGGCGTACGCCGAGAGCAGATCCTGTTCGGTGGCGGTACCGCGCGGACCGTCGAAATCGGGCACGCCCGCGATGACCTCATCGGAGATGGTGGCCAGTCCGGTGTCCTGTCCGACCGGCAGCGCCTTGGCCCGGCACAGCTTGATCCCGTTGTACTCGGCCGGATTGTGCGAGGCGGTGAACATCGCGCCCGGGCACTCCAGGTGGCCGGAGGCGAAGTACAGCTCGTCGGTGGAGGCCAGGCCGATATGGACCACGTCCAGGCCCTGAGCCAGCACGCCGTCGGCGAAGGCGGCGGAGAGTTCGGGGGAGGAGTCGCGCATATCGTGGCCGATCACCACGCGCTGCGCGCCTTCGCTCCGCATCAGTCGTGCGAATGATCCGCCCACGTCACGGACGAATGCCGAGTCGATCTGTTCACCGACCACGCCGCGGACGTCATACGCCTTGATGACTGCATGCACGGACTCGGCGGAGCGGGGCTCTGTCATGTCACCCACCCTAGTAGAGGAGGGCGAGGAGTCGAATTCGGTGCTGGGGTACATGTCCCGTGAGCTTCGTGGCTCAGTTGGGCGGGTCCGGGAGTACCCGTAGGTGCCCGCGTCTACCGGTGCGATTGGGGCGCTGGGTGGCGGCCGGATAGTCGGTGTAGCCGCGCGGGTCGGGTTCCGGTGTGCGGCGGCGCAATCCGGCTTCGCGGACGGCCTCGGCCAGCGCGGTCAGGTCATCGTCGTCGGGGGTGCCGGAGGAGAAGCCGCCCTCGTGCTTGACCAGTTCCCAGCCCTTGGGGGCGGTGATGCGGGAGGCATGTGTTTCGCAGAGGTCCCAGGAGTGCGGTTCGGCGACGGTGACCAGTGGTCCGACCACTGCCATCGAGTCCGAGTACACATAGGTCAGCGTCGCAACGGCCGGATTCTTGCAGCCTGGACGGCAGCAACGACGCATGGGAATCACGCCATGCAGGGTAACCCTCCGGGCGCGCCGAGGGGGATAGACACGCTCAATGAGGTCGGCCTCACTTCAGATTCGCGCCATCCTTCAGGCACCTCACCCTGAGCGACATCATCCCAAAGGTTCGCGGCCGTCCCGATTCTGGACCGAGGGCAGCGGAGGAGCGCAGGGAGGCAAGAACCGGGACTTCGCGTCCGCGAACCCGCGTCGCCGGAGGCGGCGCAGATGGACACAGTAGATTCGTGTTATGACCCGTTCACGTAAGAGGCCGCCGACAGCGCGGTCCGTCATCCGCCGCGGGCGGGGTGTGCGCGGTCCCATGTTGCCGCCGACGGTCCCTGCCCGGCGCACGCGCGGGCAGCAGTTCGACCGTCTGGTGCTGGAGGCGTTCGCGCCGCTGGAGAGCCGCTGGCACGATCAGCTCACCAAATTGGATATCGCGGTCGACGATGTGCCGAAAATCCGTCCGCTGCACCCGGATTCGGTGACGTGGCCGGATGAGGTCGTTGCCGACGGCCCGGTGCCCCTGTCGCGCCTCATCCCGGCAGGGGTGGACCGCTACGGCCAGGCGACCCGCGCCCGAGTTGTCCTTTTCCGCAAGCCGTTGGAGCTGCGCGCGGGTGATCCGGACGATTTGGTGGATCTGCTGCGCGAGGTTCTCGTCCAGCAGATCGCCACCTACCTCGGAGTGGAACCGGACGTGATAGACCCGGAACCGGGGGAATAACTCCGGAAACCTGAGGCGGTACTGAAAACAGCTACCGCTCAACATGTTTCAGGCTGCTGCGCCGGTGGCGCAGCAGCCGCCGGTCAGATGATTCCGCGCTTCAAGCGCCGGCGCTCGCGCTCGGAGAGGCCGCCCCAGATGCCGAACCGCTCATCGTTGGCCAGCGCGTACTCCAGGCATTCGTCGCGGACCTCGCACCCCATGCAGATGCGCTTGGCCTCGCGGGTGGAGCCGCCCTTCTCCGGGAAGAACGCCTCCGGGTCGGTCTGGGCGCAGAGCGCCCGTTCCTGCCACTGCTCCGCCTCGGTCATCTCACGACCGCCTCGGGAAAAACTGTCGAACGCTTCATCATTGCCCGTGACGATCAGGCTCAGGCGCGGTGGTTCGGGCTGGTACTGCGCACGAGCCCATTGACCGCCCCCCGGCCGTATCGTCATCGGTTCACCCCCCTCGATTCCGTTCCAAGCATCGGCGCAGAAGTCAGGTGCTGCGCCAGCTGTCGAATCGGTTTGCGATACACCGCCTGGAATATTCGACGGGGCCAGCTCATCGGCCATCGCTCCGCCTCCTCACTGTGTGTTAGCGCAGAATGATTAATCCGTCGGAACCGATCCCACCGACGGCCCAACACCGCGACGTAGTCCCGCGGCCATCCCCGAGCTGTTCGCCATTCCGAATGTGCGAACGCATGTTCGAAATACCGTCCGCGCCTTGAGCTCTCGCGCGGACCCGGAATGACATGCCTGTGATTAGACACGCCGGGCGTGGCGATGGTCAAGCCGCCGAAGCTATTCCGTTACCATCTCGGACCCCCTTCGGCGAGGTTCTCGCAGATCAGACAGCAAATTCACAGCAAATATCCCCTGGGGCGTGTCCGCACTCGAACCGCATAGGCTGTGCGGATGTGACTCGAGAACAAGCGGACACCGCACCCGGCACCGGTCTGCGGATCGCGGTATTGGTCGGCGGAGTGGGCGGCGCGCGATTCCTGCAGGGCGTGCGCGCACTGGTCCCCGGGGCCGAGACGACCGCCATTGTGAATGTCGGTGACGACGTCTGGATGCACGGTCTGCGCATCTGTCCTGACCTGGACACCTGCATGTATACCCTGGGCGGGGGCATCGATCCCGAACGCGGCTGGGGTCATGCGAACGAGACGTGGAACGCCAAGGAGGAATTGGCGAAATATCACGCTCAGCCCGATTGGTTCGGACTGGGTGATCGCGATATCGCGACCCATCTCATTCGCACCGAAATGCTGCGTCAGGGGTACCCGCTCTCCGCGGTGACCGAGGCCCTGTGTAAACGCTGGGAGCCCGGTGTGCGATTGCTGCCCGCGACCGACGATCGGTCCGAAACGCACGTTGTTATCGGGGACCCGGAGAGCCCTGGCGAACGTCGCGCGATCCATTTCCAGGAGTGGTGGGTCCGGTACCGAGCAAACGTAGAGACCCATGGATTCGTGACTATTGGGGCGGATCAAGCAAAACCGGCCCCCGGTGTGACGGAAATCATAGCGGCCGCCGACGTCGTGTTATTGGCCCCCTCGAACCCCGTGGTGAGCATCGGATCCATCCTGGCCGTGCCCGGGATTCGGGGCGCGCTGCGCACCACCGACGCCAAGGTGATCGGCCTGTCTCCGGTGATCGACGGAAAACCGTTGCGCGGCATGGCCGATGAATGCCTGTCCGTCATCGGCGTCGAGACCAGCGCCGTGGCCGTCGGCAACCATTACGGCGCGCGCACCGGCACCGGCATCCTCGACGGCTGGCTCATTCACAGCACCGATACCGCGAACGTGCCCGGCGTCGAGGTGCGCAGCGTGCCACTGCTCATGTCCGATCCCGCCGCCACCGCCGAGATGGTGCGCCAGGCCCTGGACATCGCGGGCCTGAAACCGTGAGCGCGCCAACGGGAATGCCGTATGACCTGGTGCGGGCCGCGGTTCGGCGGGCATGAAACCATGAGCTCGGAACGGAAGACGCCGGATGCCGCGCGGCGGTGCGGGACGCACCGCGCGCCGTGGGCCATCGACCTCGCGGGAGTGCAATCGTGACAACGGAATCGAATTCGCCCGGCGGTGCCGCCGCGCCCGGCGATCACGCCTCGGGCGGGGAGCTGCGCATCCTGCCGATCACCGGGCTGCCCGAGTTCCGTCCGGGCGATGACATCGCCGAACATATTGCGGCACACGCGCCTTGGCTGCGGGACGGCGATGTGCTGGTGGTGACCAGCAAGATCGTCTCGAAGGTCGAGGGGCGCATTGTCAGCGCACCGGTCGATCCCGAGGAGCGCGACGCCGCGCGCCGCGAACTCGTCCAGCGGGAGGCGGTGCGCGTGCTCGCGCGCAAGAACCGCACCCTCATCACCGAGAACAAACTCGGCATCGTGCAGGCAGCCTCCGGGGTGGACGGCTCAAATGTCGAAAAGGGCGAATTGGTGCTGCTGCCGGTGGATCCGGACGCCAGCGCCAAGGCGTTGCGCGCCGCGCTCGCCGAACGCCTCGGCGTGCGCGTGGCCGTGGTCGTCACCGACACCATGGGCCGGGCCTGGCGCAACGGCCAGATCGACGCGGCCATCGGCTCATCGGGGCTGCGGGTCATGCACGACTACGACGGTGCGATCGACGGACAGGGCAATGAACTGCACGTCACCCTCGTCGCCATCGCCGATGAACTGGCCGCGGCGGCGGATCTGGTGAAGGGCAAACTGGGCGCGGTTCCGGTCGCGGTGGTGCGCGGACTCGAATACACCGACGACGGGTCCGGCGCGGTCGATCTGCTGCGCCGGGGCGAGGAGGATCTGTTCTGGCTCGGCACCGAGGAGGCCATCGCGCGCGGGCGCGGCGAGGCGCTGCTCATGCGCCGGTCGGTACGCCAATTCGCCGATGCCGCAGTCGATCCCGAGCTGATCCGGGCTGCCGTGGGCGAGGCGCTCACCGCACCCGCCCCGCATCACACCCGCCCGGTGCGGTTCGTCTGGCTGCGCACGCGCGGCCTGCGCGATCGACTGCTGGAGGCCATGGCGGACAAGTGGCGCGAGGATCTCGCCGGTGACGGACTCTCGGCCGAGCGCGCCGAGAAGCGAGTCGCGCGCGGCCGCATCCTGTTCGACGCCCCGGAGGTGATCATCCCGTTCTGTGTGCCCGACGGCGCGCATGACTATCCGGACGAACGCCGCCGCGCCAATGAGGCCACCATGTTCAACGTGGCGGTGGGTGCGGCCGTGCAGGGCCTGCTGGTCTCCCTGGCCACCAAGGGTGTCGGCAGCTGCTGGATAGGCTCCACCATCTTCGCCCCGGAGATCACCCGTGCGGTCCTGGGCCTGGCACCGGATTGGAATCCCTTGGGAGCCATAGCGATCGGCTACCCCGTGGAAGTACTCGCCCCGCGTGATCCGCGCGAGCCCGGCATCGGACTGGTGGAGCTGTGAGGGCTGTGGATCCCGGCCGAGAAACGCGCCGGGATGACGGAGCCCGGGTGGCGCGCCGGGATGACGGAGCCCGGGTGGCGCGCCGGGATGACGGAGCAGGGGTGGCGCGCCGGGATGACTCGGCCCGGGTGGCGCGCCGGGATGACTTGGCCGGAGTTCTCCTGTGAGCGCGGAATCGTTGCACAGGTCGGCGACCGAGCTGCTCGAAACCTGGCCTCCGGCAAGCGGTCCCGAGCAGTCGCTGCGGGAGGCGATGCTGGCGTTCCTGGGGTCCGCGCCGCGCGGCTGTCTGCGCGAGCACGCGGCGGGGCATATCACCGCCTCGGCGATCGTGCTCTCGCACGACGAGTCGCAGGTGTTGCTGACGCTGCATCCCCGGGTGGGCCGGTGGATTCAGCTGGGCGGGCACTGCGAGGAGTCCGACGATACGGTCGCCGCCGCCGCGTTCCGGGAGGCCACCGAGGAGTCCGGGATCGCGGGGCTGACCCTCGAGTCCGGGCTGTACGGGGCGCAGGCGCATCCGATCACCTGCTCCCTGGGCGTGCCCACCCGGCACCTGGATCTGCTTTTCAAGATCAAGGCTCCGGAAGGCGCTGTGCCCGTGCGCAGTTCGGAATCCACCGATCTGCGCTGGTGGCCGGTGGACGCCCTGCCCGCCGATGCGGACGTGCCGCTGTACTGACCGGTGAGCGGGCCCGCACCGGCGTCACATTGATTACGGCCGGGTCAGCGCCTAGAGTCCGAAACCGTAAGACGTTCTCAGGGCGGGGTGGAAATCCCCACCGGCGGTCATGGCGTCCGGCCTATCCGGCACGCATGAGCCCGCGAGCGCCGCACCCTTCTCGGAGGGCGCGGGTCAGCAGATTCCGGTGCGATCCCGGAGCCGACGGTCACAGTCCGGATGAAAGAGAACGCGACGGTTCGCACCTGTCCGCGTCAGCGGCTGGGCGTGTTCGCGTCGTCATGCCCTGGGTGACAACGCGAACAGGAGATACTCATGTCACCCATCACCGAGTCCCGTCGGATCGCCGTCATCGCCGCGCGCTGGCATGCGGAGATCGTGGACAATGCCGTCGAGGCCGCCCGCGCGGGGCTGGCCGAACGCGGCTACACCGAGGTCGATGTGATCGAGGTGCCCGGTGCGTTCGAAATCCCTTTGCGGGCACAGCGTCTGGCCAAGAGCGGTCGCTATGCCGCGGTCGCCGCGTGCGCGCTGGTCGTGGACGGTGGTATCTACCGGCACGATTTCGTGGCCGCCACCGTGGTCGACGCGCTCATGCGGGTCCAGTTGGACACCGATGTGCCGGTCTTCTCGGCGGTGCTCACCCCGCACCATTTCCATGAACACGACGAGCATCTGACCTATTACTCGCGGCATTTCACGGTGAAGGGCGGCGAATTGGCGAACGCCATCGCCGCCACCCTCGCCCTGGACACCGTTCCGGTCGGCTGAGACGACGCAGTCCCGCACCCTCGAGATCGCGGAGGCGAGGGTGCGGGACTGCTGCGCTGCGGCGGAACGGCATTGCGCCGCAGCGATTCTGGTTCCGGCGGTGAGCGCGGGCAGCTACGCCGGAACCGGGTCTTTCGCCATGGGCACGGTCGCGGGGTGATCGTCGACCATGGTGGTTTCGTCGAAGGGCAACTGCCGGTCCAGCACCGCGCGCACCCGGGCGGGTTCGATGGTGCCGGTCCAGGTGCCGATGAGCACGGTGGCGACCGCATTGCCCGAGAAGTTGGTCACCGCACGGGCTTCGGACATGAACCGGTCGATGCCGACGATCAAGCCGACGCCGTCCAGCAGTTCCGGGCGATGGCTCTGCAGCCCGCCCGCCAGTGTGGCCAGACCCGCGCCGGTGACACCGGCCGCGCCCTTGGACGCCACGATCATGAAGATCAGCAGGCCGAGCTGTTCGGTCCAGGACAGTGGCTTGTGCATGGCGTCGGCGACGAAGAGCGTGGCCATGGTCAGGTAGATGGCGGTGCCGTCCAGATTGAACGAATACCCGGTCGGCACAACGACACCCACGGTGGAGCGCTCCACGCCCAGATGCTCCATCTTGGCGATCAGGCGCGGTAGCGCCGACTCCGAGGAGGAGGTGGCCACGATCAACAGGTATTCGCGCGCCAGGTACCGCACCAGCTTGAAGATCGACACCCCCGAGACCGCGCGCAGCAGGGCGCCCAGAATGCCGAAGACGAAGACCACGCAGGTGAGATAGAACGCCACCATGAGCAGCGCCAGTTCCTTCACCGCGTCGAGTCCGGTGCGCGCCACCACATTCGCGATCGCGCCGAACGCGCCGATCGGCGCCAGCCACAGAATCATGGTGAGAATCCGGAACACCAGTTTCTGCACCAGTCCGATACCGCGCAGCAGCGGCTCACCGGTCGCGCCCATGGCCTGAATGCCGAAGCCGACCAGCAGCGCCACGAACAGCGTCTGCAGCACCTTGCCGGTGGTCAGGGCGGAGACCAGCGTGGTGGGCACGATGTCCTTGAGGAAATCCCAGGTGCCGCCCGCGCCCTGCGCGTCCTTCACGTACTTGGCGGTCTCCTTCGCGTGCCCGGCGATATCGAGCCCACTGCCCGGATGCAGCAGATTGCCGACCACCAGACCGATGGCCAGGGCCACCGTCGACATGATCAGGAAGTAGGCCAGCGCCATACCGCCGACCTTGCCGACCTTGGCCGCGGCCCGCACCGAACCGATGCCCAGCACGATGGTGCAGAAGATGACCGGCGAGATCATCATCTTGATCAGGTTCACGAACAGGGTGCCGAGCTCGCCCACCTGTTTGCCGAAGCCCGGCGCCAGCCAGCCGACCAGAATGCCCGCCAGCACCGCGGCGATGACGGCCAGGTACAGCCAGTGCGTGCGGTCGCGCCGGTGCGCGGTCTCGGTATTCGGTGTCGTCGTAGTCATTGCTGTTCGGTCCTTCATTTCGGCTGGTGTGAGCCCGCTCACCCCACTGCGTGAAGAATGATGTCCCGGGGCAGTGACGCCGGTCACTGTTTCGTAAGTTTTGTTCACGGAGGTGCGGTGATCGGTCGGAGGACGGACCCGGGTGTGCCCAGGCGCGGGCGCACCGTCGCGGGGCAGGCGTTCGTGGTGCAGGTGGTGGTGCTGGCCGTGGTCATCTGCGTCGGCACCGCGCTGGTGGTCTGGCAGACGCGGCACGCGCAGGACGACGCCACCCGGGCCCGGGTCACCGATATCGCGGTGGCGGTGGCACAGGCGCCCTCCACGCTGGCGGCGGTGCGGAGTCCGGATCCCTCGGCGCTGCTGCAACCGGTCACCGAGGCGATTCGCCGGCAGACCGAGGTCGACTTCATCGTGGTGATGGCGCCCGATCGCACCCGGTACACGCACACCGATCCGGAGCGGATCGGAAAACCGTTCAGCGGCAATATCGAACGGGCGCTGGCGGGGGAGACCTTCACCGAAACCTTCACCGGCACACTGGGTCCGTCGATTCGATCGGTCACGCCGGTGCGCGCCGCGGACGGGTCGGTCGTCGCGCTGGTGTCGGCGGGCGTCACGCGCACGCATATCGGCGCGCAGGTGACCGAGCAGTTGCCGATGATCCTGATCGCCGCCGCCTGCGGTCTGGTGCTGGCGACGCTCGGGGCACTGCTGTTGCGGCGCAGACTGTTACGGCAGACGGTCGGGCTCGCGCCGGGTGAGTTGCGCGCGCTCTACGACCATCACGACGCGGTTCTGCACTCGGTGCACGAGGGTCTGCTGGTCTTCGACAAGACGGGGGAGCGGGCCGAGGTGGTGAACGATCAGGCGCGGCGACTGCTCGAACTTCCGGACGGACCGGTGGGTCGTGCCGATCTGCCGATCTCATTGCAACGCTTGGGGTCCGGGGTGGTGCGCGATGAAATGCATGTCACCGCCGACCGCGTTCTGGTGGTGAACCAGGATGTGGTCGAGTACGGCGGCCGCCGAGTCGGCACCGTGCTCACTCTCCGCGACCATACCGAATTGCGGGATGTGCTGGGTGAATTGAACTCGGTCCGCGGTTTCGCCGAGGCGCTGCGCGCACAGGCGCACGAGGCGGCCAATCGGCTGCACGCGGTCGTGACCATGGTCGAACTGGGCCGTCCCAGGGAGGCCGTCGCCTTCGCCACGGCGGAACTCGAACTCTCCCAGGCGCTCATCGACCGGCTGACCGGTGCGGTCGCCGAACCCGCCGTGGTGGCACTGCTCCTGGGCAAGGTCGAGCAGGCCGCCGAGTACGGCGTGGAGCTGACCGTCACCGGTGACACGCTGTTGGACTCCACCGAACCGCTCACCGCCCACGAAATAGTCACGCTGCTGGGCAATCTAGTCGACAACGCCCTGGATGCCGTGGGTCGCGACGACGACGCCTGGGTGGAGGTGACCGTGCGCCGGGACGAGACCGAACTGTATGTCCGGGTTGCCGACAGCGGACCCGGGATGTCCGAGGAGCTGTTCAGTCGCGCGACCGAGCGTGGCTACTCCACGAAAACCGACCACCACGGTTTGGGATTGGCCCTGGTCCGCCGTCTGGTAGCGCGGCACGACGGTGAACTGCGTGCCGGACGCGAGCCGGAATCCGCTGTCGTGGTGCGATTTTCGCTGCCTCCGGTACCGCCCGAGTCCACGGAGGACGGCGATGGGTAGGGGACGCGCATGATCAAAGTGCTGATCGTGGAGGATGATCCGGCTATCGCCCGGGCGCACCGCTCCTATGTCGAACGGCTGCCAGGATTCGAGGTCGTCGCCGTCGCTCACACCGGACGCGATGCCCTCGCCGCCGCCGGAAGGTCACAGCGCGGTGACAATTCGATAGACCTCGTGCTGATGGATATCGGTTTACCGGATATGAGCGGTCTGGCCGTCGCGGCGGCACTGGCCGGGTTGCGGCCGCGCCCGGACGTCATCGCCGTCACTTCCGCGCGTGATCTCGCCATGGTGCGCGCCGCCGTCGCGCACGGCGTGGTGCTGTATCTGTTGAAGCCCTTCACCTTTGCGGCATTCCGCGAGAAGCTCGAGCGCTATCTCGAATACCGGGCGGCGCTGCCCGCGGGCGAGGCGGCGCTCTCGCAGCAGGACATCGACCGCGCCTTCGGGGTGCTGCGCACGCCGGATCAGCGGGCCACCTCGCCGAAAGGTATTGCGCCGCAGACGATGGAGGAGATCTCGCGGGCCGTGCGCGCGTCGCCGCAAGGGGTGTCGGCGGGGGAGGCAGGGCGAGTCGTCGGCGTTTCGCGGGTTACCGCGTGGCGATACCTGGAACGTCTGGCCGAAGACGGCGTGGTGGAACGCCGGGCGGACTACGGTCGCACCGGGCGGCCACAGGTTCGCTACGTGTGGTTGCACTGAGCTCCGATTCACCGCCGGTTTGCCTGTGATGTGTGGTGACTGCCGTCACATGGTCAGTTGCCCGGGTGGCGATTCGCCTCGGTGTAACAGTTGCCACCTTTGGCGGCCGATCTGTGTTGTAACGGGGATAGAGTCTGTACATATCTACCTGCGAAGTTCTGAGGTATCTAATTAGCGGGGCAAACGTGCAAATGGTCGGCAAACAGTCGGGTTCGCCGGATCCCAAACGACACCTGTGGGTGTTGGGGCTCATCGCCCCTGCGAGTGCTTTGTTGCCCTCACAGCTGGTGCTGCACACCAAGGCCGAGGTGTTCTGGTGGATCGGACCCATCATTGTTCTGATTGTCATACCCGTGCTGGACTGGGTCGTCGGGGAAGACGGCACCAATCCGCGCGATGAGGACTACGAGCTACTCAGCAACGACCGGTACTACCGGTGGTGCACCTACCTGTTCCTGCCCGTCCAGCTGATCGGCCTGCTCATCGCGGCCGTCATGTGGGCGGGTGACGACCTGTCGGTCATCGACAAACTCGGGCTCGCCGCCACCCTCGGCTTCGTCAGCGGTATCGGCATCAACGCCGCGCATGAACTCGGGCACCGGGTGGAGCGGATGGAGCGCTGGCTGTCGAAAATCGCACTGGCGCAGTCGGGTTACGGGCATTTCTTCGTGGAGCACAACCGCGGCCACCACGTGCGTGTCGCCACCCCCGAGGACCCGGCCAGCGCGCGCATGGGCGAGACGCTGTGGGAGTTCCTGCCGCGCAGTGTGATCGGCGGATTCCGTTCGGCCATCAAGCTGGAGCGGGCGCGCCTGCGGCGAAAAGGGCATGGCTGGTGGAGTATTCACAATCACGTGCTGCAGGCCTGGAGTATGACGGTGCTGCTCTTCGGTGGGCTGCTGGGCGGATTCGGGCTGCGCATCCTGCCGTATCTGCTGCTCCAGGCGGTGATCGGCGTCGCACTGCTGGAGACCGTGAACTATGTCGAGCACTACGGGTTGCTGCGGCGTCGGCGACCCAATGGCAATTGGGCGCGGTGCTCGCCCCGGGACAGTTGGAACAGCGACCGCTTGGTCACGAACATCTTCCTGTTCCATCTGCAGCGGCACAGTGATCACCACGCGAATCCGGGACGGCGGTACCAGACTCTGCGCACCTCCGAGGAGGCGCCGCAGCTGCCGGCCGGATACGCCACCATGATCCTGCTGGCCATGTTCCCGCCGCTGTGGCGTCACGTCATGGATGCGCGACTACTCGCCCACTACGGCGGGGACATCTCGCGGGCCAATATCCAACCCCGCAAACGGGGCCGCATCCTCGCCCAGCACGGCGACGGCATGGCGGCGGCGGCCTGACCCTGCGGTCGTGTGTCGTCCATCCGGAGCACCGACTAGCCTTGCGGAGGGAAGCAGGCCGACCAGGAGAGGCAGATGACGACCGCAGTGAGCAGCATGATGACCGCCGATGTCCGCAACGGGATCGACTTCAAGGTGGCGGATCTGTCACTGGCAGAGTTCGGCCGCAAGGAGATTCGGCTCGCCGAGCACGAGATGCCGGGTCTGATGGCCCTGCGTCGCGAGTACCACGATGTGCAGCCGCTGCGCGGCGCGCGCATCTCGGGCTCGTTGCATATGACCGTGCAGACCGCCGTCCTGATCGAGACCCTCGTCGCGCTGGGCGCACAGGTGCGCTGGGCGTCCTGCAATATCTTCTCCACCCAGGATCACGCCGCCGCCGCGATCGTGGTCGGCCCGAACGGCACCGAGGAAGAGCCGCAGGGCATCCCGGTGTTCGCGTGGAAGGGTGAGACCCTCGAGGAGTACTGGTGGGCGGCCGAGCAGATGCTCACCTGGCCCGGCGAGCCCGCGAACATGATCCTCGACGACGGCGGTGACGCCACCATGCTGGTGCTGCGCGGCGCGCAGTTCGAGAAGTCCGGCGTGGTGCCGCCCGAGGACGAGACGCACTCGGACGAGTACAAGGTGTTCCTGAACCTGTTGCGCGCCAGCCTGGAGGCCGACAAGGGCAAGTGGGGCAAGATCGCCGACAGCGTCAAGGGCGTCACCGAGGAGACCACCACCGGCGTGCTGCGGCTGTACCAGTTCGCCGCCGCGGGTGAG
>NZ_BDAW01000043.1 GCF_001625085.1 Nocardia acidivorans NBRC 108247
TGACCGGAGGCGGGGGAGCGAAGCGGAGGAGCCGCAGGGAGGGAAGAGCCGGGACTTCGGGGCCGCGAACCGGCCGGAGCGAAGCGGAGGCAAATCAAACACAGTATCGTGTGATCGCGGTCCCTGACCGCCCCCATCCGCGCATGAAAGAGGAGCTTGTGGCCCGCCGTCCCACCCCGCCCGGCACTCCCGAAACCACCGGACTCGGCCACGTCGCCGATCTGGTCCGCTCCGCCATCCCGCCGCTGCACCCGGCCGGGCTGCCCTTCGTGGCCGCTCCGCTCGCGGTAGCTGTGCTGGGTTTCCGGCGTAAGTGGGTGCGCCGCACGGGATTGTTCGCGGCCGCGGCGACCGCCACCTTCTTCCGGCATCCGCATCGGGTGCCGCCGAATCGGCCCGGCGTCGTCGTCGCGCCCGCCGATGGTGAAGTGGCGCTTGTCGATTCGGCCGTACCGCCCGCCGAGTTGAATCTCGGCGATCAGCCGTTGCCGCGCGTGAGCATCTTCCTGTCCGTCCTCGACGTGCACGTGCAGCGCATGCCGATCTCCGGCAGCATCGACGAAATCGTCTACAAGAAGGGCGAATTCCTCTCCGCGGATCTGCCCGCGGCGAGCGATGCGAACGAGCGCAATTCCATGGTGGTGCTGACCGAGAACGGCCAGCGCCTGGTGGTCGTGCAGATCGCCGGATTGCTGGCGCGGCGCATCGTCTGCGAGCCGAAGGTGGGCGACAAGCTCTCCATCGGCGAGACCTACGGGCTCATCCGGTTCGGCTCCCGCGTGGACACCTACTTCCCGGCCGGTACCAAACCACTGGTCGTCCCCGGGCAGCGGACCATCGGCGCGGAAACGGTGCTGGCCGAACTGGATTCATGATGGAGCAACTCGCGCCCGCACCGGCGCTGCGCCGCTCGGCTCGCAATCGCACCGTGCGGCTGCTGCCGAGCATGGTCACCATTCTCGGACTGTGCTCGGGGCTCTCGGCGGTGAAGTTCGCCATGCAGGGCCAGTTGGCGATAGCGCTGGCTCTGGTCGGCGCCGCCGCCATCTTCGACATGCTGGACGGTCGCATCGCCCGCATGCTGGATGCCACCACCAAGATGGGCGCGGAGCTGGATTCGCTCTCCGATGCCATCGCCTTCGGTGTCGCGCCCGCGCTGGTGCTGTACGTGACCTTCCTGCACGCCGACAGTGTGGGCTGGATCGTGGCGCTCATGTTCGCGGTCTGCATGGTGCTGCGGCTGGCCCGCTTCAATACCCTGATGGACGACGACTCCCGGCCGGATTGGCAGCGGGAGTACTTCACCGGTGTGCCCGCACCGGCGGGCGCGCTCATCGCGCTGCTGCCGATCGCGCTGTCCGAACAGTTCGGTGACGGGTGGTGGGTGAGCTTCCCGGCCGTCGCGGTATGGGTGGTGCTGACCGGTCTGCTGTGCGTGAGCACGCTGCCGACACTGGCCATCAAATCGGTGTCGGTGGCACCGCGCAATGCCCCGCTGCTGCTGGTGCTGGTGGCCCTGGCCGCCGCGCTGCTGGTCACCTACCCGCTCATTCTGATGACGGCGCTGGTGGTGCTGTACCTGGTGCATATCCCGTTCGCCGTGCATTCGGCGCGCTGGGTCGCGGCCCGGCCGGAGACCTGGCATCACAAGCCCGCCGAACGCCGGGCCCAGCGCCGCGCCCAGCGCCGCAGGCCGATCCGCAGTATCTCCACCGCGCGCCTGCGCCTGCGCCGCCCCGGCGGCCGGCTCTAGCCCCCCACCCCACCCTTTCAATATCCCCGCCTCTTCAGCACTCCCCCACTCCCCCACTCCCCCACTCCCCCACTCCCCCACTCCCCCAGGTACTTCCCCTCTCCATCAGGCACTCCCCCGGCCCTCGGATACTCCAGCCCCAAGGCTCG
>NZ_BDAW01000044.1 GCF_001625085.1 Nocardia acidivorans NBRC 108247
AGCCCGCCCGGAGCGAAGCGGAGGGCAAAATAAGCACCGAGCCCGCCCGGAGCGAAGCGGAGGGCAAAATAGGCACCGTGCCCGAACTCGCGTTGACCGCACGACTCAATATCTCCGCCGCCGATGCCCGCAGGGGGTTGGTGCGGTTGCATCCCGAGGCGCTGGCGGCGCTGGGGTTGCGGGAGTGGGATGGGATCTCGTTGATCGGGGCGCGGCGGACCGCGGCGGTGGTGGCCATCGCGCCGAAGGGGACGCCCACCGGGGTGGCGTTGCTCGATGATGTGACGCTGTCGAACGCGGGGGTGCGCGAGGACACGACGGTGACGGTCGCGCCCGCCGTGGTTTTCGGGGCGCGGCAGATCTCGGTGACCGGCTCCACCCTGGCCACCGGGTCGATTCCGGAGACCACGCTGCGGCAGGCGCTGTTGGGCAAGGTGGTCACGATCGGGGACACGGTCTCGCTGCTGCCCCGGGATCTGGGGCCGGGAACGAGCACTTCGGCTGCGTCGCAGGCGCTTTCGCGCATCTTCGGAATCGCGTGGACCTCGGAGTTGCTGACCGTGACCGCGACCGACCCCGCCCCCGGACCGGTGAGCGTGCAGCCCAATAGCGCTGTGGTGTGGGGACCGGGGATCGCCGCCACGGATTCGCCGCGTGCGCTCGCGGGTGATGTGTCTGCGCAGGCCCCGGATCGCCGGGATCGCCCCGTTCCGCCGGAGGGCGCGGAATCGACCGCACCGGCGTCGGTGGTGGCGATGGCCGATCTGGCGGGTGTGCAGGCGCAGGCGGCCAAACTGACCGAATGGCTGAATCTGGCCCTCGATGAGCCGGAATTGCTGAAAACCCTTGGGGCGTCCTCACATCTGGGTGTGCTGATCACCGGTCCCGCGGGTGTCGGCAAGACCACGTTGGCGCGCGCGGTGGCGAGTGCTCCGCGCACGACCCCCGCGGGTAGACCGGCGGGTCCCCGGCGATTGGTGGAATTGGACGGCCCGTCGGTGGGCGCGACCGAGAGCGGCACTCGGCTGCGCGAGGTGAATATGGCTGTCTCCGATATCTGTTCGGGTGCGGGCGGGGTGCTGCTCATCACCGATATCGACGCGCTGTTGCCCGCCGAGGCGGAACCGGTGGCCACGCTGATCCTCGATCAGTTGCGGGCGGCGGTGGCCGCTCCGGCGGTGGCGCTGCTGGCCACGACCTCGCATCCGACCGAGGTGGATGCCCGCCTGCGTGCCCCGGAACTGTGTGATCGCGAGGTGACGCTGCCGCTGCCGAGGGCGGCGGTGCGCGCGGCGCTGTTGGAGCAGTTGCTCCGCAAGGCGCCCACCGACAGTGTGAAGCTGGATGAGATCGCCTCGCGCACACCGGGTTTCGTGGTGTCGGATCTGGCCGCGCTGGTGCGGGAGGCGGCACTGCGGGCGGCCTCGCGGTCGAGCCGGGAGCATTCCGAGCCCATGCTGCGGCAGCAGGATCTGCTCGGGGCGCTGGAGGTGATCCGCCCGCTGTCCCGTTCGGGCACCGAGGAACTGGCCATCGGCAGCCTCGGTCTGGACGATGTCGGTGACATGGTGGAGACCAAACAGGCGCTGACCGAGGCGGTGCTGTGGCCGCTGCGGCATCCGGATTCGTTCGCGCGCCTGGGTATCGAACCGCCGCGCGGGGTGCTGCTCTACGGCCCGCCGGGGTGCGGCAAGACATTCCTGGTGCGCGCGCTGGCCAGTACCGGGCAATTGAGTGTGCACACCGTCAAGGGTGCGGAGTTGATGGATAAATGGGTGGGCTCCTCCGAACGCGCGGTGCGCGAATTGTTTCAACGCGCACGCGATTCCGCGCCATCGCTGATTTTCCTGGACGAAGTGGACGCGCTCGCACCGCGTCGCGGGCAGAGCAGTGATTCGGGGGTGACCGATCGGGTGGTGGCCGCGTTGCTCACCGAACTCGACGGTGTGGAGCCGTTACGCGATGTGGTGGTGGTCGGTGCGACCAATCGCCCGGAATTGATCGATCCGGCGTTGACCCGCCCGGGCCGGATGGAGCGGCTGGTTTTCGTGCCGCCGCCCGATGCGGCCGCGCGCGCGGAAATCCTGCGCACCGCGGCGAAATCGGTGCCGCTGGAGAAAGAGGTGGATCTCCGCGAACTCGCCAAGGATTTGGACGGATATTCGGCGGCGGATTGTGCGGCGCTGCTGCGGGAATCGGCGCTGTCGGCCATGCGCCGCGATGTGGATGCCGCCGATGTCACCGCGGCGGATGTCGCGGCCGCTCGGGCGGCGGTTCGGCCGTCGCTGGATCCGGTCCAGGTGGAGGCGCTGCGGTTGTTCGCGGCACAGCGGGCGGCTTCCGGATAGTCGTCGCGGGGGCGTCCACCGCGCAATTGAGACCGACAGGTTTGTTAACTGAATTCGCTCCGCGGCGAAATCAATTAGGCGAGTCGAACCGATCGGTACGCGCGGGCACGGTAATTTCCTCCAGGTGAGGCCGTATCAGGTAGCGACCGAGACGATCACGGCACTGGTCGCGACGACGGTTGCTGGACTTTCGCTAGCCATGCCGATCGATTTCGGCTGGACCTCCAATACCTCGGCACTGCAATTGGATCTGATGGCGTACTCGCTACCGCGCGCGATTGCCGCGGGCGTACTGGTCGCTATGATCTCCGCCGTTCTGATCACCACGCTGGGCAGCATTGTCATCGCCTGGGCCACCGCGCTCGGCGGCCTCATCGCATTGACGGTGAACCATATCTTCGGCCATCAAACCGAACCGTCCTCGGCGCTGTCCACCTTGAATTTCATCGATTCCCTCGCGGGCGGACTGGTATTGGGCGCGCTCGGTGCGGCGGTGCTGCACCATCGACTGCCCGCCTACGGCTGGACGCTCGGCATCATCACCAGTGTGCTGCTCGGTTCGGTCAGCCCGATGCCGCATCTGGGCGGTGTGCTCAGGGACGGATCCGGGCCCAGCGCCTGGGAATCCATGGAGATGCCGCCGCTATGGATGCTCGAGCTCGCCCTGGTGCTGGTGGCCATCGGCACACTGCTCAATCGCAATCGCAAACCGGCGGAGCGGCCCTCGATCGAACTGCCGCTGGCGCCGATTCTGGCGGGCGTGGTGCTGGTGCTGGTCACCGTCGCCAGCGCGGAGTGGCTGGCACGGCACGGCGACACCTTCGCCGGTATCGGGGTGGCGGTGGTGACCACGGTGGCCACCGCACTCATCGCGGCCATGCTGCTGCCCGGCCGCGATGGTGAATTGGTGCTGGTGACAGTGGGTTTGAGCGCCGTGGGTTCGGCGGCGCTGGCGGCGGAGCTGCCGGCCTGGACGATTCCGGTCGCGGTGGCGATCACGGTCTTCGGCATGTGGTACGGCACCCGCCGCGGCGCGGCCATGACCTGTCTGGTGCTGATTCTGCTGCTCGGGCTGTTCACCGCGATCACCGCGAATTCCGATCGCGCGATTCTGACGGTCGGCGGCACGGCCGCGCTGGCCTGGCTGGTCGGCTACGGATTGACCTCGGCGAACCCGCGTTTCGTGCCGAATCGGGTGCTGGCCACCATGATCATCTTCATTCCGTCGGCGGTGCTGGGTCTGCGCGACTATGTGGCGCGCGGGCACTACGCCATGCAGGACTCCAGCAAGGCCGTGGTGTGCACGGTGGTGTCGGAGGACACGTCCGCGCCCGGGTGGACGGCGAGCCTGATCGTCATCGGCTGTATCGGCGGCCTGTACGCCCTGCGTCACAATCGCTCCGCGTCGACCGAACCGGGCGGCGATACCGGCGATGCCAATGATTCCGGTGCGGAGCCGACTCAGGCGTGAGCTGCCGCGCCGACCGCGGCCGGAGCGGGCAGGGTCGCGAACCAGGTGCGATAGAACGCGACGGCATAGCCCGCCAGCAGTCCGAGAATCATGATTCCGGCGGGTACCGGATTCTGGGCGATCTCGACCGAGAGGTACCGGTAGCCCAGCAGCAGCGCCACCACCAGTGCCGCACCGCCCGCGACGAGCTGGATCCGGATGCGGTCCCAGCCGCGGACCGGATCGCGCAGGGCGGATTCGATGGTCATGCACAGCACCGCGCCGACCACCAGATCCGCACCGTAGTGGTAGCCGAAGCCGAGGGTGGCCGAGAGCGTGGCCAGCAGCCAGAACGTGCCGCCCCAGCGCAGCCAGGCCGGTGCGGGCGAACCGTCGATATCGCGGCGCGAGTGGATGAAGATCGAGAGCGCCCACGCGGTGTGCAGGGAGGGCATGCAATTGCGCGGTGCGATGGTGCCGAACGCAATCGCGCCGGGCGAAAGGTCGATGGGCGGAACCACATTCGGCCAGTAGTTGCCGAGCGTGAAGCCGTGCCCGTCCGCGCCGTAGGCGAAGACCGGGCCGACCACGGGGAAGATCACGTAGAAGATCGGGCCGATGAGGCCGACCACCAGGAAGGTGCGCACCAGGTAGTGGCCGGGCCAGACGCCGGTCTCGACCACATTGCGCAGCTGCCAGATGGTGACGATCATCGCGCCGACGGGCAGTTCGATATAGACCCAGTGCAGGATGAATTCGACTACCGGACCGAGGCTTTCAAGCACCTGTCCCATGACCCAGGATGGATTGCCGAGCGCGCGGTCGACCAGCACGACGTGTTCGTCCAGCACTTGCGGTCCGGCCATCATGGTGATGACCAGCCACACCTCGGCGACCTTGCTGGAGAGTGTGAGCAGAATGCCGAGCGCGGCGGCATGCAGGGCGTTGCGCTTGTCCTTGCCCTCCCAGCCGAAGTTGGCGATCAGCACCAGGCCGGTGAGGACGATGACGGGTCCGTTGCCCAGGGCGAGCGGTCCGCCACCGAGGGTGCGGATAACCTGGTACACCAGATCGATGCCCGCGGCCGCGGCGACGGCGAGGAATCGCCTGCGCCAAGTGAGTCCGATGAGGGCCAGGCCGAGCCCGGCCCACGGCACGGTGACCGATTTCGGGGTGCCCGCGTAGTCGGCCCAGAGGCTTTCCAGCGGCCCGAGGAAGTGATTGTGCGCGGCGATCAGCTGCAATCCGATGAGCAGCATCGGGACGGCGGTCAGCAACGCCGCGAGCTGCAGCCGCCGCGAGGGCAGCCAGGAGGTCCGGCGTGCTCCACCCACCACTTCGGAACGCGGACCGTCGAGCAACACCACGCCATAGTAAACGTCGTATGAACGCGAGCCCCCGCGCGAGCTGAACACCGGCCCCGGGTCCGGGGGCAGCCGCCCCGGTCGCGGCCGGGTCACCCCTGGCCAGTGCGTACGCCGTTCAACTCGGCGTAACCGAAATCACACTTCGCGGAAACGGCGGATGGGCCGAGTTCTACTGTGCGAGTTCCCGAATGGGGCTACCGGGCCAGTTCGGTAACCAGGGAATCGACGACGCTGACCAGATCCCCCTGATTGGCCGCGGCCACCCGGCGCTGACGCTGATAGGAGGCCCCGCGCTTGGGGATATCGGCGACCAGTGCGAGTTCGTTCTCGCAGCCCAGGCTCTTGGCGGTGGGTTCGAGGCGGTTCAGCAGATCCATCAGATCATCGGTGACCAGGCGTTCATTACTGGCGGCATCGGTGATGATGATGGCGTCCAGCCCGTAGCGGGCGGCTCGCCACTTGTTCTCCTGGACATGCCAGGGCGGAATGGTCGGCAGGGTTTCGCCGGATTCGACGCGGCGGTCCAGATCCACGATGAGGCAGTGGATGAGCGCCACGATGGCGGAGAGTTCGGCGCGGCTGGGGGTGCCGTCGCAGATGCGCACCTCGATGGTGCCCCATTTGGGTGCGGGCCGGATATCCCAGTGCATGCCGCCGATCTGTTCGAACACACCGGTTTTCATCTGGTCGTGTGCGAAAGCCTCGAACTGCGTCCAGTTTTCGAATTGGAAGGGCAGTCCGGCGGTGGGCAGCTGCTGGAACATGAGGGCGCGATTACTGGCGTAGCCGGTGTCCACACCCGCCCACATGGGCGAGGAGCTCGACAGCGCGAGCAGATGCGGATAGGACAGCAGCAGCGAGTTCAGAATCGGAAAGACCTTCTCCGGGTGAGAGATTCCGACGTGCACGTGCACGCCCCAGATCAGCATCTGGCGGCCCCACCACTGGGTGCGCTCGATCAGTTCGTCGTAATGCGGACTGCGCGTGAGCTGTTGGGTCGACCACTGCGCGAACGGATGCGTTCCGGCGCAGAACAGATCGACGCCCAGCGGGTCCGCGGCGCGGCGCACCGCGTCCATGGTGGCGTGCAACTCGTCCACGACCTCGCCGACATTGTCGTGCTTGCCGGAGACGAGTTCGACGGTATTGCGCAGCAGCTCCTTGGTGATCTGGGGATGACCGTCCCAGGAGCGCAGATCACCGCATGCCTCGAAAACCGCTGCGGCCCTGTTGGAGAGATCACGCGTCGTCTTGTCGACGAGCGCGACCTCCCACTCCACGCCGAGCGTGGGCCGAGGCGAACTGTTGAAGTGGACCTTCGAAATGCCTGCCCCGGCCATGGTTCACCTATGGGTTATGCGACTACGCCGCAGGCGACGCGAGCGCCCGCGTCACCGGTCGCCAGTGTTTCGGCGTCCGGCCCGGCGGCGCCACCGGCCTGGGTGTAGCGACTCGGAATATTGCCGAAGTTGTCCGCACCGGCGTGGATGATCAGGGCCTTGCCCTTGAGCTCGTCCAGGGTGACGGCGTCGGTGGTGGTGGTCAGCTTGGCCGTGCCGTCCTGCTTGACCTCGAGGGAGGTGAGGTCACCGCTGGCCGGATGCGCGTTCTGGTCACCGGACTGGAAGTGGCCACCGGCGGAGAGGAAATCGCCGGCCGCGCCGCCGGTGGGAGCGACGGAGTTGGGCTCGCACTTGCCGAGCTGGTGCACGTGCAGGCCGTGGAAGCCAGGCTTGAGACCGTGCGCCTCGACCGTGACCTCGAGGTGGTTGCCGATCTTGCCGAAGGTGGCGGTGCCGACGGTCTGGCCGTTCGAGTCCTTCAGCGTGGCGCTGACGGAGTCGGTCGGCGGGTTGGTGAGCCCACCGTGTCCGGTGCCTGCCGGTGCGGGGGAGCCGCTGAACACCGGCGGGGTCGTCCCCTTGACGTCGCTCGATTCCTGGCCGTTCGAGCAGCCTGCGATACCGAGGACCGCGACCGCGAGCACCGGGGTCACAGTCCACCAGGACGGGCGACGAGTTGTGGACGGGGCCATCGGGGAACTCCTTTACGAGTCCGAGTTTAAAGAAAGCTGCGTGGACATGATTACTACTCGGACAAGATGATGCCAGAGCCGTGACCCACTCCCCCGCAGGGGCTGGCCGGGTGTTCGGCAGCCGGGCGGTTGCCGCTCACGAGCGGATCAGTTGCCCGTGACGATGACGATGACTCCGGGCGGGCTGTCCATGATTCCGGCGAATCGCGGCTCGGCGCCGACGCCGAGCTGTGCGGCGACGGCCTGTGCCGCCGCCTTCTCCGCGGCCGAACTGCCGTAGTACACAGTGGTTTTCGGGATGACACCGGCGCCGTAGTTGCCGGTCTCGGCGATATTCCAGCCGTCGGCGCTGAGATCGTTCGCGGTCTTGGCGGCCAGGCCCGCGACCATGCTGTTGTTGAAAACCCGTACGGGAACGGACTTGTCGACACCGGCGTGGGCCGTGGTGGTCGGCGGCGCGGGGGTGGTGGCGGCCGGCGTGGTGGCGGCCGGGGCGGCGCTGCTCACCGGCGGGGTGGCCACCACCGGCGGCATCGATGATGAAACCGCCGGTGCCGCAGTGGCACTCGCCACAGTGGCACTCGCCACAGTGGTGGAGGATGCGCTGGAAGCCTCGGCGTCGGAGGAGTCCGAGCTCGACAGCGACATCGCGCCGATTCCGGCGAAGACGATGGCCAGCGCGATCAACACCATGGCCAGCGCCCGCAGCGGCGGGCCGCCGGACGGCGAATTCGGAGTGCTCACGGCGTGGAGCCTAATCGCTGCGACGGGTCCGGGCGGTTCACACCTGGAATCCGAGACGGCGTGCGGCCCTGGTCTTCTGACGGCTGGCCCGCAACCGGCGCAGGCGTTTCACCAGCATGGGGTCCGCGGCCAGGGCTTCGGGCCGGTCCACCACGGCATTGAGGACCTGGTAGTAGCGGGTGGCCGAGAGGTCGAACAGCTCCCGGATGGCTTCTTCCTTCGCGCCGGCGTACTTCCACCATTTACGCTCGAAATCGAGAATGTCGAGTTCGCGTCGTGAGAGGCCGTGCGCGCCATCGGCGTCCGGCGCGGTGGTGTCGGCCGCGATCTCCGCGCTCACGGAAGGGCCGTCCCCGCTTGCGGAAATGTTCCGGGCCGCTGCGCTGTCCATAGTGCTCCCTCGCCGAGTGGTCACCAGACGAATATGGTGCTGTGTCCGTCGCCCATTCAACCACGCGGCGTAGACATCGCGGCGCGTACCGTTCGGCGTGTTTTGGTGAACAAACCCCGGCGTGTCGCGGCGTCCACAGGTCCCGGAAAGAGCTCCGCAACCACCCAGTAGGCTGTTCTACATGGCTATTCTCCCGATCGTCATCGTCGGCGACCCGGTTCTGCACAACCCGACCGAGAAGGTCACGCAGACACCCGAGGAACTGGCCGAGTTGATCGCGGACATGTACGAAACCCTGGACGCCGCGCACGGTGTCGGTTTGGCCGCCAATCAGGTCGGCGTACCGCTGCGACTGTTCGTCTACGACTGCCCCGACGAGGGTCCCGACGGCACGGTGGTGCGGCGCCGCGGTGCGGTGATCAATCCGGTGCTGGAGACCTCCGAGATTCCCGAGACCATGCCCGATCCCGAGGACGACGAAGAGGGCTGCCTCTCGGTTCCGGGCGAGCAGTTCCCCACCGGGCGCGCGGAGTGGGCGAAGGTCACCGGCACCGATGAGCACGGCGCACCGGTCGAGATCGAGGGCGAGGGTTTCTTCGCCCGCATGCTCCAGCACGAGACCGGACATCTGGACGGCTTCCTCTACGTGGATGTGCTGATGGGCCGCTATGCCCGCAGCGCGAAGAAGGCCATCAAGCGAAACGGCTGGGGCACACCCGGTTTGAGCTGGATTCCGGGCACCGTCCCGGATCCGTTCGGGCATGACGACTGACCCCCATTCCCGTGCCGCCGCACTGCCGCCCCTCGGCCGGAGGGTGGTGGTGCGCTATCGCCTGCCCGAGGGGTATCCGCAGCCGCTCACCGATGTGATCGGCGAACTCATCGCGACCGATCCGCTGACCGTGCGCACCGGCGACGGCCAGGTGGTGTCGGTGGCGTGGGATCGGGTGGTGGCGTGGAAGGAATTGGGCCCCAGGCCCATTCGGACCAGTGAGATCCGCGCGCTGGAGGCGGCGGCGGCCGACGGCTGGCCGGGCACCCAGCGCGCCTGGATCGACGGCTGGCTGCTGCGCGCCGGTGAGGGATATACCGGGCGCGCGAATTCCGCTGTACCGCTGGGTGGTTCGGACGGACCTGCGCTGACCTCCACCGATACCGTGCACCGGATCGGCGAGTGGTACACCGCGCGGGGGCTTCCGCTGCAACTGCTGCTGCCGGATCGGCTGGCGCTGGCGCCCGCGGGCTGGCGCACCTGGAACGAGACCCAGGTGCTCGCGGTCGATATCGCGACCATGGTGCTACCGCCCGGACCGTCCATGGTGCGCATCACCGGTACGCCCGATGGCGCATGGCTGTCCATGCACCGGCATCGCGGCGGTGATACCGAGATCGGCTCGACGCCGACCGTGCAGGTGCTCACCGCGGTGCGGGACGGTGAATTGGGTTTCGCCACACTGGGTCTGCCCACTCCGCTGGCCATCGGCCGCGCGGCCGTCACCGGCGCACCCGATGGCCGGCGCTGGGTCGGGCTGACCTGCGTCGCGGTGGCGGCCGAACATCGCAGGCACGGGCTGGGCGCGCTGGTGTGCGCGGAATTGATCCGCTGGGGGCAGACACGCGGGGCCACGCACGCCTATGTTCAGGTGCAGGCCGATAATGCGCCGGCGCTGGCGCTGTACCGGGAGCTCGGCTTCATCGATCATCACCGGTACCGGTACGCCGCACCCTGATCGGCCCCGGATTTTCCGAAAGTCCATATTTCCGAAAGGCTTTGCTGTGCGTCTCGCGACCTGGAACGTGAATTCGATTCGCTCCCGGCAGGATCGGGTGCTGGCGTGGCTGGATAGGACGGATATCGATGTGCTGGCCATGCAGGAGACCAAGTGCAAGGACGAGCAGTTCCCGTTCGAGGCCTTCGAGGCCGCCGGGTACGAGGTCGCGCATGCGGGGCACAGTCAGTGGAACGGGGTCGCCATCGCCTCGCGCGTCGGGCTCGATGACGTGGAGATCGGTTTCCCGGATCAGCCCGGTTTCGACAAGGACGCGGGCGAATCACTGCTGAGCGCGCCGGTGGTGGAGGCGCGGGCGATCGGCGCGACCTGCGGCGGAGTGCGGGTGTGGAGCCTGTACGTGCCCAACGGTCGCGCGCTCGACGATCCGCACTACACCTACAAGCTGGAATGGCTTGCGGCGCTGCGCGATGCGGGCAGTAAGTGGCTGAGTGAGGATCCGAACGCGCAGATCGCGCTGGTCGGCGATTGGAATATCGCGCCCACCGATGCCGATGTGTGGTCGCCGGAGTTCTTCGAGGGCAAGACGCACACCTCCGAGCCCGAGCGCGCCGCGTTCGAGGCCGTGACCGAGGCGGGCTTCACCGATGTGATGCGGCCGTTCCACCCCGGACCGGGCGTCTACACCTACTGGGATTACACCCAGCTGCGCTTCCCCCGCAAGGAGGGCATGCGCATCGATTTCATTCTGGGCTCACCGGATCTGTCCGCCCGGGTCACCGAGGCGAATGTGGACCGCGAGGAGCGAAAGGGCAAGGGCGCCAGCGATCATGCGCCCGTGGTCGCGGTCCTCGCGGACTGAGCGCTAGGCCGGGCGGGTCTTGATGGCATCCCGGGAGATGAATACGTCATAGCTGCCGCCGGTGGCGATGACGGCATTGCCGTAGGCCGAGCGCACGAACGGTTTGGTGTACCAGGACTGGTCCTTCATATCCTTGAAGAAGTCACCGTCGCCGCCATTGAGGAAGATCTGATTCTGCTTGGTGGCGATACCGTCCAGGCGCTGGCCGTAGAGCCGGGTCACCTTGTAACCGGAGTTGAAGCCGAGCGCGTTCACCCACGGTTCCAGCTCGACGATATTGGCCTGCAACACCCACATATCGCCCTCGACTTGGTATTTCAGATGCTGTTCGTCATGGTCCTTGTCCCCGTACAGGGTTAGGTCGACATCCATCATGTGCTCCTGCCCGGCGACGGGCGTGGTCACGATATGCGCCGCCTTGATCTCACCGGTGAGGCCGAGGAACGTCTGTAGCAGCGTGGTGATCCAAAGGATCACCACCGCAACGAGAATCAGGGACACCGCGCCCGCGCCCCGGCCGGCGATGACTTTGAAGCCCACCTTGCGTGCCTTGAACAGCGCGGTCACGAGTAGAGCGATCGCACCGATCGCGAGCACGGCAATCAGGATCTGAATCCAGCCGAAGGACACCGGGAAGACCATGCCGTAGTTGTACCCGGTTATACCGACACATCACAGCAGGTCATAAACGAAATATGCGTGTCATGTCGGCGCGTCACCAAACACGCCGTGTAGACACGCTTCTCGCCCTCTGACACACCCCGGCCCCCGCACCTCGGTGCGGGGGCCGGGAGATCTCGGAGAGGTCAGAAAGCGGCCTCGTCCAGCTTCATGATGTCGTTATCGAGGTTCTCCACGACCGAGCGGACGCCGGTGATGAGCGGCAGCTTGTTCTTGGCGAAGAACGACGCCACGGCGACCTTACCGGTGTAGAAGTTCTTGTCCTTCTCCGCCGCACCGGCATCGAGCGCCGCCTGCGCGATGGTGGCCTGCTCCAGCAGTCGCCAGCCGATGACGAGATCGCCTACGGCGTACAGGAATCGGACCGAACCGAGGCCGACCTTGTACAGCTCCTCCGGAGTCTGCTGCGCGGCCATCAGGTAGCCGGTCAGCGCCGCCGCCATGCCCTGCACATCGGCCAGGGCCGTGCCGAGCAGTCCGCGCTCGATCTTGAACTGATCGGGTCCGCCGTCGATGAACTTCTGGATGAGCCCGGCCACATGCGCCAGCGCCACACCCTTGTCGCGAATGATCTTGCGGAAGAAGAAGTCCTGCGCCTGGATGGCGGTGGTGCCCTCGTACAGCGAGTCGATCTTGCAGTCGCGGATGTACTGCTCGATCGGGTAGTCCTGCAGGTAGCCCGAACCACCCAGGGTCTGCAGCGATTCGGTGAGCGATTCGTAGGCGCGATCGGAACCGCAGCCCTTCACCACCGGCAGCAGCAGATCGTTGACGCGCTCGGCCAATTCGGCGTCGATACCGTAATTCGCCTGTGCCACATCGGCGTTCTGGTACGAGGCGCAGTACATGTACAGCGCGCGCAGGCCCTCGGCGTACGCCTTCTGGGTGGCCAGCGAGCGGCGCACATCCGGGTGGTGGGTAATGGTGACGCGCGGGGCGGCCTTATCGGTCATCTGGGTCAGGTCCGCGCCCTGGACGCGCTGCTTGGCGTATTCGAGCGCGTTCAGGTAGCCGGTGGACAGCGCGCCGGTGGCCTTGGTGCCCACCATCATTCGTGCGTTCTCGATGACCTTGAACATCTGCGCGATGCCATTGTGCTTATCGCCGACCAGGTAGCCCACGGCGGGGACGTCGCCGCCGAAGGTGATCTCACAGGTGGGCGAGGACTTGATGCCCATCTTGTGCTCGACGCCGGTGACCAGCGCGCCGTTCCGCTCACCGATCGCCATGGTCTCGGGATCGAAGTGGAAGCGCGGCACGATGAACAGCGACAGGCCCTTGGTGCCCGGTCCGGCGCCCTCGGGGCGGGCCAGCACCAGGTGGAAGATGTTCTCGGCGGTATCGCCGACGTCGCCGCCGGAGATGAAGCGCTTCACACCCTCGATATGCCAGGTGCCGTCGGGCTGTTCGATGGCCTTGGTGCGGCCCATGCCGACATCGGAGCCGGCATCGGGCTCGGTGAGCACCATGGTGCCGCCCCAGCGGTGCTCCCAGGCGTACGCGCCCCAGCGCTTCTGCTGCTCATTGCCCTCTTCGAAGATGACCTTGTGCATGAGCGGACCCATATTGAAGAAGCTGGCCGAGTTGTTGGCGGCCACGATCATCTCCTGGATGCCCCATACGAGGGCGTTCGGCGCGTACACGCCGCCCATCTCCTCGGGCATGCCCAGACCGGAGTAACCGGCCTCGTTCACCGCGGCGACGGTCTTGCGCAGCAGGTCCGGCACGATGATGGTGTGGTTCGCGGCGTCGAATTCGACCGGGGTGCGGTCACCCTCGACGAAGGATTCGGCAATGGGCCCCTCGGCGAGGCGCACCACCTCGGTGAGCATGTCACGGACGGTCTCGCTGTCGAGATCGCCGTAGGCGCCCTGATCGAGCAGCGCCCCGATTCCCAGCACTTCGAACAAGTTGAACTCGATATCTCGTAGGTTCGCCTTGTAGTGGGACACGGGAATGGCCTCCTCGCCTAGGTCTTCTTGATCAGAGCGAAGTTTGCCGTACGGCCGTCCGGCTACGCCACCGTAGGCTGTAAATATTTGCCCCCGCTTCGCTCCGGCGGGTTCACGGGCCCCTTGGCACCGCTTCTTCCCACCCTCCGCTCCTGTGCGGCGCTCCCCCGCTCCACTCGGTCCAGAAACGGGGCGGGCCGCGAACATGAATGTCACAACATTGTGGGGCGGGTCACAAACCCGATGTGATCATGCACCTTGCCGGGCGGCGCGGCCGTTGAGGGTGCATGCTTGCTGCGGGGTAACTGTCACCGGGGTGGCGGGGACGTCGGCGGCAATGCGCTCGCGCAGCAGCCGCGCCGTCATGGGACCCAGAACGCCTTGGGCCACAAGGATTTTTGAGCGTATCGCTCTTCAGCATGGCCGAGACCGGGCGGACCGCCGGGCGGTATGCCCTGTAGACGATGCCGGGCTGATCGAAGCCGCCGGTCTGGCGCATCCATCACCGCGAACGGCGAAGCCGAAGGGATCGGGAAGCCGGAACCATTGCGGCACAACCTGTCCGGATGGCGGTCGAGGCGCATCACCCAGGAACACCGACTTGTGTATCGGGTTGCCGACGGCGTGATACACATCCTGTCCCGCCGACACCGCTACGAGTGAACCGACCACCCCGGAAAAAGCGGGCCGGTGGCGCGCGTCAGTCGCCGGGTCTTCGGGTTGAACAGGGTCTCGGTCATCTCGTCTTCCTCGGTGCCGAAGCACGCTTCCTTCGTTAATGTAGCATTATTATTCACGAACGCAGGAAATGCTCTCCCGACCGCCGCGGAGCACGAAGTTCACATACCGGCCACCCGCCGCGACCAGCCGTTCCCCTCTCCGCGCACGCTGCTATGGTCGGTGCTCATGGGCACCGAATCGGCTGTACGACCCCGCCAGCGCGCGCGGCATCTCGGTCCCGAACGCCGCCGCCCGCAGGTGCTCGACACCGCCCTGCAGATCGCCGCCGACGACGGCATCGCGGCGGTCACCATTGCCGCGGTCGCCGATCGGATGAAGGTCACCCGGCCGGTGGTCTACGCCTGTTTCGCCGATCGCGTGGAACTCATCGAGGCGCTGCTGCGCCGCGAGGAGGACCTCATGCTGACCGGAGTGATGGCCGCCCTGCCGCGCCGCCGCGTCGAGGCCGATGAGGCGGTCTTCGTGGAGGGTTTCCGCGCCCTGCTGCACACCGCGACCGCGCGACCCGATGCCTGGCGACTGCTCTACGGCAATCCCGATCCGGCCGTGGCGAGTTCATTCGGGCGCGGCCGGGAGCTCGCGGTGGAGCGCTGCACCCGGCGGCTGCGACCCACGCTCAAGGCCTGGGGCACCGAGGATGCCGAGCGCAAACTCGCCGCACTCGTCGAATTATGGGTCTCCGCGGGCGAGGGCGCGGTGCGAACACTGCTGACCGAACCGGGTGACTGGACCCCGGACACGCTCGGCGAATTCGTCGGCGCGGCGGTGTATCGAGCGCTCAGGAACGCCTGAGCAATTCCGCGGCCGCACCGGCAATCCGGTGGTTACGATGGAAAACGGACCATCAGTCAGCGGGAGGCGGGCGATGACGTTCTATCGACAGGTGGGAGATGTGCCGCCGAAGCGGCATACCCAGCACCGGGACACCGAAGGCAAGCTCTACTACGAGGAGCTGATGGGAGAAGAGGGCTTCTCCGGCGACTCCTCGCTGCTCTATCACCGCGGATTACCGCCCGCCATAGTGGATTCCAGCGTGTGGGTACTGCCCGAGCAGCGCACCTATCCGAATCATCCACTGCGGCACCGGCATTTGAAATTGCACGAACTGTTCCCCGAGGGCAAGCCGGAGCTCACCGATATGGTGAACGGGCGGCGGCTGCTGCTGGGCAATGCCGATGTGCGTATTTCCTATGTGGCGGCGCTGCGCGAATCGCCGCTGTATCGCAATGCCATCGGCGATGAGCTCGTCTATGTCGAATCCGGCGGCGGGGTCGTCGAGACGGTGTTCGGGACGCTGCGCGTGCACCGGGGACATCAGGTGCTGCTGCCGCGCGCCACCACGCACCGCTGGCTGCCGGACGGTCCGGAACCGTTGCGCGCCTATATTATCGAGGGCACGGGGCATATCACCCCGCCCAAGCGGTACCTGTCCAAGTACGGGCAACTGCTGGAGCATTCGCCCTACTGTGAGCGCGACCTCCATGGTCCGGCCGAACCGTTCCAGGCCACCGGCACCGATGTCGAGGTGCTGGTCAAACATCGTCCCGCCGGTGAAATCGTCGGCACCAGCATGGTTTACGCCACGCATCCCTTCGATGTGGTGGGGTGGGACGGCTGCCTGTACCCGTTCGCCTTCGATATCGCCGACTTCGAGCCGATCACCGGGCGGATTCATCAGCCGCCGCCGGCGCATCAGGCATTCGAGGGCAATAACTTCGTGGTCTGCAATTTCGTCCCGCGCAAGGTGGACTATCACCCGCTGTCGATTCCGGTGCCCTACTACCACTCCAATGTGGACTCCGACGAGATCATGTTCTACTGCGGCGGAAACTACGAGGCGCGCAAGGGATCCGGTATCGGGCAGGGTTCGGTGTCGGTGCATCCGGGCGGCTACGCGCACGGGCCGCAGCCGGGTGCGTACGAGCGCAGTATCGGGCTGGAGTTCTTCGACGAATTGGCCGTCATGGTCGACACCTTCCACCCCCTGCAATTGGGTGAGGCCGCACTGGCCTGTGAGGACCCCGGATACGCCTGGACCTGGTCGGGACGCGGACCGTCGGAATGGATTTGAGAGGGTGGATATGAACAGTCGAGTGCGGATCGAAGTCCCCGAGGGCTCCGGATTCGGCCCGGCGCATCTACCGTATTGCGTTTTCCGCCCGCTCGGCGAGGAGCCGCGGGTGGGCGCGCGACTGGGCGATGATCTCATCGATCTGGCGGTGGCCCTGGATGATCCGATGTTCGCCCAGCCCAGCCTGAACGCCTTCATGACGCAGGGCCCGCAGTGCTGGCGGGAGGTGCGCGAGCTGGTACGCACCGCCGCCGAGGGGGAATTGCCCGCCGCCGCAGTGCATTCGGTCGCCTCGGTACAGCTGGATCTGCCGGTCCGGATCGGCGACTACGTGGACTTCTACGCCAGTATCGACCATGCCACCGCCATGGGCCGCATCTTCCGGCCCGATGGTGAAGCGCTGCTGCCGAATTGGCGGCATCTACCGGTCGGCTATCACGGCCGGGCGGGCACCGTGGTGGTCTCCGGCACCGAGATCATCCGCCCCGAGGGTCAGCGGCGAACCGATTCCGGCGCACCGGATTTCGGGCCGAGTCGCCGCCTGGACATCGAGGCCGAGCTGGGTTTCCTGGTCGGGGCGGGTTCCCCGCTGGGCACGCCCATCCGCACCGCCGACTTCGCCGAGCACGTCTTCGGGGTGGCACTGGTCAACGACTGGTCGGCGCGCGATATCCAGGGCTGGGAGGCGCAACCGCTCGGTCCGTTCCTCGGCAAGTCCTTCGCAACCACCCTCTCGGCCTGGGTGACACCGCTGGAAGCCCTGTCGCAGGCCCGGATTCCGCTGCCCGAACAGGACCCCGAACCACTCCCGTATCTGCGCGAGGACGCGCCCTGGGGTTTGGATATCGACCTCGAGGTGCACTGGAACGGCGAACGCGTCTCCACCCCACCGTTCCGCCGCATGTACTGGTCCCCCGCGCAAATGCTGGCCCATATGACCGCCAACGGCGCCTCCACCCGCACCGGCGACCTCTTCGCCTCCGGCACCATCTCCGGCCCGGAGCGTCACCAACGCGGCTCCTTCATGGAATTGAGCTGGGGCGGAACCGAACCCATCACCTTGGACGGCGTCCAGCGCACCTTCCTGGAGAACGGCGACGAAGTCGTCATCACCGCCACCGCGCCCGCGGCCGGGGGCGGACGGCTGAGCCTGGGCGAGGTCCGGGGCCGCGTGGCGGGCTGACTTTCCCGAATCGGACGGCGCGCTATCGCCGATAGATAGCCGAACGCTATGGCAATGACCATGATCACTGTCCATCGCGGTGGCGAGATCGGGAACGCTACCGTTCCGAGGTCTGAGACCTCGGAGGATGCGCGTCAATGTTGACCAGTCTTGCCCGGTTCGCCATGTCGCGCCCGCGCGCCGTCCTGGTGGCCGCCCTATTGCTGATGATCGTGTGCGGCGGTTTCGGGGCCACCGCGAAATCGCATATGGTCGGCGGCGGCTATCTCACGCCCGAGTTGGAATCGGTGCGGGCCAACGATTTCATCGACGCGCACTTCCCGGGCGGCAATCCGAATTTCATCGTCATGGTCAGCTCCGATGACGGGGTGAACGATGCGCGGACCAGGGCCGAGGCGCAGCGCGTGACCGATCTGCTCAGTCACGACCCCGATATCACCGGGGTGCGATCGTATTGGACCAGCGCCGCCACCCGCCCCGACCTCGCGACCGCGCTGCGGAGTCAGGACGGTAAGCGCGGACTCATCATGGCCACGGTCACCGGCACCGATACCGAGGTGCAGAACCGGGCGGTGAAGCTCAGCGAGGAACTCAACGGTGATCGGGACGGCGTGCGGGTGCGGGCCGGCGGGATGGCGGGCACCTTCGCCGATATCAATCATCAGGTCGAGAAGGATCTGATTCTCGCCGAATCCATCGCGGTGCCGGTCTCCGGAGTGCTGCTGGTGCTGGTCTTCGGCAGTGTGATCGCGGCCGGCCTGCCACTGGTGGTGGGACTCTTCGCGATCGCGGCGACGCTGGGCATTCTGCGATTGATGACGACCTTCATGGAAGTGTCGATCTTCGCGCTGAATATGACGAGCGCGCTGGGTCTGGCGCTGGCCATCGACTACAGCCTGTTCATTGTCAGCCGGTATCGGGAAGAGCTCGGCAATGGCCTGGATACCCGGGCCGCCATTGCCCGTGCGGTCCACACCGCCGGGCGCACGGTCGTATTCTCCGGTCTCACCGTGGCGCTGGCACTGGCCGCGTTGGCGGTGTTCCCGCAGCCGTTCTTCAAATCCTTCGCCTACGCCGGTGTCGCGGTGGTGGCGGCCGCGGTCGGCGCGTCGCTGGTCCTGCTGCCCGCCGCGCTGATCCTGCTCGGGGATCGGGTGAACGCGTGGGATCTGCGTAAACCGCTGCGGCGCATGCTGGGTCGCGGTGAACCGCGGGCGGTGCAGCCGGAGCGGAGCGGCTGGTATCGCTGGGTCACCACGGTCATGCGGTGGCCGCTGCCATTCGCGCTGGTCACCACCGCCATCCTGCTGCTGCTCGGATCTCCTTTCCTGTCAGCGCATTTCGGCACACCGGACGATCGGATGATCGGCACGTTCGCCTCCAGCCGCCAGGTCGGCGACGCGCTACGCCAGGACTTCACCGCCAATATGGCCTCGAGTGCGGTCGTGGTACTGCCCGGATTCCACGGCGCGCCCCACGAGATCGGCGGGTACGCGGCGGCCCTGTCGCAGGTACCGGGCATTCCGGCGGTCATGTCCGGTGACGGTGTCTTCGTCAAGGGCGCGAAGATGGCTCCGGGCATCGCGCAGATGACGGGACCGGATGGGGCGTACCTCTCGGTGGGCACTACGGAAGCACCCTTCGCCAAGGCGGGCAAGGAGCAACTGGCGCAATTGCGCGCGGTGCCCGCGCCCGGCCCGGTGCTGTTCGGCGGAGCGGCGGCGCTCAATGAGGACACCATGGATTCGGTCCTCACCCGACTTCCGTTGGCGGCCGGACTGATCGCGGCCATCACGCTGGTGCTGCTGTTCCTGTTCACCGGCAGTGTGGTGCTGCCGGTGAAGGCGCTCATTCTCAATGTGCTGTCGCTGACCGCGACCTTCGGCGCGATGATCTGGATGTTCCAGAACGGGCATCTGTCCGGCGTCCTGGGCTTCACCCCCACCGGCAGCGTCGACATCTTCATGCCCATCCTGATGTTCTGCCTGGCCTTCGGCATGTCGATGGATTACGAGGTCTTCCTGCTCTCGCGCATTCGAGAGGAGTGGCTGGCCTCGGACCGCAGCCGCGAGGCCAATACCCGATCGGTGGCCCTCGGCGTGGCCCGCACCGGCCGGATCTTCACCGCCGCAGCGGGTTTGATGGCGGTGGTGCTGCTCGCGGTGGCCACCTCACACGTGACGGCCATGAAGCTGTTCGGCATCGGCCTGGCGCTGGCGGTCATCGCCGATGCCACCATCATTCGCGGTCTGCTCGCGCCCGCGCTCATGCGCCTGATGAGCACCGGCAACTGGTGGGCTCCCAAACCCCTTGCCGCACTGCATAAGCGGATCGGCTTGGAGGAGGAGCCCGCCGGGGAACCGGCCGGCGAGAAGACGCCCGCGCTCACCTGACCCGGCGACCGGCGTCCACCACGATGAGCAAGCGCGCGAGGTCGGCGGTGAGGGTCTCCACCGAGTCCGGATCGCCGCCGTCGTCGTGATGGTGCAGCCAGTCGGCGACGAGTTCGAACATGCCGCCGATGATGGCCAGGCACAGCGCCAGCCCCTGCCGGTCGGTGAGCGAATCATCCACCGGCCATTGCCGATTCAGGAAGTCCGCGGCCCAGCGCCGATTGCTGCGGCGTTTGGCCTCTACCGCGGGTGAGATTCCGCCGGCCTCACCGAAGGTGACCTTGGCCAGTCGCGGATCGTCGGCGATGGCGTGCACGAAGGCGGCGACCAGGATCGGCAGGCGTGCCGACCACTCCTGATCGGCGGTTTCGGCGGCGACCTGCGCGACCCGCTGCTGGATCTGTGCGGTGATCTGTTCCAGCAGTGCGGTGTAGCAGGCTTCCTTACTCTCGAAGTGATCGTAGAAGCCCTTGGTGCCGACGTAGGCGGCCTGGCAGATCTGCTCGATCGAGGTACCCGAATAGCTTTGCCGGGCAAAGAGTTCGGTGGCGGCGGCGAGCAGTTGGCGGCGGCGCTGGGCGCTGCGCTCGTCCGCGTCGAGGCCGCGGATCCGACGCCGCACGGGGGTCCGCTCCGGCGCCGCGGCCGGTTTGCTGCGGGTCATGCCCACACGATAGTCGTGCGCGTTTCAGAAAGGCATCTTGTTGGTAATCGGATGCCGTGTTGTAATCGTCGTCACGTCGATTGGAAGGAAACGGACGTGGCTATCAATGGGGATCGCCGACGACGGGGAAGGCGGCGGTTCACCGCCGCCGCGCTCGCGACGGCTGTGACGGCATCGATCACGATGCTGCTGGGGGGTGCGGCCGCCGCACCGGCGAGCGCGGCGCCGCAACCGCTGAATGTGGACCGGTTCTACAGTGCGCCTGAGGGTTTCGAGTCGACCGACCCGGGGACGATTCTGCGTTCGAGGGAAGTACAGCTGGCGGTGCTCACCGTGCTACCGGTGCATGTGCGGTCCTGGCAACTGCTGTATCGCACCACCGATCTGTTCGGGCAGCCAACGGTCGCCGCGACCACGGTGGCGATTCCGGACGGGGCCGACACCTCGCACGGTCGTCCGCTGGTCTCGCATCAGTTCTTCTACGACAGCACCTCGCCCAATTGCGCGCCCTCCTACGTCCTGCAACAGGGCGGCGGGCTGCCCGCACTGGAGGGCATTCACTCCACGGTCGAATACCTGGAGCTGGCGGCCTCGATCAGCCAGGGCTATGCGGTGAATGTGCCCGACTATGAAGGGCTTTACGGGCATCTGGCGGTCGCCGAGGAACCCGGATACATGATCCTGGACAGTGTCCGCGCGGCCGAGAGTTTCGAACCGCTGGGCCTGGACGGCGCGAATACCCCTGTCGCACTGTGGGGTTACTCCGGCGGCGGGATGGGCAGCGGCTGGGCGGCGGAGATGGCGCCGAGTTACGCGCCGGAGCTGAATATCAAGGGCATCGCCATGGGCGCACCGGTCTCGGATGTGGAATCGCTACTGCACGTGAACGGTTCAATGTTCGCGAGCTTGATCGGCGTCGGCATCGCCTCGCTGCGCAACGCCTATCCGAAATTCGCGGATGCGGTCGACCGCTATATGACGCCCGAGGGCAAGGCGGTCATGGATCGCACCGCCAACCAGTGCCTGGTGCGCAATGTGCTGAATCTGATGTTCACCGACTATCAGCGCATGCTGACCATTCCGATCGCGGACTTCCTGGCACTACCCGAGGTGAAGGAGGTCTTCGATTCCACTGTGCTGGGCGCGAATCCGCCCACCGCGCCGACCATGGTCTATCAGGGCGTCTACGACGAGGCGGTGCCGTGGTACACCAACGACCGCATGGTGCGGCAGTGGTGTGACGGGGGAACCTCGGTCTACTACAAACGCGATCACCTCAGCGAACACCTCACGCTGACCACGCTCGGCATGGCCGACGCCTTCAACTGGATCAAGACCCGGCTCGCGCCCGGCGCGGCCGATCCGGTGGGCTGCCGCACCGACAATGTGATCACCATGCTCGGCAGTCTGGACGCGCTCGCCACCCAAACCGAGATCAGCCTGAACGCCGCATTCGGCGCACTGGGTTGGCCGATCGGACCACGCGAACGCTGAACAGACCGCGCAGAACTGTACGAATCCCCACTTCGCGGATTTCGGCTACCCGGTAAGGTCGGCGGCGGCATTCAACCATTTGCCAACGGGGGCTCGCACCAGCGGGCTGAGAGGACGGCTAGCCCATTCGGGCGGAGCAGGGCCGTCGACCGTATGAACCTGACCGGGTAATGCCGGCGTAGGGAGGATTCGACATATGTCATCGAAACGTGCCACCGGGAGTTCCGCGCCCGTCGACACCGTGACCACCGGCCCGATCCAGGGCAGCGTCAAACACTACGAAATCGTCGAGGCCGACGGCGTGACGCTGCGCGTTCCGGTGCGGCGGGTCAACCTCACCAATGGTGAGCATTTCGATCTGTACGACACCTCGGGCCCGTACACCGACGACACCGCGGTGATCGATCTGGAGGCCGGGCTGCCCCGCACCCGCGACTCCTGGACCAAGCCGGATATTCCGGGTCCGCGCACCCAGCTGGCCTGGGCGCGTGCGGGAATCATCACCCCCGAGATGCACTTCATCGCCGCCCGCGAAGGCGTATCGCCCGAGCTGGTGCGCGAGGAGGTGGCCGCGGGCCGAGCGGTGATTCCGGCCAATCACAATCACCCCGAATCCGAGCCGATGATCATCGGCAAGAAGTTCCTGGTGAAGATCAATGCCAATATCGGCAATTCGGCCGTGAGCTCCTCGATCGCCGAGGAAGTCGAGAAGATGGTGTGGGCCACCCGCTGGGGCGCGGACAACATCATGGATCTGTCCACCGGCAAGAACATTCACGAAACCCGCGAATGGATTCTGCGCAACTCCCCGGTCCCGGTCGGCACCGTGCCGATCTACCAGGCCCTGGAGAAGGTGAACGGCGATCCCACCAAATTGACCTGGGAGATCTACCGCGACACCGTGATCGAGCAGGCCGAGCAGGGCGTGGACTATATGACCGTGCACGCGGGCGTCCTGCTGCGCTATGTGCCGCTGACCGCCAAGCGCGTGACCGGCATCGTCTCGCGCGGCGGGTCGATCATGGCGGCGTGGTGTCTGGCGCATCATCGGGAATCGTTCCTGTACACCAACTTCCGCGAACTCTGCGAAATCCTGGCCAAGTACGACATCACCTTCTCGCTCGGTGACGGACTGCGGCCCGGCTCCATCGCCGATGCCAATGACGAGGCGCAGTTCGCCGAGCTGCGGACCCTCGGCGAGCTCACCAAGATCGCGAAATCCTATGGCGTGCAGGTGATGATCGAGGGGCCCGGTCACGTGCCCATGCACAAGATCGTGGAGAACGTGCGGCTCGAGGAGGAGCTGTGCGAGGAGGCCCCGTTCTATACCCTGGGCCCGCTGGCGACCGATATCGCGCCCGCGTACGACCACATCACCTCGGCCATCGGAGCGGCCATCATCGCGCAGGCGGGGACCGCGATGCTGTGCTACGTGACGCCGAAGGAACACCTGGGTCTGCCGAACCGCGATGACGTCAAGGTCGGCGTGATCACCTACAAGATCGCGGCGCACTCCGCGGATCTGGCCAAGGGGCATCCGCACGCGCAGGACCGCGATGACGCGCTATCCAAGGCGCGCTTCGAATTCCGCTGGCACGATCAGTTCAATCTGTCGCTGGATCCCGACACCGCGCGGGAGTACCACGACGAGACCATGCCCGCCGAACCCGCCAAGACCGCGCACTTCTGCTCCATGTGCGGTCCGAAGTTCTGCTCCATGCGCATCTCCGCGGATGTGCGCGAGTACGCCGAAAAGCAGGGATTGACCGATGTCGCCGCCATCGAGGCGGGGATGGCGGAGAAGTCGGCCGAGTTCGCCTCCGCGGGCAACCAGGTCTATCTGCCGGTCGTCTCGTAATCCGCTCCCAGCGTGCACCTGTCGCATCGATCGGGCGGCTTCCGCCGGTCGGCCTCGGCAAGTGCACGCTCGGGACAGGGCATTCCTACTTCTCCGCAGTTCCATCCGAGCCTCCTCGATCTCCGCCGGTGATACCGAAATCTATTCGGCGGCAATGGAACCGATTTCGACGCTGAGCTTCGGCTCGCCGTCCACACCACCGGTGACCGTCCCGGCCGCCGCGACCCGGTCGAGCACGGCCAGCCCGGCCTGATCCACGGTGCCGAACACGGTGTAGGTGGGCGGAAGCGTCGAATCGCCGTAGACCATAAAGAACTGGCCGCCATTGGTTCCGGCCCCGGTGAGCGGAGCCGGTCCGGCGTTGGTCATGGCGAGCGTGCCCCGCGGGTAGAGAACCTGACTATTCGGGCGAGTAGTAGGTGCCCTTACCGGGGGTGTGCGGGAGGTTGGTGTCGATGGTGACCTCTATGCGGCCGGGGCCGGTGGGGAGGGTTTCGGGGACCCAGAGGGCGTCGGTGGGGCCGAAGGGGGTGCCGTCGCCGAGGGGAACGGGCGGGAAGGTGCCCGACGCGCCGGAGTCGAGGTTCTTCCAGGACAGGGTGGCGGTGACACCGCAGCCCTGCGCGAGGATCGGCAGGAAGGTGAAATCGGCTCGTATCCAGACGGTTTGCTTGCCGTAGAAGGTGTTCTGCGGATCGTGGAAGGCCAGCACCTGACCGAAGCAGGGGAAGGCGCCGACGCCCACGGTATTGGCGGGGGTGAAGGTGGTGACCGGGTCGGCCTGGGCGGGGGCGGCCACCGCGAGCAGGGCGGCGGCCGCGGCGGGGAGGGCGAGCAATGAGCGGAACAGGCGCACGGGAACTCCTCGGGTCGAATCGGGCGAACGACTGTCGGGTACGACTTACCTTCGGCACGACGGCCGTAAACGCTACGCAGAACTAAGGATTCGCGGGAGGTTCGGCGAATCAGCGGCTATCGGGCTGCCACCGATGCGCGAATTCATCGGGCGCGGGCGGCGGACCCGGCAGGTCCCCCGAACCGGTGAGCCCGTCGATGAGCAGGGCCAGCACCCGGCGGCGCAGTTGTACGGCGCGTTGCGGATCGGTCAGCGAGATGGCGGCGCAGGACTCCAGGATCAGGCCCAGGTCGGCGGTGGTGACCCCCGCGCGCAGCCGACCGGATTCGCGGGCACGGCGCATCAGTTCCGCATTGAGCTCACCCGCGCGGATGACCGCGGGCAGGATCGATTCATCCGGGGTGAAGGTGCCCGCGAGATGTGTTGTCAGCGAATGCACATCGGCGTCCACCACCCGCTCCAGGAAACCGGTGAACGCCCGCCAGTCATCCGAATCCGCCAGTGCCGCTTCGGCTTCTGCGTTGTACCGATGCAATCCCTGGTAGCAGAGCGTGCGCAGCAGCTCCTCCTTGCTGGGGTAGCGGCGGTACAGGGCGCTGATGCCCACCCCGGCGCGCTCGGCGACCGCGGAGATCGGGGCCTTCGGTTCGGCCAGGAATACATCGCGGGCGGCGGCCAGGATGAGTTCGTCATTGCGGGCGGCCTGCGCCTTACGTCCGGGCAGACCGCGCTGAGCTGGGGCTTCGACTGACTTCGGCATGAATCGAGAATAGCACTTGAACGGAATCATCCGTTCCGCTATCGTTTGAAACAGAACGAAACATTCCGTTCCAACAAGGAGAGAATGATGAGCGCCATCCGCCCCTTCCGCATCGACGTCCCGCAGACCCAGCTCGACGAGCTCGCCGACCGACTGCGTAAGGCGCTGTGGCCCAACGAACTTCCCGGTGTCGCCGATGCCTACGGCGTCCCCAACGGTCGCGTTCGGGACCTCGCGCGGTACTGGCTGGAGAGCTTCGACTGGCGCGCCCTGGAGGCGAGGCTGAACGCGTACCCGCAGTTCACCACCGAGATCGACGGTGAGGACATCCACTTCCTGCACATTCGCTCCGAGCGCGCGGACGCCACCCCGGTGATCCTGACGCACGGCTGGCCGGGCTCGATCCTGGAATATCTGGATGTCATCGTCCCGCTCACCGCACCCGACTCCGATCAGGATCCGGCCTTCCACCTGGTCATCCCGTCGCTGCCCGGTTTCGGGTTCTCCGGTCCGACCCGCAGCACCGGGTGGAATCGTTACCGCACCGCCCGCGCCTGGGTGGAGCTGATGAACCGCCTGGGTTACCGGCGATTCGGGACCATCGGCAATGACGCCGGATCCATGGTCGCCCCGGAGATGGGCCGCATCGCACCCGATCAGGTGCTCGGAGTCCATGTGACACAGCTGTTCTCGTTCCCCTCCGGCGATCCGGCCGAAATGGCGGATCTGTCCGAGGAGGACCTGGCCGCACTCGCGCACCTGCAGTGGTTCTACGAGAACAAGATGTCGTTCAACACCCTGCACAGCCAGCAGCCGCAGACCATCGCGTTCGCGCTCGCGGACTCCCCGACGGGTCTATTGGCCTGGAACGCACAGCTTTTCGGCGAATCGCTGGATAATGATTTCGTCATCGGGAATGTGGCCATCTACTGGCTGACCGGCACCTCCGGATCGGCGCTGCGCTTCTACTACGAGGACGCCCACGCCGAACAGCCGGCCGAGCCGACCACCGTGCCGACCGGGCTGGCCATGTTCAAGGGCGATTTCCAATCCATTCGCCGCTTCGCCGAGCGCGACCACAAGAACATCATCAGCTGGCACGCCTACGACGTGACCTCCGTCCATTCGACCAGCGCGAATGACGCGGCCGGACACTATGCCGCGCACGAGGCCACTGAAATCCTGGTGGCCGATATCCGGGAGTTCTTCGCCCGGCTGAGCTGACCCGACCGGCCGCGTGGAGCCTGATCGAACAGCTCACCGACGCGAACTACGTGCGGCGCACGCCCCGGCATCTCCAATTGAGAATCAGGCGTGCTCGTGCGCAGCACCCCAGTGCGGGAACGGATCCGGGTACCGCAGCCACGCCTGCGGCCCGGCTTCCAACTCGGCATCGGTGAGCAGCGCCGAGTTCAGCAGGTCCCGCACATGCGGGCGATCCAGTTTGATTCCGATAAAGACCAGCTCCTGCCCCGGTGCCAGATCCAGCGCCGACCAGTACGCGCCCGCCTCGAAGGTGAGATTCGGTCCGGCCTGCGACCAGATGGCGGCGAGATCGGGGCGGCTGGCCAGCCAGAAGAGTCCCTTGCTGCGCAACAGTCTTTGCAATTGCGCCAGCGCCGCCTCCAAGCGTTCGGGATGAAAGGGACGATCGGCGGTGAAGGTCATGCTGCTGATCCCGTATTCCTCGGTCTCCGGGGTATGCCCGCCCGCGAGTTCCTCATCCCAGCCGTCGAATTGGGCGGCGGAATCCGGATCGTAGAGTCCGGTGCCGAGCACTTCGGCGAGATCCAGCACGCCGTGCGCCGAATGCACCACGCGGGCCGCCGGATTGAGGCGCTTGAGCGTAGCCTCCACCGTCCCAACGGCTTTGGCGCTCACCAGATCGGTTTTGTTGAGTACCAGCACATTGGCGAACTCGACCTGATCCACCAGCAGATCCGCGATGGTGCGCGCATCCCCTTCGGCCGCTTGCATATTCCGCTGCGCGAGCGCCTGACCCTTCACCACTTCGGCCAGGAAGGTCGAGGCGTCGACCACGGTGACCATGGTGTCCAGCCGGGCGAGTTCACCGAGCTTGAACCCGTCCTCGAATTCCCATTCGAAGGTGGCGGCCACCGGCATGGGTTCGGAGATACCCGTGGATTCGACGACCAGGTGATCGAATCGCCCGGCCCGCGCCAGCCTGCCCACCGATTCGATGAGGTCCTCGCGCAGCGTGCAGCAGATACAGCCGTTGGTGAGTTCGACCAGTCTCTCCTCGGTGCGATCGAGGTGCCCCTGACCCGCGACCAGCGCCGCGTCGATATTCACCTCGCTCATGTCATTGACGATCACCGCGACCCGGCGACCCTCGCGATTGGCGAGTATGTGGTTGAGCAGGGTCGTCTTACCCGCCCCGAGGAAGCCGGAGAGCACGGTCACGGGCAGCGGGGCGGGGTGCTGGGCGAAGGTCATGGGTTAATGATAACGGTTTTCATTAACCCCGGAAGGGTGGGGTGGCCCACCCACGGTGAGTAGACCTAGGGTCTGCTTGTGAAGCTTTTGCCGCTGGCCCCGATTGGGCAGACACCCGTCCGCGCGCTCACTATCGCGGGTACCGATTCCGGCGGCGGCGCGGGTATTCAGGCCGACTCGCGCACCATGGCCATGTGCGGCGTGCACGCGTGCGTGGCGGTGGCCGCGGTGACGGTGCAGAACACGCTCGGGGTGAGCGGATTCCATGAGATTCCGCCGGAGATCGTGGCCGGGCAGGTGCGCACCGTGGTGGGCGATATCGGCATCGGGGCCGCCAAGACCGGAATGCTCGCCTCCACCGCCATTATCGAGGCGGTCGCGGCGGTGTGCGAAGAGGTCGGAATCGGCCGCGACGGGAGTATCCCGCTGGTGGTCGACCCGGTGGCCGCGTCCATGCACGGCGATCCGCTCCTGCACGCCTCGGCCCTGGATGCCTTGCGCGACACCCTGATTCCGCTCGCCACCGTCATCACCCCGAACCTCGACGAGGTGCGACTGCTCACCGGTATCGAGGTGGTCGACGATCTCACCGCGCACAAGGCCGCCGAGGCGCTGCACGCGCTCGGACCGCAATGGGCCATCGTCAAGGGCGGACATCTGCGGACCTCCTCGTCCAGCACCGACCTGCTCTTCGACGGCGAGACCTTCCACGAACTCACCGCACCGCGCATTGCCACCGGCAATGATCACGGCGGCGGCGATACCCTGGCCGCGGCCATGGCCAGCGCGCTCGCACACGGGTATTCGGTGCCCGAGGCGTTCGGATTCGCCAAGGAATGGACGCGCCGCTGCCTCGAGGCGTCCTACGACCTGGGCGCGGGGCACGGCCCGGTCTCCCCGCTGTGGCGCCTGCGGTCATCGCAATAACAGACCTATAAGTCTGCGGGGCTCCCAGGAACCTCCCAGCTCCGCCGCAGGGCCGGCCCAGCGTGCCGGACGACCGTAGTGATCATGTCCGACACCGTGACCGCCGTCCGGGCGGCGGAACCCGCAGAGTCCGTGACCGCGCCCGTAGTTGACGTGGTCGTGCCCGTCTACAACGAAGAGGTCGATCTCGGACCGTGCGTGCGCAGACTGCACGCCTTCCTCATGGTGAATTTCCCGTTCACGGCACGAATCACCATTGCCGACAATGCCTCCACCGACGCCAGCCTGCGCGTGGCGCGCCAGCTCGCCGCCGACTTCGACGGCGTCCGGGTGGTGCATCTGGACCGCAAAGGCCGCGGCCGGGCGCTGCGCGAGGTGTGGCGGGGCTCGGACGCACAGGTCGTCGCGTATATGGACGTCGACCTCTCGACCGATCTGAACGCACTGCTGCCCCTGGTCGCGCCGCTGGTCTCCGGACACTCCGATCTGGCCATCGGCACCCGGCTCGCCTCCTCGTCACGGGTGGTGCGCGGACCCAAGCGGGAGATCATCTCGCGCTGCTACAACCTGATCCTGCGCACCTCATTACAGGCCAAATTCTCCGATGCGCAATGCGGTTTCAAGGCCATGCGCAGTCAGGTGGCACGCATGGTGCTGCCGCTGGTGGAGGATGGCGAATGGTTCTTCGACACCGAATTGCTGGTGCTCGCCGAACGCATCGGACTGCGCATTCACGAGGTGCCGGTGGACTGGATCGACGATCCGGACAGCCGCGTCGATATCGTCGACACCGCGCGCAAGGATCTACGGGGCATCTGGCGGGTCGGGCGTGCGCTCGGCTCGGGCCGACTGCCCATCAACGACCTACGCGCCGCCATCGGACGCGAACCACTGGTGGAGGGCGTACCGCTCGGCATGGTCGGACAACTAGTGCGATTCGGCATGGTGGGCATCGCGTCCACGCTCGCGTATCTGCTGCTCTACGTTCTGCTGCAATCGATTACGGGCGCGCAGCTGGCGAACTTCCTGGCGCTGCTGATCACCGCCATCGGCAATACCGCCGCCAATCGGGCCTTCACCTTCGGGGTGCGAGGGTCGGCGCAGGCGGTATCGCATCAGTTGCAGGGATTGACCATCTTCGGCATCGGACTCGCGCTTACCAGCGGATCGCTTTTCGCACTGCATCATTGGGCGCCGGGCGCGGCGGTGCACCTGGAACTGGCGGTGCTGGTGATCGCGAATCTCCTTGCGACCCTGGTGCGATTCGTCGGACTGCGCTGGGTGTTCCGCAAGGCCGGGGCGCACGATGCGGCGGGCAGCCGGTGATCACGCCCGATCGGTTCGGTGGATCCCGGCCACCGGCACGCCGGGATGACGTAACGACCCCACCCCGGAATGGCGGAGCGGCTTCGCGATGGGCCGGCCATGGCGAGATGGTCCGCTGGACGTACCCCACCGTCGCCACACTTTCGAACACAACGCCCGAGGAGGTGCACGATGACCACGACATTCACTGAGCGCCACGCGGTTTCGCCACCGCCGGCCGCCACCGTGCGATACACGCGGTGGGAGTATCCGGCGCTGGCGGCGCTGCTCATCGGCACGGCCGTGGCCTACCTGTGGAATCTGTCGGTGAACGGCTGGGCGAATTCGTTCTACGCCGCCGCCGTACAGGCGGGTTCGGTGTCGTGGAAGGCGTTCTTCTTCGGCTCCTCCGACGCCGCCAACTCCATCACGGTCGACAAGACGCCACTGTCGTTGTGGCCCATGGAGATATCGGTTCGCCTCTTCGGCCTGCACAGCTGGAGCATGCTGCTGCCGCAGGCGCTCATCGGCGTGGCCTCGGTGGCGCTGCTGTGGGCCACGGTGCGGCGGGTGTTCGGGCCGGGCGCGGGACTGCTGGCCGGACTCGCCCTCGCGGTGACTCCCGTTGCGGCCCTGATGTTCCGATTCAACAATCCGGACGCACTGCTGGTGCTGCTCATGATCGCCGCCACCTGGGCCATGACCCGCGCGGTCGAGGACGGCCGCTGGCGGTGGCTGCTGTACACGGGGTTGTTCATCGGACTCGGCTTCCTCACCAAACAATTGCAGGTGCTGCTGGTGGTGCCCGCGCTGGCGCTGACCTATCTGGTCGCCGGACCGCCGAAACTGGGTAAGCGCATCGCACAACTCTTCGCCGCCGGGGCGGCCATGCTGGCGGGTGCGGGGTGGTGGTTGCTCATCGCCGAATTCTGGCCCGCCGATGATCGACCGTATTTCGGTGGCTCGCAGCATAATTCGATTGTCGAACTGACCCTCGGCTACAACGGGCTGGGCCGGTTGAACGGTGACGAGACCGGCAGCGTCGGCCCGGGTGGTGAACTCCCCGCGGGCGGCAACGGCATGTGGGGTTCCACCGGTATCACCCGCATGTTCGAACCGCAGCAGGGCGGGCAGATCGCCTGGCTGATTCCCGCCGCACTGATCCTGCTCGCGGCCGCACTGTTGTCGCGCGGCAGGGCGGCTCGTACCGATCAGCAGCGCGCCGGGCTCATGCTGTGGGGCGGTTGGCTGCTGGTGACCGGTCTGGTCTTCAGCTTCATGAAGGGCATTTTCCACCAGTACTACACGGTGGCCCTGGCCCCGGCCATCGCGGCACTGGTCGGCATCGGCGCGACCCTGCTGTGGCGCGAGCGCGAGAAGTTTTGGGCGCGTGCGGCATTGGCACTCGCACTGGGCGTGACGGTCGCGACGGCGTGGATGCTGTTGTCCCGCAGTGCTTCCTTCCAACCGTGGCTGCGCTGGACCGTACTCGTCGCAGGGATCGCCGCCACCGTGGCGCTGCCGGTGCGACTGCCGCGCAGGATCGAGATCGTGGCGGCCGCCGCGGCGGTACTCGTCGGCCTGGCCGGACCGCTGGCCTACAGCATCGACACCCTGGCCATCGGACATGAGGGACCGATCCCCAGCGCCGGACCGAATGTGCGCGGCGGCTTCGGTTTCGGCCCCGGCGGGCCGCGCGGTGAGGGCGGCGCGCAACGCATGAATGGCGATGGCGGCCAGGGCGGCCCGAATGGCGGGACCCCGGGTGGGCCGAACGGCGGTAACGAGGGTGGTTCGCACGGTAATCGGGGCGGGGCTCCCGGCGGCGCGAACACCCCCGGCGGAACCGGCAAGGGCAACCGCGAAGGTGGCGACGCGGGCAATTTCATGATGGCCGGCAAGCCCGGCGCGAAGGTCACCGCACTGCTCTCGGCCAAAGGTGACGAGTACACCTGGGTGGCCGCGGCCATCGGCTCGAACAGTGCCGCGGGGTTCCAGCTCGCCACCCAACTGCCGGTCATGCCGGTGGGCGGGTTCAACGGCAGTGATCCGTCGCCGACGCTGGAGCAGTTCCAGCGCTATGTGGCCAATGGGGATATCCACTACTTCATCGCCGGCGGCGGCTTCGGTTCCAACCGGTCGGGTTCACACAGCGCCGAGATCACCCGGTGGGTCGAGGACCATTTCACCTCGCAGGAGGTGGACGGCGTAACCCTCTACGACCTGACCGCACCGAAGACCTCCTAGCCCGGACACCGAAAGAGGCCGCCTCCGCGAACAGCGGAGACGGCCTCTTGCTTTGCGCTACAACCGAATCAGGCCAGGCCCCACGCGTGCAGCAGGTAGGTGATGTTCGACGCGATGCTGGTGACCACATTCGCGAGATTCAGAGCGGCGGAGCCGAGATCGATAATGGGCACGACAAAGTCCTTCGCGGATCGGGATCGGATACAAAACTCCAAACTAGGCCGCTGGGCAACCGTCCAGCAATGAGGTAGTTCACGTATTGCCGCAGGTCAGACGAGATGTCGACCACCCGAAAACTCCACTGTGACCCCCGCCACTCCCCTACCCTGGAATCGGCACCCGACAATCCGATCCAGGGACTGTCCGCATGAACGACCCACTCGCCCACCACCCCGCCCTGCTCAGTACCGAACGCCGGGAAGCCTTCTGGCGGCGCTCGGGCTGGCGTCCCGACCTCACCGCCCGCGAACGCGAGCGCATCGAGGAGCGCTGGGATGACGAATCCATCGATATGGCCGAGATTTTCGGCTTCTAGCTCAGCGCTCGGCGTTCAGCGCGGTGTGCAGAGTGGCGGCCCACTGCTGCACGATCTCCTTGCGGCGCAGGGAATCATCGGTGAGCACATCGGCCAGGCCGAGACCGCGCGCCAGGTCCAGGGTGGCCTGAACCAGATGGTGCGCAACGGGATCGGAGTCGTCGACGCCGAGCGCCTCCACCGCCATACGGTGCGAGGTGCGGCCGAATCGGGCCTCCAGCGGCACGATGCGCTCGCGCAGTGCGGGGTCGGCGGCGGCATGGGTCCACACCTGTAGCGCCGCCTTGAACAGAGAAGTGGTGTAGCCCTCCACCAGTGCGCTCACCACGGCTTCGGTGCGGCCCGCGCCCTCGGCGATCTCACCGATGGCCTGGGCATCGGCCAGTGATTGCGCCATCCGGGTTTCGAACATGTACTCCAGCGCCGCGGTGATCAGATCCTCGCGGGTCGGGAAGTGATGCTGTGCCGCACCGCGCGACACCCCGGCGCGCTCGGCCACCACCGCGACCGTGGCCGCCGCCCAGCCGGTCTCGGCCAGGCAGTCGATGGTCGCCTCCAGCAGCCGCTGCCGGGTGGCCCGGCTGCGGTCCTGCTTGGGTTCGTGGGGTGTGGCCATGGGTAGCTATTCTGCCCAGCTCGGCGGCCGGCGCTGAAAGAAGGCCGTCATGCCCTCGATCACATCGGGCGTCCCGAAGAAGCTGCCCGAACGCTTGGCCAGGGCGAGCGCGGACCTATCCACCTCGGCGAGCGTGGCGGCGGTGGTGAGCCGCTTACTCTCCGCCAGACCCTGCGGTGAGCTCTTGCGCAACTCGCTGATCAGGCGTTTCACCTCGGCGTCCGGATCGTCGGCGGCAATGGTGATGAGGCCGTTGCGTTCGGCCTCGGCGGCATCGAAGGTCTCGCCCGTCTGGAAGTAGCGGGCCGCCGCGCGGGAGGTCAGCCGCGGCAGCAGGGTCAGCGAAATCACGAAGGGCGCGAGTCCGAGCCGGGCCTCGGTGAGGGCGAAACTGCTACTTCGCCCGGCGACCGCGATATCGCAGGCCCCGACAATGCCCATACCGCCCGCGCGCACATTGCCGTCGATCTGGGCGATGACGGGTTTGGGCAGTTCCAGGATGTCGCGCAGCACCCGCACCATCCAGCCGGTGCGAATATCGGCCGCGGCCGCCGGATCGGCGTCCAGGGCCTCCTTCAGATCGGCTCCGGCGCAGAAGGTATTGCCGGTGTGGGTGAGCACCACCCCGCGTACCGCGCTGTCCGCGGCCGCGTTCTCCAGCCCGGCCAGCAGCTCCGTCACCAGTTTCGAGGACAGGGCATTGCGATTGTGCGGGGAATCCAGGGTCAGGACGGCGAATCCGTCCCGCACCTCATAGCGCACGAACGGCGCATCGGGGGTGGCGTCACTCATCGAATTTCCTTACGGCTCAGGAGAACACGGCTCAGTAGGACCGGGGCAGGCCGAGCGAGTGCTGTGCCACGAAATTGAGGATCATCTCGCGGCTGACCGGGGCGACGCGCGCGATACGCGAGGCCGCGAGCATACCCGCCAGACCCACATCGGAGGTCAGGCCCGCGCCGCCGTGCGTCTGGATGGCTTGATCGAGCGCCTTGATACTCGCCTCCGCCGCAGCGTATTTCGCCATATTGGCCGCCTCGGCGGCGCCGAAGTCGTCGCCCGAGTCGTACAGGAACGCGGCCTTCTGCATCATCACCTTGGCCAGTTCCAGTTCGATCTTCACCTGCGCCAGCGGATGCGAAATGCCCTGGTGCGAGCCGATCGGCGCGCCCTTCCAGACCGTGCGCTCCTTGGCGTAGGCGACCGCGCGGTCAATGGCATAGCGGCCCATACCAATTGCCATGGCCGCGCCCATGATGCGCTCCGGGTTCAGGCCCGCGAACAGCTGCGCGATGGCGGCGTCCTCCTGGCCGACCAGGGCGGCGGCGGGCAGGCGCACATCATCGAGGAAGAGCGTGAACTGATTGTCCGGCTCGATAATGTCCATCTCCTGCTTCGTCTTCACGAAGCCGGGGGCGTCGGTGGGGACGATGAACAGGGCGGGCTGGAGGTTGCCGGTCTTGGCGTTCTCGCTGCGGGCCACGATGAGCACCGCCTCGGCCTGATCCACCCCGGAGATGTAGATCTTGCGGCCGTTGAGAATCCAGTCGTCGCCATCGCGGCGGGCGGTGGTGGTGATCTTGTGCGAATTCGAGCCCGCATCCGGTTCGGTGATGCCGAAGACCATCTTGCCCGAGCCATCGGCCAGTTTGGTCAGCCAGTGCTGCTTCTGCGCCTCGGTGCCGTACTTGGTGATGATGGTGCCGCAGATGGCCGGGGAGACCACCATGAGCAGCAGACCGCAACCCTGTGCGGCGAGCTCCTCCTGCACCAGGGCCAGCTCGTAGATGCCCGCGCCGCCACCGCCGTACTCCTCCGGCAGATTCACCCCGAGAAAGCCGAGTTTGCCCGCCTCATCCCACAATTCGTCGAACGGCTCACCCTTGCGGGCCTTGGGTCCGGCGTAATCGCGGAAGTTGTACTTTGCGGCCAGTTTGGCCACCGCGTCGCGCAGCGCCTTCTGTTCGTCGGTCTCGATGAAGCTCATCGTTTACTCCTGATTGTCTTCTGGCTGGACCACGGCGAGCACGGCGCCGACCTCGACCTGCTGGCCGGCGGTGACTGTGAGTTCGGTGAGCACACCGGCGGCGGGGGCGGTGATGGTGTGCTCCATTTTCATGGCCTCCAGCCACAGAATGGGCTGGCCCTTCTCGACTCGACCGCCCAGCTCCGCGCCGAGCCGAATGACCGATCCCGGCATGGGCGCGAGCAGGGAGCCCTCGGCCACCTGATCGGCCGGATCCTCGAAACGCGGCAGACGGCGCACGGTCACCGGGCCGAGCGGGGAGTCCACGGCCACCAGATCGCCGTAGCGTGCCACCTGGAAGCGGCGGCGCACCGGACCGTGTTCCCCCGACACCTGGAGGGTGACCGAATCCGGTGTGGCTTCGAGCAATTCGAGGCCGGGATGGCCCTCGACCCGAAGACCCGCGCGGGTGAGGGTGTAGCGCACCTCATGCTTACCGGTGACGCGACTCTCGTACGACTTGGACTGCGGTTGCGACGGCAGATTGCGCCAGCCGCTCGGCAGGCCGAAACCGACACGGGCGGCCCGGCGATTGGCGGCGGCATCGGCGAGGGCGGCGGCGATGATCGACAGCGCCTCAGCGGATTCCGAGGCCAGCGGGGCGGACAGCACGTCCAGGCCGTGCGTGGTGAAGAAGGCGGTATCGGTGTCACCGGCCAGGAAGGCCGGATGCCGCAGTACCCGCACGAGCAGGTCGCGGTTGGTGACCAGGCCGTGGATCTTGGCGCGCTGTAGCGCCGAGGCGAGCAGATGCGCTGCCTCGTCGCGGGTTTCGGCGAAGGAGATGACCTTCGAGAGCATCGGGTCGTAGTGCACGCCGACCACCGAGCCGTCCACCACGCCGGTGTCCAGGCGCACGCCGGGCTCGGTGAGCACGGTGAATTCACCGGTGGTGCCGGGAATTTCGAGCTTGTGCACGGTGCCGCTCTGCGGCTGCCAGTCGTGCGCCGGATCCTCGGCGTACAGGCGCACCTCGATGGAGTGGCCGCGCATACCCGGCTGCGTCGCGGGCAGCGGCCGACCGGCGGCGACCTGCAATTGCAGGCGCACCAGATCCAGTCCGGTGACCTGTTCGGTGACCGGATGCTCCACCTGCAGACGGGTATTCATTTCCAGGAAGAAGAAGTCGCCCTTCTCGTCGGCCAGGAATTCGACGGTGCCCGCGCCCTCGTAGCCGATGGCCTCGGTGGCCAGCTTGGCGGCCTCGAACAGCCGTGCCCGCATCCCGTCGATCTTCTCGACCAGCGGGGACGGAGCCTCCTCGACCACCTTCTGGTGGCGGCGCTGAATGGAGCACTCGCGCTCGCCGACCGCCCACACCGTGCCCCGGGTATCGGCCATGACCTGCACCTCGATATGGCGGCCGGTCTCCAGATAGCGCTCGCAGAAGACCGTCGGATCACCGAAGGCCGATTCCGCTTCGCGCCGTGCGCCTTCCAGCTGCTCGTGCAGGTCGGCGAGGTCGCGCACCACGCGCATACCGCGACCGCCGCCACCGGAGGACGCCTTGATGAGCACCGGCAGCATCTCCGCGGTGACCTCGGCCGGATCGAGCTCGGCCAGCACCGGGACACCGGCGGCATCCATCATCTTCTTGGACTCGACCTTGGAGCCCATCTGCTCGATGGCGGTGACCGGCGGGCCGATCCAGGTCAGCCCCGCGGCCAGCACCGCCTTGGCGAATTCGGCGTTCTCGGAGAGGAATCCGTAACCGGGGTGAATGGCATCGGCACCGGCGGCCAGCGCCGCCTCGATGATCAGCTCACCGCGCAGGTAGGTCTCACCGGGGGTGTTGCCGGGCAGTCGAATGGCCGAATCCGCCTCCGCCACATGCGGTGCGGCGGCATCGGCGTCGGAATACACGGCGGTGGTGGCGATTCCCATGCGACGACAGGTCGCGAAAACGCGCCGCGCGATCTCACCACGATTGGCCACCAGAACGTTCGTAATGTCCATACCGGCACTCACATTCGGAAGACGCCGAAGCCCTCGGCGCCCTTGATCGGGGCATTGTGGATGGCGGACAACGCCATTCCCAATACCGTGCGGGTGTCGCGCGGGTCGATGACGCCGTCGTCGTACAGGCGGCCCGACATGAACATGGGCAGCGATTCGGCCTCGATCTGCGCCTCGATCATGGCGCGCATACCGGCGTCGGCCTCCTCGTCGAACGGGATGCCGCGCGCCTCATTGGCGGCCCGGCCGACGATGGAGATGACGCCCGCCAGCTGCGCGCCGCCCATGACGGCGGATTTGGCGCTGGGCCAGGCGAAGACGAAGCGCGGATCGTAGGCGCGACCGCACATGCCATAGTGCCCCGCGCCGTAGGACGCGCCCATCAGCAGTGAGATATGCGGAACCTTGGAGTTCGAGACCGCGTTGATCATCATCGCGCCGTGTTTGATGATGCCCTTCTGCTCGTACTCCTTGCCGACCATATAGCCGGTGGTGTTGTGCAGGAACAACAGTGGGGTGTTCGACTGATTCGCCAGCTGGATGAACTGCGCGGCCTTCTGCGCTTCCTCGGAGAAGAGCACACCCCGGGCGTTGGCGAGAATGCCGATCGGATAACCGTGCAGCTCAGCCCATCCTGTGACCAGGCTGGAGCCGTACAGCGGCTTGAACTCGTCGAAATCCGAGCCGTCCACCACGCGCGCGATGACCTCGCGCGGATCGAACGGGATCTTCAGATCGCCGGGCACGATGCCGAGCAGTTCGTCCTGGTCGTACAGCGGTTCGATGACCTCGGCGGCCGGGCGCGGGGCCGGGCCCTTCTTCCGCCAGTTCAACCGGCGCACGATGGAGCGGCCGAGTCGAATGGCGTCCTGTTCGTCCACAGCCAGGAAATCCGCCAAACCCGAAGTGCGGGCGTGCATTTCCGCACCGCCCAGGGATTCGTCATCGGATTCCTCACCGGTGGCCATCTTCACCAGCGGCGGGCCGCCCAGGAACACCTTGGAGCGCTCCTTGATCATGACCGTGTAGTCGGACATGCCCGGGATGTACGCGCCACCGGCGGTGGAGTTGCCGAAAACCAGTGCGATGGTGGGAATTCCGGCCGCCGACAAACGGGTGAGATCGCGGAACATGCGACCACCCGGGACGAAGACCTCTTTCTGCGTGGGCAGATCCGCGCCGCCGGACTCCACCAGGCCGATGACCGGGAGCCGGTTCTCCAGCGCGATATCGTTCATGCGCAGGTTCTTGCGCAGCGTCCACGGATTCGAGGTGCCGCCGCGCACGGTCGGATCGGGCGCGACGATCATGCATTCGACGCCCTCCACAATGCCGATACCGGCGATGACGCTCGCGCCGACATGGAAGTCACTGCCCCAGGCCGCGAGCGGGGCCAGCTCCAGGAACGGGGAATCCTCATCCAGGAGCAGTTCGATGCGCTCGCGCGCGGTCAGCTTGCCGCGCTTGCGATGTCTCGCCATCTTGTCCGGGCCGCCGCCCGCGATGTTCTTGGCGTACTCGGCCTCGACCTCGTCGAGTTTGGCCGTCATCGCCTCGGCGGCGGCCTGATAATCGGCCGACTTCGGATCCACGGTGCTGCGCAGAATACTCAAGACTGGAACCCCAATCGCTTTGCCGCCAGGGCGGTCAGGATTTCGTTGGTGCCGCCGCCGATGCCGAGGATGCGCACATCGCGGTACTGCCGCTCCACCTCGGACTCGCGCATGTAGCCGAGTCCGCCGAACAGCTGAACCGCCTGGTGTGCAACCCATTCCGCGGTCTCGACGGCGGTGTTCTTGGCGAAGCACACCTCGGCGATGAGATCGGTCTCACCGCGCGAGGAGCGTTCGGCGATCTGCCGGGTGTAGACGCGGGCCACATCGATCCGGCGCGCCATCTCCGACAGGGTGTTCTGTACCGACTGACGGCTGATCAGCGGACGGCCGAAGGTCTCCCGGTCACGGGTCCATTGCAGCGTCAGGTCCAGACAGCGCTGGGCCTGCGCGTACGCCTGCACCGCCAGCCCCACCCGCTCGCTCACGAAAGCATTGGCGATCTGCGCGAATCCGGAGTTCTCCGGACCGACTAGATTCGAGACCGGTACGCGCACATCGACATACGAGAGTTCGGCGGTGTCCGAGGCCAGCCAGCCCATCTTCTCCAGCTTGCGGCTGACGGTGAAGCCGGGCGTGCCCTTCTCCACGATGAGCAGCGAAACACCCGCCGCGCCACTACCGCCCGTGCGTACGGCCGTCACGACATAGTCCGCGCGCACACCGGAGGTGATGTAGGTCTTGGAGCCGTTGACGATGAACTCGTCACCCTCGCGCACCGCGGTGGTGCGCAGATGCCCGACATCGGAGCCGCCGCCGGGCTCGGTGATGGCGAGCGAGCCGATCTTCTCCCCCGCCAGGGTGGGCTTGGCGAAACGCTCGATATGGTCGGCGTTTCCGGAGGCGATAATGTGCGGCACCGCGATTCCGCAGGTGAACAGCGAGGCGAACAGCCCGCCCGAACCGCCCGCGTAATGCATCTCCTCGCACACGATGGCGGCGTCGATGGGATCGCCGCCGGAACCACCTCCTGACTCCGGGAACTGGATTCCCAGCAGGCCCAGCGCGCCCGCCTTCTTGTGCAGTTCGCGCGGGATCTCACCGTCCCGCTCCCAGCCGTCCAGGTACGGGAGCACCTCGCGCTCGGCGAATCCGCGCACGGTGGCGCGCAATTCGCGACGCTCCGGCGTCTCCCAGGGGTTCACAAAGGCAGTGCTCATGGCTGTATCTCCTTCTGGCATGACCGGGGGCTCCGCGTGGTTACGCAAGCTCCGGCCTCCGAGCCCTGACCGCTCACGCCAGTAGCTCCACAGGAATTTCGATGTGCCGAGCCCGAAGCCATTCCCCGAGCCCCTTGGCCTGCGGATCGAAACGCGCCTGATAGGCCACGCCCTCCCCGAGCAGACCCTCGACAATGAAGTTGATCGCACGCAGATTCGGCAGCACGTGCCGGGTGATCGGCAGTTTCGCGGTCTCGGGCAGCAGCAGGCGCAGCTCGTCCACGGTGAGCGCGTGCACCAGCCAGCGCCACTGTTCGTCGGTGCGCACCCATACGCCGATATTGGCATTGCCGCCCTTGTCACCGCTGCGCGCCAGGGCGATGGTGCCGAGCGGGACGCGGCGCGTCTCGCCCTGCGGAAGCGGCTGCGGCAGTCTGGGTTCGGGCACCTCGGCGAGTTCGAGGGTCTCCTCCGCCGGGGCGATGTCCACCGTGGTGCCATCGGGCAGCACCGCGATATGCGGAACCTGCTTCGCATCCACGTAGCCGGGCGAGAACACCCCGTACGGCCCGCCGTTTCCGGGCGGTGCGGTCAGCGAGAAGCCCGCGTAGCTGGCGAGCGCCAATTCCACCGCCACACTGGAGAATCCGCGTCCGACCTTGTTCGGATCCGGATCGCGCACCACACAGCGCAGCAGCGCGCTGGCCTGCTCCTCGGTCTCGGCGTCCGGCCGGTCCAGCCGGGCCAGGGTCCAGTCCATCTCGGCGGGCCGCACCGGCAGCCAGGATTCCAGCTGTCGTTGCGCCAGTTCGGCTTTGGCCTCGATATCCAGGCCGGTGACAATGAACTCCATCTCATTGCGGAAACCGCCGATGGTGTTCAGCGAGACCTTGGTCCGCGGCGGCGGCGCTTCGCCCGTGACGCCGCTGATGAGCACCCGATCCGGACCCTGCCGGCTGAGCGTGAGGCTGTCCAGCCGCGTGGTGACATCCGGCCCGGCGTAGCGCGCGCTCTGGATCTCATACATGAGCTGGGCCTCGACCGTATCCACGGTGACCGCGCCGCCGGTGCCCTCGTGCTTGGTGATCACACTGCTGCCGTCCCGGCGCACCTCCGCGATCGGGAAGCCGGGCCGATTCAGATCGGCGATCTCGGTGAAGAAGGCGAAATTGCCCCCGGTGGCCTGGGTACCGCATTCGATGACGTGTCCGGCCACCACCGCGCCCGCGAGCGCGTCGTAATCGGTTCGGCCCCAGCCGAAATGGGCGGCGGCCGGGCCGACCACCAGGGCGGCGTCGGTGACGCGACCGGTCACCACGATATCCGCACCCGCGTCCAGACCCGCCGCGATACCCCACGCGCCCAGGTAGGCATTGGCGGTGAGCGGTGCGCCGAGTCCGAGTTCGGCGGCGCGCGGCAGCAGATCGTCACCGGCCACATACGCGATCTTCGGTGCGAGACCGAGCTTTTCGGCGACCTCGCCGACCCGCTGCGCCAATCCGGCGGGATTGAGCCCGCCCGCGTTGACGACGATCTTCACGCCCTTTTCCAAGGCCAGTCCGAGATTGCTCTCCAGCTGTCGCACAAAGGTTTTGGCGTAGCCGAGGGTGCTGTCCTTCATCCGATCCCGCCCCAGGATCAGCATGGTGAGCTCGGCCAGATAGTCACCGGTGAGCACATCGAGCTGCCCGCCCTCGAGCATCTCCCGCATGGCGCTCATCCGGTCCCCGTAGAAGCCGGAGCAGTTGCCGATCCGGAGCAGCTCCGGATCCTCGCCGAGCTGACTCATTGCTGACCTCCTGTGCACCGCGCGGCGCAGCGCCCTCGCTGCGGTCCGCTCAAGGGTCACATCGGGTCAGAAAAAAATCAAGCCTGCGTGCTTGTTAATTGGCCGGTCGGATCCACCGCCCCCGAGCTCACCGGGCAAAATGATCGCCGTGTCCAAAGATGTCGCCGTGATCGTTCTGCTAGCCCTGGCCGGATTCCTGCTCGGCGGGGCCTACTCGACCTGGAAGACGATGCGCCCGCTCGCCCTCGCGCTCGGCCTTGCCGGGGTGCTGGCGGTCGCGGGCGCGGTGCTCTACCTCATCTAGCCGGTCCTACGGACCTATTCGGCTTCGAGGCGGAAGATGCGCAGATCCTCCGGCACCCCGCTGAGCGGAGCCGCGAAGAAACTGCGCCGATAGGGCTTCACCCCGAAACCCAGCTCGTCCAGGGTCTCGGGTCCGAGCGCGTCCAGGGTCGCATTGGACAGCATGGTGTTGCCATTGCCGCCCGCCTCCATCACCCGGGCGGCAATGGTGACATCGACCCCCAGCCAATCGCCGCCGATCTCCCGGGGCGTACCCGTATGCAGGCCCACGCGCATCCGCGGGCGATACCCGTCGATATTCACGGTGGTCAGATTCTCCTTGGCCGCCACCGCCGCACGCACCGCGCGATCCGCGGACGGGAACACCGCCATCAGACCGTCGCCCATGCGCTTGATGACCTGACCGCCGCGATCGGCGATCGGCGGCTCGATGGCCTTGGCCACCCGGCGCAGCAGTTCCAGGGTCCGTTCGTCACCGGCGGCCAGGGACCAGCTGGAGAAGGCCACCAGATCGGTGAACATGATGGTCACGTCCTGGGTGCCCCGGCCCTTGCCGACCCGCTCCAGCATGGCCTGCCAGACCTGTAGCGCGCCCAGCCCCAATTCACGTGCGGCACTGGGCGAATCGCCGACGAACTTATCGGCGGCCCGGGCCACCGCGCGCGCCCCGCCCGGTCCGGTGACCGAGAGCGGATCGCCGAAAGCCGGGTCGCCGGGCAGGTTTTCGCGCGCCTTGCGCACCAGGCCGATCAGATCGCCGCGCTGATTCGCGGCATTGACCAGCGCCGAGAGCTGCCCGCCGGGAAAGCGGCGGCGGCCGGGCGCGGTACCGGATTCGTCCGCGGATTCGTCGGCCATTTCGGTCGGGACCAGCGGGATCACCAGGTCGGGATCGATACGGGGTGCCCGCGACTCACGCGCACGAGACCCGTTCGCCTCCCGCGACCGGTTGCGATCGGTCCCCAATCCTTCCGAGCGGGAGGCGTCGGATGCGCGCTCGCCGCCGTCGGAGGGTCGTTCGCTCACGCCCAGAGCGTATCTCAGGGCTTGATCTCCGGATGGATTAATGACTGCCACCTGACACCTTCCGATCGGTACGAGCGGCCACATCATTGGACCCGCCGATGTTATGAGTGTTTTGGTTGCTGGGCCGATGCTACAGATGACCAGTTGGGTCCGCCAGGCGCTTCCGAACGGAATTGACACATTTCACACAGTGTTTTCCGGGGCCTCGGAAACGACATCGGCCCGATACGGATCGCTCCGTATCGGGCCGATTCTCGCCGCCGAACCGGGCAGTGGCCGGCGGCATCCCCGGGCAGGGTCTATGCGTCGCGCTTGTTCACCACGAACAGCGCGGCTCCGAACACGATTCCGACGAACACCGCGAAGTACACCAGGCTGCCCCACGGGCCCCAGTGCCAGTTCGATCCGGCCGCGTCCGCCGACGCCGACGCCGAGTAGAAGTGTCCGGCATTCGCGAACGGCATGAATGCTCCCACATTGCGGCCGAAGCTGCCGAATGCGCTGAGCAGCGACTCGAGCACGGTGGGCCACAGGATGATGAGCGAGATGGCCGCGGCGGTCTGGCGCACCAGCATGCCGACCCCGACGGCCAGCACCACGGACAGGAAGGCGTAGATCGGGACGCCGTAGATGGCGCGGGCGTTGTCGGCATTGGTGAGCACCAGATCGGCGCCGCCCTCCGCACCGCTGATCACCTTGGCCAGCACGAATGCCAGCAGGGTCAGCACGCCGATCAGCACCGCTCCGAAGGCGCCGATCAGCAGCGCTTTGGTGAGCAGGACTTTATCGCGCGCAGGGGTTGCTAGAAATGTGCTGCGAATGGTTCCGAAGCGGTATTCACTCGTTACCGCCAGCGCCGCCAAGATCATCAGCACCAGTACGCCGAAGCCGCTCACACCACCCACGACGGTGGTCACGTGCAGGGGCGGGGTATCGGCCCTGGGTGAGCGATTCACCGCCGCGACCAAGGCCGCGAAGCCCAGACCCAGCAGCACGATGATTGCCGAGCACCACCACGGCGACCGGGTCGAGGTGAGTTTGATTCGTTCCGCCGCGAGCACGCCCATCAGAGCGCACCTCCCATCACCTGGTCGAAGCCTTCGCCGTGGTACTCCACCGCACTACCGGTCATCTGTATGAACGCCTCCTCCAGCGAGGCCCGCTGCGGCGACAGCTCGAAGAGCGTTATGTCATTGGCGCCGGCCAACTTTCCGACCGCGTCGGAGGCGACACCGGCGACCACCAGGGCCGCGCCCTCGGCGTCCGCGCCCGCCTCGCGCACCGTCATACCGTTGGCGGTGAGCAGGCTGCGCAACTGATCCAGCTGCGGACTGCGCACGCGCACAGACTGTTCCGACGCCTTCTCGATGAAATCCTTGGTGGTGGTGTCGGCCATCAGCTGGCCGCGCCCGATGACGATCAAATGCTCTGCGGTCTGGGCCATTTCGGACAGCAGGTGACTGGAGACCAGCACCGTGCGGCCCTCGGCGGCCAACCGCTGCATGAAACGGCGAATCCACAGAATGCCCTCGGGATCGAGGCCGTTCACCGGTTCGTCGAACAGCAGCACCTTCGGATCGCCCAGCAGCGCACCCGCCAGACCGAGCCGCTGCGACATGCCGAGCGAGAACCCGCCCGCGTTCTTATTGGCTACCTCGGCGAGGCCGACCAGGCGCAGCACCTCCTCCACGCGGGCCGCCGGAATGTCATTGGATGCCGCCAGCCAGCGCAGATGCGAGCGCGCGGAGCGATTCGGATGCACCCATTTGGCATCGAGCAGCGCGCCGACCTCGGTCAGCGGGCGCTTCAAATCGCGGTACGGCTTACCGTCGATGAGCGCGGTGCCCGCGGTCGGTTCGTCCAATCCCAGGATCATCCGCATGGTGGTCGACTTACCCGCCCCGTTCGGGCCGAGAAAGCCGGTCACCAACCCCGGACGCACCGTGAACGACAGATCCGACACCGCGACGGTCTGCCCGTAGTGTTTGGTCAGGCCCCTCAGTTCGATCATGGGACCAGTCTTCCTCGAGTTGTGCGGACGCACTATCGATCAGAGGTCGCGCGTCCCGTACCCCTCGAGGATGACTCGGCCCCCGAGGGGGCACCCAGGTTCACAGCGCCGGGGATGAGGCCTGTGCCCAGAAGCGCTTGGGGATGCGGCCCGCTCGCCGGGCCAGCCAACCGGCCTGGACCGCGTTGGCCATGGCGGTCGCCATCAGCGCGGGTTCACGGGCCCGGGTCACGGCCGTCGCGAGCAGGACGGCCGAACAGCCGAGTTCCATGGCCAGGGCCGCGTCACTGGCGGTGCCGATACCGGCGTCGAGGATGACCGGGACACCGGCGGCCGCGACGATCATCTCGATATTGTGCGGATTGCCGATGCCGAGGCCGGTGCCGATGGGCGAGCCCAGTGGCATGACGGCGGCGCAGCCGATGTCCTCCAGGCGCCGGGCCAGGACCGGGTCGTCGGTGGTGTACGGCAGCACCGTGAAACCGTCGTCCACCAATTGCTCTGCGGCGCTGACCAATTCGATCGCATCCGGGAGCAGGGTGCGCTCGTCGGCGATGACTTCCAGTTTCACCCAATCGGTTTCGAGGGCATCGCGGCCCAGCTGCGCGGTGAGCACGGCCTCGGCGGCGGTGCGGCATCCGGCGGTATTGGGCAGCGGGGCGATCTCCAAGCGCTTCAACAGATCCAGCACACCGGTACCGCCCGCGGCGTCCACCCGGCGCATGGCGACCGTGGTCAGCTCGGTGCCCGAGGCGATCAGCGCCTCCTCCAGCACGGCCAGATTGTCCGCCCCGCCGGTGCCCATGATCAGCCGCGACCCGAACTCGCGGCCCGCGATCACCAGCGGATCCGTCGCGCTAGCCACCCTGCACCGCCGTCAGCACCTCGAGCTCCCAGCCCCGCCCGACCGGCTCATCCCACCGCGACTTCGGGAACAGCGCACCATCCACCGCCACCGCCACCCCCTGACACGGCAGATTCAATTGCTCCAGCACCTGACGCACCGTCGGCGCCTCGGCGAATTCATGGTCCGCACCATTGACGGTGATACCAACGGGAACTGCGGTCATCGGACTCCTCCTGAGGGAAGCGTTGTGGGCGAAGCGGTCCAATATCGGGTCTGCGACAACCGCCGCGTCTCGGCGGGGGTGAGGGGGCGCGGATCGCGGCCGAAGCGGGCGGGGGTGGCGGCCCGGGCCTGCGGGAGGTCGGTGTCGGCGAGCAGGGCAAGGACGGCGTCGGCGGTGACGGGGGTGTCGAGAATTCCGTTGCGGCCGTGGCCCGTTGCCACGATCACCCGATCGTCGAGATAGCCGATCAACGGCATGTTGTCCGGGGAGCCGGGCCTGGAGCCCGCGATGGCCTCGGCGAATTCGTATTCGCCGATACCGGGCAGGATGGCTTCCGCGTCATTGATCAGGTCGCGTACCCCGGCAACGGTGACGGTGGTGTCGAAGCCCTGCTCGTATTGGGTTGCGCCGAGCACGATTCCGTCGCTGCGCGGGACCAGGTAGATGGGGCGGCCGTGCACCCGGGCACGAATCACGCCCTGCGGCGGCGGGGGCGCGCTCGGTCTGCGACGCAGTCGTAGGATCTCGCCCTTCACCGGCCGCACGGGGAGACCGGGCCACAATTCGGCGGTGGCCGCGCCCGCCGCCAGCACGATGCGATCGTGCCGGAGATCGCCCAGGCGCCGTACCGATTCCGTGGACCGTTCCCCGGCAGCGCTCGATGACTCCGACGAAACCACCTGTACGGCAAGGAATTCCACACCCGCCGCCACACACGCCGCACGCAGGGCCGCCACCAGCGCGCGATTGTCCACCGCGGGCTCCGCGGCGGACAGCAGCCCGGCCCGGACCGTCCGCGCCAGCCCGGGTTCGGCGGCGCGCACTCCGGCCCGATCCAGCAGGACCGGCAACCGATCCTCGGCATCGCCCGGATCGCCGAGCAGGAACGGCACATCCTGGGTGTCCAACCAATCGGCGATGGTGCGCAGGTCGGCGGCGTCGGCGGCGTCGAGGGCGACGGTGAGGGTACGGGTGGCGGTGAAGAGTTCGGCGCCGGTGAGCGCTTGCAGCCGGGCGGCGAAGTCGGGCCAGCGGGCGAGGGAGGCTGCGCCGAACTCCAGGGCGGCCGACTCCCCCGGCCAGCCTTCCGACAGCGGCGCGAGCATGCCGCCCGCGACCCAGGAGGCCCCCGATCCGCTCGCCGGATCGAACAGTGTGACCGTCCAGCCTTCCTCTGCGGCACGCCATGCCACCGAAAGCCCGATCACACCGCCGCCCACGACGGCCAGGGTCCGCACCGTTTCCACCTCGCACTGCATCTCTTGCGCCGCTCTTCGCGGCGCGGGGTCGATCTCATTGTGCCGCCGCACGCGGCCCGGGTCACGGTCGTCACGGCCGCGGCCCGGACTCCCCGGTGCCACGCCGCATGCCTGCGGACGCGGACTTCGGGGTCGACGGTCCGGCCAGGTGTGGGTCGCGTGGCCGACGCGAGCCGATCGTGGCGCGGGAGGCCGCGGATCGGGGTGCGGCGGGAATTCACCGCACCGCCCGTTTCGTCCCAACGGTAGCGCGACTAGCGTCGGGGGCGTGCAACCCTCCCACGTGAACCGGCCCGCCACACCGCGCGAGCGATTGGCCGATGCGCGCCTGTACCTGTGCACCGATGCGCGCCGGGACCGGGGCGACCTCGCCGCCTTCGCCGACGCCGCCCTGGCCGGGGGCGTCGACATCATCCAATTGCGGGACAAGGGCTCGGCCGGTGAGCAGGAATTCGGACCGCTCGAGGCCAAGGCCGAACTCGGGGCCCTGGCCGAATTGAAGGCCGCCGCGCGCAGGCACGGGGCCCTGGTGGCCTGTAATGACCGCGCCGATATCGCACTGGCCGCGGGTGTGGACGTCCTGCATCTCGGTCAGGGCGATCTGCCGCCGTGGTACGCCCGCAATATTCTCGGCCCGGAGGTGGTGATCGGCCGCTCCACGCACAATCGCGCACAGGCCGGACTGGCCGCCATCGATGAGCACATCGACTACTTCTGCACCGGCCCGGTGTACGCGACGCCGACCAAGCCCGGGCGGCAGCCCGCGGGCCTCGACCTGGTGCGCTCCACCGCCGAATCGCATACCGCGCGCCCCTGGTTCGCCATCGGCGGCATCGACGATCAGCGCCTGCCCGAGGTGCTGGCGGCGGGCGCGACCCGAATCGTGGTGGTACGGGCCATTACCGAGGCCCGCGACCCCGAATCGGCGGCGCGTGCGCTCAAGCAGCGGGTGCTGGACAACCTCGCGAATTGAGCGGTCTCAGCCCGGCGGGACCGGGTCCAGGCGGATCGGGACGCCGTTGAGATGAGACATTCCGGCGAGTGGTTCGATATCGGCCGGATCGGTGGACATGAGTTCATTGGGGTTGACCCCGCCCGCGGCATTGGCCCGCCGCCACCCGCCGGTATGCCCCCAGCCGTGCGGGATGGCCACCGCGCCCTCGGTCATATCCGAGGTGAGGTGGGCGGTGAGCTCGATCGAACCGTGGGGTGAGGTCACCCGGCAGCGGGAGCCGTCGGAAATCCCCGCCACCGCCGCGTCTTTGGGGTTGATGCGGGCAGCCTGCACGCGGTCGCCGCGCATCAGGAATTCGGAGTTGTGCATCCAGGAATTGTGCGATTTGAGTTCGCGCATACCGATCAGGCGCAGCGGATAGGACGGGTCGACCGGGGCGGCGGTCAGATCCTGGAGTTCGGCGAGGATTTCGGCCGGGGCGAGATGAACTCGTTTGTCCTTGTGCCGCACCACATCCCGCAGGACGCCCGTGGTGATGGCGTCGGCCAGCACCACGCCGTGCGGATGACGGCGGAGCATTCTCAGGCTCAGGCCGCCGCGGCGCAGCCCGAACAGATCGCCGTAGGGACCGGTGCGCAGGGCCAGATCGACCAGCAGGGGCGGTGTGGGACGCGCGGAGCGGCCACCGGGAACCCCGCGCAGGCGGCTCAGCAGACGGCCTGCCGCCCTGGGCCCGATCACGAAGGGCTGCACGCCGATTCGAGTGGCGATGGCATCGATGATGCGCCACTCCTCGCGCGCCTCGCCGTACGGCTCCAGCACGCGCTCGGTGTACTGGGTGTACGGGGTCGGCGCGAGCGCGGTGAACGGCAGCGAGATGTCATCGCGCTCCAGGAAGGTGGTCGCGGGCAGGATGTAGTCGGCGGTGCTGTTGGAATCGTTGCGGTACAGGTCGATCGAGACGTAGAGATCGAGTTGCGCCAGGGCGGTGGACAATTCGCGGCCGTTCGGCACCGAGGACACTGGATTTCCCGCCGAGGTGAACAGGGCGCGCAGCTGACCCGGGCCCGGCGTGGTGATCTCCTTGGCCATCACCGCGGCGGGGAAGGTGCCCAGCACATCGGGGAAATCGCCGATGCGAGAACGGTTCTTACCGTATTTGATCAGGCCGAGGCGGGCGTTCAACTCCGAGACCGCCACCAGCTCCCTACCGAAGACCGAGCCGCCGGGTGCATCCAGATTGCCGGTGACCACGGCCAGCGCGTCGATGAGGAAGGCGACCAGGGTGGCGTGGCGGCCCAGGCAGGTGCCGGTGCGGCCGTAGACGGCGGCGGAGTTCGCGCGCGCCAGATCGCGGGCCAGCGCCCGCACCGCATCGGGTTCCAGACCGGTCAGCACGGCGGTCGACTCCGGGGTGAATCGTGCTACGGCAGCGCGCAATTCGCGGACACCGGCGGCCTGCGCGCGCAGCGCCCGCGCATCCTCCAGCCCTTCGGCGAAGATGACCTGGAGCAGGCCGGCCAGCAGCCACGCGTCACGGTCGGGCCGCACGCCCACATGCTCGAACAGTCGCGCGGTCTCGGTGCGCCGGGGATCCACCACCACCACGCGCCCACCACGCTTGGTGATCGCCATGAGCTTCTCCCGAATTCGCGGCACGCTCATCGCGCTGCCGTGCGACACCACGGGATTCGCGCCCAACATGAGCAGGAAATCGGTGCGGTCCAGGTCCGGGACCGGCACCGAGGTCAGCGATCCGTACAGCAGTTCGCTGGCCACGAAGCGATTGTTGATGTCCTGCGAGCCCGCCGAGTACACGTGCCGCAGTCCGGCGGCGAGCTGAAAACCCACCAGCCACAACGTATGTGAATAGGAGAACGAGGACGGATTGCCGAAATACCACCCCAGGCTCTCGCGCCCGTGCGCGGCGATGATCGCGCGCAGCCGCGCACCGATATCGTCCAGCGCCTCATCCCAGGTGACCCGCTCGAAGCCGTCCGGAGTGCGACGCAAAGGATAGAGCACCCGATCCGGATCGTTCTGGATCTCGGTGAACGCGATACCTTTCGGACACGCGTTGCCCCGGGAGAGCGGATGTTCCCCGTCCGCCCGCAGCCGCACCAGTTTCCCGTCCTCGACGGTGGCGATCAGCCCGCAGAGCGGTTCGCAGATTCGACAGTACGTGGGGATCTCACGCTGGCTCACGCCCTCAAGACAACACCTGGTCCAGGGTGAGGTACAACACATTTCCGGCCACATCCGGGGTCGATTCGGCCGCCCCGATGCGGGCCGCGCGGGCATCGCCATTGCCGTCCGAACGCAGCCAGAGGAACTCCGCGCCGGGTATCTCCAGGGTGCGTGGCAATGCGGCCGCCACCGTCTCTGGATCCGCCAGACCGTCCAGGCTGACCCGGGCGGGGGTGGCGCGCAACAGCGGCCAGGCGGCGGCGAAACCGGGATGCAGCGGCCGGGCGTCCACCTCGGTCTCGGGCACCCACGCCAATTCGGTGCTCTCCGGATTTCCCCGGGTGCGCAATCGGGTGAGGGCGTCGGCGATGACCGTGGTGTACGTCCAGCCACTGGCCGCGGTGGCGGTCACCCGCTGCGCCCGCACCCGAATGGATCCGGCGACGATGCCCGCCTCCTCCTCGGCCTCGCGGACGGCGGCGTGCACGCTCGACTCGTGCGAATCCCGCGCCCCGCCGGGCAGCGCCCAGGTGCCGCCCTGATGACTCCAGGCCGAGCGATGCTGCAGCAGCACCGCCGACCCGCCATCGGCGAGCGGGGCGCGCAGCAACAGTCCGGCAGCTCCGAAACGACCCCATTGGCGGGTGCCATCGGGGCTCTCCGCCCAGCCGTCGCCGTCACCACGCATACTTTCGATCCCATCCTCGGACCGCGCCGCACAGACCTCCGGGTGTTCCCGCGTCACGGCACAGGTACGTCCACAATAAGCTCATTCGACATCAACAAGTCGATCGTTCGGTTTCGGTCAGTGGGAGGTGAAATGGTTCGCACCGAGCAGTTGCGGCTCGACGAGCTGTCCCCCCGCGCTGCCGCGGCCGCGGTGCGGGAACGGCTCTCCAGCACCGAGATGCGACTGTTCGCGCACTCCTCACCGGCCAAACTGATAGCCGTCGGACTGGTTTTGCTGGGAATGTGCCTGGCCGCCGGGGTGGTCACCGCGAACGCGGTGAACAACCGCCAGCACGCCCTGGACGTGCTGTTGGATCAGGCCGAGCCGGATGCGTACTCGGCGCAGCGGCTGTACACCTCGCTGTCGGTGGCCGACGCCTCAGCGGGCACCGCCTTCATCTCCGGCGGACTCGAGCCCAAGGCCGTGCGCGACCGCTACAACCAGGCCGTCGGCGAGGCGGCGGCGGAACTGGTGACCCAGTCCAATCGCAGTGGCGGCGACGCGGATACCCATCTGCGCACCGGCATATCCACCGGGCTTCCGGTTTATTGCGGGATCGTGGAGACCGCGCGCGCGGACAATCGCAGTGGACTGCCGCTGGGGGCCGCCTATCTCAGCGAGGCGTCCAATCTCATGCAGGGCACCCTGCTGCCCATGGCGCAGGAATTGCAGGAGCACCGCTCGGCGGCCATCACCGCCACCCAGCGCAATCATGTGCGCCCGCCGTGGTCGGCCATCGCGACCCCGTTGCTGGCGGTGGCGGCGCTGGTCGCGGCGCAGTTGTTCCTGTCCCGGCGCTGGCATCGGGTGCTCAACCCCGGCCTGCTGCTGGCCACCGGCACCATGGTGGTGCTGCTGGGCTGGACGGTGGTCGCCGGATTCATCTCCGCGGTGGACACCACCGACGCCCGCGACAGCGGCAGTATCCCCACCGCGGCGCTCACCGAGAGCCGCATCCTGGCCCAGCAGGCCCGCACCGCCGAAACCCTGAAACTGGTGCGGCGCGATACCAGTACCGAATACGACAACACCTACGACAGGGCCACCGCCCGGCTGCGCGATATCTTCGCCGGCTACGACGGGGACGCCCCGGGCGCGGGCGAGGTGAAGACCGCGAGCGCGGCCCTGGATCGCTGGCGGGCCGCGCATCAGCGCATGAACGACGCGCTCTCCAAGGGCGATTTCATCGGTGCGGGCGCGGTGGCCACCGGACCGGGCGCGAACGAGGCCTCCGCCCAGGTGGACGCCCTGGACCGCGCGCTCGGCAATGGCATCACCGATACCCGGGACGAATTGCGCGGCAACACCTCTCACGCCGCCCGCACGCTGGATCTGCTCGCCCCGGGCGCACTGGTGCTGAGCACCGCGGCGGCCGTGCTGGTGGCGGCGGGACTGTGGCCGCGACTACGGGAGTACCGATGAACCGCGGCCTGATTCGACTGCTGCCCGCCGCCGTCGCGGGCGTGCTGGCCCTGGCGCTGGCCGGCTGCGCCGACGGGGACGCGCCCGCACCGCATTCCACCCGCGCACCGAGCTATGTCGAACCGCCGCTGCCCTCGGGAGCCATTACGGCACAGGCGAACGCGCCGCTGCCACCCGCCGCGGCGAACTGCGGGGATCCGACCGCGAGCCTGCGCCCGGGCGGGGGTGCGAGCACCCCGAATCTCGATGCCATTCGCGCGCGCGGGCGACTGCTCGTCGGATTGGATCCGGGAAGCAATCTCTTCAGCTTCCGCGATCCGACCACCGGTGCGCTGGCCGGATTCGATGTGGAGATCGCCCGGGAACTGGCCCGCGATCTGCTCGGCAATCCCGACTCCATCGAATACCGGATCCTGGGCTCGGCGGACCGCGAGAAGGCGTTGCAGGAGCATACCGTCGATGTCGTGGTGAAAACCATGACCATCAATTGTGAACGGCGGCAACGGGTCACCTTCTCCACCTCGTATCTGCAGGCGCATCAGCGGGTGCTCACCGTGCACAACTCCGGCATCGGCGGACTCGCCGATCTGGCGGGCAAACGGGTGTGCGTGGTGCGCGGCACCACCTCGCTGGATCTGATTCGCGTCCAGCAGCCCGCGGTCTCGGTTCTCACCGTGCCCAGCTGGGCGGATTGCCTGGTGGTGTTGCAGCAGCGGCAGGTCGACGCCATCAGCACCGACGACACGGTGCTGGCGGGGCTGGCGGTCCAGGATCCGGCCACCGAGGTGGTGGGGCCGAATCTGAGCACCGAGCAGTACGGCATCGGCATCTCCCAGGGCTCGGACGATCTGGTGCGCTTCGTCAACGGCACACTGGAGCGCATTCGCTCCGACGGCACCTGGAACCGCCTCTATCACCGTTGGCTGGCAACCGAACTCGGCGACGCCGCCATTCCGCCGCCGCCCAGGTACCAGGACTGAGATGACCGATCCCGAGGAACCGGACGCCACCCGCGCCACCGAGCGGACGGGCGATGGGGGCACCCGGACCCAGGCCACCGAACGCTTGTCGAAGGATCGGGGCGTGGCCGGACCCGCCACCCAGGCGACCGGGCATATCGCCGCGACCGCCGCTGTCCCCGGCACGCAGGGGTTTCCGCGCACCGAGGCCACCGAACGCTTCGAGATCGGCGGCTCCGCCACACCCGAGGCCGCCGAATCGAGCGGGGCGCAGGGGGATTCGGGCGAATCCGAGGGCGAGACGCGCACACCCACCCGGCCGTCCCAGCGCACCGCGCGCATGTCCCGGCCGCGACCAGTGGTGCGGCGGCTCGGCGCGGGACTGGTGCCGATTCCCGCCGTGGAACCGGTCGATCCGGAGGCGGAGGTGCTCGCCGATCCGGTGGTGGCCGAGGGGCGCAGATTCTGCTGGCGCTGCGGGAAACCGGTCGGCCGCGCCACCGCCGCGCATCCGGCCACCACCGCGGGCACCTGTGAAACCTGCGGTGCGCCTTATGATTTCCGGCCGTCACTGCATCAGGGCGATCGGGTGGCCGGACAGTACGAGATCCAGGGCTGTATCGCGCACGGCGGACTCGGCTGGATCTATCTGGCCATCGACCGCAATGTCAGCGACCGCTGGGTGGTGCTCAAGGGCCTGCTGCACGCCGGTGACGCCGAAGCGCAGGCGGTGGCCGTGGCGGAACGGCAATTCCTGGCCGAGGTGGTGCACCCCAGCATCGTCAAGATCCACAATTTCGTGGAACATCCGGACGCGGACGGCTCCCCCGTCGGCTACATCGTCATGGAGTACGTCGGCGGTCACTCCCTGCGCGATCTGCTCGAACAGCATGTGCGCCCGGAGCGGATGCCGGTCACCGAGGCCATCGCCTATGTACTGGAAATCCTTCCGGCACTGGACTATCTGCACTCGGTGGGACTGGCTTACAACGATCTCAAGCCGGACAACATCATGGTCACCACCGACCGGGTGGAGCTCATCGACCTGGGCGCGACCTCGCCCTTCGAGGCGTACGGAAACCTGTACGGCACCAGGGGTTTCCAAGCTCCCGAGATTCCGCGGACCGGCCCCACGGTGGCCTCGGACATCTATACGGTCGGGCGCACCCTGGCCGTGCTCACGCTGAACATGCCGATGGAGAAGGGCGCGTACTGCGAGGGCATTCCAGCGGCGAAGGATCAGCCGGTGCTGGCCCGGCACGAGTTCTTCCACCGGCTGCTGCTGCGCGCCACCGATCCGGATCCGGACCGCCGCTTCGCCTCGGCCCGACTGCTGGGCGGTCAGCTCACCGGTGTGCTGCGCGAGATCCTCGCGGTCGAGACCGGGAATGAACATCCGCAGCTGTCAACGCTTTTCAGTCCGCCGCGCACCAGCTTCGGCACCGAGGAGTTCGTGGCGCAGACCGACGGCATCATCGACGGCATCAATCGCGGCACCCTGCTCGATCCGCGCGCCGTGGTGGCCGCGCTCCCGGTGCCGCTGGTCGATCCGACCGATCCCTCCGCACCGCTGCTGGCGGGTGCGGCGCATCCCGAGGCCCGGCACGCCCTCGACGAACTGCGGCACGCCCGCCAGCGTGCGGCGGCCGAACCCGGCGGCGCGCCAGAGACTTTCGAGCTGGAGGTCACCCTCGCCGAGGCCCGCGCCCACCTGGATCTGGAGGAACCGGCCGCCGCCCGCATGCTGCTGCGCCGGCTCACCGGCACCGAGCAGCCGCCCTCGGAGGATTGGCGCGCCGACTGGTATCTCGGTATGGCCGAACTGCTGGAGCAGGATTACGAACGCGCCTTCGCCCGCTTCGACGCCGTCCTGGAGGCCATCCCCGGCGAGATCGCACCCAAACTCGCGCTCGCCGCGACCGCGGAACTCATTCTGCAACACTGGGATTCCCCCGAACCCGAGGAGTGGCGCGCCTACGCCGAGAAGTACTACGCCACCGTCTGGCGCACCGACCGCGGCGTGGTCAGCACCGCCTTCGGCTTGGCCCGGCAACTGGCCGCGGCCGGGCGCACCGCCGATGCGGTGCACGCGCTGGACGAGGTGCCGCCCGCCTCCCGGCACTACTCCGAGGCCCGGATGACCGCGGTGCTCATGCTGCTCACCAGCGCCCCGGTCGAACAGCTCGACGAGGCCACCCTGCACGTGGCCGCGGCCCGGGTACAGGCGCTGCCACCCGGGGAGAGCCGCACGGCGCAGTTGCGCATTCTGGTGCTGGGGACCGCGCTGGGCTGGTTGCGAGCCGGGCACACCCCGAAAACCTCGGACGCCAAGATATTCGGCGCGCAGTTCAACGAACGCGAGCTGCGCCGGGGTATCGAGACCGGACTGCGCGGGCTGGCGCGCTCGGCGCCCGGGCGCACCCATCGCTACGCGCTGGTCGACCTGGCCAATGCGGTGCGCGCCAAATCCTGGTTCTGACACCGGAAATACCCGTGCCGCAGCTGTCCTTCGGGGGCAGCCGAGAGGTAGCAGGAACTGGCGAGGGACGGTCAGTACCTACCGCAGCTGTGCGTATGCGACACGGGTTCCGGGGTCCCTTCGGGAGTGGATCCGGGGACCACTCTCGCAGCGCCTCCGTGATGTTTTCATGAAGCCGCGCGGTGCGGTTCACCCCACCAGGCGGGCGGCCGCGCGGGCGATGGCGAGCTCCTCATTGGTGGGCACCACCAGCACCGCGACCTCCGCGTCGTCCGGCGAGATGTACCGCGCCGAGCGATCTTTGGCGGTATTGCGCGCCGGATCGACCCGAATGCCGAAGCGCTCCAACTCGGCCAGCGCCGCCGCCCGGACCCGGGCGTCGTTCTCGCCCACACCGGCGGTGAAGGTGATGGCGTCCACCCGGCCCAGTTCCACCAGATACGCGCCGATATAGCGGCGCAGGCGGTGGATGTAGACGTCGAAGGCCAGCCGCGCCGCGGCGTCACCGGTGTCGATGAGACGGCCGAGTTCGCGGAAATCGTTCACCCCGGCCAGGCCCTTGATACCGGACTGCCGGTTCAGCAGAGCATCCACATCGTTCACATCCATATCCGCGGTACGGATCAGATGGAAGATGATGCCGGGATCCAGATCACCGGAGCGGGTTCCCATGACCAGACCCTCCAGCGGGGTCAGGCCCATGGTGGTGTCCACCGCCTTACCGCCGCGAATGGCGGAGGCCGACGCGCCGTTGCCCAGGTGCAGCACGATCTGATTCAGCTCCGCGGGCTCCCGGCCCAGGAATTCCGCGACCTGTCCGGAGACGTACTGGTGCGAGGTGCCGTGGAAGCCGTAGCGCCGGACACCGTGCGCGGCGGCGACTTTCGCGTCGATGGCGTAGGTCTTGGCGGCCGCGGGCAGACCGTGGAAGAAGGCGGTGTCGAAGACCGCCACCTGCGGCACACCCGGTAGCAGTTCGCGGGCGCTCTCGATACCCACCACATTGGCCGGATTGTGCAGTGGCGCGAGCGCGGACAGCTGCGAGATGGCCTCGAGCACCTCATCGGTGACGAGGGTGGGCTCGTAGAACACCTCGCCGCCGTGCACCACTCGATGCCCGACCGCGCGCAGGCCCGCCTCGGCCAGATCGTGGCCGCTCTCGGCGAAGAGGTCGAAGACCAGGCGCAGTCCGGTGGCGTGATCGGGCACCTCGCCGTCGTGCTCGAAAGTCCTTCCCTCACTCTGGTGTTCGATACTGGGCGAGCCCTCGGCGACGGGTTCGCCGATCCGCTGCACCACCCCGGCCGCGACCACCCGCGCCGAATCCGGATCCAGCAGCTGGTATTTGATCGACGACGACCCGGAGTTGATCACCAGGACATTCATTTCGCTGTCTCCTGCTGTGCCTGAATCGCGGTGATGGCAACGGTATTGACGATATCGGCGACCAGCGCACCCCGGGACAGATCGTTCACCGGCTTGCGCAGGCCCTGCAGCACCGGGCCGATGGCCACGGCCCCTGCGCTGCGCTGCACCGCCTTATAGGTGTTGTTCCCGGTATTGAGGTCCGGGAAGATGAAGACCGTCGCCTGCCCGGCCACCGCCGAATCCGGCAGTTTGGTGCGCGCCACCGTCGGCTCGATGGCGGCGTCGTACTGGATCGGGCCCTCCACCAGCAGTTCGGGCTCCCGCTCGTGCACGAGTTTGGTTGCGGTGCGCACCTTCTCGACATCCGCGCCGGAGCCGGACTCACCGGTCGAGTAGGACAGCATGGCCACCCGCGGATCGATGCCGAACTGGGCGGCGGTGCGCGCGGACGAGATGGCGATATCGGCCAACTGCTCCGAGGTCGGATCGGGGACCACCGCGCAGTCGCCGTAGGCCAGCACCCGATCCGCCAGGCACATGAGGAAGACGCTGGAGACGGTGGAGACGCCCGGCATGGTCTTGATGATCTCGAACGAGGGCCGGATGGTGTGCGCGGTGGTGTGCGCGGCCCCCGACACCATGCCGTCGGCGACGCCCATATGCACCATCATGGTGCCGAAATACGAGATGTCACCGAGGTATTCGCGGGCGCGATCCACCGTCATGCCCTTGTGCGCGCGCAGCCGGGCGTACTCCTGCGCGAATTCGTCGCGCAGCGGACAGGTCCTGGGATCGAGCACCTCGGCGGCCTCGATATCCACCCCGAGTTCGGCGGCGCGACCGCGCACGGCGGCCTCGTCGCCGAGGATGGTGAGATCGGCGATCTTGCGTTGCAGCACGCGTCCGGCGGCGCGCAGAATGCGGTCGTCATCGCCCTCGGGGAGCACGATGCGCTTGCGATCGGAGCGGGCGCGTTCGATGAGCTGATACTCGAACATCTGCGGTGTCACGATATTCGGAATCGGAATCTCGATCTGCTGCAACAGCTCTCGCGCGTCCACCCGCTCCTCCATGAGCGCGAGCGCGGTATCGACCTTGCGGATGCTGGAGAGCGAGACCCGGCCGCGGGTGCGGGCGGCGGCCTTGGCGGTGGCGAAGGTGCCCAGGGTGGTCGACAGGATCGGCAGCTTGGGCTTGAGCCCGGCCATCAGCCGGGCGATCGACGGCGCGGGCTGCATATCGCCGTTCATGATGATGCCCGCCAGCGATGGAAAGCCCTCCGCCTCATGGGCGTTCACCAGCGCGAGCAGTACGTCCGAGCGGTCACCGGGGGTGATGACGGCGACGCCGTCGGTGAGCCGCTCCAGAATGTGCTCGGTGGTCATCCCGCCGATGATCACGGTGAGCGCCTCGCGCTGCAGCAATTCCGGGTCGCCGCTGTAGATTTCGCCGTCGATGGCCTGGCACAGCTCCTCCATGGTGGGGGCCTGCAACAGCGGCACCTCGGGCAGCGTCCAGGACGGCACCGCGGCCGCCCGCGCCAGCGCGGCGGTATCGGCCTCGATCTGATCGGGATCACAGCGGTTGGCGATCACCGCGACGAGTTTGGCGTGCTCGGCCACCAATTCGGTGCGGCACAACTCCACCAGCTGCGCCAATTCGTCCGGGGTGCGCTCGGCGCCGCGCACCACGAGCAATACGGGCGCACCGAGATTCACCGCGATGCGGGCATTGAAGCGCAATTCGCTCGGGCTGGCGACATCGGTGTAATCACTGCCCAGGATGAGCACGGCATCGCACTGTTTGGCCATGGCGTGATACCGCATGACGATCTCGCTGATGGCGGCGTCCGGATCGGCGTGCACCTGTTCGTAGGTGACGCCGATCGACTGGTCGTAATCGTCGTCGGCGGTGGAGTGCTCGAGGAGTAGTTCCAGGATGTAATCGCGTTCGGTCGCCGAGCGGGTGATGGGCCGGAACACCCCGACTCGCGGCGTCGTCGCGGCGAGCGCCTGCAGCACGCCCAGAGCCACGGTCGACTTGCCGGTGTCGCCCTCGGGCGACGCGATGTACACACTGGAAACCGGTGAGGCAGCCATGGATCAGAGACTACCGACCGTTAAGTGTGGATTTACGGGGTGCGGCGCCGACGTGCCGAACATCATGCGCACCGCACCCCGGGAGCGAACTACAGCGCGCGCAGGCGCGGGGCCAGATCCCGCTGGAACAGCTCGAGGAAGCGCAACTGATCGTGGCCGGGGGCGTGGAAGACCAGGTGATTCAGGCCCGCGTCCAGGTACGGCTGAATCAACTCCACGGCCTGGTCCGGATCACTGGCGACAATCCAGCGCTTGGCGATCTGCTCGATCGGCAGCGCGTCCGCGGCGGCCTCCATCTCGATCGGATCGTGAATCGAGTGCTTCTGCTCGGCGGTCAGCGAGAGCGGGGCCCAGAAGCGCGTATTCTCCAGCGCCAGTTCGGGATCGGTGTCGTAGGAGATCTTGATCTCGATCATCCGGTCGATGTCCTCGACGGTGCGGCCGACCTTGGCCGCACCCTCGGCGACCGCGGGCATGAGCTTGTCGGTGTACAGGTCCATACCCTTGCCCGAGGTGCAGATGAAACCGTCGCCCGCGCGCCCCGCGTACCGCGCCACCAGCGGGCCGCCCGCGGCGATGTACACCGGGATGCCGCCCTTGGGCACGTCGTAGATGGAGGCGCCGACGGTCCGGTAGTACTCGCCGTCGAAGTCGACGCGATCACCGGTCCACAGCGCGCGCATCAGATCCACCGATTCGCGCAGGCGCGCGAAACGCTCCTTGAACTCCGGCCATTCGCCCTGATACCCGGTGGCGATCTCGTTCAGCGCCTCACCGGAGCCGACGCCCAGCATGACCCGATCCGGGTACAGGCAGCCCATGGTGGCGAAGGCCTGCGCGATCACGGCGGGGTTGTAGCGGAAGGTGGGGGTCAGCACCGAGGTGCCGAGCATGATGCGCTCGGTGCGCTCGCCCACCGCGGCCATCCAGGCGAGCGAGAACGGGGCGTGCCCGCCATTGTGCCGCCACGGCTGGAAGTGATCGCTCACCGTCGCGCTGTCCATACCGTGCTGTTCGGCCGCGACCGCGATCTCCACCAGTTCCCTGGGGCCGAACTGCTCCGCCGACGCCTTGTATCCGAGCTTGAGGTCCTTCACCGCGCCACTCCTGTCGCCTTGTTGCGCTTGGTTCGTGCGAGCCAACCTCCCGCACCACCGTCCGGACATGTGCCCGATTCACGGCCTGCTTCGCACCCTAGTCAGCGCTGTGGCGGGGGTCGCACCCACATCGGCGAACCGGGATGTGACCGCTGGTATTCCGGAACCGGCGATCGGGTTGACGCCGTACGAACCGACCAGATGGTAGGACGAATTCGCCCCGCTGCCACCGAACCCGGGTTCGATAGCGGACAATTGCCTCGTGACCTCTATCGAAGAACCGATCCTGTCCTACTTGACCGACATGGACGGCGTCCTCGTGCACGAGAACCACATGGTGCCGGGCGCGGACCAATTCCTGGCTGAACTGCGCGACAACGACATCCCGTTTCTGGTGCTGACCAACAACTCGATCTACACCGCCCGCGACCTCCAGGCGCGCCTGCGGCACACCGGACTCGACATCCCGGTCGAATCCATCTGGACCTCCGCGCTGGCCACCGCCGACTTCCTCAAGGATCAGCGCCCCAATGGAACCGCCTATGTCGTAGGCGAATCCGGGCTCACCACCGCCCTGCACGAAATCGGTTACGTCCTCACCGACAGCGAACCGGACTATGTCGTGCTCGGTGAGACGCGCACCTATTCGTTCGAGGCCATCACCACCGCCATTCGGCTCATCTCGGCGGGCGCGCGCTTCATCGCCACCAATCCCGATCCGACCGGACCCTCGCGCGAGGGCATCCTCCCGGCCACCGGATCGGTCGCGGCGCTCATCACCCGCGCCACCGGTAAGGAGCCCTACTACGTGGGCAAGCCGAATCCGCTCATGATGCGATCGGCGCTGCGGCGGATCGGCGCGCACTCGCAGTCCACCGTCATGATCGGCGACCGGATGGACACCGATGTCATCTCCGGTTTGGAGGCGGGCATGCGCACGATTCTGGTGACCACCGGCATCTCCACCCAGGCCACCGTCGAGCAGTATCCGTACCGCCCGACCGCCATCCTGCGCTCGGTCGCCGAACTGGTCGGCAAGACCAAGTCCCCGTTCGACCTCTGAAAGTACTTGCGGGTTACTCGGATTCGAGGACCTCGAGCGCGGCCGACAGGGCCGTGAGCGCATCCACGATCCGGGTGAACCGCTCGATCCCCAGCTCGGCGGTGAGCCGGGCGGCCAGCTTCGAATGCTGCGGGTTGATACGCCGGACCGCGTCGTGACCCTCCGGCGTGATGGCGACGAGTTTGGCGCGCTTGTGCAGCGGGTTCGGCCGGTACTCGGCGAAACCCTTGTCCACCAGCAGATCCGCGATGCGCTGCACGCTCTGCCGGGTGATGCCCATCTCCCGGGCGATCCCCGCCACCGGCAGCGGTTCGTGCAGCACCGCGCCCAGCACCTGCCACCAGGCGGCGGTGATGCCCGCCGGTTTGGCCAATTCCTCGGCGATGGTGAGGAATTGGCCGTTCAGCTTGAACGAGGTGATGGCCGCCGCGCTGAAGAGCTCCGATTCGCTTCGGCTCATGACGCGCCCGCCGCGGCGCGGCTTTGCTCGTATTCGGCGAGTGCGAAGAATCCGGCCGGATCGTTCCGCCCGTACAGCCGGTACCAGGCGTCCAGGATGTGCGGTTCGTAGATCTCCAGCCGCCCGAGGATGGCGCGGGCGAAATCCACCGGCATGGTGCCGCTGGCGGTGATGAGGTCACCATCGGTGACGGCGGACTCGTGGACGAACTTGTCGCCGCCCGAATATCCGCTCATGGCAAGGTATTCCGCGGCATTGCTGGTGTGCGGGCGGCCATCGAGCAGGCCCGCGCTCGCCAGGCCGAAGGTCGCGCCGCAGATGGCGGCGACCGGGGTCGCGGCGGTGAGGAATTCGCTCGACTTGTCCGCGAAGGCGGCCAGCGCACCGGTTTCCCAGGTGGCCGAGCCGGGCAGGATCAGCATGGCGCTGTCCGCCGGGGTGAGATCCTCCAGCGAGATATCCGGGGTGACCCGCATACCGCCCATGGAAACGACGGGATCGGTGGTCGCGCCGACGGTGCGGACCCGCCACGCACCGGGTTCGCGGTGCCACAGTTCACGGTTGATATGCGCCGTGGCGAATCCGGTCTCCCAGTCGGAGAAGGTGTCGTACACGGCGAGATGCACTGTTTTAATCATGACAGCATCCTGTCAAAATGACAGGATGCTGTCAATAGCCGCCGGTGGCCGCCGGTTCAGCCGAGCGCCCGATCCAGATCGCCCAGCAGATCCTCGACATCCTCCAGGCCGATCGAAATCCGCAGCACACCATCCGAAAGACCAATGGCGGCACGGCCTTCCGGGCCCATGGCGCGGTGCGTCGTGGTCGCCGGATGGGTGATCAGGGTCTTCGAATCGCCCAGATTGTTGGAGATATCGATAATGCGCAGCCCATTGAGGACCTCGAAGGCACGCTTCTTGCCCGCCTCGGCCGCGGCCTTCAACTCGAAGGTCACCACGGTGCCACCGCCGGACATCTGACTCTTGGCCAGCTCGTACTGCGAATGCGACTTCAGGAACGGGTACTTCGCCCACGCCACGGCCGGGTGCCGCTCCAGGAACTCCGCGATGCGCAGCGCCGACTCGGTGGACTGGCGCACCCGCAAAGGCATGGTCTCCAGACCCTTGAGCAGGGTCCACGCATTGAACGGGCTCAGCGCCGGACCCGTATGGCGCATCAGGTTTTTCACCGGGCCGTCGATGTAATCGTGCGAACCCAGGATCGCCCCGCCGAGCACTCGGCCCTGACCGTCGATGTGCTTGGTGCCGGAGTAGACCAGCACATCCGCGCCGAGCTCGAAGCCCTTCTGCAGCAGCGGGGTGGCGAAGACGTTGTCCAGCACCACTTTCGCGCCCGCGGCATGCGCGAGATCGCAGACCGCGCGCACATCCACCAGCGACTGCATCGGGTTGGACGGGGTCTCGAAGAACACCGCCTGGGTGGGCACCGACAGCGCCTGCTCCCACTGCGCCAGATCCTCACCGTCGACGAAGACGGTCTCCACGCCCCAGCGCGGCAGAATCTCATTGGCCACCACGAAGCAGGAGCCGAACAGGCTGCGCGCGGCCACCAGTCGGTCACCGGCCTTCAACAGCGCGCCCAGCGCGGTGAAGACCGCGGACATACCGCTGGCGGTGGCGAAACACGCTTCCGCGCCATCGATCAGGCGCAACCGCTCCTCGAACATCGCGACCGTCGGATTGCCGTAGCGCGAGTACACGAAATGCTCGATATCGCCGGTGAAGGCGGCCTCGGCGGCCTCGGCGCTCTCGTAGACGAAACCCGAATTGAGGAACAGCGCCTCGGAGGTCTCGTCGTAACCCGAGCGGCGCAGTCCACCGCGCACCCCCAGGGTGGCGGGGCCGACGCCCTCGGGCAGCGGCCGCTCGAACGATCCACCGGTGATCATGACTGCCTCCACGGCAAACCATCGGCGCGCCAGCCTTCGCTGCCGCGGTGTCCCTGCGCGTCGAGCGCGCCTTCGAAACCCTCGAGAACATTGAAGGACGGCGACAGGCCGATGGCGGTGGCCGCGGTGGCCGCGCCGATGGAGCGCTGACCCGAGCGGCAGATGAAGATGACAGGCGCCTGCGAATCCGCGGCGCGCTCGCCCAGGGCCTGCTTCAACTGATCCACGAAGCGCGCGTTCGGCGTACCGCTGGTGTCCACCCACTCGATCAGCGCGGTCGGCCGGCCGATGCCACTGGTGTCGGGGACCCCGACGAATCGCCATTCGGCTTCGGTGCGCACATCCACCAGCACCGCATCCGGATTGTCACGCAACAACTCCCACGCCTGCTTCGGCGTGATATCGCCCGCGTAGCTCACTTCGACCTCCTGTGAATCCGCACTTGCCGCACCGTTGCCCGATGCGCGGCCAGGTCGTCACCCGGAGCACCCCACCGCGGAGGAGGGTTGCCGACCAGCCAGCCGGGGCTTGGCGCTGGTACTCATGACCTGCGTTGAGATTGACCGAAAAAAGGGTCCGCTGTCAAACCATCTGTGCCCGATTTTGCCTACGCTGCGCCGCGGCGGTTCGTGGCCCTGTGACCCCGATTCTTCCCTCCCTCCGCTCCGCCGCTTCGCTCCCCCGCTGCACTCAGTCCAGAATCGGGGGCGGGCCACGAACATGCAGGTGGATGCGGTTATGGGTTGCACACCAGCCAGCGGGAATCGTCGCGGGTGAAGTGCCAGGTGGAGGTTGATTCCCTGTCCGCGGTCTTCGAGGTGACCTGGGCTGTGGCCTTATCGCCGTTCACCGTGGGATCGACGAGTTTCACGAAGTCGAACGCGGTCCCGTCACCCACCTTGGCGGGTGCGAGCGGGGAGCGCGTCTCGTCGAATCCCGAGCACACCACGCGGTCGTCGAGTGTGCCGGTGGCGCTGCGGGATTGGAGGAACTTGCGGGCGGCCAGGTTCAGCCGGTCCGAATCTGTGACATTCTTCTCAACCGGCGAAACCAGGGCGGCGACCACTATTCCGACGATCACCAGCACCAGCACGCCCGCCGCCACCAGGAAGGGCAGCAGACTGCGGGTGCTGCTCTGATCGATCCGTATGCGCTGGTCGTCGGCATCGCTCATGACTCGATCATGCCCGGTCGACACGGGGGGACCGATCGCGACACCGGCGCACGGCAATACCGGGCGTTCGTATAGTTCACCGGCACCGGCGCGGGCGGGGGTTCCTCCCACCGATAGAATCGGCACAATTCCCCGCGCGAAAACGGGAATAGCGATACCACGCAGCAACGCTGCAGCTTCGGGGATTCCAACGAGGGGCTACCCGAAGCAAGTGCGTCAACTTAGCCTAAGCTAAGAAGGACGGCTGAGACTTGACGGCAACATAGTTCAACCAAAGGGTGCGCCAAGAATGACCGAACAGAGTGCAGCGACCCGCCCGCTACGCATTGCGATCGTGGGCGCAGGCCCGGCCGGAATCTACGCGGCGGACGCGTTGATGAAATCCGATAGCCCCACCGGTTTCGATGGGGTGAGCATCGATCTGTACGAGCGGATGCCCGCACCATTCGGTTTGATCCGCTACGGCGTCGCCCCCGACCACCCGCGCATCAAGGGCATCATCACCGCCCTGCACAAGGTGCTCGACAAGGACCAGGTGCGCCTGCTCGGCAATATCGACTACGGCGTCGACATCAACCTCGAAGACCTGCGGCGCTTCTACGACGCGGTCATCTTCTCCACCGGCGCCAATGCCGACCGCGCGCTCGAGGTCCCCGGCATCGATCTGGACGGCTCCTACGGCGCCGCCGACTTCGTCTCCTGGTACGACGGCCACCCGGACGTGCCGCGCGAATGGCCGCTGGACGCCGAGAAGGTCGCCGTCCTCGGCGTCGGCAATGTGGCCCTGGATGTGGCGCGCGTCCTCGCCAAGACCGGCGATGAGCTGCTGCCCACCGAGATCCCGCCGAACGTCTACGAGGGCCTCAAGCAGAACAAGGCGCTCGAGGTGCACGTCTTCGGCCGCCGCGGTCCCGCCCAGGCCAAGTTCACCCCGCTGGAACTGCGCGAACTCGACCACTCCCCGACCATCGAGGTCATCGTGGACCCCGAGGACATCGACTACGACGAGGGTTCGGAGGCCGCACGCCGGCACTCCAAGCAGGTCGACATGATCTGCAACACCCTCGAGCAGTGGGCCATCCGCGATGTGGGCAACCGCCCGCACAAGCTGTTCCTGCACTTCTTCGAGAATCCGGCCGAAATCCTCGGCGCGGACGGCAAGGTCGTGGGCCTGCGCACCGAGCGCACCGTCCTGGACGGCACCGGAAACGTCAAGGGCACCGGCGAATTCAAGGACTTCGACGTACAGGCGGTGTACCGCGCGGTCGGCTACCTGTCGCAGAACATCCCGGCGCTGCCGTTCGACGATCAGGCCGGCACCGTGCCCAATGAGGCCGGACGCGTCCTGGTGGACGAGAACGCCGACGGTGCGGCCCGTTTCATGCCGCAGACCTACGTCACCGGCTGGATCAAGCGCGGCCCGGTCGGCCTCATCGGCCACACCAAGGGCGATGCCAACGAGACCATCGCCTGCCTGCTCGACGACACCGCGAACTTCACCCCGGCCGCCGAGCCGGAGCTGGACGCGGTCACCAAGTTCCTGGAGGACAAGGGCGTCCCCTTCACCACCTGGGCCGGCTGGTACCGCCTGGACGCGCACGAACGCGCCCTCGGCGAGCCCGAGGGCCGCGAGCGGGTCAAGGTCGTCGAGCGTGCGGACATGCTGCGCGCCAGCGAACCGGACAAGGTTTCCTGACCCACCTGACCTGGCCCAATCCGACAGGTGGACAAGGTCTTCCGCACTTGTCACCGTTGTGAGGCATGCTGATCACGTGTTCGATGCCCATCTCCACATCTTCGACCCGCGGTTCCCGCTGGCCGAGAACGAGGGCTACCTGCCCGACCCGTACACCATCGAGAATTACCGGCACCGCATGCGGCGCTTCGATATCGACGGTGGTGCGGTCGTCAGCGGGTCCTTCCAGGGCACCGACACCAGTTTTCTCCGGGCTGCCCTCGCCGAATTGGGTGCGGGCTGGGTCGGCGTGGTCAATCTGACCGAGGACGCCACCGACGAACAGATTCTGGAGTTGGACCGCGCGGGAGTGCGCGCGGTCCGCTTCAATTTCAAGCGCGCGGGCGGCGATATCGTCGGTCTCACCATGCTCGCGCTGCGCGCCTACGAACTGGCCGGCTGGCATGTGGAGCTCTATATCGACGGGTCCATGCTGGGCTCGCTGGAACCGGTCATCACCAAACTGCCCAAACTCTCCATCGATCACATGGGCATGTCCGATGAATGCCTGCCGTACCTGCTGAATCTGGTGGATCGCGGTGCGAAGGTGAAGGCGTCGGGCTTCGGGCGGGTCTCCATGAATGTGGGGACGGCGCTGCGCCGGGTGCACGCGGTGAATCCCGAGGCGCTCATGTTCGGCTCCGATCTGCCGGGCACCCGGGCCGGACGGCCGTTCCTGGACACCGATATCCGCGTCATCTCCGATGCGGTCGGCGGTGATCTGCACATGGTGCTGGAAGACAACGCGCGCGCGTTCTATCGGCTGCCCGCCAAGGATCGGCGTATCGAGGATCCCGTGCCGACACTGCCGCTGGTCCGGCCCGAGCCGCCGACGCTGCGGCTACAGCGGTCCGAATTGCCCGCACCGCCGACCCTGCCGCTGCCCCGGATCGACCCTAGAGGGCGATAGCGGCGATCAGCCAGACACCCGCGGCCAGCAGCGCGCCGAACAGTTCCACCAGCATGGACAGGCCGACGCCCTTGAGCGCGTGCACCGTCGACTGCCAGGCCGGCTGCTGTTCGCGCAGCCGTTGCAGCTCCGAAACGTACACGCCCAGCACGAATCCCAGGAACAGCCCGATCACCGGCACCACGAAGAAGCCGATGATGCCCAGCACCGCGCCCAGCACGAGCGAGCGGTTCGGCACGCCCGCCTCGCGGAGTTTGCGGCCCGGCCAGGTGTACTTGATGATGCCGCTGATCACCAAAAGCGTTGCGCAGACCGCGAATACCACCCAGGCGGACGCGCCGCCGGTCATGATCGCCCAGATCAGAATGGCCGCCAGAATCAGCAGCACGCCGGGCAGGATGGGCACGATCACCCCGAGCAGGCCGACAAGTATCGCGAGGCCGACCAAGACCTCGCCCGATGCGCTCACTGCTGATCCTCCCGATAGCGACTCCCCGCATTGTCGCCTACCCGGGAGGGCTTGTCAGGGTGCATACGGCTCGCGTTATTGTCATTGCGTCAACACCGGCGTTGTGAGCCGGTGTGCACCGAGCCGACGATGAACCGAGGTAGGCGTGAGCACTCCATCCACCGCCAAGCAGGGCCCGCTCGCGGGCATCCGGGTAGTTGAACTGGCCGGAATCGGCCCCGGCCCGCACGCCGCGCTGCTGCTCGCGGATCTGGGCGCGGACGTGGTGCGCGTACAGCGGCCCAACCAGCTGCCCGGCTTCATGGAGCGGGCGCAGTGGCGCGGGCGCACCATTGTCGAGGCCAATCTGAAGGATCCGGCCGATATCGAGAAGGTGCTCGGCCTCATCGAGAAGGCCGATGTCCTGCTCGAGGGTTTCCGCCCCGGCGTCACCGAGCGTATGGGACTCGGTCCCGATATCGCGCTGGAGCGCAATCCGCGACTGGTCTACGGCCGCATGACCGGATGGGGCCAGTACGGTCCGCTCGCCGATCGCGCCGGACACGACATCAACTACATCTCGCTCACCGGTGTGCTCAATGCCATCGGCCGCAAGGGCGAACGCCCGGTCCCGCCGCTGAATATGGTCGGCGACTTCGGCGGCGGCTCCATGTTCCTGGTCTTCGGCATTCTCGCCGCCCTGGTGGAGCGGCAGAACTCGGGTAAAGGTCAGGTCATCGACTCGGCCATGATCGATGGGGCGCTTGCCCTTTCGCACATGATCTGGGGCATGCGGGGCGTCGGCCTGTGGTCCGATGAACGCGGCACCAACCTGCTCGACACCGGTATGGCGTTCTACGACACCTACGAGACCTCCGACGGCAAGTACATGGCGGTCGGTTGTATCGAACCGCAGTTCTACGCCGAGATGCTGAAGGGTCTGGAGATCGATCCCGAGGGTCTGCCCATGCAGATCGACCCGAACGGCCAGGACCAGCTGCGCAAACTCTTCACCGAGAAGTTCAAGACCAAGACCCGCGACGAATGGTGGGCCATCTTCGAGCACACCGACGCCTGCACCACCCCGGTGCTGACCTTCACCGAGGCGGAACAGAATCCGCACATCCAGGCGCGCACCGGACTCATCGAGATCGACGGCGTGGTCCAGCACGCCCCCGCGCCGCGCTTCTCGCGCACCCCGTCGGGCATCCCCACCCCGCCCCCGAACGAGGGCACCCCGATCGAAACCGTCTGGGCGGACTGACTTTTCCCCGACACGCCAGCGGCGGCACCCGGAATCGGGTGCCGCCGCTCGGCATTTCGGGGGGGCGGCATCGGCTCGGGGTGCGATGCCGCCGCACGCATCACCGTCAGTTCGACAGGAACAGGTACCAGAGGCCGTCGTCGCCCTGCTGGCAGGCCCAGTTGGTCCACTTGTCGTTGTCGCGGGTCACCTGGACATTGGGGCCGTCGGCCTGGCAGGCGGCCAGGGTCGAGTAGTTGCCCTCGACCTGAACGGTTTCGGCGGAGGCCAGGGCGGAGCCGCCGGCGACCAGACCGAGCGCGAGGGCGCCGACCGCGAGGGTGTTCTTCAACATGGGATATCTCCTGTTCGTGGCCCGGAATCTCCGTGCCACGCATAGGAAACCAATTGATCTATGACTGTTCTATGACCGCAGACGCCAGCGGCGGCACCCGAATCGGGCGCCGCCGCTTGGCAATTCGAGATCAGGCGGTGGGCTCGATCAGCTGGATGTCCAGCTCGATGGCGATCTTGTCGCCCAGCATGGCGCTGGGCAGACCGGCGGCGATATTGAATTCGCTGCGCTTGATGGTGCCGGTGGCGGTGAAGCCCGCGTGGCGCTTCTGATCGCCGGGGTGCACATGCACGCCGCCCCACTCGACATCGAGGGTGACCGGCTTGACGACGCCGCCGAGGGTGACCTCACCGGTGACCTCGAACTCCTCGGCGATATCGACGGGCTCGGTGACCTTGAAGTGCAGGGTCGAGAGGTTGGCGGTGTCGAGGATCTCAGCGCTGCGCACGTGGCCGTCGCGCATCTCGTTGCCGGTGTCGAAGGAGTCCAGGTAGATGGTGGCCTCGATGGTGACGGCCTTACCGGCCTCGTCCACCACGAAGGCGGTCTCGAACTTGTTGAAACGGCCGCGCACCTTGGAGATACCCAGGTGGCGAGCGGTGAAGTTGACCGAGGAGTGGTTGGCGTCCAGGTCCCACGCGCCGGGGGCCAGGGTGGTCTGCTCAGAAGTCGTCATGTCCATCATTCAAGCGGACCCCAGTCCGGTTAGCCACACCGTCTTGATCCTGGACCTGGCAGGGCTGGGATAACGGAGCCGGGAACAGGCACTATGGATATGTGTCCAGATCCGAATTCGCCGAGTTCCTGATTGCGCGGCGCGCGCAGCTCCAGCCCGAAGACGTGGGCCTGCCCGCCGGACGCCGCCGCCGCACCCCCGGCCTGCGCCGCGAAGAGGTCGCCGCGCTCGCCGGTGTCAGCTCGGACTATCTGGCCCGGCTGGAACAGGGCCGCGATACAAACCCCTCCAGCGCGGTACTCGGCGCGATCGCGGATGCGTTGCGGCTCAACGAGATCGAACGCCACCACTTCGGCCGACTGGCCATGAGCATGGATCAGAAGGCCAACTGCCCGTCCGCCGGGCAGGCGCGCGAACAGGTCTCCGACACCCTGCGCGCGGTGGTCGACGCCCTGCACCCCACCCCCGCCTTCGTACTCGGACGCTGGCTGGACCTCCTGGCCTGGAATCCGTCCTGGCGGGATTTCGCCGAACCGCTCGGCATGTTCGACGAATCCGTGCACGGCAGCTTCGCCGGCTACGTCTTCGCGCATCCGGACGCGCCGAAATACCTGCGGAACTGGTCCGATGCGGCGGATATGGCGGCCTCCGCGCTGCGCAACACCCAGACCCGGTTCCCGGACGACCGCAGTCTGGAGGCCCGGATCACCGCATTGCAGCGCTACCCGGAGTTCGATCGGCGCTGGCGCGAACACCTGGTCATCGACTACCGCACGCATGTGCTGCTCATCGAACATCCGCTGCGCGGACAGGTCGAGGTGGAGATCGAATCCCTGGATCCGCTCGCCGACCTGACCATTCAGGTATGGCTGGTCGACCGTCGTAAAGCGCATGCGCCGGGATTGCGGCTGGTCAACGAATAAACCCTCACATTTCAGGCTATTTCGTTCCTCGCGCTCACCCAGGGTGAGCGAACTACAGTTGATCCATGGCTCGGAATTGGCCGATGGTCGAACGGGAGAGCGAGCTCGAGGCGATCACCGCGGCGCTGACCGGCGGCAATTTCGTCGGCGCGGTGCTCACCGGTGACGCGGGAGTCGGCAAGACCACCCTGGCCAGGCTCGCGACCAGCGCGGTCAACGGCGGGGCCGGGCGAATTCGCTGGGTCGCCGGGACCGAATCCGCGCGCAGCATTCCGCTCGGGGTCTTCGCGCATATGGTCGGGGTCTACACCGCGCACGATCCGGTCACCTTCATGGCCGCGGCGCGCGAGGCCCTGCTGGCGGACGGGCACACCATCATCGGCGTCGACGACGCCCATCTGCTCGATCAACTCTCGGCCACCCTGCTGCTGCAAATCGCCATCGACAAGGCCGCGCATATCGTCGCGACCGTGCGCAGCGGGGTCCAGGTGCCCGATGCGGTGACCTCGCTGTGGAAGGACGGGCATCTGCTGCGCATCGACCTGTCGCCGTTCACCCAGCGGCAGAGCGTGGAGCTGGTGGAGAACATGCTCGGCGGACAACTGGAGGGGTTCACCGCCAATCTGATGTGGGAATCCTCCGGGGGGAACGCGCTTTTCCTGCGGCACCTGGTCGAAGGGGCGCTGGAGGCGGGGACGCTGCGGCAGGTCAACGGGGTGTGGCAGTTGCGCGGGCGCGCGGCCGTCACCTCGGAATTGGCCGCGCTGCTGGAGGATCGGGTGGAGCAGCTGCCCGAACCGGTGCTGCGGGTCCTGGAACTGCTCACCTTCTGCGAACCCATCGATCTGGACGTGCTGGCCGAACTCGCGGGTGAACAGGCCGTCGAAACCGCCGAATCACGCGGTGTCATAAGGATTGTGGAGAACGGGCATCAGCTGCTGGTGCGGTACAACCATCCGCTCTTCGGCGAGGTGATCCGCCGGCGGCTCGGTATCGCCTCGGCGCGCCGACTGCGCGGGCGGCTGTACTCCTCGCTCAAGGAACGGCCGATCAACTCCGCCTCCGATCGTATCCGGCTCGCCGAATTGGCTTTGGACAGTGACAAATCCGCGGATCTGGAACTGTTCGAGGCCGCCGCGGCCGATGCCATCGGATTGGCGAATCTGCCACTGGGGGAACGTTTCGCGCGGGCCGCGGTGGAGCGGCGGGGCGGGGTCGAGGCGGCGGATCTGCTGGCGCGGGCGCTGCTGTGGCAGGGGCATCGCATCGAGGCAGAACGCACCCTCGCGGTCTTCGATCCGGAGCAGTTGAACGAGGTGCAGTTGGCGCGCTGGGGAACCACACGCGTTTCGAACCTGCTGTGGTCCATGGGCGATGCCGATCGGGCCGACGAGGTGCTGGGCACGGTGCGCGGGCTGGCCGAACATCCGAAAATCATTGCCACACTGGATGGTCTGGCCTCGGCGTGCGCGGTCAACGAGAACAAACTCGACGAGGCGTTCGCACTGGCCGAACCCGTCATGGCCGGGGAGGACGCGCCACCGTGGGCGGTGTGGTGGGCGGCCTTCGGCGGCGGACTGGCGCTGGCTCTCATGGGACGCGGTGAGGCGGCGCGGCAGTACGCGGCGCGCGGACATGCCATCGAATCGCATATCGACGGGCTGAATCGGTTCATGTCCACGCACGCGGAGGTGCTGGCGCTCACCTTCACCGGGGACATCGAAGCCGCGCGACGCTGTGCCAGTAGCCCTTACACGTATTCGTCGCCGGGCCAGTATCTGGCCTGGGGGATGACCAAAATCCTGCAGGGCACCGTCGATGTGGCGCAGGGCAGGTTCCCGCAGGGCATCGACAATCTCGAACAGGCGCTCGCGGCACTGACCACCGAGGGCGCGGCCGCGTGGATGTTCCCCGCGAGACTTCGTCTGGCGGAAGCGTATTCGGCACTCGGGCGGGCCGCGGAGGCCGCCGAATCCATTGCCGCCGCACAGGAGCGCGGTGGACGGCACAGTGCGGTCTACGAACCCATGCTGGAGATCGCCAAATCCTGGCAGGCGGCGGCGGAAGGCACTGCGACACCGGCGATTCGGCTCGCGCTCGGGGCGGCGGACGCGGCGGCGCGCTCGCATCAGCACGCCATCGAGGCCATGGCGCTGCATACCGCGGCGCGCTTCGGGGATCATTCGGTGGCGGGGCGACTCGCCGATCTGGCCGCACGGGTGGACGGCCGGCTGGTGCAGGTGCAGGCCCGGCACGCGGTGGCGGTCGCCGCCCACGACGGAGCCGGATTGGATGCCGCCGCAGCCGAATTCGAGGCGATCGGGGTGCTGCTGTCCGCCGCGGACGCCGCCGCGCAGGCCGCCTCGGCGCATGAGCGGGCCGGTGATCGGCGGCGGCTGCTGGAATCGGCCGCCACCGCCAATCGGCTGGCCGCCGCCTGCGGTGGGGCGAGTACACCGGCACTGCGCGAATCCGCGCAGCCGCTCCCGCTCACCTCCCGCGAACGCGAGATCGCGAATCTGGTCGCGGCCGGGCTCTCCAATCGGCAGATCGCGGATCGGCTGACCGTGTCGGTCCGCACCGTCGAAGGGCATCTGTACCGGGCCTGCATCAAGCTCGATGTCACCGATCGTGAAGCCCTCGCCGATTTGATGCGCGGCGGGTCATCTTCCGGCTAACCCAAATTTCACCGCCGTACAGCACCTTTACATCGCTTCTACCAGCGATTGTGTGATTTCTCTCGAGGCTCAACGTCAGCTATCGGATCCGCCTATTCACATCTGGAACCACTGGTTTCCAATCAGTTACCATCCCCGCCGAGTGATCGAATCCAGGTCACGGGGTACTGATCCAATCTGATGAGGGTGGTTTTCGGCGTGACTCGTCGGCATCGAGAAATGAATACCGGCGTGCGACGCGCCCTGCGCCCAGCACTCGGCGCGCTACCGCTGGCCCTGGCCATCGCCTGCGCGGGCATGGCGCACGCCATCCCGCAGCCCGGCGTCACCACACCGGCCCAGCCCGGTACGGCCGCGCCCGGCTCGGACTCGCCGCGCCAGCCCGGTACGACGGTCGCGCCGCCCGCACCGCAGGTCGAGTACGCGGTTCCACAGAATCATCGGCCCGTACCGGTGGAGACCGAGCCCGCGCCCGCCATCGAATGGCAGCAGCTGCACGCCCCCGAACCGGTCGCGCCCGTCGCTCCCATCGCTCCCCCGCCGCGCACCCTGCGCATCGGCGAGTTCGTCACCCCCGCCCCCGATGAGGTCCCGGACTTTCTCCTGAATCCGGTCAATGACGGTGCCTCTCAGACCGAGGCCGCGATCTCCACGGGTCTGCAATCCGTCGGCATCAACCCCTCCCGCTCGGACAAGATCGCCGCGGCCACCGCGGGCGGAGCCGTCCTGGGCGCGGCGGTCGTCGGTGTTCCCGCCGCCATCGGCGGGGCGATCGGCGGCGGTCTCATCGGCGCGGGCGTCGGAGCCGGGATCGGCGCGGGCATCGGTGTCGCCATCGTCGCCGGAACGGCCGTAGCGGCCGGCGTTCCCACCGGCGGCCTGGGCGCGGCCATTGCCGCCCCCGCCGCCGTCCCGATCATCGGCGGTGGCGCACTCATCGGCGCGGGCGTTGGCGCGGCCGTCGGAGCGGGCCTGGGAGCCGTGGGCGTGGGCGTCCCCGCCGCGATCCTGGGCGGCGTAGCGGGCGGAGCCGCGGGCGGCTTCCTCGGCGGCGCGTTCTGACCCGCACCACCGGAACCGTCGGACCTGAAGCTCGAACGTGCGGCGGGGCGCTCTCCGCGCGGGAGGCATCGGCGGTACCTGGGCGGACGCGAACCGCTCGCCCGGGGCACGGCGGCGTATGCGGTCGGATGCTGAAAAGCGTTCGCGGTCATATGGCCTCGACACACGGGGTCAAAGCCCGCCGCGCCGGTGAGTCACGGCGTGCCGGGGTGCGAGGTTTCCAACCGGAGCCCGAACTCACCACACCGCGCGCATGATCGAACTGCCTGCTCAGCGGGTATCGGGATCCGGAGATTTCAGCGGAGAACCGAGACGGCGAACCGCTCCCGGGTCCGGCCGCTACCGGCCACCAAAGTGCGTACCGCCGTTCCTGATTCGGCAAAGGTGCGCCCACGGGGCCGAAAACGCCCGTGCACTAGGCAATTTCATATCGCTCAGTAACCGATTCCAATCTGATGAGGGTGGTGATCCGGCGTGACCCGTCGGCATCTGGTGAACAAGACCGCGCTGCGCCGCGCCATGCTGGTGGGCGCACTCCCGCTGGCATTGGCAGTGGCCTGCTCCAGCGCGACCGAACCGCGGAGCGCCGCACCGGCTTCCAATGCCCCGGGCAGCTCGCCGACCTCGAACGGGGTGGGCACTCCCCCGCCGAGCGACTCGGGCACCGGCGCACAGCCGAGCACTCCCCCCGCCGTCACCCCCGCTCCGGGCACGGCCCTGCCGCCGGGCACGACCGCCCAACCACCGGCCGCCTTCGCCGCTCCGCAGCCCGGAACCCACTCTCCCGCACCGCAACTCAGTGGCCCGGGCCGATCCCAGCCCGGCGTCACCGCGCCCGGTCAGGCCCAGCCCGGCGTTTCCATCCCCGCCGGTGACCACCCCGGCCCCGTACAGCCCGGTGTCACCACCCCCAACCGCCCACCCGCACCGGCGCCCGCGCCCCAGGCGGACTACCCGGTCCCCGCCAACTACCGGCCGATCCCGCAGGTGGAACCCGCCCCGCCGGTCAATGTGCAGAGCTTGCACGCCCCGGCGATCGTCGAACCGGTCGCTCCCATCGCCCCGCCACCGCGCACCCTGCGCCTGGGCGATTTCACGACGGCCGCCCCGGCCGATCTCCCGGATCAGGTTCTCGACGCCGTCAACAACACGGCCGCGGGCGCCGAAGCCGCCATTGCCACCGGCTTCAACTCCATCGGCATCAACCCGAGTCGCTCCGATCGCATCGCCGCGGGCACCCTCGCGGGCGCAGCCGCGGGCGCGACCGCCGGAGCACTGGGCGCGGGCATCCCCGCCGCCGTAGCGGGAGCCATCCCCGGTGCCGCGATCGGCGCGGTCGTAGGCGGAGTAGCGGGCGGTGCCCTCGGCACCATCGGAGCGACAGTCCTGCCCTGGACGGCCCCGATCGATATCCCCGGCGGCATCGCGGGCGGCGCACTGATCGGCGCGGCCGTAGGCGGTGCCGCCGGAGCA
>NZ_BDAW01000045.1 GCF_001625085.1 Nocardia acidivorans NBRC 108247
GGTTCCGGCGCACACCGCCGCGACCACGATGAGCCCGGTGCCGAAACTCACCACCGCGGCCGCCACCCCATCGCCCAACCGCTCCCCCAGCGCCCCGTTGACCCGCGCCTGCACCGCGACGCCCGCGCCGATACAACCCCCCAGCAGCAGTCCGACCCGTCTCATCAACACCACCCGATCCTTGCGCATCGGCCGCGACGGACCACGGCGGCGCACCGCCGACGGGTGAGATGCCTTGTGCCGGAACGGAAGCTGCGAATGGTCGGGCGACCCGGTGTCGGATACGGTCGGGGCGTGACCGAATCCACCATCGGCGAAATGTACGACGCCGAAACCTATCGGGTGCTCGACGAGGCTTGGAATTCCTGGGGGCGACTCGATACCGACGTTATCGCGCACATGATCAATCCGGGATTCATCGGCGGGCCGATGTGGCCCGCGGTGCGGCAGGCGCATGCGATCGCGCGCCGGGACGATGGACTGCTGGTGGCCAGCAGCGGACTGGCGGACCCGACCGAATGGGATGACGCCGAACCCACCAACGGGTACGAACTCGAGGTGTTCGGGATCTCGGGGGACCTGGCCCTGAACAGCGACACCCTCTCCGTCGCCACCTCCTGGTTGGGGCAGACCGTGATGACGGTGTCGAATCTGGTGGCGCACTACGGGTTCGGGTTCTCCGAAATGCTCGATCGGTACGAGATATTCACCATTCAGCTGGACAACGCGCGCCTGCCCGACGAGGGCGCGCAAACCTATCTCGACGAGAACGGCGCACTGGTGGTCATGCTCGGACTGCTGGACGGGGAACTACCCGCGACCGTGCCCGGACCACTGGCCCCCATTCGACTGGTCAATGTGAAACTGCTGACCGTCGCGGAAGGGCGCTTCTGCGTGAACAATTCGATGGGCGACGGCGAGGCTCGGCACGAACTGGCGCGCCGGTTCGCCGAACAGGGCGGGGTGCTCCGGTCCGGTCTCACTCGGCCATCGGTTGTCTGAGCGACTCCGCCGCCGCCCCGGGCAGCCAGCTCGGCAGTAGCACCGCGATCAACAGCAGCGGGGTGCCCAGGGCCGCGACCAGGGCCGGAATGGGCAACCAGGCGGCGGCCACCCCCGCGAAAATGAAGACGATCAGTGCGATCACCTCGGTGACCAGGCCGGACACCGAGGTGACCGTCGCCCGCGCGGGACCCTCGATGGCATCCTGGAGACGGGCCGCGGCCTGGATATCGGCGTTGTAATCAATGCCGTAGGCGACGGCGATGGCCGTGAAGCCCAGTGCCGTCAGGGGATACACCAGGCCGGGGTGCGAGGTCGCCGCGCCGCACAGCAGCGCACCACCGATGAACAGCACACCCGCGATGCCCATGGCGAGGGAAAACGCTCGGGCGGAGACGTTTTCGGTGCGACCGGCCAGCGCCGCACCGGCCAGCGCGCCCGCGACCGTCACACCCACCAGTACCGCGGAGATCGACGGCGCGACCCCGGCGTGATCGGTGAGCAGGGGGAAGTACTCGTCGAAGGCGGTGATGCCGTTCAGCAGCGCGACCAGAATGACACCGCGGCGAATAGCCTTGACGTGCACGGACTCTCGAAGACCCGTGCGCAGCGTGCGCAGATAGCGGGACAGGCCCGCGGCGGTCGGTGTCAGCCCGACCGGGGAGGGCACGGCCTCCGGCTCATCCGCCAGGTCCTCCACCTCCGAAGCGGATACCGCCTTCGGTGCGCCTGGCAAGGCGATCGCGGTCAGCACGTGCACACCCGCCAGCACCACACTCGACCGGCCGACCAGGGCGTAACCGCCCCAGGCGTACAGCGGGGCGGCGGCGAGAATACCTGTGAGAGCGGCTGATTCGGCCGCGGCGCGCAGATAGCCCAGCAACCGCGAATAACCGGCCGTCGACCCGCGCGCGGCGAGATCGTCGTAGATCAGCGCCTCGAAGGTGCCCGAGCGCAGCGCGCCCGCGGTACCCCAGAGAATGAATCCGGCCGCGAAACCGGCATAGCACGGCAGCACCGTCCAGATCGCGAAACCCGCCGTCAGCAGGACACCGGAGAGAATCAGCAGACCGCGGCGCGACACCGTATCCGCCCAGGCGCCCGAGGGCACCTCCAACAGGAACGAGGTCGCCGACCAGATCGCCAGCAGCGAGGAGATCTGCGCGGTGGTCAGGCCGTGATCGGCGAAGAGCAGCGCGTACAGCGCGTAGTACGGAATCAGATCCGCCGTCAGCGCGAACAGCATCGCGCGCAACGTGAGAGCGCGCACCGGATCGGCGCGGCGGTTACCTAGGAGTGCGAGCCAGGATCAACAGGCGTAGACGAGCATGCGCATGAGATCAACTCTGCGCTTCGTGCCCGCCGCCGTCAAACGGATTCTCGACCGGGATCCAGCCGTTGGTGTTCACCTCGTGATCCTTCAAACCCGCGCCCACCAGACCGTGCCGATCGTTCAGGTCATTGATGAGTTCGGACACCGGATGCGAATCGCTGTAGTGATAGCCCTGCGCCAGCGCGAAGCCCAGCTCGGTCAGGACCGCGGCCTGGTACTCGGTCTCCACGCCCTCCGCGATCACCTGTAGATCCAGCGATTTGCTCAGCGCCGCAATGACTCCCAGCAGCGGCGGAGCCGGGGAATCGGAGCGGATGGCGGCCACGAAGGACTGATCCACCTTCAGGATGTCGCTGGGCAGCGTGGCCAGGCGACTCAAAGACGAATAGCCGGTGCCGAAGTCGTCGATGGCGATACGCACGCCGGTCTCGCGCAGCTTGTGCAGATTGGCGATGGCGGTCTCGGATTCGGCCGCGATCTCGCTCTCGGTGACCTCCAGGACCAGCTGATCGGCGGGCCAGCCGGTATCGGCCGGAATTCCCGAAACCCGGTCGGCATAGGCGGATTCGGCCAGCTCCAGACCGCTCACATTCACATTCAGCGTCAGATCCAGCTGGGCGAAGGTCTCCTGCAGACGGGTCGCGTCGGCGCAGGCCCGGCGCAGCACCAGCTCGTCCAGATCGGAGATGAGGTCGTATTCCTCGGCGACCCGGATCAAACCCTCGGTGGTCACATCCGGCTGCGCGTGCGAGGACCAGCGCAGCAGCGCCTCCACCCCGACCGCGCGGGTCGCACCGTCGGACAGGCTCACTATCGGCTGATACTGCACATCCAGGGTGCCGCGATCGATGGCCTCGCGCAGCTCCACCGCCAGCGGCAACTGCCGCGAGGATTCCAGCACCGTGCGATTGCGGCCGGCCTGCTTGGCCCGGTACAAACCCACGTCCGCGCGACTGACCAGCAGCGAACCCGACTCACCCGGCTGCCACGAGGTGACACCCGCCGAACAGCCGGTGGTCACCGCGGCGCGCAACTGCTCGGTCAGCAGAATCGCCGCCTGCTCCGTCGAATTCGGCAGCAGCAGGGCGAAGGCGTCACCGCCGTAGCGGGCCAGGCGCTGCTCCGGCGTCAACAGCTTCGACCAGGTGTCGCCGACGCGCTGGAGCACCGCGTCACCCGCGCGATGCCCGAGATGATCATTGATCTTCTGGAAACGGTCCAGGTCCACCAGCACCAGCGACAGCGCCTGTCCGGTGCGAGTGGCATGTCCGATCGCATTGGCCAGCGCCCGATCGAAACCGCGGCGGTTCAACAGTCCGGTCAACATATCGATATCGGCGTCCGACGCCATACGCGTGAGAATGCCGACCACAATGCCGATTCCGAAAGTGATACCCGCTGGAATCAGACCCGACCACCACGGCAACCCGCGCGAGGGCACCACCCACAGACAGCACACGATCGCGAACACCAGATGCGCGCCGAGCCATTTCCAGGCGAAGAAAATCGCCGCGTCACAAGCGACGAATACATAGAACGCGGCCAGGCTGATGGCGCCGACGGTATTCGGAAACCAGTGCACCGCAATGGTTACCAGCACCGTCGCCATGGCGACATAGGCGTGATGCACCGAATGATGCATACGCGGACCCCAGATGAGCAGGCTCAGGCCGAGCAGCAGCGCGACACCGGCCGCTCCACCCACCAGCGGCCTATTGCCCTCATCACCCGGGGCGACCGCCGTGATCACCAGACCCAGCACACCACCCATGACGTAGAACGCCCCGGTGGTCCGAGCCATAACCATTGCTGTCGCCAGCGCCGATGCCGCACGCACCCGCGTTCGGGTATCGCCGCGATGCCCGATTCCTCGCACGCTGCCTAGCCTAAACACAAGAAATGCCGACGGTAGACACAACCGTATGAATACGGTGTGTGACTTGCGTCTGTTTCACTTGGGCGGGTTTCCGGCGTAGCGACGTGGTCAGCGCTTGGGCTCCAACACTTCTTTACCCACGAACGGCACCAGCGCGGCCGGGATCCGGACCGAACCATCGGCCTGCTGGTGATTCTCCAGCAGTGCGACGATCCAGCGGGTGGTGGCCAGTGTGCCGTTCAGGGTGGCGGCGGTCTGCGGTTTGTTGTTCTCGTCCCGGTAGCGCACATTCAAGCGACGCGCCTGGAAGGTGGTGCAATTCGAGGTCGAGGTGAGCTCGCGGTAGGTCTGCTGGGTGGGAACCCAAGCCTCACAGTCGAATTTGCGCGCGGCCGAGCTGCCCAGATCACCGGCGGCCACATCGATCACCCGGTACGGCACCTCGATGGCGGCGAGCATCTCCTGCTCCCAGGCCAGCAGGCGCTGATGCTCGGCATCGGCGTCCTCCGGCCGGGTGTAGACGAACATCTCCACCTTGTCGAACTGGTGCACGCGAATAATGCCGCGGGTGTCCTTGCCGTAACTGCCCGCCTCGCGGCGGAAGCACGACGACCAACCGGCATAGCGCTTGGCGCCCTCGGTCAGATCCAGGATCTCGCCCGAGTGATAGCCCGCCAGCGGCACCTCCGAAGTGCCGACCAGATACAGGTCGTCCTCTTCCAGGTGGTAGACCTCCGCGGCGTGCTGACCCAGGAAACCGGTGCCCGCCATGATCTCCGGGCGCACCAGCACCGGCGGAATCATCATGGTGAAACCATTCGCGGTGGCCCGCTGCGCGGCCAACTGCAACAGACCCAACTGCAGCAGCGCGCCGTAGCCGGTGAGGAAATAGAAGCGCGCGCCCGAAACCTTCGCGCCGCGTTCCATATCGAACAGGCCCAGCGATTCACCCAGATCCACATGGTCCTTGGGTTCGAAATCGAATTCACGGGGCGTGCCGACGTGCTCGAGCACGATGAAATCGTCCTCACCACCCGCGGGCGCGCCCTCCTGCACCACATTCGAGAGCGCGCGCTGGGCGGTGTCGAGCTCGGCGTCGGCGGCGTTCTCGGCCACCTCGGCCTCCTTCACCAGCGCCGAGAGCTCCTGCCCCCGCGCCAGCAGCGCCGGGCGCTCCTCCGGGGAAGCCTTGCCGACCTTCTTGCCCAGGGCCTTGTGCTCGGCACGCAGACCATCGGCGTTGGCCACCGCCGCGCGCCGGGCCGTATCCGCCGCGAGCAGGGCGTCCACCAGGGCCGGATCCTCGCCGCGAGCGCGCTGCGAGGCGCGAACAACGTCGGGGTTCTCCCGCAGGAATCGAAGGTCGATCATGGCTCTCAGCCTATCGGGCCGGGGCCAGTGGATTTCCCGTAGGTCCGGGCTCGGGCGAATGTCCGCGCGCACTCGCGCATTTCGCCGCGACCACGCAGTTTCCGCCTGATTCGCGCATTCGGGTCGCCGGGGTTCGCCGGATCGACCAGAGTTGGACCACGGGTACGGCAGGAAGCGCGGCTATGCCCGCGCCCGTACCCCTCGCCAGCCCTCCCGAGGAGTCTCCATGCCCCAATACACGCCGAGCACAGTCGATTTCATTGTCGTCGGCGCCGGATCGGCCGGGGCGGCAGTGGCCGCGCGGCTGAGTGACCGGCAAGGCGTCAGCGTCGCCGTCGTCGAGGCGGGCAGCGCCGACCGCGACAAATTCGTCCATATTCCGGCGGGATTCGCCAAGCTCTTCCAAGGGGAGAACGACTGGAACTACCGCACCGAACCGCAGACCGAACTGCACGACCGCCAGGTGTACTGGCCGCGCGGCAAGATGCTCGGCGGCTCCTCCTCCATGAACGCCATGATGTGGGTGCGCGGCTTCGCCGCCGACTACGACGAATGGGCACAGCACGCCGGGCCCGCGTGGTCGTTCGAGCAGGTGCTGCCCTACTTCCAGCGCATGGAGACCATCGAGGGGCCCGACGGCCTCTCCGGCGACGGGCCGCTGCACATCGCACCGCAGCGCAGTCCGCGGGCGATCACCGCGGAATACCTGCGGGCCGCCGGTCAGGCCGGATTCACCCTCGAAACCGCGAACAGCGACGCGCCGCAAGGGTTCACCCAGACCATGGTGAGCCAGAAGCGCGGTGCGCGCTGGAGCACCGCCGATGCCTACCTGCGGCCCGCGCTGCAGCGGCATCGGGATCTCACCCTCATCACCGACGCGCACGTCACCCAGGTGCTGTTCGAGGGCAAGCGCGCGGTCGGGGTTGAATACCGGGTCGGCGGCGAAACCAAACAGCTGCACGCCAAACGCGAGGTCATCCTCTCCGGCGGGGCGATCAACACCCCGCAGCTGCTCATGCTCTCCGGCATCGGACCGGTCGATCAGCTACAGGACTTGGGAATCCCGGTGCGACACCACAATCCGGAGGTCGGGCGCAATCTGCGCGACCATCTGGCCGCGCCCATCGTCTACCGGACCACGGCGGGCAGCCTGTACGGGGCGGACAAGAACCTGCTGGAGCTGGCCAACTATCTGGTGCGGCGGCGCGGACAGCTCACCTCCAATGTCGGTGAGGCGTACGGGTTCGTGCGCAGCCGTCCGGATCTGGAGCTGCCCGATCTCGAATTGATCTTCGCCCCCGCGCCCTACATCGGCGAGGGCCTGGGCGAACCGGACGGGCACGCGCTCACCTTCGCCGCGGTCCTGCTCAAACCCGAATCCCTCGGTGAGATCACGCTGACCTCCGCCGACCCGTTCGCCGCACCGCGCATCGCGCCCAACTACGTCGCCGAGATCAATGACCGCATCGCGCTCATGGCCGGACTGCGCACCTGCGTCGAGATCGCCTCGCAGCCCGCGCTCAAGGAGCACATCGGCGAACTCATGCAGCCCGCGCTGCCCGCCGGCACCCCGATGGAGGAGGTGCTCAAGCGCTGCCTCGACGATCATTCGCACACCCTCTACCACCCCGTCGGCACCTGCCGAATGAGCTCGGACAGCACCGGCGTGGTGGATCCGGAGCTGCGCGTACGCGGCGTCGAGGGCCTGCGCATCGCCGACACCTCGGTCATGCCGATCATCACCCGCGGACACACCCACGCGCCCGCGGTCCTGATCGGCGAGAAGGCCGCGGACATCATCGCGGGATAGCACTCAGACCATGAGGTCGAAGTTCGCGGCCCGCCCCGGTTCTGGACCGACGGAGCGGGGGGAGCGAAGCGGAGGCGCGGAGGAGGGAAGAAACGGGGTTACGAGGGCCGCGACGCGCCGGAGCGTAGCGGAGGCAAATCAAACCCTGCATGATGGAGCGCGATGTCCGACGAACAGTTCCCTCCGCCAGAACAGCCCGAGTGGCCGAGCGCCGGTCCCCGTAAGGGGGGCTCACGGCGGATGCCCGGACGGTCGGGTCCGCTCTCCGCGCTGCGGTCGAAGCTGGATACGGACGGGCCGCTCTCCGCGCCGACCCTGCGCTGGGGACTGCTCGCGGTCGCGGTCGGGGCCATCGTCGCCGCCCTCATCACCATGTTCCTGTCCGGCTTCGACTCCGGCCGGGTGGAGGCGCGCAATCCGGGTGGCGCACAGCCCACCGGGGCGGTCGCCGGCGCGGCCTTCGGCACCGCCAAACAGGGCGACTGCCTGAGCTGGTCCAAGGGCAATGCCAGCGATCTGGTGAAGGTGGACTGCGGCAGCAAGCATCTGTTCGAGGTCACCGCCGATATCGACCTGAGCAAGTACCCGGGCCGCGAATTCGGGCCCGGCTCACGCTTTCCCGATTCGCTGCGCTTCTCCGAACTGCGCGATGAGCACTGCGTCAGCGCCGCGCAGACCTACCTCGGCGGCAAGTTCGATCCGCGCGGCAAGTTCGTGGTCGGGCTGATCAATCCGGGTGAGGCGGGCTGGAAGGCGGGCGAGCGCACGCTGCGCTGCGGTCTGCAGGTCACCGGTAGCGCGGGCACCGCCACACACCCCATCTCGGGCAGTGTGCGCAGCACCAACCAGTCCAAGGTCTTCGAGGTGGGCACCTGCATCGGCATCGCCCGCAATCTGCCCACCGATCCGGTCGACTGCGCCCAGCCGCACGCCTTCGAGATCGTCTCCACCGTGGACCTCGGCGCCCGCTTCCCGGGCGGCCCGCCCACCAAGGACGATCAGGACAAGGTCATGGAAGACCAGTGCGCCAAGGACTCCACCGACTATCTCGGCTCCCCCGACGCGCTGCGCAACAAGACCCTCACGCTGTTCTGGGATTTCCTGGACACCCGCAGCTGGCTCGCCGGTAGTCAGAGCTTGAACTGCCTGATCGGCAAGGGCGCGGACCAGGAGGGCTTCGCCACCATCACCGGTTCGGCGCGCGGCGATCTGCAGATCGACGGTCAGGCCCCGGTGCCGCCGCCGAACAACGGCCGCTACACCCCGCCGCCGCTACCGGGCGCCGCCCCGCCGGTCATTCCGCAGCCGCGGTGATCGGCCCCGGCTTCCAGGAGATCCGGTAGGTATGGCGGTCTCCATGTCCGACGACCGCTTCGAGGAGTTGGTCGGCGACGCACTGGATCTGATTCCGGGCGAATTGGCCAAGGCCATCGACAATGTGGTGGTTCTCATCGAACCCCGCAGTGACGAGGATCCGCACCTGCTCGGGCTGTACCACGGGATCGCGCTCACCGAACGGGACTTCAGCCACTACGGGGGCGCATTACCCGACACCATCACCATCTATCGCGAGGCCATTCTCGGCATGTGCCACAGCGAGCAAGAGGTGGTGCAGGAGGTGGCGATCACGGTGATTCACGAGATCGCGCACTACTTCGGGATTGACGACGACCGCCTCCATCAGCTGGGATGGGGCTGAACCGGGGCTAGGGGAACCATTCAGCTAACCGGTGCGTCCAAGGATTCATAGCCGGTACAGCTGTCTGTTCCACCCGCCTGAAAGGGAGTCGCTTCATGGTTGGTCTCGTCTCCGTGCAGCCCGAGGTCATTCTCGCCGCTGCTCTCGAGCTCGACCTGCTCGCCGAACGACTCTCGGCGGCTGCGGCGGTCACCGCGCCGGCCACCCACGTACTTCCCTCCGGCACCGAGGAAGTCTCCTTCCTGGCCGCCGCGCATTTCAATCAGGCGGCCTTCAGCCACGATCGGGCAACCGCCCAGGCGGTTCTCGAACTGCATCACGCCGCCGCCACCCTGCGCGGTCAGCTCGCCCAGTATCTGGTGCAGGACGCGGTGCGCGCCGCCGGTATCGCCGCCATCCAGGTGTAGAGGGGAACATCGAATGACATTGGGCATCACCGGGGTCTTCTGGCTCCCCCGCATGGCCGAACTCAACTCCGTCACCCTGAACGCGGGGGCACACGCCATTCCGATCGCCGCGGCGGGCACCGCCTGGGGCGGGCTCACCGCCGCCTGGGTGGACGCCACCACCACGGTCGCGCGCGTCATGGCCGAGCTCGGGGTGGGTCTAGAGGGCGTCAACGGGTTGAATGTGCTGGGCCGCCTCACCGGATTCACCCTCTGGTCCGAACAGCAGAGCGTGCTGGCCGCCGCCATGGCCGCCAAGGCCGCGGCCAATGTGACCGCCTACACCGTGGCCTCCCTTGTCATGCCGAGCCTGCCCGAGATCGCGGCCGTCGAGGCGGCGCGGGTGGCGGCGCACTCCACCGGCGGTGCGCTCAACGGCACCGCCGAGGCGGCCGAGGCCGCCAAACTGGCGCTCGATATCCGGGCCGCACTGGTCATGGAGACCTACGAGGCCGCCACCACCGCGCTGGTCACCACGCCCGGTGAATTCTTCCTGCCGCCCGCCATCGCCATGGGGGCCGGATCGGCCGATGGCACAAGCGGTTTCGGCGACGGGGCCGGTGATCCGGTCCAGACGGCGCTGGCCGCCGCGGCCGGGCTCGCCAATAATCCGGCGGTGCTCAGTGCCATGGGTCAGGCCGCGCAGGTGGCCGGGACCGTGGCCACCTCCGGGGTGAGCACCGTGGGCAATGTCGCGAGCACCGCGATCACGGCGGTGGCCAGCGGGCTCTCGCCCGGACACCTCGGCACCGTCGTGCCGGGTCTCGGCGCGGCGAGTGTCGCCGCCGCCGGTGCGGGCGGTGCGGGATTGAGCACCACCGCGGTGTCATTCGGCGGCGGCTCGACCGTGAACATCGGAAATGGCGGCGGCACACTGAAACTCCCCGACGGCTGGGGTGCGGGCGGTGCGCTGCCCGGCGGCGCGCCGGCCGCCGCTCCGGTCGCCGAACCGGTGAGCGGCCCGCCCGCCGCGCAGGCCGCCGCACCGGTGCGGCCCGCCAATTCCAGTCCGCTGCTGGGCAATCAGGCGCGCGACGAAGAGGACGAGACGCACGGCGGTCACGACTACGGGCGCTCGGTGGAGCATTTCGCCGACGGCCGGGCCATCGCGCCCGCGGTGATCGGCGGCGATCCGGCGGAGCATCGGTGACCGTCCTCGGCGCGGGACGCGGGCCGTCGGTGCTGCGATCGGTCACACTGTCCCTCGACGAAATGCAGTATCTGCAAGAGACTTTGGCATTCGACGAACTGCCCGTGGTACTCGACGCCATGGGGCGCTACGACAATGCCACCGACCATGACGCGGCCATGCACGCCGCCGCGACGGCCCTCGCCGACCGCGAATTGCTCGACGTCGGCGAGGTGCATCCGGAGCTGGCCGAACGGCTGCGGGTGCTGTACCGGCCGCACTGGGTGCTCGCGCTGCGCTGGTATGTGAACGGTCAGGTCAATCGATTCTGCCTGGCCAAGGGGGACGATATCGAAGTGGTCGCGCTACGCGGGCCGCACTCGTATGTGATCGACGAGGCCGGACACGATCTGGCGGGGACGGTCATGGCCGCGCTCGGCCCGGCCGAACCCCTCGAACTCGACGGAATGAACGCTCCCACAGCGGAATTGGCCCCGATCTTCGACGATGCGGGCGATCCGGCCACCACGGGCAATCGCCTGGCCGCGGTGGGCAGACCGCCGCGCGATGCGAAAACCCTTGCCGCGGCGCTGGTTCAGGTCGATTCGCACGCCGAGATCGTCGGCGTCATCTACGGCGACGGCACCCGCGATACCGCGGACAATCACCTCGCGGTGTTCAATACCCGGCACGGCCGATTCCTGGCCACCGCGAGCACCGCCGACGACGGCACCCAGTGGACCTCGCTCGCTACCGGTACACCCGCGCGACTGCGCACCGCGCTACAGGACCTGATCGGTTCGCTCCCACTGCGACAGGAGTTTCCGACGCACCGACAGATCTGAGCGAAAGCCTCCTGGTCATCCCGGCCCGCCGCTCAGCCCCCCGCCGCTCAGCCCATCGGGTCGTCGCCGGTGGGGGCGGTCGCTCCCGCGAAGGGTGGAAGGTAACGACCCCAGCGGGTGCACTCCCAGGTGCCGTTCGCGGCGGGCAGCAGTTCGATCGTCTCGGTATTGTCGAGGTGATTGTTGGCCGCGAAAAGCCTGGGGACGCCTGCCAATTCGCGGGAGACCAGGCGCATGGCGGCGCCGTGGCTGACCAGGATCACATCACCGGAGTCGGCGGCGGTCAGATACTCCCGGCGCAGGCGGTCCAGGGTCGGGACGTAGCGGTCGAGCACCTCCATTCCGCTCTCGCCGCCGGGTACGCGCACGCTCAGATCACCGAAGTGCCAGGCGTGGTACACATCCTGGAACGCCTCGTGCGCCTCCTGGGTATTCAATCCCTCCAGATCGCCGAGTTGCACCTCCTGCAGACCTTCCAGGGCCTCGAGCTTCACGCCGGTGGCATCGGCGATATATCCGCCGGTCTGCCGGGCGCGCAGGGCCTCGGAGGAGAACAGGCGCTGCGGCGGCACGGTCAGGTTCGCGCCGAAGGTCTTCGCCTGTGCCACACCGCGTTCGGTGAGCGGCAGGCCCGGGAGCCGGGTGTCCAGGATCTTGGCGACATTGCCCTCGGTCTCACCGTGTCGCACCAGGATCAGTTTGCCGGTCACAGGTCCGCCACTCCTTTCTTCAGATCGGCCAGCCAGGCCGCCGCGGGTTCGTCGGCGGGCGGCGGAGTTCCGGTCGCGGAGGTCGCGGGCCAGGAGCCGAGGAAGCGGATCCGGGCGGTGGTGCGATGCAGCGCCTTGAGCGCCTCGGCGACCGCGGTGTCGTCGATATGTCCGACACAGTCCAGGTAGAAGCGGTACGTGCCCATACCCGTGCGGGTCGGGCGGGATTCGATCCGGGTGAGATCGATACCGCGGGTGGCGAATTCGGCGAAGGCGCGCATGAGCGACCCCGGCTCGTTGGCCAACTCCATCACCAGTGAGGTGCGATCCGCGCCGGTGCGCGGGGGCGCGGGCTGCGGGGGCGCGACCAAGACGAATCGGGTTACCGCGGCATCGACATCGGCGACGTTCGCGGCGAGCACACTCAAGCCCAGGCGCTCCCCCGCCAACGCGGTCGAGACCGCGGCATCGGCGTGCCCGGCCACCACGTCCTCCGCGGCGGCGGCATTGGAGGCCGAGGTGTACAGCTGCGCCTCGGGCAGCGTGCGCGCGAGCCAGATCCGCACCTGGGCGGCCGCGATCGGATACGCGGCGATGCGGCGCACCCCGGATAGCTCGATGCCCGGGCGGCCCAGAATCGTGAACGCCACATCGAGCTCGGTCTCGGCGATGATCTGCAGGCGCGACCCCAGCGCGAGCGCGTCCAGGGTCGGCGCGATCGAACCGTCCACCGAACTCTCGATCGGCACCACCGCGCCCTCGACCTGTCCGGCCCGCAGCAGGTCGATGGTCGCGCCCTGACTCGGGGCGGGAATACGCTCGACCGGCCCACCGAAGGCTCCGGTGGACTCGAGTTTCGCGAGGGCCATCTCCGTGAAGGTTCCCGACGGCCCGAAATAGGCGATACGCGGCACGGATACGACCTTACTTGCGGACGCCTGGCTGCCCCCCATTTTGGATCACTCCCTTACCGGCTCCTAAGGCGCGAGCGCGGTGAGCGCGGCGGTGAGCGCGGCGGTGAGCGCGGCCGGATCGGTGGTCTCGATGGCGAGCAGAACCGTGCGCAACGCCTCCACGGCGGGCGGTTTCAGGCCCTTCAGGAAGGTCAGGTCCGGGGCGGCCAGTGCCGCGCGGATGTCCTCGCCCATGAGGGCCGCGACGGTGGCGGCGATGAGGGCCAGGGCGCGCTCACCGGAGTCGGTCCGGGCCAGGAAGCCGGTGTCGCCGTGCGCGATTCGGACCAGGAATGCCGAGACGGACTCATCGTCCAGGCTCAGGTCCAGGATTTCAGCGGTGCCCGGATCGGCGCCGATCGGACGGATCAGGCCGTCGGCGATGCCCCGCACGCCGGGTTTGCCCGGCACGCTCAATCGCAGGATGACCGGTTCGGGGGCGGGGGCTGAATCATGCGGCACGGGTCAACCGTAGCGAGTGGACGGGTTGCGCGAGATCACCCTCTGACTTAGCTTAGGTTTACCTAAATATACCTGGAGGTAGGCAATGACCCACACGGCCCCGGTCGTCGCGCCGCACACCGCCGAGCGCGTGCACAGCGCCTGCGCCCATGCCGAGAGCGCGATGCTGGCCGTGCCCGGTCTGGACCCGGTACCCACCTCGGTGCATCTGCTGCGCCAGTGCGGTGACATCGTCATCGCCGTTCCCTCCAATTCGGTTGCGGCCGTACTGGTGATGACCTGCGGCAATACCGGATCGCCCGCCGTGCTCGAGCTCACCGACCAGGCCCCGCTGCCGCTGCGCGAACCCGTGCGCGCGCTGGTCTGGCTGCGCGGCTGGGTGCACGCGGTGCCCGCCGGTACCCAGCGCGCGCTCGCCGCCGCCATGGCCGAGGACCATCCGCATCCGAATCTGCTCGATATCGGCCATACCGCCACGCTGTTGCGGCTGGTCGTGGACTCCGCCGTGGTCGCGGACACCTCGGGCGCGGATTCGGTCTCCCGCGAACAACTTCGGCAGGCGCAACCGGATCCGTTCTGCGCCATGGAGGGCGCGTGGCTGCAACATCTGCACGCCGATCACGCCGATGTCATCGACCGGCTCGCCCGGCATCTGCCGCCCGCGCTGCGGCGCGGCGCGCTGGTGCACCCGCTCGCCATCGACCGCTACGGGGTGACCCTGCGGGTCGAGGCCATCGAGGCCGACCACGATATTCGCATTCCCTTCGCCGCCCCGGCACATGATGTCGAATCGCTCTCGCGGGCGGTACAGGCGTTGGCCGCCAACCCCTTCGAACACGGGCTGCATCGCATCTGAGCTGGGCGCATAGATTGGCGGGCATGGATTCGGCTGCCGAGACCTCGGCCACCTGGCCCGCGCCCACGTCGAATGAGCGGGAACGGCGCGGTATTCGGCTCGAGATCGCGGTGGTGCTGGTCGTCACCTTCGGGCTGAGCGGGACGAACGCGGCGCTGTCGCTGGTGGAGAGTGCGCTGGCCCCCGGCGGGGTGGGCGGGCAGACCGTCGCGCTGAATCCGTCGCGAGCGGCGCAGTCCACCATCGATCTGCTGTTCCAGCTGTTGAGTGTGGCGCGGCTGCTCGGCTGGGCGGCGCTGGGGATCTATCTGTTGTGGCGCAGCGGGTTCGGGCCGCGCCTGATCGGGCTCGTCCGACCGAAGTGGCGCTCGGATGTGCTGCCCGGGCTGGCGCTGGCCGCGGTGATCGGCCTGCCCGGACTCGGGTTGTACCTGGTCGCACATGCTTTGGGGATGAGCGTCACCATTGTGCCCGGCTCACTGGATCACTGGTGGCGGCTGCCGATGCTGGTGCTGTCCGCCTGGGCGAATTCGGCGGCCGAGGAAGTGCTCGTGGTCGCCTGGCTGATCACCAGACTGCGCCAACTGGGCTGGACCGAGAATCGCGCACTCCTGGCGTCGGCGCTGCTGCGTGGCAGTTATCACCTTTATCAGGGGCTCGGCGGCGGGCTCGGAAACCTGGTGATGGGCCTGGTCTTCGGCCGCTACTGGCAGCGAACCAACCGGTTGTGGCCGCTTTTGCTGGCGCACGCGCTCATCGACACCGTCGCCTATCTCGGCTACTCGATACTGCGCGGTCACGTGTCCTGGCTGCCGTAATGCGATTGGAATGAACCCCGGAGAGGGTCCGATCAGTAGAGTTTCGATGATGAACGGCGACGACCCCCAGCAGTTTGCACGGATGCGCCGGGAGCCACCGCCGAACCGCGCGGGTCAGCCCCCGGCTCCCCGCCCACGCCCGAATCCGAGCCCCCGGCAACCGGATCCGGCGGACCCGCACGGACCCACCCACAAACTCCATCGAGACGAGCCCGCACCCGCCCTGGCATGGTCGGAAGTGCCGCCCACCATGCGCAATCCGCGTAAGGGTCCGCCGCCGCCACCGCGCAATCAGCCACCCCAGCGCAATCAGGTGCCCCCGCAACGCAATGCGAATCCACCGCGCAATCCGGTACCGCCGCAACGCGATCAGCATCCGCCGCGGCGCGATCAGCTGCCGCCGCGCGATCAGCGCGGACCCGGCGCACCGCAGCGGGATCGCTACCGTGAGGGCGCGATGACGCACGCGCCGACCCAAATTCCCGAGCCGTACCGCGAGAATCCCCCACCGCCGCCGCCCGCCCTGCCCACCAAGCGCGGTGGCCGGGGCGCGGATCGACCGCCCAAGGGCCCCAAGCGCAAACGCAAACGGCACTGGTTCCGCTGGATACTGGCGCTGCTGCTGATCCTGCTGCTGTTGCCGATCGCCGCCGCGATCTATGTGGACTCGAATCTGACCCGGATCGACGCGCTGCCCGGCTACTCCGGCCGGATCGGCGACACGCCCGGGACGAATTGGCTTCTGGTGGGCTCGGACAGCCGGACCGGGCTCACCCCGGAACAGGAGCAGGAACTCGCCACCGGTGGTGAGGTCGGCTCCGAGCGGACCGACACCATCATCCTGGTGCACCAGCCCAAATCCGGGCAGCCGACGCTGGTCAGCCTCCCGCGCGATTCCTACGTGAGCATTCCCGGGCACGGAAAAGACAAGCTCAACGCGTCCTTCGCCTTCGGTGGCGCACCACTGCTGGCACAGACGGTGGAGATCGCGACCGGCCTGCGCATCGACCATTACGCACAGATCGGATTCGGCGGCTTCGCCGATATCGTGAACTCGGTCGGCGGCATCGATATGTGCCTGGACAAGCCGATCGACGATCCGCTGGCCGGTATCGATCTGCAGGCCGGATGTCAGAAGCTCAATGGCGCGCAGGCCCTGGGTTTCGTCCGATCCCGCGCGACCGGCCTCGCCGATCTGGATCGCATGCTCAACCAGCGCAAATTCCTCAGCGCGCTGCTGCGGAAGGCGACCAGTGTGAGCACGCTCGCCAATCCCTTCCGGGCCTGGCCACTACTACAGGGCTTGACGAAGGCTCTCAAGGTGGACGAGGGCACACACGTGTGGAATCTGGCCTCGCTCGGTAAGGCCCTGGCGGGCAATCCGATAGCGACAACCGTGCCGGTCGGTGGGTTCGAGGATGTGGACGGCAGCGGCAATGTGCTGCTGTGGGACAAAACACGCGCCGGTCAGTTCTTCGACGCATTGGCCGCGGACAAACCCGTGCCAACGGAGCTGATCACCACGGTCGGGAATTGAAAAATTAGGCAATACTTGCCTCAATAAGGCTGTGCTCAATAAGGCTGTACTTGGATGACACGCTTTTTGACCAGGGCTAATGTCTTGTCTCATGTCCAGCCGAACCCAAACCAAGAGCAGCAAGTTCCACGCCCTGCTGCAGGATCAGATCCGTAATGAATTCAATGCCGAGCGCCAGTACATCGCCATCGCATTGTGGTTCGATCACGCCGATCTGCCGGTCCTGGCGAAGTACTTCTACAAGCAGGCCGTCGAGGAGCGCAATCACGCGCTCATGATCGCGCGGTATCTGCTCGATCAGGATTTCATCGTCGAGGTGGCCGACAACGCCGCCGCCAAATCGCAATTCGAAAATGCCAAGGAGCCCATCGCCTTGGCCCTGGCGCAGGAGCAGACGGTCACCGAACAGATCGTCGCCCTCGCCAAGACCGCCCGCGAAGAGGGCGATTACCAGGGCGAGCAGTTCATGCAGTGGTTCCTGAAGGAGCAGGTCGAGGAGGTGGCGACCATGAAGACCCTCCTCACCGTCGCCGAGCGGGCCAGCTCGAACATGTTCGATCTGGAGAATTTCGTTTCGCGCGAAATGAGTTCTCCGAAGGATGCTTCCGGCTCCCCGCACACCGCGGGCGGCGCGCTGTAATTCGGCGCTCTCGGGTTTTCGGTGCGAAAGGCCCGGTCCCCCTGCGGGGCCGGGCCTTTCGCTGGCCGAGCTACCTCAGGGCATCCGAACTACCGCACGGCCTCAGCGCAGCGTGACCTGACGCGAGCGCAGGCCGTCGCGCGAACGCCGCTCCTCGGTGCTCAACGGCTCCTCGTTCTTCAGCGCGGCCGCCAGGCGGGCGCCGAATTCCTTTGCGGCGGGCTCCCATTCGGTGGCGTGCCGCTCCGGGTCCAGATCGAAGACCGGTACCAGCAGACCGTGGGTGCGGAACGACCCCGCGAAACGCGAACCCTCGCCCAGGTGCAGCTCACCCGCGGCGTGCAGACGCGCGAGCGCCAGCATGAGCGCGTCCTCCTCCTCCGGGCGCACCCAGCGCAGATGCGCCTTCTCACCGGCGTCCACCCACCAGGCCGCACCGATGGCGTCCGCGCCCAGATTCAGGCGGGCCGAGGGCATGATCGCCTGATTCGCCTGCTCGATGGTGGCGGCCACCTGAGGTTCGGGGGTGACACCCTCGGGCACCCACCAGTTGAAGTCCTGATGCACGGTCACATCCAGACCGGCGTTGTCCAGTACATCCGAAAGGCTCGGCGCGCCTTCGACACTCGCCGCGGCGAGCGAATCGCCCGGTTCGGCGGACTGCGTCCACAGAATGGCCGTGGCCAGATCGGCGGCCGGATTACCCGACTGGAACTGCACCTGGGTGCCGACGAAACCGACCGGCTCGTCGCCGGCGCGCACCAGCGCGGCCACCGCGCCCGGCAGCACCGTCGCCAGGGTCACGGCGCGCTCGGCGGCCACACCCGGCGCCAGCTTCAGCGTCGCGGTGGCGGACGGCACGAACTCGCGGAGCGCGACCAGATCACACTCGGCGGCCAAACCCTCGAACGGCCGCGTGATCGTCTGCGCGGCCCGCTCCTGCTCGGCGCGGCGCGCGGCCAGCTTCTCGGCGCGGTTGCTGTCCGGCTTCGGACTGTTGCGCTTGCTCTTACCCATGACGCCGGAGCGTAGCAGGCTGGGGTTTGTTTCCCTGCTTTGACCTGCCCGTTTAGCCTTCCTGGCCGTTCTCTGCTAATCCCCCACAATCCCGGGGATTCACCAGCAGTTCCGGGATATCTCCGGGATTTCGGAAATACCATACCGGGGTATAACAGAGGGCGAACCGTCTGAGCGAAGGCCGCGCCAGAGGTTTCGAACCAAGATGAGGACAAGTGAAGATAACCGCAACCGTAGTTTCCAGTGACACCCTTATCTACGCATGGATCGTTGATCACGACGACTGGGGTAGATGCTTCATAGTCCACCAGTCGATCAGAGTGAAGGATCACCAGCCGCTTTACGAACCCGTAGCAAAATTCCTGGACGAGAACCGACATGCCTTGGTTTACGAGGAACAAACCTCGGACGAGACCATGATGGGTTACCAGCGAGTCGTCCGGGTTTACAAGCTCGAAGACTGAAATAGATAAACCCTTGCCCCGGGGTGTTCATACCATCCCGGGACAAGGGCACTGAAGAGGATACATCAGAGATGAAGCGCGTAATACTTCAGCCCCGGTACAGCACAGACCAGGGCGTCAATTACAAACTCAAGCTAGAAGGCGTCCCAAGCTTTCTTTTGTTAGACCGGGACGAATTAACGCAACTGCAAACTTTGATCAAAGATGCCTTGGAGGGCAACAGCAGTGACCGAGCAACTAGATAAGTTCTCTTGGATGAAGGCGTTTGCCTACAATGGGCAGAAGCTGCCTGCGGAGGCGGCAATTGTTATTTGGCACCACATCAACTCTGAGTCGCTCGAATGGAACGTGAGCTATGAAGATATGGCTCATGCGTCAGGCAAGTCCACTGACGCTATGGAAGCTCAGGTGAAGAAACTAGTTTCCGCCGGTTGGCTCACGATTACAGCGCGAGGCGGACGGGGCAAGAAGACTAGGTACCGGCTTGCGGTTCCAGAGGGCTTCGACTGGTCTAGGTGTGTCCAGGACTACAAAGGGGTCGAGGGTGTCCACACCCCCAATAAGGGGCGTACACGCCGGGTAGTTGGGGGCGTAGACGCCCCCGTATATAGAGATAATCAATCTCCTACAGAGATTGATCTATATAGAGAATATAATGGTGGTGCTGACACCCCCGTTTTCAGAGCCGTGTCCGGAGAACGCATAGCATCGGTGCCTACCTCTCCAGTGCAAACGGTTTACCGTTGGACCGAGAAGGCCGGAGCACTAGCCTTGCCTGATATTCAGGGTAAGAACTGGAATCCGTTCCTCACCGCCGAAGAGACGACGGCGTTCCATGTCCGGCACGTGATAGATAATTGCCAGGGTTTGAGTCGCACTGAGACCAACGCTCAGCTTCGGCAGCATTTCTCGCCAAAGGCTAGACGAGTCGAGGATCTTGCCGAGTACGTGGAACATATCAAGGAATAGCTTCCTTCTGAGCCATCGGAACCGTCATCAGGTACTTTGGGTAGCGTTTGGCGGTTCTCGCCCGTTTACGGTCAATCGAGGCAGCAATACGGCCGCCTCCGGTAGACTTCACGTCTGTGGACAATGCTGCGGTAGATAGCTTCGAAGGCATTCGTGATGAGTTTACCGCCATCCGTGAACACCTGACAAGTATCAAAGCGTCGCTTACCGAGGTCTCGACAACCCAGAATGAACACACCGGGATGATTCGGGAAATCTTATCTCGTTTAACGGTCAATTCTGATCGATAGACTGAGACACAAAATCGTATCCGCAGGCTATTCGGACCTCGCTTCGATCGCTTTCCGAATCAGCGTACGCGCTGACAGCGTGATCCCTCCCAACCATGTAGAAGGTCTACCCGGAGGGGTATTCGTCCGCCTACGGCAAACCAGGGCCGTCTACCGCCCCTCTCGCATCCAGAGAACAGACATGGGTTCTACCTCTCTCGGGCATCCAACGCCCTGCGGATCGCTGCACGGGCCGAATCCCCGGCCACAGCAAGCCCTGACAGCTCAGTGAACAGCCTGCCGTACAAGGCAATCTCTTTGGGCTGAGTAACGCTTAGCTCCGCAGTCACGGCTTCCACAAGCACTAACCGCTCATCGAACATTACGAAATTGGTTATCTGCATAGGCAGTTTCGCCTCCGATGGGATGATGCCCATCAAGACGCGCGGGAGGCCGATTACGGCCAGCAGCCGATCAAGCTGGCCCACCATGACGGAATTGCTACCGACTGTGGTTCGTAGGGCTTGCTCCGCTATGAGGATGTGGAAGCGATGGTCACCCTTGTATAGAAGCTGTTGCCGTTCAAGGCGTTTCGCTACCCCTTCATCCAGGTCATCCGGGATTCTGTAAAAGTCGATACTCCAACGCAAGATCGCAGACGCGTACTCGGCAGTCTGGAGGATTCCGGGAATGATGTTCGGCTGGAATATCCGCATCAGCCTGGACTGTTCGGCCAGCTTCACAATCTGGTGCTGTCTGCGCTTCGTGCCAGTGCCAAGCACCTTCCGCCACTCCAGATACGCGGCCTGGACGTTCCGCAGTGTTGCTATGAGGTCCGGCAACTGAGCCTCATTGCCCGTATGGACGCAATACGCCCTTAGATGCGCCTCTGTGGGGCTACGGTCCCCGGTTTCAATCTTTGAGACCACCGACTCATGCCAGCCCGCGAGCGCGGACAGCTGGCGGCCTGATAGTCCGGCATCACGGCGGAGCCCCCGGAGGGTTTGTCCGAGGGCTCGCCGTTCTTCATGGGCAGAGCTTGTCACCGCGGGGCGTACTCCGCGTATGGGATTGCCAGCTTCCAGAGCCGTTGGCGTACGCCTTGGCAGTACGCCACGATTCCGGGGTCTTCAGTGACTGCCAGCCCGGCCGGTATCCCGGTCGGATCGGTGAGGTTGTAGACAACCCGTTCACCATCCATAAGCCACCAGTCATCGGGTGGCACTGTTCCCGCGAGATTTTTTGGGACATAACGGATGTCTTCTCCGGCTTCGACGTTGAAGCCGGTGACCGACAGCAGCCACCGCTGATAGTCCGAATGCGGCTCCGTCACGACTCGAACTCTGGAGACCGACAGTCCCCGGTTGACGGTTTCGGTCATGAGGTCCTGCCAGAAGGTCCGCGTGTACGGCGCTGGTTGACCTGCGAGGAATGCTCGTATCCGGGTGTCCTCATCGGGCACATGGTATTCGTCCCTGACCTCCAGGTGGAACGCCTCACGCTTCAGTTCCCGGAACAGCGTCGGCCACAGGTCCGGTTCATCGTTGGGCCGCAGCAGCATTGCCGTAGAACGTCCTTCCTAGCTTCGGAACCTCAATAGCAGTCTCGTCTTCTGCCAAGGTCAACGTCCCCAACACATCCGGCTCAGTGATCGGCCGACCGGACAAGGCGAACGTACCCCGCCCGGTGTCGGTCAAGGTGGAGCCAATGAAGTTATCCGGCTCAGCGAACCCGGTGAGATGGTGCGGAATCTCCACGGTCCCTACATGATTCGTCTCCCAGCCTTGAACTACATACGTGTCCTGGTCGGTGGCGTAGAGGCTAGGGCAGTTTCCCGAGTCTGATCCGCATCTACCAAGGAAAGTTAGTTTCATGATCGAAAGTCCCGTCTAGTTGTTTGACACTAATTGGCGTATGCCTCCTCAATCGTCCTCCAACAAGACGGTTTAGACAGCCGGTAGAGCGAATTCTGTCAAGTTCTGCCAAGTTCATCGACCGTGCCAGCAGTCGGTCATTAGCGTCGAGATCACGCGTCGGGGCCGGTGAAGTCGACCCGGCCCCGACTGCTACCCAGCACCGAGAGGGGCGGACATGCCGAAGGGCGGTAAGACCAGATGGGTCCACGACGACTGCGAGACGAGCTTGGTACTCCCCTTAGACATCAAGCGCGCCGAGGGAATCCTTGCGATTCACGCGCAGTGCGACCCGCCGTGTCCACGCAAGATCACCGCTTGCAAGTACCTCGATCAGCAGCGGGCAACCGAATTGAGGTTGGTGCGGCGAAGATGAGAGCGGTTGTGTGGCTGGACACTTCGCTACTTTCCGAGCCAGGCGCGGTCAAGCGCGCTGAGCGTGAGGTCAGCGAGCGTGCCGCTGAACTCGACGCGTACGTGGTGCAGACCATCAAGGGCGTATGGGGCACCACGGGCCAGAGGGACGTGCTCTACGGCGTACTGCACGCGGTAGATGCTCCGTTGTTGATCACGCCGACGCTGGAACACGTAGGCGGGTCGGAAGATCCGGCAACCGAGATTGCAGAGTTGGTCACGATCGAACCCGCGAAGGTGTGGCGGTGGTGCACTCCGCTTACGAAGTCCATCAAGCGCCAGTTCGACCAATACCGGCGGGGGGATTGGTCTGTATGCGTTGGCTAGGGGTGGTGCTCATCAGCTCGGTATCCAGCGTCGCGGTTCTCGTAACGACTGTGTTCACCGTGGCCTGGGCGGTGTTCAGGTTCAACCCGGCTCAGTTCGTCACTGAGGTCCGGGGATACATCCACGCTGACGACTAAGCCACCGCACGATGCTCGGGAGGAAACGGAGGTGGACTAGGACAGCATTCAGTGACTGAGCACACGAAGACCCCCGGATGTCGGTCAACTTATAGGTGCAATCGCAACCACCTACCCTGACCAGGACTAGCCCGGGGGTTTTCTACGTCTGTAACTCGAAAACCGTAGAGGCACAAGGTGATTACTGAAAACGCGTTCAACAATCCAGACTCCCCGCGTGGCCGGATACTGGATTGGTTGACCCACCATTCCAGCTGGTTCATCGCGGCGTACGTGGGGTTGAGCGTAGGAACCTGGCTTACCGATTCCAACTGGTTGGTCATGCCCGCACTCGTGGTGGTCATCGCCTTCTGTGGAGCGGTCACGGTGACCGGTCTGCACCAGGAACTCACCCGGATCTGTCTCGCGTGTATGCGCGAGCTGCCTGAAGACGCTCCCGCACAAGCCCACCGGCGACGGTGGTTGCTGAGACTGTGGCACATATGGAGCGGGTATACGGCGGCTCCGGTACTGCTGGTGTTGCTTGTCCTGCCCGTTGCGGTCACCGCCCTTCTACCGCCAGCACACACCGGCTTGGCGTTGGCACCGCTTGAGATATGGGCGGCTACTGCGGCGTCCTCCCAGCGCATCCACCACCGGCTACGACCGTGGTGTCCGTGGTGCAAGGACTGGGGCGAAGACGGAGACATCAAAGAACCGTCCCCCGACCCAGTGAACCACGACAGTTTGACCCGCTAGGCACAAGCTATTCCCGATGGGCGGGAATCGAATTGCAACCTTGTTAGGGTCTAAGATGTTCTGAGACTTGCGTCACAATCTGGCCTGGACGGACAGATATCCGGGGGGTGTGACACCCATATACCTATAGAGGGTTGAGACGCTCTCAAATCGGCTCGCTTCTCTATGGTCGCTAGGTCTTCGTCAGCACTAGCGGCTAATACCCGGTCTCTGATCAACCGGGATGAGGGCTGGCGCTAGCCAGTCCTCCTTAGCTTCCGTAAGGAAGGTCGCCGTATCAACGGCGACAACCCGAAACCGATTACTTCGGACGATTGCTTTTCGGGTCCTCTTCTTGCCGAGACATCGAGCTAACCCCCGATGTCCGGCTTTTTATTTGTCCTCACTCATTCGCGTTAATGCCATAAAGGAAGGTCCACGATGAATGAATGCCGTAACGGGCATCTGATTCGCGGTTCCCAAGACCGGTACCTGAGTACCGGCAACTGCAAGCTATGCCAGCGTCATTCTCAGGCCCGCTACCGGGCCAGGTGCAAACAGACTATACAACTTGCTCGAGAACTGGGCATCGCTTAATGAACCATCGTTCGAGACATAAGCTATGCCACCGCTCGTACCGCAAAACACCTGACGAATCCACCGAAAACCGAGGTGTCACATATGCAGTCACCCCATCGGCCCACCCCTACCCCTACACCACACCGACCCGATGTCAGCGACTACCGATCACAACATTTCCAGATCTAACGACAGTCGCCTGCTCTGCGAAATAAAGTCGAACAGGCGACTCCACAATTCCTCAATACGAACCCGATTCGAAGCCAGGCCACACACCAGCCACCCACTACTCGACGCAAGTGGTTTGAAAAGGCGCAACCCGACGACTGGGTTAAGTCGGTCGCGGCTTCGAGCCGCATCACACGCATGAATGGAATTCCATCCACAGACAAGCTCCAAGGAGTCCGGCCTAGGAGTTACATCCGAACCGGTCTAAAAGTTACTCTGTGTCCATTCTAGACGGCAATACGGGCGCTTGTAGATCGCCCGCAATTGATGACAAACCGTACGAAAGGAACTCATGTCTTATTTTCATGCATCGCAGCATCGAAGGTCTACACCAACCGAGGCGGAACAACGACAGCTATTCGAACTCTGGTTCCACTCCGACCAACACCAAGCGTACCGAAAGGCCAAGGCTGCCGGTGGCGGCACGCTTTCCACAGGGAACGAAGCCTACGAATTGTTCTGCCGACGCTGGAAGCGTCCAGAGCCACCAGAGATCCTGAAGAACATTTCCCACACTTATGAGGCCATCAGCTAATGGACATTGACAAATACAGCGAAGATATCTACCTCGATGAAGAGACCGCGGCCATCTAGATCGACTCTCCGGCTACTAGCCCTCACTTATAGGCCCGGCTAATTCCCAACTAGTTACCTAACCACGGCCCACGGGTGGGCTAGCGACCTCCCCCCTAGGGTACCGGCCTACCCCATGGCCTACGGGCCGATACCTCCCCGCTGAAATAACTTGCCTCAGAGAATCGCGGATTATTATCCTGAACTGGGAGTGTTTGGCTCTTTGGTCGGAGTTCCGCGCGGGCCTGGTGATCGCATTCGGCCACTTCTAATGAAACCAGACAGAAAGCAATAACGTTATGGATATTCCCCTAAAGTTCATCACCGCTGACCAAAGGAATATGATGCGGTTCCGGAACGATCCTCGCATCATGCGGGCACTTGAATCGGCCCCCGGGTTCAATGAAGCCATCACAGTCGCTTTGAGGGCCGAAGTCTTGCTTGCCGAAATAGAGCAGCAATCTGAATCCACAAGCGTCCAGGATCTTGATGCAATCATCTCGGAAGGTCAGATTCCGGATTCGTGGCTTGAGTCGGTTGGTACTAATCATCTGAAGGCGGAGATTGCCGAGCGCAAGCTTCGGCTTATACGAGAGTTGCAGAGCAGGGCAGCGGCCCGCCTCGAATCTGTCGCGATGGAGAGTAGGGATGCGATCCTATCGCAACTCAATTCGCAGTTGCAGGTGGTTCTAACACATATCGAAGCAACTATTGCAGAACTCGGTGAAGCCTCGAATATGGCGGAAGCAGTGGAAGCGGGAACCGCTGGAGCTTGGCGAACTCTGACTCAGCTCCGTGGCGAATACAACCTGCTGCGATCCAGTCAAAATACGGTTATGGCAGAAGTTCGAGGCAGCATGGCTATTTCTCAGTGCTTTCGGAGTCGTGATGAGCGGGCTAGCGAGACATTCATTCGGAACCTTGATGATATCTGGCCGGAATGGTCATTGCCTCTGGATTCTGTGGGCCAGTCTATTGTTCCGGGCGTCGACCCCGCGCTAGTGATGGATCGAGGCAAAGACTCTCAGCCGTGGCCGGAAAATCAGGACGAATTCATGGTCTGGGCTGTTCGGAACAACGTCGAGTTGTGGATTCCAACGATTGCTCAACTACGCGAGCTGAGCGAGACGCGCTCTGATCTATCGTTCGACAAGGAAGCCGCCCGGCGAGACGGAATCCAAGAGATGGAGATTCTTGAATGAGCAGCCGTGACGGAGAATGGCTAACGGAGAAGGATCTAGAGCAAGAGATTGATGTGGTGGCCTGATGGCCGTAGAGCTAGGCGAAGCTTATGTTTCGCTCGTTATCGAAGACAGCAAGATTCCGGGTCAGGTTGAGAAGGGCCTTAAAGGCGCGGAACCGGCCGCGAGTCGTGCTGGGGTCGGTATCGGATCTCACCTTGCTTCGGGTATCGGCACAACTTTTAAGACTGCTGCGGCGGGTATCTGTATAGCAGCTGGCGCAGTGATCGGTACCGCGTTGACAGCGGGCCTCCAACGCATGACCGCGATCGATGACGCCAAAGGCAAGCTAGCTGGTCTCGGTAACGATGCCCAGAAGGTTACCGGCATCATGGATTCCGCTTTGGCGTCCGTGAAAGGTACCGCTTTCGGGCTAGGCGAGGCCGCTACTATCGCGGCTTCTGCGGTCGCTGCGGGTGTGAAGCCCGGGGAAGACCTGACCAAATATCTTAAGCTGACTGCGGATGCTGCGACTATCGCGGGAACCTCGCTCGGCGATATGGGCTCTATCCTCAACAAGGTTCAAACCGGCGGCAAAGCGTACACCGACGATCTGAATCAGCTTTCCGACCGTGGCATCCCGATCTTTACTTGGTTGCAAGAGGCGTACGGCAAGTCTGCTGACGGTCTATCCGACATGGTGAAGCGCGGCAATGTCGACGCTGCGACCTTCCAGCGGGTTATCCGTGAACATATCGGTGGTGCCGCGCTCGAATCGGGTAAGACCTTGAAGGGTGCCTGGTCGAATCTTCATGCAGCACTGGGCAGAATCGGCGAAGGTGCACTCAGCCCGTTCCTCCCGATGATGAAGAACGGGCTAGCCATCGCAACGCAGTGGGCCGACAAGGCCGCGCCTCGGGTCAAGGAGGCCGCGCAAGGTATCGCCGACGGGATGACAGACCTAGGACACGCATTCCAATCCAACGGCGCGAGCATCGAAGGCAACGCCTCGGCATACGAACAGTGGGGTCTGCGACTTCGCCACACCGCAGACGGCGCTAAAGGTGTCTGGTCGATCTTGAGAGATGGCCAGTACCAAGGTGCTGGAATGACATTCGGGCTCTCAGAGGATTCCGGGGTAGTTCGGGCGTTGGTCCGCATCCGTGAGGCCGCTGTAGCCCTGAAGGAAGCTTTCAAAAGTCCAGGCGGGGAGAAGTTCCAATCGTTCCTGAATGCCTTGAAGGGGACCGGAAGCCAAGCGTCCCAGGGACTGGGCAAGGTCCGTGAGGAAGGTTCTTCGCTCTCGTCGGTGCTGTCGCAGCTTGGGAGAGCAGGCACCGATGTAGGTACATCACTGTTGTCACTGGCAGGCGATACCGGCACCGTGGCGGCGACCGGCATACGGGTTCTCGGTTCTGCGATGAAGTTCCTTGCGGACCATTCCAGTATCGCCGCGACTGCCCTCGTCGGCCTGGTCGCGATCCAGGGTGTCTCTGAGGTCGCGATGATCTGGGGCAACTTCGGTCGAGGACTTACCGCGATCATGACCCCGGCAAATATTCTCGCTACCCGCGCGATGACCCGGGCTCTCACCGAACACACTGCCGTGCAACGAGCGTACCTGGTTGCAATCGGAGGGGAGCTGCCAGTACAGGAACAGACCATCCGGCAACGTCTCGCAAACGCGGTCGCGACAGCACGGCAGACAATTGAAACTCAGGCGGCCACTACAGCTTTGGGCCGTTTTGCCGTGGCACAAACGGAGGCCGCTGCAACCTCCGGCATGCTGGTTGCTGGACTACGAAATGTTGCCGCCGGAGCCGCGACAGTCGGCGCAAGAGCACAGGCGACCGCCACAACCGGCATGACTGCGCTCATGAACGGCTTGAAGAACACTCAAGTTGCCATGTTGGGCGCAACCATCGCATTCGGCGCGCTGAGTCAACAGACCGATGAATACGGCAACAAGACCGCGCTTGCGAAGGTCGGCACGGTCGGCATGGATGCTGCCATGGGCGCGATGGTGGGCAGCATGCTCGGACCGTGGGGTACTGCCGTTGGCGGCGCTGCTGGAGCAGTATTCGGGTTGTACCAGATGTTCAATAAGGGCTCTGATGCGGCGAAGCGGCTGGACGACGCGATGAAAGCTCAGATGCAGACTCTCGATCAGCTGACGGGCAAACAGACTCAAGCAACGATTGATGCCACCGCAACGCGGCTTCAGGACAACGGCAAACGTATCGACCAAGCCGCCGGTTTCGGGCTCGACCGAAACCGGTTCGTGTTGGCCGCATCTGGTGTGGATTCGGGCTACCTGAACCAGGTGAACGAGGATCTTCGTAAGAACATCCTGAACGATCCACACTTTCAGGCGATGACCAGTCGCCTGAACGCAGTGCAGAAAGATGCGGCGGCTCGTGCGCTACAAGGCGACAAGGCCGCGGCGGATAAGTCCGGTCTGACAACGGGATACCTGGACGAGATCCGCGACCGTATGAACAACGTCGGGCAGGCGTCGGCGGACCTGTCTGCGGCCATGAACACTGAGGCTTCGGCCACGGGTATGGCTTCCACGGCCGCAGTTCAGTTCATTCAAGACACCAAGGGACAGTTCGCGGCCACCGATGAACTGAAGGCGAAGATCGCAGAGCTTAGCGGCACGATTGCCGCTGTGCCACAAAAGAATACGGTCGAGATTTCGTCTCCTCCGGGGATGGACCCCGAGACGTTTCGTAAGAAGGTTGAGGATCTGCATCTCGGTGTTACCGAGCTGGAGCGGGACAAGAAGACGGTCAAAGTTGTCTTGGATGATGCTGAAGCTCAGGCGAGCATCAAACGTCTTGAGCAACAACAGCTTCCAGATAAGAAGCAAAACGTCCTCGTCCAGATGATCAATCAGGCTGCGATTGATGCCGGTAAGCCTCCGGTGATCAATGCTCAACCCCGGGCGATCGGTGGCCCGATCTTCGGTGCCGGTGGACCTACCTCTGATTCCATCCCGGCCCTATTGTCCAGGAACGAACACGTATGGACATCAGCCGAAGTGGACGCCGTAGGCGGACACAAAGCCATGTACGGCCTTCGGTCTGCCGCTCTGGCTGGCGGATTGAAGTTCGCCAAGGGCGGTACTCCTGCGGGTGTCTCCGAAGCGGTCAAGGCCGCACAATCGGCAGAAGGCCACGCCTACAAGTGGGGCGGCACCGGCCCGAACAACTTTGATTGCTCCGGGTTCATCGGATTCTTGCAACAGGTCACGATGGGCCTAGGGAAGCTGGCGCGTCGGCTGTACACAACTACCACGTTGATCGGTGGCTCTACGGCTGGTCTGGAGTCCGGCCTAGGTCCGGCCGGTACCTGGTTCCAAGTCGGTGCTTCGAGCGAACACATGGCCGCGACGATCGGAGGGCTCAACGTCGAAGCTGGAGGCCAATACGGCACCTCTGGTATCGGTGCAGGCCGTGCCGGTGCCGGTGACTCGCAGTTTCCGAACAAGTTTCATCTCCCTAATTCGCTTATCGCGGGGATCAACTCACTCATGAGCGGAGGGACGGTTGCCCAGTGGACCGATGAGAACGAACGGGAACTGGAGCGGCTCCAGATCGCAGTAACCGAGGCGAAGCAGAAGCGCGATGAGACCTACGCGAAGTCCGACGCTTCAGAGTCGGACAAACGCAAAGCGGATCTCGACGTCCAAGACGCGCAATCGGCGGTGGTGAAGAAGCAGGCGGAGAAGGACAAAGCCGGAACCGTCGACGGAGGTTCTCGCGTAGCGCCGCAGGCACCGGCGTTATCCAAGACGTACACGGACTCGGAAAAGTCCTATGCCAGCGCCTTGCAGGCCGTTGAATCCGCAAACAAGTCGCGTAACGAGGTCTACGACAACCCGGACTCGACGGACACTGACAAGCAGCTTGCAGATATCACGCTTCAGGAGGCGATATCGAAGTTGGAAAGCTCTGGTACGTCACCGTCCTCAGCGAAGTCGGTGAAGGATATCTTCACTACCTGGGCTTCAAGCAGTGCTGGCGCGGTCTTCGATGCGTTCAAGGAACAGCTACCCGACAAGCTCGGTAGCTCTCACTGGTGGGATGTCGCCGATAAGGCAATAGATCTAGGCGCATCTTCGACAGGCTCGAATTCGTCTGTCTCCCAAGCACTTCAGAATCTCGGATCGTTTGGCTCCAGCTCGTTCCTGGGTCAGCTCGGCTACAACAAATCCGCCGGGATACCAGAGTGGGTGAAGAACCTCAAGAGTGCTGCGGTGTACGACACAGGCGGCTGGTTGCCTCCCGGCGGCATGGCAGTAAACCTGAGTTCTTCGCCAGAGCCAATCTTCAACTCTCCCAGTCAACTTCGAGAGTTTGCAGGGTCTCAGTTGCAACCCGCTCAAATTGGCGGCGATACCCCGACCCTGGCGGAGATCGAACGCATGATTCATACACGGCCTAACGTCACGTTCAACGTGACGGATATTCCAGCGGCTATGCAGGCGTATCGAGTTGAGCAAAAACGGCAATCCAAGTCGTACATCCGCCGTTGAGACTGGCCGCCAGACGGGCGCAGAGTAGTTGTCTGCGCTGATTGGGCAATCGGCCCGGCCGCCAGTCTGCCGGAGCCTATCAGTGTTCAGTTTGGGAGTTGCGGCCCGGTGGGGGGCGCTATCCGCTCAAGAATCCCGTTTGCCTTGCCGGTGAGCTGGCCGCCTGCGCGGCCAGCGCTGCCGATAAGTAGTTCTTTCTTCCGCGCCTGCCAGAGGTGGCCCTTGATCGTGTTTGCCGTCTTGCCGACCATTTCAGCCAGGTAGTCAAGCGGCTTGGCCTGCCCCCGGTTGGTGGCCGACACGTAAGCAGCTGCCAGCAGTGCAAGGTATTCATCAGTAACCCCTTGCGCTAGTGCATCTCTCAGACTCTTGGCCCGATTTGTTTCGTGGCGCTCACTTGCCTTACCCGAGGGTTGCGAGCCCTTCAACTGGCGGCGCAACGTCTCAACCGCTCCGCGAAAGTCAATGTCTCGCAGGACAGTTGAGGACAGCCCACCCGCCGGGTAGTTCTGCGGATCGGCGGGCTCGATGAGCAGTACACAAGGGCCGCCGTTCTCGACCCCGGCAGGCCATTCCATCTTCACTACCCAGTCGCCCAGATCTTGGGTAACGACCCGATCGTTGCTCATGCGCGACACCCTACCCAACCTCTCAGCCAATCTGGTTGTGTCCATATTCATAGTCAAACCTGTTTGTCCAACTAGTTGGTCAGACGTAATGTGTGCTCTGTCGGGCGAACCGGCAGACCTGGACAGCAAGGAGGGCTCCCCTGCCCCGAACAAACGAGTGGCTCAGTCGCAAAGAGGTCTCCGAGGTTCTCGGCTTCTCACCGAAAACCCTGGCCAACTGGGCTCTAGAGAACAAGGGTCCGCGCTTCGCGAGGATCGGAGGCGGTCAGTGTCGCTACCGCCTCTCCGACGTAACCGAGTGGCAGAACAGCCACTTCGCAACAACATCGTAGGTAGCCAATGGCAAGCGTTTGGATACAAAGCAAGAACGGGAAGTACCTGGTCCGCTGGTACGCGGACAATCCCAACGAGGAGAAGTCAGAGTCGTTCTCAAAGCTTGGTAGCACGAGAGAGTCCGGTACTGCCCGCTTTCGCAAGCGGGAGTTAGAAGAGCAGCTGGCGAAGGGCACCTACGTTGATCCGAGCCTGTCAAAACAGCTGCTAGGCAAGGCTGTCGAGAAATGGGCAGGGCGCGCTGCCACCGACGGAACGGAACAGCAACGTTGGGCGCTGTACAACGATCTCGGAAAACTCCACCGGGTAGCGATTTCGGACCTGAGAGCACCAGATGTTCGCGATTGGGTGGACGTGCTTCTCAAGGGGCGACCGTGGAGAGACGGCAAGCCACTTCAACCAGGGACCGTCAAGCGTCGATTGGACATGCTTAAAGCGGTCTTGAATCAGCTTGTTGCCGACGATGTGTTGGTGAAGAACCATGCGGCCACGGTGAAACTTCCCCATATCGACGCCGAGGTGCTGCCAGAGAACCTGATGCCTCTCGATGAGGGCCGGACCATGCTGGCGGCCGCCAAGGACAACCGGATACGGGTAATGATCCTGATCGGCATGCAGTGCGGGCTGAGGCCAGCCGAGATAGCAGGACTACGCGTCCGGGATATCGATATCGAGAGTGCGACGCTTTCGGTAATGCAGCAGATCTCAAGGACTCGGGTTCCTACCTCTGTCCTGAAGACGAAGGCCAGTCGCCGTACTGTGCCGATGCCCCTATCTCTCGTTGCGGAAGTTAAGTCTTTCCTGGAGGGAAAGGGTTTGGACGACTTGCTGTTTCAGACGGCGAACGACAAGCCGTACAGCAGCAAGGACATGGGCGACTGGCTGCACCGTGTCGCAGCTACGACAGCCCTTTCCCGCGCGTACACATGGCGAGACTTCCGGCATTTCTACGCCTCGAGCCTGATCCGTCACGGCATCAACGTGAAGACCGTTCAGCGGCGTATGGGCCATGCCAGCGCGAAGGTCACACTGGACATCTACACCCACATCTGGCCGGACCAAGACGACAAGACCCGCGAGGCAATCGAACTCGTCTGGTTCGACACCGCCGCGTAGGGGGTATGCGCTTGTACGGCTCCGAGTGCAGACCTGTTCCGGGATATCTCCGGGATGCAGAGCCGAATGCGGGCGTTCAGCCCACCTAAGAAGCCCCTGACCTGCTCACCAACGAAACCATGGGTACAAGGCGCTTGCTCTTACCCATGGTTGGCAAAGTTACAGGGTCAGTCGAAGCCGATCGCCGACGGCGCGGACGTGTGCCGGGTTCGGGCTGTCCGCCCGCATTCGGCCCCGCGAAGCGGGCTGCGCTACAGCGGATTACGCGACCGGGAGCAGGCCCTTGGTACGGCCGGGGTGGTTGGTGGCGATCCAGCTGACGCCCAGGTCCGAGCAGAGGCGGACATCCTCCGGTGCGTCGACGGTCCAGACGTAGGTGGCGCGGCCCGCGGCGGCGGCCTTGTCGACCAGGTCCGGGTGTTCGCGCAGGGTGCGGACCGAGGGGCCGATGGCGGTGGCGCCCACGGTGGTGGCCGCGCCGCCGGAGAGGTAGAGGGAGGACTCGCCGAGCAGGACGGTCGGGAGCAGCGGCGCGGCGCGGCGAATGCGCCAGACGGCGGTGGCGGCGAAGGAGATCACCACCGCGCGCGAGTGGTCGGCCGAGGCCGGGGCGGCAATTCCGTAGCGCTGCAATTCGTTCAGCAGGGTGGTCTCGACGAGCGCGCCGAAGCGCACCGGATGTTTGGTCTCGATGAAAAGCTTGGTGGGGCGACTCTTCCAATCCAGCACCAGCTCGATGAGTTCGGCCAGGGTCAGCACCGGCGACGGCTCCGCCTCGGTGCCGAAGTTCAAGGCGCGCAACTCGTCCAGGGTCATCTCCGACACCGCGCCGATACCGTCGGAGGTCCGGTCCACGGTGCGGTCGTGCACGCAGACCAGCTGTCCGTCCTTGGTCAGCCGGATATCGCATTCGACACCGTCCGCGCCCTCCTGCAGCGCGAGATCGTATGCGGCGAGGGTGTGTTCGGGTCGCGCCGCCGACGCCCCCCGGTGCGCCACCACGAATGGTGCGCGACTGGCCCGGCTCACTTCGCCAATACCTCCTCGTGCTCTGCTTCCGCCGGATTCAATGCGGTCGCCTCATCATTCCCGACGTGCCGCGCGGGCGCGCGCCCGGCGGAATCGGATTCCGGATCGGCCGCGGGCCGCACCGGCGCGATCACCGGAACGGCGGGCGCGGTCGCGGGCAGCCAGCGCCGCACGGTGAGCGGTTCACCGCGCAGATCGACCCCGGCGAAGGCGCGCACCAGCCACAGCGTCAGCACCGCGACCCCGGCCGCCACCAGATCGGTCCACATGGTCACCAGGACGCCGTCCGCGCGCACCTGCAGGGTGCCCGCGAAGCGGTACAGCAGCACCGCCACCACCAGCACGCCATTGAGAATCCACGCCGCCCACCAGATTCGGACCGCGCGCAGCAGCCGAGAATCCAGTTCGCCGGTCTTGACGGCCTCGGTGAGGAAGACACCCGGCCACAGCAGATTCACCCCGGGAATCAGGCAACCGAGGAAGAGTTCGATACGCGGTCGCGGATCCGCCCGGCGCACAGCGGCATACGCGGTGCGGCGGGCCTGCACCAGCCAGCCGACCAGCGCGACCGCGGTGAGCAGCGCCAGCAGCGCGGCCAGAATCGACGAGACCGTCACCGCCCCATCGGAGATCCACAGCAGCCACGGCTGGATCAACCGGGTGCGGTTGCGCAGCAGAATGCCGTAGCGGCCCAGTTCGGCCAGGGCGGCGACGCCGAAGGAGACCGCCGTGGCGATCAGCAGCCGGGGCAGGCGCGCGGTGAGCGCCTCGAGTCGGCCGACCGGCGTGGCGACGGTTTCCGGGACGCGATCCTGCAATCCCCAGCGCGGAATCCGGTCGTAGCGCGGCGTTTGCGGCTCCGGCCGCGGCCGGACCGCCCGCGCGGGACGCGAGGTGCGGCCGGGCGGGCGGGCCACCCAGCGGTAGTTGCGCCGCGCGGGCGGTGCGTCCACCGGGGCGGGTGAGAGCAGTACACCGTGGCAGCGCGGGCACCAGTGCAGCGGTTTGCCCTGCACGGCCCAGCGGGCCCCGCAGCGGGCACACGGCTGTACGACCGCGGGTCGCCGATCTGCCACGTTCCCCCCGTTCATCAGTAGACCTTCGCCTCGTCCGGATTGTCACCGGTGAGCGGGCGCCCGGCGCGCTGCCAGGCCACCATGCCGCCCTCGACCATGACGGCCTCGATACCGACCGATTCCAGGAATTGCACGGCGGTCACCGAGCGGCCGCCCTGCCGGCAGATCACGAAGATCTCGGCGTCGTAGTTCAATTCGTCCAGGCGTGCGGGCACGTCGACCAGGGGGATGTGCAGGGCGCCGGGCGCATGCCCGAGCCGCCACTCGTCCTCTTCGCGCACATCGAGCAGCAGGACGGGCGCGGAGTCGGTGGCCGCCCTGGGCGCGGCAGTGTCGAACTCCGCGGGTACCTCCTCGATCGGGATCGAGGGGATATGGGGACCGGTCACGGAATCGATCCTGCCACGGGCGTGCGGGGGCCGGGGAGTTCTGTCCCGGCGAAGCCTGCCGTGGCGGGTATCGGAGTGGGAGTTATCCACATAATCCACAACCTGATCCACAGGTTGAGAACTGTCCGAAATGTCTGGTCGATCGGTCCGAAACATCCGGTCGACCGCTCCGAAACGTCCCCTCCACCTCTCGGAGCGACCGACCCGATATCTGTTTGGACGGCGGCGGTTCCGGATCGGTTCCGTTCGCATCCGAAAAAAACGACAACACTACAGAAAATCCGAAATCCTCGGCGCACGCTGGCAAGATCGGTAGCCTGGCGCTATGACTGTGAGCAGGGGGCTACTCGACGGACTGGACATCACCGGACTCAACACCGCACTCTCCGAGGCCACATGCCTGGGAATCGACGTCGACGCGGCGGCCGGGACACTACGGCTGGAACTCGACGTACTCACCCTCCCCGAGAGCGGGCCACCGCCGGAGGACTGTGACATCTACCTGACCCTGACCGGGGTCAGCCGGGTCGCCGCCTCCCTGCGCCGGCAGCGCTGGGACGATCTCGACCCGGTCGTACTCCCCCTCGAACTCGACGGGTTGCACGACGCGGTCAGCAGTTTCGGCGGCGGCGCACTGCACGGCTGGGAATTCTTCGATCTGAGCGATAAGGCCTGGACGCAGTGGCGCAAACTGCTCAGCTTCGACACCGTGCTGGCCGACCGCCCGGCCGCGCACCTGCTGGAGATCTCCCAGGAAGAGGGCATCGATCCGCGCGAACTCGATGTGCGGGTGTGGTTCGACGGCGTCACCGTCACCGACAAACAGGGCAACGACATCGCCCTGACCGACTTCGTCGCCGGGGGTGTGCGCTGGTGGCAGGCGCACGACGCGGGCGATCCGCGCACCATGAAGCCGAATATCGTCCCGCCGCTGTAACTTTCCGGGCCAGTCCCCGCGCCGAGCCGAAGGGCCGCACCGCATACCGCGGGGCGGCCCTGTCCATGTGTGGGACGCACACGGCCGGGCAGTCCAAGGAGTGGGACGCCGCCCCCGGATCGGAATGAGGGGGCGCACACCCCGGTTGCATCGAAGCGGGTGTACGAATGATGGTTGGGTGCCCCTGGGCACAATTGCCGAGGGCGCACAGCCCCGACACTGAGGAAGGGACATCGTGGCTGAATACACGCTGCCAGATCTGGATTACGACTACAGCGCTCTGGAGCCGTTCATCTCCGGGCAGATCAACGAGATCCACCACACCAAGCACCACGCCGCCTACGTCGCCGGCGCCAACGCCGCGCTCGAGAAGCTGGAAGCCGCCCGCGAGGCCGGTGACCACGCCGCCATCTTCCTGAACGAGAAGAACCTGGCCTTCCACCTGGGTGGCCATGTGAACCACTCCATCTGGTGGAAGAGCCTGTCCAAGGACGGCGGCGACAAGCCGGTCGGCGATCTGGCCGCGGCCATTACCGACCAGTTCGGTTCGTTCGACAAGTTCGTCGCGCAGTTCTCCGCGGCCGCCAACGGCCTGCAGGGCTCGGGCTGGGCGTGGCTGGGCTACGACACCCTGGCCGGCAAGCTGCTCACCTTCCAGCTCACCGATCAGCAGGGCAATGTGCCGCTGGGCATCATCCCGCTGCTCGGCCTGGACATGTGGGAGCACGCCTTCTACCTGCAGTACAAGAACGTCAAGGCGGACTACGTCAAGGCGTTCTGGAACGTGGTCAACTGGGCCGAGGTGCAGGATCGCTTCACCCGTGCCACCACTCAGGGCAAGGGCCTGATCTTCGGCTGATGAGCCGGGATTCCGTTGGGGGCTGATCACCCCCACACCCCCGGGTGGCGGGGTATTCCGAGACCCGGGCGGGCAATGGGGACGCAGCCCCCGCGCCCACACGCACTTCGAGGCCCGCGAACCAGCCGGTTCGCGGGCCTTGCGCGTGACCGGACCAATGTCGGACGGGGTGTCCGAGTGCTGGCACTCTTTGGTACTTGTGTGCCAGACATGACCAGGTACAAACTCGGGTACTACTGAAATGGGCATAGCCGCCCCGATTCGTCACCTCGGGAGGCACACGATGAGCGAGCAGATCGGTGTGTTGCCGTTTCTCTCATCAGCGGAACAGGCGCGCGGATCCTTGCGCGGGTTCGTCATCTCCGGGCGCTGGCCCGACTCCACCAAGGAATGGGCACAGGTACTGGTACTCGCGGTGCGGGTGGCCAGCCTGCCGGGAATCCTGCCCACCACAACGGTATTCGGGGCGCGCGAGGAGCTGCCCGATGATCCGCAACCCGGTATGGTCGGGCTCGTCATCGCCGAGGGCACCGTACTGGGCGATGCCGCACTGCTGCCGGGGCAGTTTGCCGAACATGTGCCACCGGCGTTGATCATGTTGCATCCGCCGCGTGAGACCCGGCCGTCGCTGCCCGAATGCGCGGGCGCGGCCTCGGGTACCCTGCTGCTTCCGGGGCTGCCCCACCTGGGGTTGGAGCATCGGGCGGCCTGGGTGGAAACCGATGTCGACGGGGCCGTGACATCGATGGTCTCCCGGGTGGGGGTCGATCCGATCAGCGATCCCGACACCGCGGTTCTGGCTATGCTGCTGGCCGCGTAAGGGTTCCCGAAACTTCTCGGCAGCGCGCCCAAACTTATTGCGCGCATTGCGATTTCGGCCATATGTGTTTGCGGATGCCGGGTTTGCCGGAGTAGTGTCGCTCAGAGCGAAGGGGAGTAGCCCCCAATCATGTAGTCGACATACTGATCCTCCCGGATCCGGCTGCGTGAACCGGAATCATCCGGTGGGCGAGACCTTCGGCCATGACAGCCAAACCGATCACGGTGCGGATGCAGGCTGAAGCGCCCCCGCGAATTCAGTCGGCAGGCCGGAGAACCTGGGAGCCGAGAAACATGATCACCACGATATTGCTGAGCTTCGGCGCGCTCTTCCTCGCCGAACTGGGCGATAAATCGCAGCTGATGGCCCTGACCTTCGCACTGCGCTACCGCTGGTGGATCGTGCTCTCCGCCATCACCGTCGCCAGCATTCTGGTGAACCTCATCGCCGTCGGCGTCGGCCATTTCCTCGGCGCGGCGCTGCCCACCGATCTCATCTCGCTATTCGCCGCCGCCACCCTGATCGCGGTCGGCCTGTGGACACTGCGCGAGGTGCTGCCGGGCCGCACCGGCGAGGACGATGCCGAAGCCGCGGCCCCGCAGACCACATCGCGCTCGGCCTTCTTCGTGGTCCTGTCCGCGTTCCTGCTCGCCGAACTCGGCGACCGCACCATGTTCGCCACCATGGCCCTGGCCACCAAGAACGGCTGGGTCGCGGTCTGGATCGGTTCGGTCGCGGGCATGGTCGCCGCGGGCGGCCTGGCCATTCTCATCGGCGTGACCGTGGGCAAGCACATTCCCGAGCGCACCATCGCCACCGCATCGGGTCTGCTGTTCCTGTACTTCGGCGCGGTCACCCTGCTCGGCACGCTCGCCCCCGGCGTGGGGACGCTCGGCGCGGTCGCGCTCGGCGCGGTCCTGCCCGCGGCGGCCGGTGCGGTGCTACTGGTATTGCGCCGCAGGGCATTCGCGCGGACGCCGGAACGAGCCGTCGCGCCGGAGCAGCCCGAGTTCGAACTGCCCTGAGCGCCTAGGTCTCCGAGGTCTCACCGAAGAGGGCGCCGCTGCGGCGCACCAGGGCGACCAGCGGATCGCGCAGGGCGCGCAGGCCGTCGATATCGCCCACCGCAATACGATTGGTGACCATCGCCGACAACGCCGCCACCAGGGTCTGACAGGCGAAAAGCTGATCATCGGTATCGGCGCGCAGAATATCGGCGACCATGGCGACGAAGGTCTCCTGTAGATGCGTGCGCCGGATGATGGCCTCCGGGCCGACCGCGTACACCTCGACGAGAAACAGTCTGGCGTAGGCGGGTTCGGCGGCCAGCGCATCCAGGTACGCGCCCAGCACGCGTTCGATGCGTTCGGGCTGGGTCTCACCGTCGAACTCCGCGCCGGTGACGGCGATGATACCGGTGAGCATCAACTCCACGGCGCGCTCGTAGGCGGCCTCGAAACAGTCTTCCTTGGAACGGAATTGCTCATAGAAGGTTTCGCGTGAAACACCGGCGCGTTTGATGACCGCGGCGACGGGTGTTCCGACATAACCGTTTTCGGCCATCGCCTCGGCCATGGCCAGCAGGATGCGATCGCGCTGCGCGGCGATCACCGTCTCGCGCGGCAGACCGTGGCGGCCTCGGGGCAGCTGGCGGGCGGTGACTGCCGAATCGGCCATCAGGCGAGCTTCCTCATTCTGGGCGGGCGGGCAGGCTGCTCGGTGGTGAAGGCCACCGGCTCGGTCGTCGCCACGGCCAAAGCCGGTGCGACACCGTGCCGCAGAGCGTAGTCGACAACCCGCTGCCCCACCCCTCGGAAACTCAGCACCACTCCCACCCAGTACGGGGAGAAGACGCGGCGCGAACGGCGGGCCAGGGCGCGCTCCATGGCGTCGATGGCCGGGCCGAGCGGTGCGATTCCGGAGACGGTGCTGCGACCCAGAATGCTGCGCGCTGCGTCGGTGCCGAAACCCCGGCTGGTCATCTCGGTATCGAGTTCGGCGAAATAGGCCATGCCGACCTTCGCACCGGTATGGCGCAGTTCGATGCGCAGGGTGTCGCCGAGCGCCTCCAGCGCCGCCTTCGACGCGCTGTAGGCACCGGCCAGGGGTAGGTGGATGGCGGCGGCCAGCGACGACACCAACAGCACGTATCCGCCCGGATGCGCGATATGCGGGCCCGCCGCGCGGAGGGTGTAGTACGCGCCGAGCACATTGACGGTGAGCGTCTCCTCGAGCACCGTCGCATCACCGTCCAGCAGCGAAAGCTGGCGTGCGATACCGGCATTCACCACCACCGCGTCCAGACCCCCCAATTCCATGGTGAGCGAATTGACCACCCGCTGCACCTGCGCGGGATCACCGACATCGCAGTACCGCCACGGGGCCTCCCCGCAGTCGGCGGCCACCTCGGCCAGCAGCCCCTCCTCGATACCGAGCAGCGCCACCCGGGCACCCCGGGCATGCAACTGCCGGGCCAGCGCCGCCCCGATACCGCGCGCGGCACCGGTGACCAGAATGCGTTGCCCGCTCACTTGCCGGGCGGAGTGGAAAAGACCACGGCGCGAACGTCGGGCCGCGTGGGCGTTCATGACAGCAACCCTAGCACTCAACGAACACCCGTGTTCGCAAACTACCGAGCCGGCTTCCAAACCCCAAGCCAACCAAGCGGACCCGCCCGCAAAGTTCGCGGCCGTCCCGGTTCTGGACTGAGTGGAGCGGAGGAGCGAAGCGGAGGAGCGGAGGGAGGGAAGAACCGGGACTTCAGGGCCGCGAACCCCGCCCGGAGCGAAGCGGAGGGCAGAAAATACCGCCGCGAACCCCGCCCGCAGCGAAGCGAAGGGCAGAAAATACCGCCGCGAACCCCGCCCGCGGCGAAGCGGCGAGCGGAAATTACAGTGCTTGTTGACGGAGGGCCAGTGAGAGGGCGCTCCACGTTCGAGAGGACCAATCACCGTGGAGATTTCCGGCTCCGCCGCCATCGTCACCGGAGGTGCTTCCGGCCTCGGTGCGGCCACCGCCAAGCGCCTCGCCGATGCCGGCGCCACCGTGTTCGGCCTGGACCTGGCCCAGTCGATCGAGCGCGCGGGCGACAGCGTCCCGGCCGGTGTCACCCTGATCCCGACCGACGTCACCAGCGGTGACGAGGTGGCCGCCGCGGTCGCCAAGGTCGTGGAATCCGGTGTGCCGCTGCGTATTGTCGTCAACTGCGCCGGTGTGGGCTGGGCGGGACGCATCCTGTCCAAGAACGGCCCGCACGATCTGGAGCTGTTCCGCACCGTCATCACCGTGAACCTGCTCGGCTCGTTCAATGTGATGCGCCTGGCCGCCGACGCCATCGCCAAGACCGAACCGGTCGACGAGTACGGCCAGCGCGGCGTCATCATCAACACCGCCTCGGTGGCGGCGTTCGAGGGGCAGATCGGGCAGATCGCCTACTCCGCCTCCAAGGGCGGCGTCGCCGGTATGACCATTCCGGCCGCGCGTGACCTGGCGCAGTTCGGCATTCGGGTCAACACCATCGCCCCCGGCATCATCGACACCCCGATGCTCGCCGGTGTCACCGAGGAGTACCGCAAGGGCCTCGAGGCCGGTGTGCCTTTCCCGTCCCGCCTGGGCCGCCCGGACGAGTACGCGCAGCTGGCGCAGTACATCACCGAGCACGACTACCTGAACGGTGAGACCATCCGCATGGACGGCGCACTGCGCATGGCGCCCCGTTAAATTTCACCTCGCCTGAGATGGGAGGGGAATGGGGGCTTCGCCCCCAAACCCCATTCGGGGCTCCGCCCCGAAACCCGAATACGGCACAAGGCCCGCACCGAAGATGGTGCGGGCCTTGCTCTTTGCCGCGATAGCGACAACTGATTTCGTGAGGATCGGGGTAACTCCCGAGGGACCCCCGAAATCCGTTGCGCCCTGGCCGGTCCTACGCGTTCGCGACTGCAGACGGCACTCAGCCGTGCGCTGAAGTCGCGAAGAGGCGGGACAGGCCTTGTTATTTCACGAGGTCGGCGGACGCGGAGGCTTCAGCACCCTGCCGGAAATCTCAGTGGGGGCGGACGGCCGCGGCCTGCGGACCCTTCTTGCCCTCGGTGATTTCGAAGCTCACGGCCTGGCCCTCTTCGAGCTGGCGGTAGCCGTTGCCTTCGATTTCAGAGTAGTGAACGAACACATCGGGGCCGTCCTCGCGGGCGATGAAGCCGTAGCCCTTCTCCGCGTTGAACCACTTGACGGTGCCCTGAACCATAACTTTCTCCTGCTGGATGCTGCATCGGCCGCCGCGGTCACGGCGACCGGGTCGAATCAGAAGGCGGCTTGCAACTTGGCTGGCAAGAGAAGCGCCCGCACGATGTTCAGCGCGAGCATGTAATACACGAACACGAAAAACTTACGACCAAGACGTACAACGTACGCGCCGGAGGGGAGTTCCCGAAATCATCGGATCATTGCGAGCGTCACATTTCACCGATGCTGGGTATGACCGAATGCCGCTATCGAACAATCGTGCCCCCTAACAATCGTGCCCCCTGTGGATTCCACAGGGGGCACGAGAGATCAGCGGGTCAGAGTGATCTGGTGAGACGATCCGCGAGGACCCGGGCGAAGCGGGCCGGATCCTTGAGTTCGCCGCCCTCGGCGAGAACCGCTGTGCCGTAGAGCAGTTCGGCGGTCTCGGTGAGATCGGCGGGCTTGTCGGCGTCGTCCTTGACCTTCGCGAACGCGTCCCGCAGACCGGTCACCAACGGGTGGGCCGGGTTGAGTTCGAGGATGCGCTTGCTGTCCGGGAGCAGCTGACCGGAGGCGCGGTACATGCGCTCCAGCAGCGGTGTGAAATCGAACACATCACCCACGATGCAGGCGGGCGAGGTGGTGAGGCGGGAGGTCAGGCGGACCTCCTTCACATTCTCTTCCAGCGTGGTCTGCAACCAGCCGAGCAGATCGGCGAAGTCCTTGTCCTGCTGCTCGCGCAGCGCCTCGGACTCCTTCTTCTCGTCCTCGGACTCCAGATCCACCTCACCCTTGGCGATGGATTGCAGTGGCTGCCCGGCGAATTCGGGAACCGAACCCACCCACATCTCGTCGACCGGATCGGTCAGGATCAGCACCTCGAGGCCCTTGGCCTTGAACGCCTCGATATGCGGGGAGTTCTCGATCTGCTCGCGGGACTCGCCGGTCATGTAGTAGATCGCCTGCTGGGTCTCCGGCATGCGCTCCACATATTGGGCGAGGGTGGTGAGCTCCTCGCTCGAATGCGTGGACGCGAAAGACGAAACGCCCAGGATGGTTTCGCGATTGTCCGAATCGGAGAGCATGCCCTCCTTGAGAACTCGGCCGAACTCGCGCCAGAAGGTCTGGTACTTGGTCTGGTCCTCGGCCTTCTGCATATCCTTGACCGTGGACAGCACCTTCTTGACCAGGCGCTTCTGAATCATCCGGATCTGCCGGTCCTGCTGCAGGATCTCCCGGGAGACATTCAGCGACAGATCCTGCGCGTCCACCACGCCCTTGACGAAGCGCAGGTACTCCGGCATCAGCTCTTCGCAGTTGTCCATGATGAACACCCGCCGGACATACAGCTGCACGCCGCGCTTGTGCTCACGGGTGAACAGGTCGAACGGCGCGGTCGAGGGCAGGAACAGCAGCGCCTGATACTCGAAGGTGCCCTCCGCCTTCATCGGAATGATCTCCAGCGGATCATCCCAGGCGTGCGAGACGTGCTTGTAGAACTCCTTGTACTCCTCATCGGAGACCTCGCCGCGCGGGCGGGTCCACAGTGCCTTCTGGGAGTTCAGGGTCTGGGTTTCGGTGCGGGTCTTCTCGGTCTTGTCCTCGCCCTCACCCTCGGTGACGGTGCGCTCGACATCCATCCGGATGGGCCAGGCGATGAAGTCCGAGTACTTCTTCACGATTTCGCGGAGCTTCCACTCCATCGTGTAGTCGAAGAGGTGGTCCTCATCGTCGGCGGGCTTCAAATGCAGCGAGACGGCGGTGCCCTGCGGGGCGTCGTCCAGCTCCTCGATGGTGTACGTGGAGCTGCCCGCGGCGGATTCCCAACGGGTGCCGGTGGTTTCGCCCGCCTTGCGGGTGGTCAGGGTGACCTTGTCCGCGACCATGAAGGTCGAGTAGAAGCCGATGCCGAACTGGCCGATCAGCTCCTCGGCGGCGGCATCGGACTTGGTCTCGAGCAGCTGTTTGCGCAGGGTGGCGGTGCCGGATTTGGCGAGCGTGCCGATCAGATCCACGACCTCGGCACGGGACATGCCGATACCGTTGTCGCGGACGGTGAGCACGCGGGCCTCGCGATCCACCGACAGTTCGATATGCAGGTCCGAGGTGTCGGCCTGCAAATCCTTGTCGCGGAACGACTCCAGGCGCAGCTTGTCCAGCGCGTCCGAGGCATTCGAGATCAGTTCCCGCAGGAAGGTGTCTTTGTTCGAATAGACCGAGTGAATCATCAGCTCCAGGAGCTGATGGGTCTCGGCCTGAAACTCCAGGTGTTCGACGTGTTCGGTCACGACGCGATATTACGTCCCGTGAAATCCGCGATCGCGGGAACCTCGATATCGGCCCGCTGGGTCATCCAGTCACGCAACACCTTCGTCGCCTGCACATCGTCCTCGTTGTACTCCAGGATGCGGGTGCGCTGCGACATATCGGGCTCGCCGCCCTCGTAGGCGACGGCCAGGCGGTACCAGCTCATGGACGCCTCACCACCGGCTTCGGGATCCCGCCAGGAGAAACCGGCGACCGGGGCGATCTTCTTGAGGCCCTTGCCGTTCGGGCAGATGAACTGCTCCGAGACGGCCTGGAACATATCCACCCACTGCGGACTGTCCACGAACTTCTGGATCTCGCGCTCGGTCGGGATGCCGGGCATGCCCGCGAAGCGGCGCGCCGACTCGTACAGCCACTTGTCCTCGGCGGTGCGCGAATAGCAGTAGGCGGCAAAGGTTTTGCCCGCCGCGGCGGCGTCGGCGCGGACCCGCATCAGCCAGGCCCAGAATTCGGCGAAGGAGCGGCCCTCATCCTCGGTGGGCAGCGGATCCCAGGTGACGAAGGGGCGGTAGACGCCGTCCAGCAGGGTGCCCCACAGGTAGGCGCCGTGCTCCTGATAGCTCTCCAGGTCCACATCCACCTCGACGTCGGCGCGGGTCACCCGCACCTGGTCGACGCGGCGCACCAGGGGGGCGCCGGTGGCCCAGGCCCGGGCTGTCACAACGGTTTCGGTGAATAGCTCGAAATGCCAGTCGTCCGGTTCGTCACCGGTCCAGGCGGCCAGATCGTCGATGGTGTCGACGCCGTGCCGACGCAGCACCTCGGCGCGGGCGCCGGGGGCGACCAGGCTCACATCGCGATGGTCGGCGAGCCACTGCGCACAGCTGAGACCGCCCTCCTCGGGAGCGCGGGACCACCACGGGCACTGGCGGCATTCGGGGACCTTGGACGGGACCGTGGGTAGTTCACCGCGGACCACCGCGATGCGGTCGGCATAGCGGCGGTCGTAGTCGTCCAGGATCGGGCCCAGATCGTGAATCAGGATGCGGTCGAAGGCATATCCGATCGCACCGCCCACCAGGGCGGGGCTGGCGTAGCCGTGCCGCTGCAGCATGCGGTACAGGTGCGCCAGGCGTTGCTGATCGCGCGGCTGCGGGCGGGTGCGGACATAGCGGTCCGGTTTGGGGGTCCAGGCGTAGAGGCCGCTGGTCATCGGATGGAAGTCGGCCGGATCCGGTTGCCGCGGATCGGTCACCTTGTGATTGACCACCACGATCGGGATGTAACCGCCGCGATCGGGGTCACGCCAGAGGATTTCGCAGCCGCCGCGGCGGCCGGTATCGGACTCCTGCGGTAGCAGACCGCCCCAGATGCGGTCCGCACCCGCTTCCATGGCGGCCATGGTCGCCTCGGCGCGGCGGCCCGCCGGCTGGGCGGGATCGATGACGGTCCAGCGGGCCGGATCGCCGCCGACCAGGGTGTCTCGCACGGTGATCCGATGCGCGGCGGCGGCCTCGCGTCGCTGTTGCACGCCGGCGTCCTCGGCGACTCCGGTCAGCACCCGGGGGTGTGTGGAGTCCAGGAGCAGCCGGTGGCGGCAGCCGATCAAGGCCCGCGCGTCTAGGAACGCGGCCCGCTCGCCATGGTCACCGATGCCCGAATACACGCCTAGCAGTATGGCCTCAACCGCCGACATTGCCCGCTTCGCGTCCCTCGGCGCGCAGAGGAGAGCGGGAATGCGGGGCTTTGGGCATGGTGCTCGCGGTGTGGGATCGGGAACCGATAGGGTGACGGTCGAACTGTGTTTCATGGGCGGACAGGCAATTCCCCCGGCCCTGTGCTGCCATGGCGAACCAGCATGACGGAGGCCATCTATGGGGTTGTTCACCAAGCGCAAGAAGAAGGTCAGTCGGCGGGCCGAGGCCAAGGCGTTGAAGCATAAGGCCGCTATGGAGGCCAAGCTGGGCGCCAAGAACGAGCGTAAGAAGCATCGTGGTGAGGCGCGCACCCAGAAGAAGGTCGCGCAGGCCGAGATCGCCAAATTGCAGGCCGAGGAGAAGGCCGCGCTGAAGTTGGCGGCCAAGGCCGAGCGGGATCCGTTCAGCGTGGCCTCGGTGCGCAAGTACCTGGGTGTGGCGCGGATTCTGGTGCCGGTGCTCGCGCCGCTCGCCTATCGGGGCGCGACCATGCTGCGGGCGCAGTTGGATACCCGGCGGGCACAGCAGTTGGGTGTGGGCGTGAACCAGCTCGGCGAATTCGCCGGGCCCGGTGCGAAATTGCAGGCGCGACTGGCGAATGTGGAGTCCACACTCGCCGATCTGGAGCGCAAGAATCCCAAGGACGGCGAAACCGCCAAGTTCACCGCCGCCACCCGCGACCGGCTGGAATCGCTGTCCGCGGCCATTCGCACCGCCTCGCAGATGCCGGTGCAGCGCCGGCGCGCCGTGCACGCCTCCATTTCCAACGAGCTCTCCGGTATCGAAGCCGATGTGCTCGCACGCCTCGGCGTGAACTGAGCAGCGTCCCGTGCCGAGCTCGAAATGACCAGGCCGCCCCGGCATTCCGGCGCGCCTTCGGCCGGGATGCGACGAAAACCGCTGGAGTACAGCGGGTGTGGATCCCGGCCACAAGCACGCCGGGGTGGCAGTGGGCGGTCGCGCCAGGATGACGGTGGGCGGTCGCGCCAGGGTGACAGTGGGCGGTCGCGCCAGGATGACGGTGGGCGGTCGCGCCAGGGTGACAGTGGGCGGTCGCGCCAGGATGGCAGTGGGCGGTCGCGCCAGGGTGACAGTGGGCGGTCGCGCCAGGATGACGGTGGGCAGTCGCGCCAGGATGGCAGTGGGCGGTCGCGCCAGGATGGCAGTGGGCGGTCGCGCCAGGATGACGGTGGGCGGTCGCGACGGGATGACGGTGGGCGGTTGCGCGGGGCGCTGGCGGCTGTCGCCATGGCGGTGCTCGCCGTGGGCGCGCACGGTGTCGCGGGTGGCGGTTATCCGGATTCGGCGGGGCTGACCCTGCTGCTGGTCGCCACCGCGGCCATCGGGGCGATCACGGCGGTATCGCACTCGCCCCTCGTACTGCCTGTTCTCATGGCGCTGGGTCAGCCGGTCTGCCACGTCGCCCTGAGCGGCATGGCGCACTCCGGACACGTCTCAGCGGCAGGCGATTTCGTGAACGACGGCGTCATGGCCGCGGCGCATGCCGGGGCCGCCGTACTGTTCGCGGTGCTGATTCTGATCGCCGAACGCCTGTATCTGCTTGTGTCCCAGGCGGTTCGGGCGGTGCTCACCCGCCCCGCGGTACGGGTCGTGCGGCGGATCGGACGCTGGGCCGCCATCGCGGCCGAGGTCGAACAGCGGTTGACGCTGGGCGCGAAGGGTTCTCGGGCGCCACCGGTCACGGTGTGATTCGCGAAATCCGTAACCCTTTGCCAGAAGAGGCCATTCACCCATGCACATCTCCCCCTCCCGCGCGTTCGGCGCGGTCGCGGCGGCCGCCACCCTGACGCTGTTCGGCACGGGCATCGCGTCCGCGCACGTCACCGTCGACGCGCCCGGCGCGTCCCAGGGCGGCTACGCGGTCGCCACCTTCAAGGTGCCCACCGAATCCGATACCGCATCCACCACCAAAGTCAGTGTCGCGCTGCCGAATTTGAAGAGCGCGCGCACCGAACCCCTGCCGGGCTGGTCGTCCAAGGTCGACAAGAACGACAAGGGCGAGGCCGTCACCGTCACCTGGACCGCCGATCCCGGCAATGCCGGGGTGGCGCCCGGTCAGTTCCAGCGCTTCGTCCTCTCGGTCGCGCTGCCCAAACAGGAGAAGGTCACCTTCCCCGCCGCCCAGACCTACAGCGACGGCAAGGTCGTGGTCTGGGATCAGCAGGACAATTCCGATGGCAGCGAGCCGGAGCACCCCGCCCCGGCCCTGACCCTGGCGGCCGGTGGCGGCGATGACGATCACGCCGCGACCACCACCGAGGCCAAGGCGAGCAAGGACACCGACGACACCGCCCGCTGGCTCGGCGGTATCGGCTTGGTGCTCGGCGCCCTCGGTGCGGCCCTGGGTCTGGGCAGCGTGCTGCGGAGCCGGAAGTCATGAGCCGCAAGCTCTTCGCCGGTATCCTGACCGGCCTGTTCATCACCGGTTTCGCCCTGCTGGGCGGCGGTGTGGCCAATGCGCATTCGGCCGCCATCGGCTCCAGCCCGGAGAACGGCGCGCAGATCGAGGTCTCCCCCGCGCGCGCCAGCGTCACCTTCAACGAGGATCTACAGGCCGGCTATCCGTCCATGACGGTCACCGGTCCGGACGGCAACCTCTGGTCCAAGGGCCAGCCCAAGGTGGAGGGCCCGACCGTCAGCATCGAGGTCGGCGAACTGGGTCCGGTCGGCGCTTACAAGATCGCGTACCGGGTCACCTCCGCGGATGGCCATCCGGTCAGCGGCACCCGCACCTTCACCCTCACCAAGGCGGGCACCGGAACTCCCGGTCCCAAGGCCGACTCCTCGGCCAAATCGGGTGGCTCCGGCGACGGCGGCGTCCCGCTCTGGGTGTTCGTCGCGGGCGCGGTGGTGCTGTTCGGCGGCGGGCTCGCCTTCGCACTGCTGGGCGGGCGGGGCAAGCAGCGCAAGTGAGCCGGTCCGACCGCACCGATCGTCGCCGTGAGCGGGGCACGACCGGCGGCAGCAGCTCATCCAGATGGCTACTGCTGCTGGTCGTTCCGCTCGGCTCGGGCGGTGCGGCACTGGCCTGGGCACTGGCCGCGAGCGATCCCGTCCAGGCGGAGGCGTGGGTGCGGGCGCTCGCGGACCTGGCGGGCGCGACCGTGCTCGGATCCGCCGCGCTGCCCAGGCTTTCCGAGCGGCTGGCCCCACCGTGGCAACTGCTCACCATTGTCGCCGGGATCTGGGCGGTGCTGGAGTTCGCCATGCTCGCCCTGGAAGCCTCCGAGGTACAGGGGATTCCGCTCGCGAAGCTGGGGGCCGGACAGTTCGGCGATTACCTCACCACGGTGAGCGGCGGTCAGATCGGTATCGCACTGCTCATCGGCAGCGGCGCGGTCGCGATCTACAGCGCCTTCGGTTTCCGCAATCCGGATCGGGTGACGGCGGATCTGGTGCTGGTGTTCACCGCGGTCACCCTCGCGCTACGCCCGATCACCGGGCATATGTCGCAGCAGATGTTCGGTTCGGTGCTGGGCGCGGTACACGCCCTGGCCGCCTCGGCCTGGTTCGGGGTGCTGCTGGCGCTGGCGCTGACCGTCCGCACCCGCGGTGAATGGGCGGTGCTGCTCCCCCGCTATTCGCGCTGGGCGCTGCCGCTGGCCGCGATCGTGACGGTCACCGGAATTGTGAACGGTCTGGTTAGGGTCGGCGGTCTCACCGAATTCGTCAGCACCGGATACGGCCGCATTCTGCTCGCGAAGACCGTGATCCTCATCGCTCTGCTGGCCATGGGCTGGTGGTGGCGGCGCAGTTGGGTGCCGCTGGCCACCGATCATCGAATGGACGCGGAATCCTCTTTGCGCCGTGCGATTGTCGAAGTCCTGCTGATGTCGGTGGTATTCGGTGTAGCCGGGACGCTGGCGGTCACCGCGTAGGAATTGGCCCACCGTCGCCAATTGTGGCGCTCACCTCATGATCTGCGCATGGAATTGGAACCCGTTACTGTCGTGCGCATGACCGAAGTCAAGATCGTCGCGGATTGCGCCGCCTCGGCCGAATCGGCCTTCGCCTATGTCAACGATTACCGGCATCTGCCGAAATTCATCAATGAGATCACCGATTTCGAACCGCTCACCGCGCAGACCGAAGGCGTCGACGCCACCTTCGACGGCACCATCGGACTCGGCCCGGTGAAACTGCACTCCACCATCAAGATCGTGCGGCACGAACCCGGCTACGCCATCGGCGTGCGGTCCATCAAGGGCTTCGAGATCGAATCCACCTTCCTCTTCCACGACAAGGGCGAGGAATCCTGCACCATCGACGCGATCGTCGACTATCGGGTGCCCGGCGGCATCGCCGGAAAACTACTCGGCAAGACCATCGAACCGTTCGTGAAACTCGCCGTGAAGAGCTCCACGCACAACCTGGTGACCCAGGTCGCCGCATTCCACACCGAACGCACCAGCGCCTGAGACCGCCGGGGTCGTCAGCGCCGCCGGCCCCCGACATTGTTCCGGCCGATCCCCGCGGAAATGCTGGGCATATGCCCGAACGCACCACACCGGCCCTCGCGCAGCGCATCGGCTATATCTGCGGCCGCACCCTGCCGTCGATGTCGGAGTGGGTGCGCGATGACCTCATCGGTCCCGGCGCCACCCGCCGCTATCTGCTGCGCATTCTCGTGCCGATCATTCCGGTGCTCTGTCTGTTCCTGCTGATTCCCGGTCCGCTCCGGATGGGATTGGCCATGATGGCGCTGCTGTATCCGCCGCTCATCTACTTCACCGTCGCCCTCACCTATGTGTTCCGGCGCAATAAAACTCATCAGGCACGGATTCGATCCGGCACTCGCCGACACCGATAAGCGCGCCCGCGACGCCGCCGATCGGCACGCCTACGAGCAGCGGCGCGGCCGAGCCTGAGCATTCGCTGTGGTTCCGGTCTCGATTGCGGTCCACTCGACCGGCATCGGCATACGCTCGTCGAGAAGACCTGTACCGCTTCGGGTTCGATGGAGAACCGCATGCAACCGCACTGGAATCCCGCACATCTGCGAGCGAGCGATGCCGACCGGGAACGCGTGATCGAGGGCCTCAATCAGTGTTTCCGCGACGGCCGCATCACTGCCGACGAACTCTCCGAGCGAATAGGGTTGACCTTCAACGCCCGCACCTTCGCCGACCTCGACGCCGTATTGCAGGGGCTGCCCGTGGTGCGACCCATGCCGCCCGTGCCCGGTATGCCGACGGTGCCCGCGAACGCGCCGATGTTCTATCGGCAGCACAGGCAAACGCAGTGGAATGGCATGGGGCTCACCGCATTCGTGCTCGGCGTCTTCGGATTCATCTGCGGCATCACCGCGATTCCGGCCGTCGCGCTCGGTGCGGCCGCGCTCGCCATCGATCCCAAACGCGAGGACAAGGGCTTCGCCATCGCCGGGTTGGCGGCGGGCGGGGCCTGGCTGCTGCTGTTCGCCTCGCTGTGGCTCACCTGAGGCTGTGGCTCACCTGAGGCTGTGACTCACCCGAAGGCCGTGACTCACCCGAAGGCCGTGGCTCACCGGAAATCGGAGCGAATGGAGATGGCGCGTTCGAACGCGCGCAGATCCGCCTCCAACTGCCGGAAAAGCCAATAGTCGCCGAGGAATCCGAGCACACCGGCCAGGCACAGCCATTTGATCGGGCCGATGGCCAGGGATACCTCGTGCGGGGTCAGGAACAGCAGACTGGTGACCACGCCGATCAGTGGAATCGCCACGGCCACCGCCAGATAGCGGGTGCAGCGGCGGCCCAGTGCGCGCAGGGCGGCCTCATCACCGGCGGTCTCACCGTGCGTGAGCAGGCGCGGATAGAACCCGCGCACCACGAAGAAGGTCACCAGGAAGAACGGGTACGCGACCGCCACCGCACCCGAAACCAGCAGTGTCGCGGTCAGATTCACCAGCCTGCCCATCGACAGGTCGGTGTAGACCAGCAGCGAGATCATCGCCACGATCGCCGAGACCACCCACCACAGGAAGGCCAGCAGCGCCACCCGGTCACCGGCGATGAGGGTGTCGCGGCGTGCCCGCCCCAGCGTCTCGGAATCGTAGCTGCGGCCCTTGCGCAGCCCGCGCCACACCAGGAAGGCCCGGCGGCACAGGTAATTCGTGACGACGATGGCCGCGGGCGTGCTGAACAGTGCCAGCCCCGCGCCCACCGCCTGTAGGTGCCGCCGTTCGGTCTCGGTGAACCAGATATCCCAGAGCGGCCCGTTGTGCAGATTCGCGTACAGCATGCCGAGGAAGTCGCCCAGGAAACTCGCGGCCGTCACCAACAGCACCAGGGACCACGGTCCGACCCTGGCGCGCAGGCTGTTTCGCGGCGGGTCCACCAGATCGCGGGCGCGGTGGTCCAGGCACAGATCCAATTGCTGCGCCAGCGCCGCACCATCGGACCAGCGGTCATTGCGGTGCGGGGCAAGACATTTCAGCAGGACGCGGCGCAGGGTCGGCGGACAGTCCGGCGGCAACTGCTCCAGAAAGCGCGGATCGATCTCGCGCTGACGGATGCGCAGCATGCGTTCGAGGGAGGATTCCGAATCGCCCGCGCGGGTCTCGTCGTCGAAGGGCCGCTGTCCGGTGAGCAGCTCCCACAGCACCACGCCGAGCGCGAAGATATCGCTGCGGCCGTCCAATTCCTCGGCGGTATCCGGCAATTGCGGGTGGCAGGCGGACAATTGCTCCGGTGACATATAGGCCAGCGAACCGCCGAAGTACGCCAGCGGACTGGTGCCCGCCACGTGCAGGCTGAAACTGATATTGAAATCGGCCAGTTTGGGGATGCCGTCCGCGGTGAGCAGGACATTGGCGGGCTTGATATCGCGGTGCAGCACCCCGTTCTCCGCCGAATAGTCCAGGGCGCGGGCCAGGCGACTGCCCAGCCAGGCGACCGTCTCCGGCCAGGTCTGCGCGGCGATGGCGGTGCGGGTGGCGGATTCACTCGGGACCAGACCGCCCTTGTCCCGCATGGCCGAATCGACGGCCTCCAGCAGCAGACCGCCGTCGCGCTGCTCGACCGGGCGCGCCCGCACCAGGCTCAGCACCTTCGACAGCGTGCCGCCCGGCAGGTACTGCATGTACATGAGCTTGAGTTCGCGCTCATCCATCAACCGCTGGTCGAAGACGCGCACGATGTTCTCGTGATCCAGCTGGGCGAGGGTCTCGGATTCGGTGCCGTGATTCTGCGAGACCTTCACCGCGACCAGACGCTGCATGGAGCGCTGCCGGGCCAGGAAGACCCGGGCGAAGGCGCCCGCGCCCAATTCGACGAGCAGGTCGAAATCGTCCACCCGATCCCCCACCTCGATACCGTCCAGGGCCGCGCGGGCACGCGGGCGGGCGATCAGGGTGCTGCGATAGTCGCGTTCCCCCCAGGCGGCCTCGGTGGGTGCGGCCTCGGTCGGAAAACCGCTCTCGTCGATACCGCGGCCCGAGCGCCGCAGGGCGTGGAACTCCTCGTAGGCCAGGTCGGGCGGCAACGGGCCGGAGCGCAGTTCATCGAATTCCAGGCGGTATTCGGCCAGGCGTTTGGGAAAGTCGTACCGGATCCAGCGGTATTCCAGATCCACCTTGATCAGCTCGATCAGGCACAATCGCCGGAATTGCGCGTCCTCCGGCAGGAATTCGCGCAGGGCGGGCGGGCTGCCCGCCGCCTCCCATACGGCCGCGAAGCGCGCCGCGACCGCTGTCAGCAGCGAGCGGGTCTCGCCGACAGCGTCCGACTCGATCGCAGACTCCAACCTCATGCCCTCCGCACGACCCATGACAACCTGTCCTCCCCGGGTGGATGCCACTTGGATTCAGTATGCGCCCGTGAGTCGGCACGGACGTACCCAATTACCCGCATGGAACAGCGCTGACGAGGCCGTGCGGGCACCGCGGGGGCGGACAGGGCGCGCCGCCGGGCACTACAGTTCCCGGACATGACCGAGCAGTTTCCGGACCGCATCTGGGGTTCGCGCACCAATCTCCTGTCCCGCGTTGTCAGTTCGTTCGCCGCGACGAAACTCGGATCGCTGGCGACCCGCACACTCACGCCGCTGGATCGGCGGCTGCTCGAGCGCACCGGCGGCAAATACACCGTGCTGGGCCCGATCGGCGCACCGGTCATCCTGCTCACCACCGTCGGCCGCAAATCCGGGCAGCCGCGCACCACCCCGCTGCTGTACGTGCACGACGGCGACACGCTGTATGTCATCGGCAGTAATTTCGGACAGGCGCAGCATCCCGCCTGGACCGGGAACCTGCTGGCCGATCCCACCGGCGAGGTCACCATCGCGGGCGAGCGGATTCCGGTGCGGGCGGCCCTGGTTCAGGACGAGGCGCGCAAGGCGGAGATCTTCGCCCGCTTCGAGGAGACCACGCGGGCGTACACCGCCTACCGCAACCGCACCGCGCGCGATTTGCGTATTTTCGCCCTGACAAGATAGGCGGGTGACCGAATCAGCAAACTTCGTCGCGACTGCCGACCTGGCCGATGAGATCGGCCCCGAAATCCGCAGCTGTGATACCCAGTTCATTCAATTCGGCGGCCGGGAAGCCTTCGCGGGCCGCATCGTGACCATTCGCTGCTTCCAGGACAACCTGCTGGTGAAGCAGACCCTCGGCGAGCCGGGCGAGGGCCGGGTGCTGGTCGTGGACGGTGGCGGCAGCGTGCACACCGCCCTGGTCGGCGACATCATCGCCGGGCGCGGTGTGGACAACGGCTGGTCCGGCGTGATCGTCCATGGCGCGGTACGGGATTCGGCGATCCTGCGCACCCTGGACATCGGTGTGAAGGCGCTGGGCACCAACCCGCGCAAGAGCACCCAGACCGGATCCGGTGAGAAGGATGTGCCGGTCGAATTCGGCGGTGTGAAGTTCGTCCCCGGGGACATGCTCTACAGCGATCACGACGGGGTCGTCGTCCGCGCCGAGGACTGATTCGCCGGACTCTCCAAAGACTCGGGGAGATGCTCAGCGGTGCCGTTCACCTGCCCGGCCGTACGCGCCGGGCAGGTCGCGCCGAGGCGCTCGGCGGGTGGGTTCAGCCGTTGGCCACGCGGACCTTGTGACCGGCGAGGGTGATGACGTCCCCGGCGCTGAGCTGACGCCCGCGACGCAGCTCCACCTCGTCATTCACCCGCACCAGGCCCTCGGCGATGACTTGTTTGGCTTCCGAACCGGAATCGATGAGGTTCGCCAGCTTCAGGAATTGGCCGAGCCGAATGACATCGTCTTCGATCGGCACATCGACTGGATCCGACATGGATACATCCTCACCCGGCGGTTCCAGGACACCAAATATCACCCCCGCAACCAACCGGTAAGGGGCCCGCAACGAGACACGAACCGGGTTCCGAGTGCACATGGGCGAGCGCAACATACACACTGGTGCGGTGACTTCGACGCAGGACCGGCAGCACCGGGAACTCGAACACAGACCCGACGCGCCGTCGCCCGAGGTGCCGCATCGCGGCCACGGGCGACTCCGGGAAGTCCCGCACGTCGCGGGGCTGGTCCTGGGCGTCTTCGCGGTTCTGTGCGCCATGTGGAGTATTTCGCCCGGTCTGCGGTATCTGACGTCGGGGCTGCGGCACTACGTCGACACCTATTACTTCGACGCGCCCGACACCTCGCTGGTGTGGGCGCTGGTGGTCGGATTGCTCGCGGGCGCGACCGCCAGCCGCAAGCGCATCGCCTGGTGGCTACTGTTCGGCTATATGGCCGCGTACGCGCTGGCCAACGCCCTGGACTTCGCCGCCGAGAGCGATCTCAACGCGCTCGTCGCCCTGGTCGTCCACCTCGGTGTGATGACCGTGCTGATCGCGGCCTGGTCCGAGTTCTACACCCGGGTGCGCAGCGGCACCGTCCTGCGCTCGCTCGGCGTACTGATCGGCGGCCTGGCTCTCGGGTGCGGGGTCGGCTGGGGTCTGGTGGAATTGTTCCCCGGCAGCCTGCCCGAGGACGAACAGCGGCCGCTGTGGGCCGTTTCCCGGGTGACCGCCGCCATCCTGGTCAGCAATGAGGATTTCGACGGACATCCGTCGCATCTGGTGAACCTGCTGCTCGGCCTGTTCGGCGCCATGGCGCTGCTGGCCGCGGTGATGGTGCTGTTCCGATCCCAGCGCGCCACCAACGCGCTCACCGGGCTGGACGAATCCGCCATTCGCGGGCTCATCGAACGCTCCGATGTGGAGGATTCGCTCGGATACTTCGCGACCCGGCGCGACAAGGCCGTGGTCTTCGCGCCCAGCGGTAAGGCCGCCGTCACCTATCGCGTGGAACTCGGCGTCTGCCTGGCCTCCGGCGATCCCATCGGCAAGAAGGAAGCCTGGCCACACGCCATCGACGCCTGGCTGCGGCTGGCCGACCAATACGGTTGGGCGCCCGCGGTGATGGGCGCGAGCGAGCTCGGCGCGACCGCCTACCGCCGCGCCGGACTCTCCGCGCTGCGCCTGGGCGACGAGGCCATTCTGGAGACCCGCACCTTCTCGCTCGCGGGCGCGGAGATGAAACAGGTCCGCCAGGCCGTGAACCGACTTGCCAAGCAGGGCATCACCGTTCGCGTACGCCGGCACAAGGAGATACCCGCCGAGGAAATGGCCGAGGTCACCGAGCGCGCCGAGGCCTGGCGCGATACCGAGACCGAACGCGGCTTCTCCATGGCCCTGGACCGGCTCGGCGATCCGCTCGACGGCGACTGCCTGCTGGTCGAGGCGATCGACTCGAACGAACGCGTGCTCGGCATGCTGTCGCTGGTGCCGTGGGGCCGCACCGGCGTCTCGCTGGATCTGATGCGCCGGGATCGCCGCAGCCCCAACGGCGTCATGGAATTGATGATCTCCAAACTGGCGCTCACCTCCGAGCAGTACGGCATCACCCGAATCTCGTTGAACTTCGCGGTCTTCCGCGCGGTCTTCGAGGAGGGCAGCCGGATCGGCGCGGGACCCGTACTGCGCCTGTGGCGTTCGGTGCTCATGTTCTTCTCGCGCTGGTATCAGCTGGAGGCGCTGTACCGCTCGAATGTGAAGTACCAACCGGTTTGGGTGCCGCGCTTCTCCCTCTTCGAGGAGCGCCGGCAGCTGCCGCGGGTGGCCATCGCGAGCGCTCTCGCCGAGGGCTTCCTGCCGCGAATCGGCAAGGAGCAGAACCCGACCGCGCATACCGGTCTGCGTTCCTCGGTGCCGGACACCATGACCGGACTGCACGCCGACGGCAGTATGCCCGACCTGCCGCCGGAGGAGTACGACGAATCCGGACCGCGCCGCCCCGAACAGGTGCGGGTGCGCATGGACAAACTGCGCAAACTCACCGACTCCGGGGTGGACGCCTATCCGGTCGCGTACCCGCCGACCCATACCGTCGCCGCCGCGCGCCGCTCACCGCAGGGCACCACGGTGCGAGTCTGCGGGCGGCTCTTGCGGATTCGCGATTACGGCGGGGTCAGCTTCGCCGTGCTGCGCGACTGGTCCGGGGAGATCCAACTGGTCATCGACCGCGGCCGGGTGGGCGCGGAGCGCAGCGCCGCCTTCGACGAATTCTTCGACCTCGGCGACCTCATCGAGGTCAGCGGACAGATCGGGCGCAGCCGCAGCGGTGAACTATCCCTGCTCGCCGCCGACTGGCGCATGATCGGAAAATGCCTGCACCCCCTGCCCGACAAGTGGAAGGGCCTGGCCGATCCCGAGGCGCGGGTGCGCCAGCGCTACGTCGACATGGCCATCAACACCGATATCCGCGAGATGATGGCCAAACGCAGCGCCGTGGTGCGCTCACTGCGAGACACCTTGCACGGCTGGGGATTCCTGGAGGTCGAGACACCGGTGCTGCAGCAGGTGCACGGCGGCGCCAACGCCACCCCGTTCACCACCCATATCAATGCCTACGACCTCGATCTGTACCTGCGCATCGCACCCGAGCTGTACCTCAAGCGACTCTGCGTCGGCGGTATGGAGAAGGTCTTCGAACTCGGCCGCGTCTTCCGCAACGAAGGCGTGGACTACAGCCACAATCCCGAGTTCACCATCCTGGAAGCCTATGAGGCGCACAGTGATTACGAGCGCATGATGCATGCCTGCCGCCAGCTCATCCAGGAGGCCGCGCTCGCGGCCAACGGGAAGATGGTGGCCATGCGGCCCGGACCGGACGGCACGCTCACCGAGGTGGACATCTCCGGCGAATGGCCGGTGAAGACCGTGCACGGCGCGGTCTCGGACAAACTCGGCGAGACCATCGGCCCGGAGACCGATACCGAACGCCTGCGGCTGCTCTGCGACAAGGCCGGGGTGCCGTGGCAATTGGGCTGGGACGCCGGACAACTCGTCCTCGAAATGTACGAGCACCTGGTGGAGGCGAGCACCGAGGAACCCACCTTCTACATCGACTTCCCCACCTCGGTCTCCCCGCTCACGCGGGCGCACCGGCATATCGCCGGGGTCACCGAACGCTGGGATCTGGTGGCGTGGGGCGTCGAATTGGGTACCGCCTACAGCGAATTGACCGATCCGGTGGAGCAGCGCAAACGTCTCACCGAACAGTCCATGCTGGCCGCGGGCGGTGATCCCGAGGCGATGGAACTCGATGAGGATTTCCTGCAGGCCCTGGAACACGCCATGCCGCCCACCGGTGGCCTCGGCGTGGGCGTGGACCGCGTGGTCATGCTGATCACCGGCCGCAGCATTCGCGAAACCCTGCCCTTCCCGCTGGTGAAACCCCGTACTGGATAACCGGATCGGAGCAATCTGTCGATCTCGTGAACGTTTCCGCATTTACAGCCGATTCACAGTGGACTCCCAGATCCGGGGCCGCCGGTTAACCTTGAAGGCGGCCCCGGGGAGGGGGCAGACCGACAGTTGAGGATGGTGTTTCGATGCATTACCTAGACCTGATGACCCAGGCCAACCTGCTGGACCACCACGTGTGGACCAATCCGGACACCTGGACCTCCACCATGGAGTACGCCGCCAAGAACAAGTCCTCCAGGAAGGGCGGCGGCTTCTGGATCTTCGCGGCCGTCTGCTGCATCGGCATCATCGCGCTGGTGCTTGGCATCGTCTACCTGATGACCAACCGCAGGAAGAACCAGGGACAGTAAGGCTTCACCCCTGGCGAGACCCGCAGATCGCGTGCGGCAGAGTGGTGACGTGCAGTTGATCCTCGTCCGCCATGCCCAGCCGCGACGCGTCCAGGGGCTCACCGGTCCGGCGGACCCCGATCTCACCGAGATCGGGGTCGAGCAGGCGGCCCGGGTGCCCGCCGCTCTCGCCCAGCATCGCATCGCCCGCGTGGTGAGCAGCCCGCAGCTGCGCGCCCGCGACACCGCCCGGCCCACCGCCGAGAAGCTCGGTCTGACACCGGAGATCATCGACGGGCTCGCCGAATACGATCGCGACCTGCCCGCCTACATTCCGATCGAGGACGCGCAGCAGGAGTTCCGCGCCGTCTACGACCGCATCAAAGCCGGATACCTGCCCGAGCAGATCGACCGCGACGCCTTCGTCGGCCGGGTGCTGGACAGCGCGGCCGCCCTCGCCGCCGATTCCGAACACACCGATACCGTGGTCGCCTTCGCACACGGCGGCGTGATCAATGTGCTGCTTCAGGATGTGCTCGGGCTCGAACGCCCGCTCACCTTCCCGATCGACTACTGCTCGATCACCCGGATCCTCTACTCCCGCACCGGCCGCCGCACCGTCGCCACCGTCAACGAGAACGGGCACGTCTGGGACCTGTTGCCACGCGGTAGCGCGCACCGCGGCTGAGTCGGCTCGCGCCAACGCGAAAGGCCGCTCCCGGCAGGTATCGGGAGCGGCCTTTCGGTTGTCGTTCGCGCCGAGTTACGCGGCGTTGGCCAGCCAGTTGTGCATCCAGCTCAGGGCGGTCTGACCGCCACCGACCGAGTAGGTGCCGTAGCTGGTGTGCCGTCCGGTGCGGAAGAACTGCTCGAACTGCTTGGCACGCTGTTCATTCGCGCCCTCGCTGAGCTGCGACTGCAGCGTGGGGATACCGCCCTGTGCCATCAGATCATTGATGATCGCGCCGACCTCGAGCTGGTAGCGCCACATGTTCGCCGGGTTCGGATCGGACGTCTGCGCCAGGAATCCGGCGAAGCGGCTGATGAAATCGGTGTCCTCGGTGGAGCAGTACAGATCGCCGACGGCGCAGACGGTGCGCACCTTGTCCGCGATCCAGCCGAAGCCGCCCACGCGCGCCCCACCCGCACCCGCACCGGGCGCGATCGGGCCGACCTGGACATCGGTCACCGAGCGACGCGGATCGGAGATGAGCGCCACGGCCGCAATGCGATCCGGTGGCACCACGCCGAGTCCGCTGCCGATCTCGGAGGCCAGATCGCCGGCGGCGTCCGCGCCCTGGCTGTAACCGGTGATGCCGATCTTGGTTCCGGGGCAGCGCGCGCCCATGGCCTGAACCAGGGCGCGGGCATTGTCGGTGGCTTCCTTCTTGGAGGCGCCGTAAACGTCACCCTCCCAAGGGAAAGCGGTCGCCGCATAGGTCACGTAGTCCACCTCGCCGGGTAGCCCATTGGTAACCTGCGACAGCATGCCCGGGCCGGGCGCCTTGTCGTGGCCGGTCTCCCAGGTGCCGGGGATGGCCACGGTGTACAGGACCGGGCATCCGGGATCCGCCGTAACGGTGCCGCTGCCCAATGCGACTCCAGTGATGAGAACGCTCGCCGCTGCCCCCGCAGCCGCGACAATTTTTTTCAACCGCACTACTGCTCCAGTTCACGCCTGCCCGGGATAACTTCTCCATCCCGATTCCCGATCATGGTGGCGTCGCCGGATGACGATCAGGTGCACCAGGGGTTAACCGAAGTAACCGCCCTGTATGAGATGCGCGAACCAGACCGCATGACAGAGATCAGCGACACAACGCCGATAACAATAGGGGTGCCGTCGGCCCGGCGCCACGCGACCTTGAAAGGTTGTCCGATTCCGGTTTCCATTTGGCACGCGTGGTCAGCCTGCTAATGTCCCCCGGTCAAATGACCAGAACATATTTCACATTGTGCACGCGCATCCTGACAACCGTTGCCGCACTGACCCTTCCGCTCACCGGAACCCTCCCCGCCGCGAACGCCGAACCACTCCCCCGAAACACCGCCCACCAGGTCGAACACCCCCTGCACGCCACCATGGGACAGCACGCCCGGATAGCCGACGACACCGGCAATACCGTCCTGCTGCGCGGGGTCAACGTCAACGGACTCGGGCAGTACTACCGGGAATGGCCCGACCTCCCGGCCACCACCACACTCACCGAAGACGACTTCGAACGCATCGCGGCCCTGGGCTCGAATGTGGTGCGTCTCATCATTTCCTGGTCCGCGCTCGAACCGGTACGCGGCGTCGTCGACCACGGTTACCTCGACCGCATCGCCCAGGCGGTCGAATGGGCTCGCGCCAACGACATCTACGTCCAACTCGATATGCACCAGGACGCCTGGGGCACCGCGGTGAATACACGCGACGGCGTGTACTGCCCGCCCCTCACCGAACCCGACGTCGGCTGGGACGGCGCGCCCGCCTGGGCCACCGCACTCGTGGGCACCCCGGCGACCTGCCGGATCAGCAAGCGGGAACTGTCGGTCGCGGTCCAATCCTCGTTCCAGAACTTCTATCTCGATGTCAACGGCGTCCAGAGCGAACTGGTGAACACCTGGGCGGCGGTGGCGGCACGCTTCGCACACGATCCGGTCGTCGTCGGCTACGACCTGCTCAATGAACCCAATCCGGGACTGCTGGTCGGCGTCGACGACTACGTCCTGCTCGGCAACTACTACCGCCGCGCCATGGCCGCCATCCGCGCGGCCGAGCAGGCGGCGGGCGGATTCCGGCACATCATGTTCTTCGAACCCTCGGTGATCACCGGCGGATTGGCCTTTCCCGGGCCACTGCCACTGTTCACCAGCGCCTCGGGATCGGCGTCCGGCTCGGGCACCGGATCCGGTCTGGGGTCGGCCACCGGATCCGCTGCCGGCTCCGCCTCGGGCTCGGCCGGTGACGAGAACCTGGTCTACGCCCCGCACCAGTACAACGAATCGATCAGCCCGCTACCCGGTTCGCTCGCATCGGGTTTCGCCGATACCGCGACCGCGGCCGCCGGTTACGGGACCACATTCTTCAACGGCGAGTGGGGATTCTGGGACAGCGATCCCGCCGTCATCGCAGACAAGACCCGCCGCTACGCCGCACTCGAGGACAAGTACCTCATCGGCGGCACCTACTGGCAGTGGCGGCAGGCATGCGGTGATCCGCACAATATCCAGACCCGCGGCACCCGGCCGACCTGTACCGCCCCGGATACCGGCCTGGATCATGATCCGGCGACCGCCTCCGTCATCGCCCGGCCCTACCCCCGCTCCGCGCCCGGCCTCCCCACCGGCCTCACCTCCGATATCGGCTCCGGCGCGATGACCCTCACCGGAACCGCGGAGACCGGCGGCGGCCGGGCGGATCTGTGGGTACCGCAACGGTGCGCCAACCCGGCACTGTCCGGCAGCAATATCACCCAGACCGGACGGGCCCAAGTCCCGGGCGGCTGGCGAATCACGGCCGCCACCAACACCTCCGGCGACTATCGCGCCGTCATCACCTGCGGCTGAAAAACCTCGACCGAACCCTCCTAGACCAAAGCGCCCGTGGATCGCAATGACCCACGGGCGCTTCGTTGTTCAGCTCATAGCTGGTTCATCAATGCTGAGCGATATCGGTCGGGGACGGCAGCGCCGTCACCGCTGGAGAGCCCGCCAAGTCGTCCGGGTCGCATTCGATACCGGCGTTTATGCATAAATATTGCGCACTAACCCGATGCCGATCAAAAATCTTAAGATTTATGCATAAAATTGCTTCATGGACGAAGCTACCCTCCGCACCCGTATCGCCGGTGGTGAGCAGCTCACCACCGAGTTCAAACGTGGCACCGTCGGCAAGTTCAACGACTCGGACCTGATCGAAGCAGTGGTGTGCCTCGCCAATGGCGAGGGTGGAGTGTTGCTGATCGGAGTCGAGGACAACGGCGATATCACCGGCGCCGCGCCACGTCACGGTGACCATACCGACGGCCGCCGCATCGATGCGCTCGTCGCCAATCGCACGGTACCCATCGTGCAGACCCGTACGTCGGTGATCCCTATCGACGGCAACGATGTCATCGCCGTGGAGGTGCCGCGCTCCGCACGCATCGTCGGCACGACCACCGGCCTCTACGTGCGCCGAGCCCTCAAGGTCGATGGCACTCCAGAATGTGTCCCTTTCCCCGCCTACGAGATGCTCGCCCATGAAATTGACCGGGGTGCAGTCGATTTCGCCATCCTGTCGGCCCGGGACGCGTCGATGACGGATCTCGATCCAGCCGAATTCGACCGGTTCCGACGACTCGCGCGAATTTCCGGCGCGGACCCGGTCATCGCGGAACTGGCGGATATCGAAATCTGCCGTGCGCTCGGGGTTCTCGAACCCGGCGATATCGAACGTCCGACACTCGGGGCGATACTGCTCTTCGGCACCGAACAGGCCCTGCACCGACATGTCCCCAATCATGAAGCCGCTTTTCAACTCTTCAACGGGCTTCGATTGGAGGTGAACGCCTTCTATCGAACGCCACTGTTCAAACTCGCGGAGGAACTGTTCGACCGGGTTACGGCATGGAATCGCGAGGAGGAACTGCAATTCGGCCTGCTGCGGGTGTCGATCCCGAACGTGCCGCCGGTCGCGGTGCGTGAGGCTATTGCCAATGCACTGGTCCACCGCGACTACACGGCAATGGGACCGGTCCGGATCGCCATCAACGAGGACACCTTCGAGGTGACCAGCCCGGGTGGATTCCCGCCCGGTGTGCGGCTCGAGAATCTGCTGTCGGTGACCCGGCCGCGCAGCCCCGTGCTCGCGGACGCATTCCGCCGCGCCGGAATCGTCGAGCGCAGTGGTCGCGGTATCAGCTTGATGTTCGATTCACTCCTGCGCCTCGGACGTGATGCTCCCGACTACAGCGGATCGACCGAACGAATGGTTCGCGCCGTCATCCCACTCGGCCATGCCGATATCGCCTTCGCACGCTTCATCCTCGAGCATGAGAACAAGTCTCAGCGGTCTATGCGATTGTTCGATATGCAAGTGCTGCACGAGCTCCGTCAACACACGAAGCTCACCGCCGCGGAGATCGCGGACGACCTGTACCGAACACCAGGCGAGACCCGTACCGCGTTGAGCCGAATGGTCGAAGAAGGTTTGGTCGAACAGCGGGGAACCGGCCGAGGGCGGGCCTACCATCTGTCGGCCGCGGTGTATCGAGCACTGAATCAGCCACCCGCCTATGTCAGAGTGCGTGGGACCGACCCGATTCAGCAGGAACAGATGGTGCTTCAGTACATCGAGTCGTTCGGAGCCATCACTCGCGGTGCGGCAGCCGAACTCTGCATGATCACACCGCAGCAAGCCAGCACGTTGCTTCGCCGAATGGCCAAGGAGGGAACGGTCGTCCGTGAAGGTGACCGAAAGGCGGCCCGGTATATCGCTCCACCCGATCCAGCTGCCGGGCACCTCAGCTGAGAAACAAACAGTCCAGCAAGACCAAAGCGCCCGCGGATCGCAATGATCCACGGGCGCTAGGTTGTTCAGCTCAGGGCTGGTTCGTCACCGCTGCGCGACATCGGTCGGGCGGATCGGGGATGGCAGCGCCGTCTCACCCTCGAGGAACCTGTCGACGGCCGACGCGCAGGCGCGACCCTCGGCGATGGCCCACACGATGAGCGACTGACCGCGGCCCATATCGCCCGCGACGAAGACGCCGGGAACCGTGGTGGCCCAGTCGCTATCGCGCTTGACGTTGCCGCGCTGGTCGTAGCCCACGCCCAGACCCTCGAGCAGACCGTGCTTCTGCGGTCCGACGAAGCCCATGGACAGCAGCACCAGATCGGCCTCCAGGGTGAAGTCGGTGCCCTCGACCTTCTCGAAGCGACCGTTCACCATGCTGACCTCGTGCGCCTGCAGACCGGTGACCTTGCCGTCGGTACCGATGAACCGCTCGGTATTGACCGAGAACAGGCGCTCGCCGCCCTCCTCGTGCGCCGAGGCGACCCGGTACATGAGCGGGTAGGTCGGCCACGGGGTGGAGGAGGCACGCTCCTCCGGCGGGCGCGGCATGATCTCGAACTGGTGGACCGACTCCGCACCCTGACGGTGCGAGGTGCCCAGGCAGTCCGCGCCGGTGTCGCCGCCGCCGATGATGATGACCTTCTTGCCCTTGGCGTTGATACGCGGCAGGCCGTCCGCATCGGTCACGGCATCGCCCAACTGCACCCGGTTGGCCAGCGGCAGGAACTCCATGGCCTGGTGGATGCCGTCCAGATCACGACCCGGGATGGGCAGATCACGGGCGATGGTCGCGCCGCCCGAGAGCACCACGGCGTCGAAACGCTCGCGCAGCTCATCGGCGGTGATGTCGACGCCCACGTTCACACCGGTCTTGAAGATGGTGCCCTCGGCCTCCATCTGCGCGATCCGGCGATCGATGAAGCGCTTCTCCATCTTGAATTCCGGGATGCCGTAGCGCATCAGGCCGCCGATGCGGTCGTCGCGCTCGTACACGGTCACGGTGTGACCGGCACGGGTCAGCTGCTGGGCGGCGGCCAGACCGGCCGGGCCGGAACCCACGACCGCGACCTTCTTACCGGTCAGACGGGTCGGGTACACCGGGGTGACCCAGCCCTCGTCGAAACCGTTCTCGATGATCTCGACCTCGACCTGCTTGATCGTCACCGGATCCTGGTTGATGCCCAGGACACAGGACGCCTCACAGGGCGCGGGGCAGAGGCGGCCGGTGAACTCCGGGAAGTTGTTCGTGGCGTGCAGCCGGTCGAACGATTCCTTCCAGGAACCCTTGTAGACCAGGTCATTCCATTCGGGAATCAGATTCCCGAGCGGACAACCGTTGTGGCAGAAGGGGATACCGCAGTCCATACAGCGGCTGGCCTGCTTCTGGAGGGTCTCGTGGGAGAACTTCTCCTCGTAGACCTCTTTCCAGTCCATCAGGCGCAGCTCGACCGGACGGCGCTTCGGCAGTTCCCGACTCGTGTGCTTCAGGAAGCCCTGTGCGTCACCCATTTACGACTCCGTACTTCGCGCCGAAATCGGCGCACCCAACAAATCCGATGCGGTGGATGTCAGCCACGTGCGGCGTCGACATGCTCGCAAGCTCTGACCTAGCCACGTGCGGCCTCCATGATCGCGGCGTCGACATCGCGGCCGGCCTTCTCGGCCTCCGAGATGGCCAGCAGGACCTTCTTGTAGTCCCGTGGCATGACCTTCACGAAGTGGTTGACCTGCTGCGACCAGTCGCTCAGAATGCGTTCGGCCACAGCCGAACCGGTCTCGTCGCGATGCTGGGCGACGGTCTCGCGCAGCCATGCCGTCTCCTCGGCGGAGAGCTGCTCGAGATCCACCAGTTCGGTGTTGAGGTTCTTCTCGAAGGTGCCGTTCGGGTTGTAGACGAACGCGATACCGCCCGACATACCGGCGCCGAAGTTGCGGCCGGTCTCGCCGAGGATGACCACGCGGCCACCGGTCATGTACTCGCAGGCATGGTCGCCCACGCCCTCGACCACCGCGGTGGCGCCGGAGTTGCGCACGCTGAAGCGCTCACCGGCCACACCGCGAATGAACGCCTGACCGCTGGTGGCGCCGAACAGGATCACGTTGCCCGCGATGATGTTCTGCTCCGCGACGAACTCCGCGGGCACGTCCAGGGACGGGCGCACGATAATGCGTCCACCCGAAAGACCCTTGCCCACATAGTCATTGGTGTCGCCGTTCACCCGCAGGGTGATACCGGCCGGAACGAACGCACCGAACGAGTTACCGGCCGAACCGGTGAACGTGATGTCGATGGTGTTGTCCGGCAGGCCGACGCCGCCGTACAGCTTGGTCACCTCGTGGCCGAGCATGGTGCCCACGGTCCGGTTCACGTTGGTGATCTTGGTGTCCAGCTTGACCGGCTTACCGCGCTCGAGCGCGTCCGCGGCCTGTGCGATGAGCTGGTTGTCCAGCGCCTTGTCCAGGCCGTGATCCTGGGTCTTGGTGGCGCGCCGGTCCTGCATCATGAACGCCGTCTCGACATCGTCGAGGATGGGCGACAGATCCAGCTTGGCGGCCTTCCAATGCGCCTTGGCCGCGGCGGTGTCGAGCAGGTCGACCCGGCCGATGGCCTCGTCCAGGGTGCGCAGGCCCAGCGACGCGAGCAGCTCGCGCACTTCCTCGGCGATGTACAGCATGAAGTTCTCGACGAACTCCGGCTTACCGGTGAAACGCTCACGGAGAACGGGGTTCTGGGTCGCGACGCCGACCGGACAGGTGTCGAGGTGACACACCCGCATCATGATGCAGCCCGAGACCACCAGCGGAGCGGTCGCGAAACCGTACTCCTCGGCGCCCAGCAGGGCGGCAATCATGACATCGCGGCCGGTCTTCATCTGACCGTCGACCTGCACCACGATGCGGTCGCGCAGACCGTTGAGCAGCAGCGTCTGCTGGGTCTCGGCCAGGCCGAGCTCCCAGGGACCGCCCGCGTGCTTGAGCGAGGTCAGCGGCGAAGCACCGGTGCCGCCGTCGTGGCCGGAGATCAGCACCACATCGGCGTGCGCCTTGGACACACCCGCGGCGACGGTGCCGACGCCGGGCTCCGCGACAAGTTTCACGTGAATCCGCGCCTGCGGGTTCGCGTTCTTCAGGTCGTGGATCAGCTGGGCGAGATCCTCGATCGAGTAGATGTCGTGGTGCGGCGGCGGCGAGATCAAGCCCACGCCGGGCGTGGAGTGCCGGACCTCGGCGACCCACGGGTACACCTTGTGCGCGGGCAGCTGCCCGCCCTCGCCGGGCTTCGCGCCCTGCGCCATCTTGATCTGGATATCGGTGCAGTTGGTCAGGTAGTGCGCGGTCACACCGAAGCGACCCGAGGCCACCTGCTTGATCGCGGACCGACGCCAGTCGCCGTTCTCCTCCGGTTCGAAGCGGGCCGGATGCTCGCCGCCCTCACCGGAATTGGAGCGACCGCCGAGGCGGTTCATGGCCACCGCGAGGGTCTCGTGCGCCTCGGCCGAGATGGAGCCGTAGCTCATCGCACCGGTCGAGAAACGCTTGACGATGGCGCTCGCGGGCTCGACCTCGTCGATCGAGATCGGGTTGCGACCGGACTTGAACTTGAACAGACCGCGCAGCGAGGCCAAGCGCTCGGACTGATCGTCGACGAGCTTGGTGTACTCCTTGAAGACCTTGTACTGGCCTGAGCGGGTGGCGTGCTGCAGCTTGAACACCGTGTCCGGATTGAACAGGTGGTACTCGCCCTCACGACGCCACTGGTATTCGCCGCCGACCTCGAGCTCGCGGTGCGCGCGCTCATTGCGGTTCTCCAGGAACGCGACCCGGTGCCGCTCGGCGACCTCGTTGGCGATGTCGTCCAGGCCGATACCGTCCAGCGGCGAGTTCAGACCGGTGAAGTACTCGTCCACCAGTTCCTGCGACAGGCCGACGACCTGGAACAGCTGCGCGCCCCGGTAGGAGGCGACGGTGGAGATGCCCATCTTGGACATCACCTTGAGCACGCCCTTGCCCGCGGCCTTGTTGTAGTTGTAGACGGCCTGCTTGAAGTCGGCCGCGTGATCGCCGGTGCTGCCCGGCATCTTCAGCTGACCGCGCTCGAGCATGTCCTCGAGCGATTCGAAGGCCATGTACGGGTTGATCGCCGCCGCGCCGAAACCGATCAGCAGGGCCATGTGATGCACCTCGCGGGCGTCACCGGCCTCCACGACCAGACCGACCTTGGTGCGGGTGCGCTCGCGTACCAGATGGTGGTGCACGGCCGCGGTGAGCAGCAGCGACGGAATCGGCGCCAGCTTCTCGTTGGATTCGCGGTCGGACAGGATGATGATCCGCGCGCCACCGTCGATGGCGGTCGAAACCTGTTGCTGCACAGCCGCGATGGCCTTGCGCAGCCCGGCGCCGCCCTGCCGCACCGGGTACAGGCCGTGCACGACCACCGAACGCAGCTCGGGATGCGAGCCGTCGTCGTTGATGTGCACCAGCTTGGCCAGCTCGTCGTTGTCCAGGATCGGCTGGGTCAGGGTGATCTGACCCGCGGAGTCCGGTCCCGGGTTCAGCAGATCGCCCTCGGGGCCGACCATGCTGCGCAGCGAGGTGACGACCTCTTCGCGGATGGCGTCCAGCGGCGGGTTGGTGACCTGCGCGAACAGCTGCGAGAAGTAGTCGAACAGCAGTCGCGGACGCGACGACAGCACCGCGATCGGGGTGTCGGTGCCCATGGAGCCGAGCGCCTCGCCACCGGTCTGCGCCATCGGCGACATCAGGATGTTCAGCTCTTCGGTGGAGTATCCGAAGATCTGCTGACGGATGAGCACGCGATCGTGCGACATGTGCACGTGCGGGCGGTCCGGCAGATCCGAGAGCTTGGTGTGGCCGTTGTCCAGCCACTCCTGGTACGGGTGCTCGCTCGCCAGCTCCGACTTGACCTCGTCATCGCTGATGATGCGGCCCTGCGCGGTGTCGACCAGGAACATGCGACCGGGCTTGAGCCGGGTCTTCTGCACCACGGTGGCGGGATCGATATCGAGTACGCCGACCTCGGAGGCCATCACGACCAGACCGTCCTCGGTGACCCAGATGCGGCCGGGGCGCAAACCATTGCGGTCCAGCACCGCGCCGACGACCGTGCCATCGGTGAAGCACACCGAGGCCGGGCCGTCCCACGGCTCCATCAGGAACGAGTGGTAGCGGTAGAAGGCGCGCTGGGCCGGGTCCATGGACTCGTGCCGTTCCCACGCCTCCGGGATCATCATGAGCACGGCGTGCGGGAGGCTGCGCCCGCCCAGGTGCAGCAGTTCGAGCACCTCGTCGAAGCGCGCGGTGTCCGAGGCGCCGGGGGTGCAGACCGGGAAGATCTTCTGCAGGCGGTTGTTGCCCTCGGAGTCGATGCCGAAGGCATCGGACTTCAGCAGCGCCTCGCGCGCCCGCATCCAGTTCTCGTTGCCGGAGACGGTATTGATCTCGCCGTTGTGGGCGACGCGCCGGAACGGGTGCGCCAGCGGCCACGACGGGAAGGTGTTGGTGGAGAAGCGCGAGTGCACGATGCCGAGCGCGGATTCCACGCGATCGTCCTGCAGATCGAGGTAGAAGGCGCGCAGCTGCGGCGTGGTGAACATGCCCTTGTAGACGAAGGTCTGACCGGACAGGCTCGGGAAGTAGACCGATTCCTTGCCGACGCTGCCCTCGCCCGCGCCCGCCTTGCCGAGCTCATGCTCGATGCGCTTGCGGACGACGTAGGCGCGACGCTCCAGGTCCATGCCCGTGAGCTGCTCGGCCGAATCCTTCGGGGAGGCGATGAAGATCTGCCGGAAGGTGGGCATGGCATCGCGCGAGAGCGCGCCCAGCGACGATTCGTCGATGGGAACCTCGCGCCAGCCCAGGACCTCGAGGCCCTCTTCGCGGACGATCTTCTCCACGCCGTATCCGGCGCGGGCGGCCTCGCGGCGGGCCTGCGGGAGGAAGGCGATACCCGTGGCGTACGAGCCCTCGGCGGGAAGGTCGAAGTCGACGATCGCGCGGAAGAACTTGTCCGGGAGCTGGATCAGAATGCCCGCGCCGTCACCCGAGTTGGGTTCGGCGCCGGCCGCTCCACGGTGCTCCAGGTTCAGCAGGGCGGTAATAGCCTTGTCGACGATGTCGCGGCTACGACGGCCGTGCATGTCGACGACGAATGCGACGCCACAGGCGTCATGTTCATTCGCCGGGTCATAGAGCCCGCGGGGTCCGTGTCCATAGCCGGCACCGCCGGTAGGGGACCTGTGGCCGGGAAGTTGCGTCATGCCTCTGCCTTCACAAAAAACAGGCCTTCGAAGAATTGCGGCCTTCGTCGAACGCCTCCGTCGGACTGCGCCCGGACGTGTCAGAGACCAGCGGCGCTGATGGTCATCCCGTGCAGTCAACTCTCCAGTTGTTCACCCGCTTCGAGTACTCGTTCGGGTGCTCGGCGGTAACCGAACGCTTACGTGTTCGCTACCAACCGCGCCGTTCTCGCCCACTACGCTGAGCACCGATCGGGTCTCTGGCGATATGAGGCGATATGCCGAACTTGTCGCGTTCGGCGTAAGAGCAAACGATAAGTCAGGACTCTTGCCCAACCAACTTAGGTCGCACTAATAACAGTGCCTAGCTGGGCATTTTCATTGATCCTCCACTACCTGCGCGTTGTCCAGTGTAAAGCAGGTACGCAGGGCTGTTTCAGTTGACTTGCCCACTTGATTCCGCGCGCGCGTGCGCGCGGGCGATACGCGTCGGCGCAGCTTCCGAACGGCCTCTCACCTGCAATGAAACTGATTTCCCCCCGGGGGCGTCCGGCAAACCGAGCGAGCGGCGGCTAACTTTCCGGCGCGCTCCGGCAGGTGCGCCGACGGTCCGGGCGACAAGCCATTGCAACGTTCCGACCGTACGGAATCTTTACAGATTGTGGAGTTCAGCACATGACCGGCAAACAGTGAGCGGCCAATGAGTCACTATTTCGAGCCGGATTCGGGCCGGTCCCGGCGTGATCAACACCACGTCACATGCCGGAAACGCGCCGATGTGAGGCTGGCCACATCCCGGTCGCCACGCTCGGTGGAACCGCGCCGCGCCTGTCAGGCTGAGACCACACCGTGTCCTCACAACGATTAAGCGACGGTTTCGAGAAGCCGAATCAGCCTGGGACTTAGAGGATGTGAGCTCCCATGACCGTTCTGCTCACCTGGCTCGGCGGCGCACACGCGGGGGTCACCGATCGGCACGAGCGCACCGGATATTCGGTGACCGGCGCCGTGGTGGCGCTGTTCGCGCTGACAGCCGGGGTGATCACCGCATTCGCCACCGGGGCCGCGCACTGGCCCATCGTCGGCATCATCGCGGTGGCATTGATCGCGACACTGCTGGTGGGAGCGGTCGCTCGCACCCTCGCCACCGCGGCCACCCCGGGTAGAGCCGAAAACGGGCGCGCACGAGCCGAATTCGGCGCGCGCGTCGGCGTCGCCGCCGTGGTCGGCATCGTGCTCGCCGAAATGGCCTGCACCGTACTGTTCGGCGGCAGCGTGCACCGGGTACTCGACGAAACCGCCCGGCGCGGAGTCGAATCCGCGCCCGCCGTGGTCACCGCGCGCACCGAACTCGATCAGGCCCGCACCGACCGCCGGGATCTGGACCAGCAGATCACCAAGGCGCAGAACGAGGTCGACACCGCACTGGTGATCGCCCGCTGCGAGACCAATCCCGACCCGCAATGCCCCTCCACCCGCATCACCCGGGTACCCGGGTACGGGCCGGAGGCGCGCACCGCCAACCAGATGCTCGACGATGCGCGCGCTCAGCTCACCGCCGCCCGCGCCAAGATCGACGGCCTGGACGCCGGGATCACCGAGAAGGACAAGGCCCTCGCCGCCGCCCGCGCCGCCGCGTACACCGACGGTGACCGCGGACTCGGGGCGCGCTGGGTCGCCATGAACGACTACACCACCGAGCACACCGGGCCCATGGTGCTGCGCTTGGCCGTGGCACTGCTGCTGATCGTGCTCGCGCTGCTGCCGCTGCTGCTCCGATTCTGGCGCGGCGAAACGGCTTTCGACCGCGAACTCGCCACCCGCACCGCCACCGACCGCGCCGAACAGGCCGCCGCCACCGCCATCGCGGAGAAGCAGGCCGAGGTACGCGTCGAGGCGGAGGCGCTGCGGGCCGAACAACAGCTCACCGCCGCGAAACTGGCGCTGCACGCCGATACCGCCATCGACCGGGAACGCCAGCGCACCCGCGTCATCGCGGCCATCGGCAATCTCCAGATCGGCATTACCGAACCGGCGCAACAGCGCGCCATCGACGAATTCGACCGGGCCGCAAGGCAGGAACTGCCGGCCGGGAATCGAATGGACAGCTCTTCGCCCCAGGAGGGGATAGTGACACCGACGCCGAACCTGCCCGCCCAGCTCACCCAGGGTGCGATCGCGCCGCTGGGCCACGGCGGCGCACTCGCGCCCGCACCCGCCGCACCGTCCGCACCCGTGCACCAGGGTGGCGGACTGGAACTTCCGATCATCGGCACCGTGCCGTTCACCGATACGGCCGCCCGCTGGATTCGGCCGCTGGTGCCGAGCTTCGTCGCCAATGCCATCGATAGCGCGACGCATCCGCTGCGCACCGTGCGACAGGCGTTCGAGGAGGCGGAGGAGATCACCTTCACGCTCAAGCGCACCCGCAAGGTGACGGTGGATTCCTCGGATTCGGCCCAGCCGCAACAGATGTACCAGCCGCAGTACGGGTATCAGCTGCCCCCGGGCGCACCGCAGCAGCAGTACGCCCAGCAGACAGCCGCGCACGTGGCGGACCAGCCGTATCAGCAGTACCCGGATTACGGTGCGCTGCCGCAGGGCCGGGTCGTCGAGCCCGGCTACCCGCTGCCCGCCGGACAGCAACAGGGGGCGATCCCCGGCCTCCACAATCCCGAACTGGAGCACCGCGGTCAGCGCGAGTTGCCGCCGGGCAAGCAGTAGATATCAGCCCTCGCCGTCGGGCGTTGGCTGCACCCGTCATCAGGCATTAGCTCCACGAGGAGTTGGCTCGCGCCACAGCCTCCAGATCAGCGCGCTGCGCGCTTGGCGGTCGCGGCGCGATAGGTGATAACCGCCGTGACCAACAGGATCAGCGTCGTACCGGTCGCGGCGATATGAATACCGTCCACGAACGCGTTGTGCGCGGCGCTCAGCAGGGACGTGGCCGCCGGTTCCTCCAGCGTGCGTGCGGTTTCCACCGCACCGCCCAGCGATTCCCGCGCCGCACCGGTGTGCGCGGCCGGAACCGCGGACAGGTCCAGGCCGTGCCGGAAGGCGGCCATCACACCGCTGCCCAGTACCGCGACGCCCAGCGCCACACCGGCTTCCAGGGCGGTCTCGGAGATGGCGGCGGCATTACCCGCGCGCTCGGCCGGAGCGGTGGTGATGATCATGTCGGCCGAAACCGTCAGTGCCACACCCACACCCAGGCCGATCAGCAGGAAGCCGATCATGAACGGCAGCACCGACGCCGACGGATCGGCCTCGAGCAGCCAGAACAGCGCGGCGCCCGTCGCGGCGGTGATGAGCGCGCCGCACAGCACGCTCACCGGACGCCAGCGCCCGACCAGCCAGGCCGCGAAGAGAGATCCGGCCATACTGCCGACCGTGCCCGGAATGAGCAGCAATCCGGCCTGCAACGGCGCGCGCCCCAGCACCAGCTGGAGATACTGCGAACCGAAGAACAGCACACCGGCCAACGCGAACACCGACAGCAGATTGGTGAGCACGGCCGCCCGGAACGGCGGCAGTTCGAACAGGTCCAGGTCGATCAGCGGTGCGTCCAAGACGCGCTGACGGCGAATGAACACCACACCCGCGACCACGCCGATCACACCCGCGATGAGCTGATTCAGCGCCGGACCATGTGCGGCGAACTCCTTGACCGCGTACACGATCGGGATCAGCGCCAGCATCGAGAGCCCCGCGCTGCGCAGATCGAAACGGCCCGGATTCGGATCCCGCGACTCCGGCACCAGGAATGGGCCGAGCACGATGAGCAGCGCCATTACCGGCAGGTTCACCAGGAACACCGAACCCCACCAGAAATGCTCCAGCAGCCAGCCGCCGAGCAGCGGACCCATGGCCGCACCGGAACCCGCCATCGCACCCCACACCGAGATGGCGAGGGTGCGCTGACGCGCGTCGGTGAACATGGAGCGGATCAGGCCGAGGGTGGCGGGCATGAGCGTCGCACCGGCGACACCCTGCAGAACGCGTGCGGCAATGAGCATTTCGGGGCTCACCGACCAGGCCGCGACGGCCGAGGCGAGACCGAATCCGGCCGCGCCGATCAACAGCAGGCGGCGGCGGCCGATACGGTCGCCGAGCGTGCCCATGGTGATGAGCAGACCCGCCAGCACGAACGAGTAGACGTCGATGATCCACAGCAGCTGCGGGGTGGTGGGGGTGAGATCGCCGGAGATGGCGGGCACCGCGAGATCGAGCACGGTCGCGTCGACCGAGACCAGCAGCAGGGCCAGGGCGAGGACGCCGAGCCCGGCCCAGTCGCGCAGGGTCGCGCGATGGCCCGGCGGGTCGAGGGGGCTCGCCGAGACTCCGCGCGGGGAGGTCGTGGGGGTGTGGTCCGCCTCGGATCCGGAACCGGATCGGGCGGGGGTGGGGGTGGCCATGATTCTTTCTCTTCCAGAGTTGAACCGTCTGGACGGTACAGTAACAGATTTACCGTCCAGACGGTACAGTTGCCCGGGGTGATCATCGCCCACGGGCCGTACAGTGGGTGCTCGTGACAACCCCTCGCGATCCGGCCGGCACCCGGAACCGGCTCCTCGACGCACTCGAAACCCTGCTGCTCGACAAGGGCATGTCCCAGGTGACCCTCGAGAGCGTCGCCGCCGCCGCGGGCGTCTCCAAGGGCGGACTGCTCTATCACTTCAAGAGCAAGGACGCCCTGCTCGCCGGATTGGTGCGCCGCGTCGGCGAACGCGCCGACCAACAGCTGGACAAGGCGCTGGCCCAGGGCGAATCCGTCGCCGAGTGGTATCTGCAGACCCCGCATCCGGACAATGACTCCGATGCCATCGAACTGGCCATGTACCGGTCCATGTTGGCCGCCATGCGCACCGTCGACGGACCGCAGGACACCGGGGTCGGCGAGACCGATCGCGCCCTCGACGAAATGATGAGCGGCTGGAAAGCCGCCCTGGACAATGAGATCCACGATCCGGTCAAGGCCGAGATCGTGCGCCTGGTCGGGGACGGCGTCTACCTGCGCGCCCTGCTGGGACTTCCGCCCGTCGAACCCGAGCTGTACCGCAGGATCGTCACCCGACTGCTCGGCGACGCCTGACCCGGAAAACATGGAGCGATCTCCAGGCACTCTGCCTATAGACTCTGGCGGGTGTTGCCTGCCGCCGCCGACTCCGTCGGCCCGCCGGTCGGCTCGGTGGGGGAACCGCACACCGATCCCGCGCCGGTGCCTGTCCGCCCCATGCAGTTCCGGGAACTGCTGGATCTGCCGTTCGCGCTGATCCAGGCGCGGATCGCCACCTTCGCGACACTGCTCGGCGTGGCGGTCGCGGTGGCCGCCGCCATCTCGGTCGGCGTGACCGTCTTCGTCGCGGTCGCCACCGGCGATTCGGACAGCGGTACCTTCTGGGGCGCGCTGCTCACCACGCTCATCGCCGCCTGGGTGCTGCGCCTGTTCGTGCGCGGTGTCACCGTGCCCGTCGGGCTCGCGGTGGTGCATCGGCGGTCCCTGACCTGGCGGCAGGCGCTGGCCCGGATGTCCGCCGAGGCCGGACCGCTGCTCGGCTATCACGCCATGTACACGCTCATCGGGGTCGGCGTGCTCGCGATCGGCACGCCGCTGATGTTCACCGCACCGTTCGCGGTGATCTGGCTGCTGTGGTTGCGGGCCCGCCGATTCGCCACGGTCCCGGCCATTTTCGAGGAATCGGTGACCTATCGGATGGCCACGCCGCGCTCGAAACTGCTGACCTTCGGCACCCCGTGGCAGCTCGTCGGACTGCTGCTCTACCTGCGCGGTCTGCTCATCGTCTTGATCGTGCCGCTGCTGACGCTGCCACAGTTCGCGGCCGGGATCACCGGAACCAGGCGCTGGGCGGTCACGGTTCTGCTCATCACCGCCGGGCTGCTGTTCGTCGCCCTCGCCGAACTGGTGGAGTCCTCGGCCCAAGTCGTCGCGTACGTGGATCGCCGCTGCCGCCGCGAAGGCTGGGATATCAGCATCCCCGCGGAGGTCCGCGCGTGAGCACTCCGCCGCCACCGGAGGGTCCGGCGCACAACGACTTCGGCGTACCGCCCGAACCCGCGCTGGGTCCGGCCGCCGCCCACCTGGCCGCCGCCGAGGA
>NZ_BDAW01000046.1 GCF_001625085.1 Nocardia acidivorans NBRC 108247
CCGGAATTCGAAGAGCGTCGACACAGGCCCTAGTCCGTGAGACATCGTCTGCCATCGTTCGATGGCTACGTGAGCTCGTTCTGCGTGATCGCCTTCGAAATATGGTGCGAATCGAGCAAGCATCGATGGCCCCAAGGCTTCAGCGACGCTGACGGGCTTCTCGTATGTGGCCGAGGGCCATTCGTCCTGATGCAATCCGACGGCCTGGCCGCCCGCGCCCGCCCAGACTTCGATCGACGTGAACTCTGGTGTCACCCGGCGCGCGGCAATGGATAGGACGTCGTTCTCGCGGGCCATGTAGCCGACCAGCACCAGAGGCCTGAGCCGCCTTAGCGAGACCCACCGGCAAATCGGACGAACGGGATTGCAATGCCAAGATCCGGTGACAGCCGAGTTGTGTACTACATCGCAGGTGAACGGGTTACCGGAGCGAGACCTCGCAGCAGTGAGACAGTTGGTGATCAAGGATCAGCGACCCGTCTAGGATCTGACCACATGCCCGTCGACACCGTGAATGCCGATCTGTCACACAACGCTGTGGATCCTTCGGATGTCGTGATGATCGACTTGTTCGCGGGCCCAGGAGGATTGGACGTAGCGGCTGCATGGCTGCAGATACCTTGTGTCGGTATCGAATTGGACGAGGATGCGTGCCGCACCCGGATCGCCGCTGGGCTGGGGACTCGTCAGGCTGATGCGCGAAATTTGGACCTCCTCGATGAGTTTCCGAATGCCAAGGTTCTGACCGGAGGGCCGCCATGCCAGACCTACTCAGTGGCGGGAGCCGGCGCTGGGCGCAAGGCGCTGGAACAGGTCTGCCGGTTGATGAGGGAGATGGCCGCCGACAAGGATATTGATGAGGAATTGTCGTCTCTCGATGATGAGCGGACGGGGCTCGTATTGCAGCCACTCCGATGGGCATTGGAGGCGATAAAGAAGAAGCGCCCGTTCGAGACGATCATCCTCGAGCAGGTGCCAACGGTGAAGCCGGTGTGGGATGCGGTTGCCGTCGAATTGCGGAAGCATCGCTATGACGTACGGGTTGACATTGTTCACACCGAGGAATTCGGTGTTCCACAGACTCGCCGCCGGGCGATTCTCATCGCGTGCCTCGATCGCCCTGCCAACTTCCCCAACGCCACCCATCGCCGATACAACAAGCGGGTCGCCCGTGAGGCCGGTGACGAAAAGATCTTGCCGTGGACAACGGCAGGTGAGGCGTTGTCGGAGACGCGCCCGTACAGCTTCGACATTGTCTCCAATTACGGTACCGGGGGAAATCCCAAGTTGCGCGGCAGGCGTGGGTCGAATGAGCCCTCGGCGACGGTAACCGGAAAGGTTCGACGCAACCGAATTGTGTCTGACGGCAAGGACCGTGACCGACTGGAACCGTCGGAAGCAGGTCGCTTGCAAACCTTTCCGGTGGATTACCCATGGGCTGGCTTGGACCAGTATCAACAAATTGGCAACGCGATTCCGCCGAGAGTCGGTGCTCATATTCTCGCTGCCGCCATATCTGCAAAACGGCCCACCGAAGAGTCTTTGAATGCAGCCGTAGCGGGCACGTGGGCGGCAGTGCGTAATCACGAGTACATTTTGACGCTCATCCCATTGGAAAAACCAGACCAGGTGGTTGGTTTGCTGGACGGCAACGGGAGGCCGTACATGGTTGACCTGGATGCGATTTCGGTTTAGTGGGTGCGCAAGCATTGCAGCGTCCTGAGTGGGGTGGGCTGAGCTCTCGGGAGCGCTGTTCGTCCCGGATTCGGTCACGTCGGGGCGGGTGAGGCTCGATTTGCCGCGCCAATGTCGGTGGTATCTGCCATCATTAAATATCGGGACGTTCCTGGGTGGGTAACGACCCAGGATTGCATGCCGATGAGACGGCCAGAACGGCGCCGGCATCGGCCGTATGACGCGTGTCCAATTGTCATGGGGTGGAAATGATCTCTGGGTGGGTCGGTGTCGATGGTGAGCTTGCGGCACATGTACGAAAACAAACCGAACAGTGTCTTGAGGCGTATCGGGTCAAGCCGAACCTGATCGAACAGGATGCAGGTATCGAGCTGTCAAATGTTACCGGCGGGTATGGCCGGAAGCAGTTATATGAGTTGGTTCAGAACGCCGCTGATGCACTGATAGACGATCACGGTCGAATCGCACTCGTACTCGATGCGGGGCATCTCTATTGCGCCAACGAAGGGCGTCCGATGACGCCGAACGGCGTCGAAACCCTTATGGCCTCCCACTTGTCCAGGAAACAGAACAATCAGATCGGGCGTTTCGGACTTGGCTTCAAGTCGGTCCTCGGGATAAGCGATCGCCCCGAAGTCATCAGCCGCACCGGATCGTTTCGGTTCGACCGCCTGGCGGCCGAGTCGGCCGTGCGCGCCATCTCGCCGAACGTGCCCCGGACTCCGGTACTGCGCATCGGAACCGCGTTCGACCCGCTCGAGCTCGCCACGCAGGATCAGACCCTGGCGACGCTGATGGAGTGGGCCTCGACAATTGTGCGATTGCCGCTGGTGTCAGGTGTGGACTGGCTTGGCGACAAGCTCTTCGAATTTCCCGCCGAGTTCCTGCTCTTCGCTCCGCACATCACTCAAATCGATCTGCGCGATGAAGTCGGCGACCGATCTCGGTCTTGGCGGGCTGAACGCGAGGGTGATCGTGTCGAATTATGTTCGGGCGATGCGCGTTTCGGGTGGCGAGTCTTTCGGGCGCAACATCAGCCCTCAGAGCTCGCGCGCGCCGAAGCGGGGGCGATCACCGGTCGCGAATCCATCGATGTGAGTTGGGCTGTCCCGGAACGGGATCGGACTCGGATCGGTCAGTTCTGGTCATACTTTCCCACCAATTCACAGACGACGCTCGCCGGAATCATCAACGCCCCGTTCAAGACCAACGAGGATCGGCACGACATTCTCGAAGGCGAGTACAACCGAGAGATCCTGCTGACCGTGCTGCCCGACCTGGTGAGCGCGAATCTGGCGAAGCTCGTCGACGCATCGGATCCCGGCTCGGTCCTGGATATCATCCCCGCTCGTGGGCGCGAGTCCCGGTCGTGGGCGGATCGAGATATCAACGAACCGATCCTCGTGGCCGTCACCCGTACCGCGTGCCTACCGGATATGGATGGTCGCCTGCTGCGCCCTGCCGGCATCAATCTGCCTCCGACTTTCTTGTCCGACTTCGACTCCTGGAAGCCGCGCTGGGCGGCAGTGGCGGGACGGCCGAGTAACTGGCTGCACGACTCTGCCGGTCGGACGCAAGAACGTCGAGCGAAGGTTGACCGAATTGCCGCACTAGCGCGTGTGCAACCCCGAACCATCGGCGAGTGGCTGCGTGCGCTGGCTCAATCGGCGGGCGTTGCGGGTTCCCAGGAGGCCATCAAGTTGGCCGCTCTCGTGGATCGTGACGCGGCGGATCATTCCCAGATCATGCGTCGAGCCGCATTCGTGCTCGCTGCGGACAACTCGTTGCAGACTCCGCAGGTAGGCCGAATCTTTCTGCCCGACTCCGCAAGCGAGGACACTGCGCAGTTCGTTGATCGTGAGGTCGTTGCCGACGTGGATGTGGTCGACGCGCTCATCGCGCTGGGCATCAAACGAATGGACCAGTTCGGCCGGCTCAAAACTCATCTCGCTCGAATGATCCAGGCAGAGCAGGTATCCGGGCCTATGGTGGCGCAGCTATGGGACCTGACCAGAAGCCTGCCGCCGCGCGAAGCCGCGGAAATCTTGACCAGGTCGTTTCCCGATCGGACCGTTCCGGTGCGATCGTTGGCCGAGCGTGTCGTGCCGTTGCGGAAGGTGCTGCTTCCGGGCGTTATCGTCCCGGCCGACGCTAGTCGCGACGCGGTCGTGACACTCGACCCCGTGTTCCATGCCGACGATCTGCCGCTGTTGCGCCTGCTGGGCGCCAGCGGCGAATTACGGCCCAGGCGGGATCGGTGTCCCGAAGAGTGGTTCGAAGCATGGGAAGCGGCCGCGCGCACCGCATATCGCGACTGGTTGGCCGCCAGGGGGCAGACGATTCCCACCGCGCGAATCCGGATCCAATCGGGCGAGACGAGCTGGGGTCTAGACGTCCTTCAAGAACTTTCGCCAGAGGGACGGCTGGCGCTGACGCAGGCGGTCTTGCGTGGGCGAACCGCGCCGTGGACCGTGGATGCCACCGGTGGCCCCGGGATGCCTTTCGCCAATCCTGCGATCTGGTGGGTAACCCGTCACGGTTACTTGGCAACGTCCTATGGTCCGCGCCCGGTCCGGGACTGCTTCGCGCCGGCTCGCGGTTTGCCAGCCGACCTGATACCCGTCGGCAAGGTCACTGCGGAACAGGCTGTCGCGCTGGGACTGCGAGATCGTTTGACACCTCACGATTGGAAGCAGATCCTAACTCACCCTTGGCATTTCCTTGCAGACGAACGGTTGTCACAGCTTTACGGCTTCGCCGCGGTGGCGGGCGCTGCGGCACCGGATGAACTCGGCGTCGAGGTCGGGGCGAAGAAAACGCTGGTGTGCCCTTCGGAGGCGGCCGTGACCACCGTGGTCTCGGACTTCAAGCTGCTGCAGGCAGCCGGACACCCGGCGCTGTTGGTGGATACCCGTGAGCAGATGTCGGCACTGATCAAGGTTTGGGAGCTGATAGACGCGCATAGCCTGATTCACCGATCGGTATTGCCGACTGTTTCAGGTGAGGCGACACCGTTGATGGACCGATTCCCGGGTCTACGAGCAGTTCTCCCGGAAGAATCAGCCGCCGAGCTGGTCCCTTGCTCAGATCTCGCGATCGAGGTGGCGCTGCGTGACGCACCCGCTTCATTCCAGACCGATCATGCGGTCGTGCGCCAGGACGGCACCATCTACCACCTCGACAGTCTGGACAACGCGGCTCTGCTGGCGGCCGTGAACTCCGAACTGCGCCTTGGACTCTCACCCGCTGCCATCGCGGACGCGCTGGCCATCGGGGCGCGGCGCGAGAAGAACAAGCTGCAAGAACAGGTGCGGCTGGAGAAGAACCAGAATCGCAAGCTCGTGTTGCTGGCAGGCGAGGATGCTCTGCGTAAGGAAGTTCCTTCGGGGGCAATTGATTTCATTGAGCGCCGCGACGGACGCAAGTTGCGCGGTGAGGAGGTCGCGGAGTTGGCGCACGCGGCGAAGGGGGCCGCGCTGTTGGAGCGGCTCAAGCCCGTAATCCAGGACCGCGGGGTCGACCTCCCCAAGCTCGGTGGTGGCTTTCAGGCCCGGCGGAGTATTCAGGAGCTTGGTCTGGCCCAGGAGTTCGCGGGCAGCCGGGAAGTGAATCCCGCACCGCGATTCGAGGTAATCGGTCCGGTAGCCCTGCCGCCCCTACATGACTTTCAAAAGTCGGTGGTGGAGAACCTGCTGTACGTTGTGCGGCCGGGAGGTAAGAATCGCGGGATTGTCGCGCTTCCCACCGGGTCCGGCAAGACACGGGTCGCGGTCGAGGCTTTGATCCAACATATTCGGGAGTCTGACACCGAGCCGCTGATCATCTGGATCGCCCAGACCAATGAGCTGTGTGAGCAGGCGGTGGACACCTGGTCCTACACCTGGACGGCGATCGCGCCTCCGGGGGCGAAGCTCACGGTAAGCCGCCTGTGGGGCTCGAACGATACGACACCCGTGGAGGATGGCACGCACCTTGTCGTAGCAACCGATGACAAACTGAAGTCCGTCAGCGACAAGGGCGGACACGAGTGGTTGACCGATGCCGACGTCGTACTCGTCGATGAAGCGCACACCTCGATCTCGCCGACTTACACTCAGCTGTTCAATTGGCTCAAGCGTGGAGCCCAGGAGCGAGATCGTGTCCTGATCGGCTTATCCGCCAGTCCATATCGTGGCCACAACGAGGAGCAGACTCGAGGCCTCATCAACCGGTACGACTCGAATTTGCTGACCGATGGTGTGCTGGGTGACGATCCGTACGCGGAGCTACAGCGCTTGGGCATCCTCGCGAAGGTTCGTCACCTCGAGCTCGAGGGCATGACCTTGAACCGGGCGGTGGTTGGTAGTCAATCGGAGATCGAGACTTCGCAGTTGAACGACTACCGGATCGATCTGAATTCGGTGGCGCTCAACGAGAAACGCAATGATCGGATCATCGAGTCGATTGTGGGCCTGCCCGACGATATGACGGCGTTGGTCTTCACTGCTTCGGTGGAACATGCCGAGAAATTGGCGGCCATCCTTTCGCATTACCGGGTCGCGTCGGCTTCTGTCGCCGGACATACGCCCCCGAGCGAACGTCGTCGACTCATCTCCAGGTTTCGTGCCGGCGAGATCCGGGTGTTGACCAACTACAACGTGCTGTCGCAGGGCTTCGACGCGCCGAAGGTCGGCGCGGTGTATGTCGCTCGCCCGACCTTCAGCCCCAACCGATATCAGCAGATGATCGGGCGTGGCCTGCGTGGTCCACGGAACGGGGGCTCCGAGGAAGTCCTGATAGTGAACGTACGCGACAACATCGAGGCCTTCGGTCTCGAGCTCGCGTTCCATCATTTCGATCATCTGTGGAAGTAGAAGTGGCACAAGCTGTTCACCCCATCGAGTTCGACGTCGCACAGCAGGTGGTTGTGGCTGCGCCGATAGATGATCGACTGCTCGTCATCGCGGCCGCCGGTCAAGGGAAGACGGAAGTGGTAGCCGGCCGGATCGACTACCTCATACGCGAGGAAGCTCTCTCGGCGTCGGCTGAGGTTCTCGTCCTGAGCTTTTCCCGTGCCGCCGTGGACGCGGTGCGGCGGCGTCTGGAGCTTCGGGAGGTCGCTCAGGCGAACATTCGCACCTTCGATTCGTTCGCCAACTCCGTGCTCGTCGATGCCGGCATCGAGCCGGTTGGTTCGTATGATGCCCGAATACGACAGGCCACAGCGTATTTGAAGGATCTCGACGAACTGCCGCCGGAGCTCGAGGATCTGCGTCATGTCGTGATCGACGAGATACAGGACCTGGTCGGCGATCGTGCGGATTTCGTACTCACGCTTCTTCGCCTGCTTGACGAATCGGTCGGCATCACCGCACTGGGTGACCCGCTGCAGGGCATCTACAACTTTCAGCTGAACTCCCGAAAGAGCCGGAGCAAAACCACATTCGACGAGGTTTTCGAGGCTCTTCGCGTAGAGTACGGTGCGACGAAGACGGCTCTCGGTGTCAACTACCGGGCGCGTGGACGGGACCCGAAGCGCGTGATCGAACTGGGTGAGCGCCTGCGCTCGGAGCCGGACGCGGTGCGGGCCAGGACCATACTCGGCGAGTTCGACTCGGACCTGCTCGATCTGGGCAGTGTGAACAGCTGGGCGGGACTGTTGGCGGGACAGGGCCCAACCGCCGTGCTGTGCATGTCCAATGCGGAGGTGCTGCGGTCCGCGCGCAGCCTGCGGGCGGCCGCGGTGGACCACGTGGTACGGCGCTCAGCCGGTGAACTCGGGGCGGCGGCATGGATTGCCCAGGCAGTGGCCAGCTTCCAGCGCATTGATGTCACGCGTGACGAGGTGGAAGCGGCGCTGGCCTCGCTGCCGGTCGGAGCTGCGCCGGATGGTGCGTGGTACCTCCTGAAGGAAGCCGAGGGGGTTTCTCGAAATCGCAACTCGCTGAACCTCCTTCGCCTCAACCGGTTGATCAGATCGGGCGCGATTCCGTTGACACTGGTTTCGCAGGACACCGCGGACGTTGTTGTTTCGACTGTGCACCGTGCGAAGGGTCTCGAGTTCGATCGGGTCTTCCTGGTGGATCCCGTGGCCCGGCGTGATGGCGAGGAGGATGAGTGGCCGTCGATTCGCACCCGCTATGTCGGTCTCAGCCGTGCTCGCGACAAGGTCCATCGCTGCCAAATCCCACCTCCGCGTGAACGGTTCGAAGAGGACCGGAGGCTTCCCGAACGGATCTTGGAGCGGGTCGGAAAGACCAGACGAACCCGTTCGATGGAGTTTCTCAACGCAGACCTCGCGTTGGACGCGCCCTTCGGTGATCGAAGTACCGCGGTTGCGCTGCAGCGTGAGTTCGCCAGGGGAATCGGGCGTTTGAGCGTCGAGGGGTTCTTGGATCCGCAGCGCGAATCCGAGAATCAAGCGTCATATCTTTTCGTCACCGAGGACGGTCGAACGATCGGGCGATCCAGTCCGACTTTCGACGCGACCTTCCGCACCGCGTTCGGAAATCCGAAGGTGTTGCCCAACAGGCTGTTCGGACTCTCGGTCAGTGCGGTGGAGTCGGTCGCGGGCGATCCTCGGGCGACGGCAGGGCTGGGTATGGGAGCGGTGGGCATCTGGCTGGCGCCCCGGCTGGTCGGCATGTTGCAGCCGGATTGGCAGTCCAGAAAGGGCGATAAATGAGCTCGTCAATGGAGTCGAAACTCGCAGAGCAGTACCGCTTCCGCCGGGAGATGGTCGAGGAACTCGCGCGCGACGTTGTCGGACCCGACACCGACGAACCGGAGACATTGGACGAGGCTCCCCTCGATCGATATGTCGTCGGGGTGCTGTGGCCGATCGACGAAGCGCTGCAGGAGGTCGGAGAACCCGACGGGGAATCCGATCAGGACGACGTCATCGAGGACACACCGGTTTCGCAGGCTCGGATGCGATACCCGTCGTCTATGGGATTGACGCTGTCGGTGCGGATATCGGTCAAGTCGACGATCTTACTGGCGGTCCGGGTGGCGCGATACATTCAGCTCGATGACGGCGGTGCGCCCGTGCAGCCCGCCGCCGGTCTGCGTGGTGGTCGATGGAGCCGGATTCCGATGGAACTTCCGGTTATCGTTCAGGAACTCACAAAACCTGGCATTTTCTCCGATCCGCTTACGGACGGGCTGGAGCTCTATCGCTACATTCGCCCGGAGCGTGATGGTGTGGTCACTGTTTCGGTCAGCCTCCGCAACACACAGATCGCGACCAAAGGTGTGCTGCGCGACCCCAAGGCATGGTTCCAAGTCGGCATATCGGTCGGAACCGACGCGCCTGCCATCGTCGACCGGGCGCAGCACCACAGCATCGGGAACGACGATGATTTGGACAGTGCTGCACTGCTTTATCGCAATATGCGTACGTTCGCCGTCGGTCACGGATGTGCTGCGACCTGGGAACCTTCGGCCATCGTCGACGGCATGGTCGACGGCGTCTCGACTACATTTGTGCCAGCCTACGACGTACCGCGGGCCCGGCCGGGACAGTTGGACAGCTCCGTTGATCTGCGCATGTCCTTCCTCTCGGAGGCAAGTGATGCCGAGGTCCTAGGAAGCTTGGAGAGGCTGGTACAGCACTACCGTGCCTGGATCGACCAGCTGGAGGGTGAAATCGCCGACGGGACCGCACAGGTCGCCGACGGCTTGTTGGAGACCGCCCAGCGGCACCTGGTTCAAGCACGTGGCGCGGCCGATCGTGTCGCCGCCGGCATCAGGAATCTCGAGGATGACTCGAAATCGATGCGGGCATTCCGCCTGGCCAACAATGCGATGCAGCTGCAGCGTGCCCGCCAGGATTGGATTCGCGGTGGTGCCACGGGTCAGGTTGGCAGTGGTGTGAACGATCGCTGGCATCCATTCCAGATCGCGTTCATCCTGCTGAATCTGCCCGGGCTCAGCGACCGCAACCATCCGGATCGAAAGATCGCAGACTTGCTCTGGTTCCCCACCGGCGGCGGTAAGACCGAGGCGTACCTGGGTTTGATCGCCTTCACCATCCTCCGTAGGCGGTTGGTCGACCGAGACGCCACCGGCGTAGCCACCATCATGCGATATACGTTGCGATTGCTCACTATTCAGCAGTTCGAGCGGGCGTCGATGTTGATGTGCTCGCTGGAGATGGTGCGTCGGAACGACGAGACCCTGCTTGGCACACGAGCTTTCTCGATCGGGCTGTGGGTGGGATACGGAGGTACGCCGAACACAATCAACGATGCGCGCAAGTCGCTGAATACTCTTGCGTCGGGTGGCGAGCTCACTGATAAAAATCCGGTTCAGCTCACCGAATGTCCATGGTGTGGAATGGAATTAGATCATGACAACTACTCGATCGTCGGTAAGCAGGAACGGCATCTGCGTATCGCATGCGAGCAACCGGAGTGCGACTTCGCCGAAGGCCTTCCGGTGCACGTCGTCGACCAGGACATCTATGCGGCGCGCCCGGAACTGGTACTCGGCACCGTCGACAAATTCGCGATGATGGCGTGGAACGCCGAGGTAGGCAAATTGTTTGCCCGAGATGGTATCGGACTGCCACCCGAGCTGATCATTCAAGATGAGCTGCACCTCATTTCGGGTCCACTCGGTTCGATGGTCGGCCTTTATGAGGCGGCCATTGACGCCGCGTGTTCGGTGGATTCGCTGGTCGATGGCACCGCTAAAGGACTTCCGAAGGTGATTGCTTCCACGGCCACCATCAGACGGGCACAGCGGCAGATCACCTCGGTATTCGCGCGGACTGCCGCTCAATTCCCGCCGCCCGGTATCGATCCGGACAAGTCCTTCTTCGCCGAGCCCGCGCCGAGTGAGGTCTTGGGCACCCGGCAATACGTCGGCATCATGGCGCCGGGTGCCAGCCATGCGACGCTGTTGGTACGAGTCTATACCGCGTTATTGCAAGCCGCGAAGGACGTCGAGGGAGACGACTCCACCCGCGATCCTTATTGGACCCTGCTCGGGTACTTCAACAGTCTGCGGGTGCTCGGCAGCGCTAATCTGCAAGTGGAGGGTGATGTTCGGGAGCGACTGGGGCTGGTCGCCAATCGGAAGGGTACGGTGCCTCGCCCGCTCGGGACGCCGAACGAGCTGACGAGCCGAGTGGCATCGTCCGAGATTCCGCGCCGCCTCAAGCAGATTGAGAGGACTCTCGCTGACGGTGCGCCCGATGATGTCGTGTTGGCTACCAACATGATTTCGGTCGGCGTCGATATCGATCGCCTCGGCCTTATGACTGTTATGGGGCAACCACAATCGAGTGCCGAGTACATCCAGGCGACTTCCCGCGTCGGGCGAAAACATCCGGGTTTGGTTGTCGTGATCTTCAATGGAGCTCGTTCTCGAGACCGGTCGCACTACGAGAACTTCATCCCCTACCACCAAGCCCTGTATCGGGCCGTCGAGGCTACCAGCGCAACTCCATTCGCAGCGCGTGCGCGCGACCGCGGCCTGCACGGTGTGTTGGTCTCGCTTGCTCGCCTATTGGTGCCCGCACTCGCCGGCGATGAGGCCGCGCATTTGGCGGATCAACACTGGGATGAGCTACGCGAGATCGCCGGGCTTATCAAGCAGCGCGTGACAGCGGTCGCACCGGATGAGATCGATGCCACTGTCGATGAGGTTGATGCGTTGATCGAGGTCTGGGCCGACGATGGAGCCTCCAAACCGAAGATGCGGTACAGCAACGACAAGAACAAAGAGGCTGCCTTGCTCGTCCCGCCCGCGAGCGCGTTGACCGAGGAGGGCATCGACTACTCCCAGCAGCAGACGCCTTGGCCGACGTTGATGAGCATGCGTGATGTCGATGCCGAAAGCAGCCTCTATCAGCTCAATATGAGGAGGTCGCGATGAAATACGGTCCGAAGGCCCGCCGCAGCCAACTATTGAGCACCTATGGCATCGGCGGTTTGTTCCCTTCTGAGTCGACCAGCTACATGATCGTCGGGTTGGACGAGTGGAGAGTCGGTCGCGCGCCGGTCATCAGCGAGCCTCGGCTGGCGCGGTCCCTTGGAGTTCAGGAGCTGAAATCCCCTCCCGCGGGTGGGAAGAACGACATCCCGGTAATCCGTTTTCCGGTCACTCAGGTGTGCCCCGCCTGTCGTCGGATCGGATCGGTCTACGACTTGTCGAAGGACTGGAATGTCGCGACGTGTGCGAGTTGCCCTTCCAAGGACGACCTCACACCGTTTCGATTGATCGTCGCCTGTACGCGCGGACATGTCGGCGAATTCCCCTACTGGCGCTGGCTGCACGGCCGACCGTCGACGGGCGATGACAAGCACTTGATGACGCTGACCGCGCTCGGGCGGACGTCATCGCTGGCGGACCTCGTGCTCAAGTGCTCGTGCGGTGTGGCGCCCCGCTCCCTGGAGGGTTCGACCACGCCGAAAGCGTTGGCGGAGTTCGGATTTTGCCGTGGCGACCGGCCCTGGCTGGGACCGGACCATAAGCAGGACTGCACCGAGATACCCAAGGTTCTGCAGCGTGGCGCGTCCAATGTGTGGTTTCCCGCAGTGCGGTCGGCGATTTCCATCCCGCCCTACTCCGAGGCTCTGGCGAAGTTCGTCGATCGGCATTGGGTCGTTCTGAAAGATCCGGAGGCGATCACTGACAAGGGACTGGATAATCTCGCCGGATCCTCGAAAGGCCGTTTCTCCGTGGTGGACATCAAACATGAGGTCGATCGGCGCCTCGGTGAGACCCACGGATCGCCGCTCGACGAGGCGGCACTGCGCCGACAGGAATTCAACGCACTCGTAGAAGGCCGCGTCGACGACGTGCTGGATTCTGATTTCGTCTGTATCCCCATGGAGTTGGCGGGTGATCTGCCGAAACTCGTTACCGAAGTGCGCAAGGTCACGCGGTTGCGGGAGGTTCGAGCCCTACGCGGATTCTCGCGCTTGGAAGGTACTGGCGATGACGGTACCGAAACCCTCTGTGCGCTTTCGCATTCGGTGGAGCACTGGCTACCCGCAGTGGAGGTGATCGGCGAGGGCATCTTCGTCGCCTTCGATCATCATGCGCTGGCCTCCTGGGCCGAGAAGCCGTTTGCGCAACACCGACGGATGATGCTCGACAAGGCCGCGAAACGCATGGCCGCGGAGACCCGGCGGCCGGAGCCGCTTACGGTCGATATCGTGCGAGTTGCAATGCACACTCTCGCGCATGTAATCATCGACCAGTTGTCTCTCGACGCTGGTTATCCCGCCGCGTCACTGCGTGAGCGCCTGTATGTGGGGTCCGACAGTGCGGGAATCCTGGTATATACAGCCAGTTCCGACTCCGCTGGCAGCCTGGGTGGCGTTGCGTCGCAAGCTGATCCGGATCGATTCGCGAGTGCCCTCCGCGAGGGTCTGACGCGGTTGTCCTGGTGCTCGGCCGATCCGGTGTGCATCGAGTCGACCGGGTCGGGGGTGGATGCCCTGAATCTGGCCGCCTGCCACGCCTGCGTGCTCGTGCCCGAAACGTCCTGCGAGCTGAACAACACCTTCCTCGACCGGGCGCTGCTGTTCGGAACTCATGACCTGGGCGAGGAATCCGAAGGACTGTTCAGCGACTACCTGAACAACTAGGCGATCACCGCCGACGACAGGAGTGACGGTGCAGACCCAGGTCTTGATGCACGAGTTGTTTCAGCGATCGTATGACGCGCTGGACAAGAGCATTACGACGCGCGTGGTGCCCTTCATGCTCAAGCTGCAGCAAGATCCGGACGCCCCCGGACTCGATCTCAAGCAGCCGAAGTCCGCACGCAACAAGAACGTTCGTACTGCTCGGATCAATGACCAATACCGCGCCGTGCTGCTCGCGGCCGGCGGTGACTGTGACACCCGCATCTTGTTCCTCGTGGCGATAAAGAAACATGATGCGGCGTATGATTACGCCGCATCATTGACCTTGCAGGTGAATGCCAAAACTGGCGCCGTCGAGCTATTCGACGCGTCAGCGCTGGATCAGGCTGTCGACAGCGCTCGCCAGTACGTCGGCGGGGGCAAGCCGATGGAGCGGCTGCTACTCGAGTCGGTCCGGCAGAAAGACCTCGAAAGATTCGGGATCGATCCTGCGTTGGCGGCGGAACTGAAGGCGGTGACCGATGAAGATGCCCTGGAACGTATTGTCACCGCGTTACCCAGTCCGCAGGGCAATGCTGTCCTGGATCTCGTCTACGGCAAGACCGCGGACGAGGTATGGCGAGATCTGGTGGTCGATGACCCCGGCACTGTCGACGTCGATGACATCGAGGCGGCACTGCGTCGGCCCCTGTCGCGACTGAGTTTCATCGCCGTTGATACCGATAACGCCGATGAACTGCGTGCCATGCTCGAGGGGGACTTCGCGAAATGGCGGGTATGGCTGCACCCACTGCAACGGAAACTTGCGACTCACACGGGATGGAATGGCCCGTTCCGGGTCACTGGAGGGGCCGGCACGGGCAAGACGGTCACGGCTGTGCACCGGGCCCGTTTTCTCGGTCACCATCTGCGTGGGTCCCGGCAACGGGTACTGTTCACGACCTTCACCAAGAATTTGGCGCGCGCGATTGAAGACCAGCTGATGCAGCTCGCCGGTCGGGAACTGCTGGACATCGTTGACGTCGTGAACATTGATGCGCTGGCGCGGCGAGTTGTGTCGACCACCGATATCGGGCGCTTGGCGGTGAAGTCGGCTACGTTTATCGCCGAGAACGACTCCAAGGCAAAGGAACTCTGGTCGCAGGCGGTGCTCGTTGCCGTCGGTTCGTGGACTCCGGCCTTCTTGGCTGACGAGTGGTCCCAAGTGGTGTTGGGTAACGGAATCTCCGATGAGACCGGCTACCTGAGGGTTCCGCGTACCGGACGCGTCGAAAGGCTCACGCGAGCTCAGCGTTGCGATGTCTGGCATGTGATGGAGCAGTTCGAACGACTCATGAGCGCTCAGGGTTTGATGACCTTCACCCAGCTCGCGGCCCGCGCCGCGGCGAACCTGGCGGTGGATCCGACTCTGCGACAACGGTTCTCGTATCAGCATGCGGTGATCGACGAGGCTCAGGATCTACACCCGGCGCACTGGCGCTTGATCCGAGCCCTCGTGCCCCCCGGTATCGACGACTTGTTCATCGTCGGTGATGCGCATCAGCGAATCTATGGGAAGCCGGTACCGCTGTCGCGATGCGGCATCGATACGCGCGGGCGATCACGACGGCTGACCATCAACTACCGAACGTCGAAGCAGATTCATCAGTGGTGCCTCGGGGTCGTCGAGCACAAGGCCGACGATCTCGACCTCGACTCGGACACCTTTCGCGGGGCGAGGTCGGTGTTCGACGGCCCCGCGCTGCTGGCGCATCGCTTCAGCACGAACGAGGCCGAATTCGACGGTATCGCCGAGACGCTATTCGCTTGGAACGCAGCGAACTTCGCCCTCGCAGACATCGCCGTGCTCACCTTCGAGCGCAGAAATGCCGGTCGAATCCATGAAGCCCTCACCAATCACGGTATTCCCGCGGTCGAGATCGACGAGCGTTCCGATGACCATGCCGCCGGGGACTGCGTGCGAGTGATGACGATGCATCGAGCGAAGGGCTTGGAGTTTCGGGCGGTGATCCTCGCGCAGCTCGGGGCCGACTCCTTTCCGCCCCCGTATCTGCGTGGGCTCGCCGAGTACGAACGTCGGCAAGAGGAAACCAAACTTCGATGTTTGCTATATGTGGCAGGGTCACGCGCGCGGGAGGGGCTGGGTGTCTACTGGACCGGAGTGCCCTCCGAGCTTCTCTCGGCTGCTCTGGAATCGGTTGTCGAGTCAGATGGTCGTAGTCGTGCGGTCTGAACGTGTGGTACGGAATCCGTCCATATTGTGATCGGTTGGCCGGCAGGCACTATTCGGCGGTACTCACTGTGCGATATCCCACCGGAGATTGGACCTGGGAGCCGCCCGGAGTTCGAAACGCGCCGCGTCCCGATAGTCGGTGAGATGGGCAGCGTGATCGTGCGGCCGGCCGAGGCGTCGGATGAGAAGTTCTTGTGGGAGATGTTGTTCGAGGCTTCGTACTCTCGGGAGAGAGCGGGGGTCGGCGGATGAGTTGCGGGATGTTCTTGCGCTGGCTCGGTATGTCGAAGGGTGGGGTGTGCCTGGGGATTTCGGGGTGGTGGGTTGGGCGAGGGTATTCACTGCCGAGAATGCCGCTTATGGGTTTGTTGATGAGCGGACGCCGGAGTTGGCTATTGCTGTTGCGCCGGGGCTTCGGGGGAGTGGGTTGGGGACCGCGTTGATGAAAGGGGTGCTCGATATTGCTCGGGGGAGGCATGATGGGGTGAGTTTGAGTGTGCGGGTGGATAATTCGGCGTTTCGGTTGTATGAGAGGTTTGGGTTCGTGGTGGTGCCCGATACCGAGTTGGCGCATGACGGGGGTGTTGCGGTTTCGGTGAGTTACTGCGCGGGGAAGGACAGGCGGCCGGGGGCTATGTAGTCGGCGGGGTCCAGGACCATGCGGAGGGTGGGAGCCTTTGGGAGGCGGGCTAATTCGGCTTCCAGCGGTGCTCGGAAGGCCTCGCCGCGGGCGGTTATCAGGGGGAGCCAGTTGTCGTGGTGGTTGGGGACGAAGACCTTGGGGCGTAGGGCCGTTATGTAGGTGCGGGGGTCTCGTAGGCCGTTGGTGAACTGGTTGTAGCCCTGGACCGCGCCGATGTGGACGTCGGATTCGGGGAGGGCGCGGAGGGTTTCGAGTACCCGGGGCGCTTTGTCCAGGAGGGGGCCCGAGGAATCGTGCCAGGTCAGGGTGAAGGTTTCGGTGCGGAATTGGTAGAGGAGTACGCCGCCCTCCGGATCGGTGAGGCGGCGTAGGAGGTGGGCCGTGTCGGTGAGAGTGGGTGGGTAGGAACGCAGATCGCGGAGGGCGGGGAGTGGTTTGACGGGGTCGCAGGCGTCCGCGCCCTCGTAGCGTGCGGTGCGCGCCGAGTGGATGTGTCGGACGGCTGTTATTGAGATGCCGGATTCGAGTTCGAACTCGTAGCGATCACCCGGTAGGGAGGTGCTGGAACCCAGTTCCACGCAAGCGAATTCGGGTTCGCCGCCCACCTGTTCGCGTGCGGTCGCGCAGTGTTCGGCGGTGCCGTGCACCACCGCGCCGCTGGCCTGCGCGATCGGCCCGGCGTCGGCGGCGTGGTCGAAGTGCCCGTGGCCGATGAAGATCGCGGCGGGGCGGAGCGCCGCTACCTCGGCGGGCGTGGTCGGGACGTATCCCGAGGTCGCGCCGCGGGGGACCCAGGCGTCGAGCAGGAATACCGAACCACCCAGTGCCACAGCGAAACTGGCGCAGCCGAACCAGCTCAGGATCACCTGGTCCGAACGCACGGAGCCGGTTTCGGCGTTGACGGCATCGACCCCGAAGAAGCGCTGTCGTGCGGCGATCGTCTCCGCGATCGTCGGCACCGGAATGGGCGGGGTCGCGATCCGCTGCGCCAATGTGCGCAGGCCGCGCTGGACGGGCCCCGCGAGCCCGCGCCGGGCCAACCCCGCCAGACCGCCTTGAATAGGACTGCGCGCCACCTGTATTCCTCTCGCCCGCGGGACCACCGGTCCAGACCGCATTCTGCCGGAATGCCGCCGCCCACGGCCCGCAGCTTCGGAGTACGCGTTGGGAGCGCCGAATTCCCGTGACGCGGGTAAACCGCACCCGGGTATCACGCCGGGCCCATGGACATTCGACTCGCGGCAATTCGCGGACTCGGGACCCATCGGCCGTGCCACGTCGCGCCACCGAACGCCTCGCCGCCGCGTACCAGGCCGCCCTGGAACAGGATTCGGGCCGGTAATCGGTAACCGAGACCTTGCCGTTGCATCGGGTCTCGGGCGCATGCGGGCGCCCGTCGGCATCGACATTTCGGAGATCGCGGGGCCCGTGCACACCGACAGCGACAGTCGATCCGGGCAGAATGCTGAGCCCGGGGCCCTATGTCCGGGCTCAATAGCCCAGGTCTCGCCCCCCGGGTCGATGCCGCTGCGCAGAGTTCGCAACCGGAACTCCGATGGCGTTCACCGCCCCTGGCGCGTGAACGTCATATGGGTGACCTTGTCCGACGATTCGAGCCGGGTGCACTCATACCCCGCGAACGTGGCCGGATCGTCGTAGATCTTCTCGCCGCCGCCCAGCAGGATCGGGACCTGTGCCAGGTGCAGTTCGTCGACCAAACCCGCGCGCAGGAACTGCCGGACCGCGCTCGCGCCGCCGCCGAGGCGCACATCCTGTCCGCCCGCGGATTCGAAGGCGCGCTTCAGTACCGCTTCGGGGGTGTCGTCGACGAAGTGGAAGACGGTGCCGCCCTCCATCTCCAGGGAGGGGCGCGGGTGGTGGGTGAGGACGAAGGTGTCGTGGTGGTAGGGCGGGTTCGGACCCCACCAGCCGGTCCAGGAGTGGTCCGGCCATTCACCGCGGATGGGTCCGAACATATTGCGGCCCATGATGGTTGCGCCGATATTCACCTCACCCGCGGCCGCGTATTTCTCGTCGAGTCCGCCCGCTCCGGTCGGTGCTTCGCCGGACATCGCACGTCCGAAGTCGGTGTCGAAGACCCAGGTGTGCAGGTCCATTCCGCCGACGCCGAGGGGATGGTCGGGTCCCTGATTCGGCCCGGCGATGTAGCCGTCCAGGGAGATCGACAGGTTGTGGACTCGAAGTTTCGGCATAACGCACCTCATTAACTGGTTGTGGTTTGCAATCAGTCACTATCATAGAAGCAACCAGTTGCGATCTGCAATCGGTTTGGTGGAAAAACGTGGGAGGCAGGCATGGACGCTCGCTCGGGATGCCCGATCAATGCGACCATCGAGGTCATCGGCGACAGGTGGAGCCTGCTCGTGCTGCGCGACATCATGTTCGGCGATCGCAGGCACTTCCGGGAGCTGCTGAACAACTCCGAGGAGGGCATCGCCTCGAACATCCTGTCCGATCGGCTCAAGCGGCTCACCGCCGCCGGACTGCTCAGCCGCGATGATGTGCGCCCGGGGCAGAAGGCCGAATACCGGCTCACCGAACCCGCCATCCAACTCGTGCCGGTCATGGCGCACCTGGGCGCGTGGGGGCTGCGGCATCGCCCGACCACGCACACCCTGCGCGTGCGCGCCGAACTGCTCGAGGAGGGCGGTCCGGAACTCTGGGCGGATTTCATGGACGAACTCCGCGAATCGCACCTCGGCACACCGCTGCCCGAGCGCTCCGGACCCCGCGCCACCGAACGCCTCGCCGCCGCGTACCAGGCCGCCCTGGAACAGAATTCGGGCCGGTAATCGGTAACCGAGACCTTGCCGTTGCATCGGGCTACCCGCCGGTGAATCTCGGAACACGACCGTGACGAACTGGTAGGTGAATGTTCAGCCCTTTGTTAACCGGTTCGCGTTGCATCGATATCAGGGATAGCTGAACGAAGGCTGTCGAGAGGGCAATTGGGGGCCCACCATGTACAACGACGTGCATGCGGCCACGCAGGGATGCGACGACCACAAGTACACGATGCGGATCAGCCGGCTGGCCATAGACAAGCTCGGAATCCGCCTCTACGACCGGGTTTCGGCGGTACTCGCCGAACTCATCGCGAACTCCTATGATGCCGACGCCACCGAGGTGGAGGTCTCACTACCGTGGGGCGTCACCCTCGCCGGGACGGTGCGCTCGGCCGACGAGCCCGCATATCGAATCGTGGTGTCCGACAACGGACATGGCATGACCACCGAGGAGATCAACGAGCACTATCTGATGGTCGGCTCCGATCGGCGCATTCGCACCGGGACCGATCTGTCCCGGGAGCGCGGTCGACCGGTCATGGGGCGCAAGGGAATCGGCAAGCTCGCCGCCTTCGGCATCTGCCGCACCATCGAGGTCGTCACCGCGGGCAGTCATTCCGGTGACGAGCACGAATCAGGTTGGCCTGTATCGCATATCGTGATGGACCTGGGCGATATGCTCTCCGACACCGAACGCGACTACTACCCGCGGCCGGGTCCGCTGGACGGCACCTACGCCGCCGCACGCGGCACCACCATCATCCTGCGGGACTTCTTCCGCAAGCGGGTGAACAGCGGTACCGAACTCAGCCGCCAACTGGCCTCGCGCTTCGGCATCGAACGCTCGGACTGGCAGGTGCGGGTGCGCAATTGCATCGGCGCGGAGAGCTTCACGCTCAGCGATCTGCCCATCGACGTCATGGAGGACACCCGCATCGACGTGAGCCGGGTGCCGGTGCGCTTCGGGCACAAGTTCCTTCCGGTGAGCGGCTGGATCGCGTACTCGAAACAGCCGTACCGTGACGACGCCATGGCGGGCGTGCGCATCTACGCACGCGGCAAGATCGTCGCGCAGACAAGGGATTTCGGCATTCCAGCCGGTTTCACCGGTGAGTTCAAACTGCGTTCCTACCTGGTCGGGGCGGTGCACGTGGACTGGCTCGACGATGAGGAGGACCTGGTCCGCTCCGACCGCCAGGACATCATGTGGAACTCCCCGCGCGGTGAGGCGCTCGCCCAGTGGGGACAGGCGCTGATCAAGGAGATCGGCCGCGTCGGCGAGAAATCCATTCGCCGCCGGGTCTGGGAGGAGTTCGTGGACCGCTCTCGGCTCCGCGAAACCCTGGAGGCGATCGCACCGGGGGATCGCCTGTTCCGCGATTCGGTGATCGACGCCGCGCGAATACTGGTGGCGCACAAGGACAGGGCCTCACTCGACGATCCCGCGCATATCGAGAACATGGTCCGGCTGGCGCTCTCGCTCGGCCCGCAGCGCAGTCTGCTCGAAACCCTCAAGGAGATAGCCGAAGACGCCGAACCCGAGATGGATGTCGTTGTAGCACTGTTCGAACGGGCCCGGGTCGCGGAGATCTACTCACTCGGGCAGATCGCCAGTGAACGCGTCGCCGTGGTGGATCGGCTGCGCGCGCTCATCGACGACCGCCGCTCCCTCGAACGCCCGCTGCAGGAGCTCATCGAGAGCGCGCCCTGGCTGCTGGCCCCGGAGTGGACGCCGCTGGGCATGAACGAATCGCTCAAACGCGTGCGCGCCAGCTTCGAGCGTTGGTACACACACAAATTCGGCACCACCCTGCTCACCACCGCCATCGGCAGCCCCAAACGCGAGCCCGACTTCGTCCTGCTGCACGATTCGGGCGAGCTGTGGATCGTGGAGATCAAGCGGATGGACTACCACCTCACCGACGAGGAGTACAACCGCGCGGTCAACTACCTCTACGAACTCGATCGCTTCCTCGATGAGAATCCGCGCATCGGCGCGCAATTCCCGCGCCGCAGACTGACTTTCATCGTCGACCATATCGACCGCCTGGGTCCCGCCTCGCTCTCCTCGCTGATGAGCGATCAGCGGGTGGACCGCCGCACCTGGCGGGAGCTGCTGGACGCCACCTTGCGCGCTCACCGCGATTTCCTCGACCGCGTCTACTCCATGCGCGGTAACGACGAGGAGGAGGGCACAGCCCGCGCGGGCTAGGAGGGCACAGCCCGCGCGGGCTAGGAGGGCACAGCCCGCGCGGGCTAGGGGTTGCACAGCCCGCGCGGGCTAGGGGTTGCACAGCCCGCGCGGGCTAGGGGTTGCAGGGCCCGTCGAATCCCCTTGCCAGAGAGCCACCGAGAGCAGCATGCCCGCGAAGGCGATATGCCTGGTCCCGGGCTGCACGACGGGTCCGCGCCGAATGCTTCGGCCGTTCCCTGCGCTCGGTGGGGGTTGGCGGGCGCGATCGGCGAGTTCGGCGAGCATGCCGGTGGTGCCGAGCCCGCGCGGGCTAGGAGCCCACCGCCCGTGTGATCACCCCCAGCGCGATGCGGCACCCCCAACGGCGTGGGTGTCGCATCGCTTCCCGTACCAGACCGGACGACCCGGGCATCGATTCCGGGTGCGCGCACATCACATCCGCCCGCGTGCAACCATGGACCGCGGCGCGCGTGGGGACGCAGCCCAAAGGTCCAGGCGTTCGAGAAGGTTCGGTTGATGGTGCACGGCACTGTGAAATGGTTCGACAGCGAGAAGGGCTTCGGCTTCATCAGCCCCGATGGCGGCGGTCCTGATGTGTTCGTGGAGTACACCGCCATCGAGGGTGAGGGTTTCCGTTCGCTGGCCGAGGGTCAGCGGGTGGAGTTCGAGGTGCGGCGCACCAAGCCGGGTCCCGAGGCCGTCATCGTGCGGGTCATCGCAGCTGGTTTCTGAAGAACTCCGTCGCCAGGGCGCGGGCCCGCTCCGCGGATGCCGGTTCGTCGCCGGTGAATTCCACCGCGGCCCGCTCGAACTCGCCCGCGATGAACGCGGCGATCGGCGCGGGCACCTCGCCGCTGCCCATTTCCCGGGTGCGCGACTTCAATTCGGTGAGCTCGGCGACCGATTCGACGAAGGCCGACGGCAGTTCGCATTCCGCGAGCAGGGTCGGTAAATGCATCGGCGCCACCGCTGTATCCGGATGGTCGTGCAACCAGCGCAATGCCATTGCCGGGCGCAGTGAATAGAACACCTTCTTCAGTGATCGGCTGGTGTCGAAAAGTCGCCACTGCCTGGCGCCCAGGTGCAGATAATGCCGGGCCACCCGATCGCGATCCGCCACCTGCTCGGCGAGTTCCCGCAATTCGGTGCGGAATCGGTCATCCGCGGTATAGATGATCGGTGACATCACCCATTCGATGAGCACCGCGTTCCCGCGGACCAGCAGCCGCAGCGCCTTCACCAGATCCCAGCCGCCGACATCGAGCAGCCCCACCAGCGGCGTCTCGATGACATCGCGCGGCGGCCACGGCGTCAGATAGTCGTCCAGCGGGCGCAGGTAGACGAACCGGCAGTCGTAATCGGAGTCCGGTGACGGGAAACCCCAGGCCCGACTGCCGCTTTCGATGGCGAGAGGTACCGTGACGCCCTGCTCACGGCCGATTCTGGCCAGTTCGCCGTCGATGGTGGCGACCACCGCCGGGTCCATCGAGGAGGGGATCGAGCGCAGTGTCATGGACGGTGACGCTAGCGTCCGAAGCCGTGCTGGTCCACGCGATTTCGCGCAGCCATTGCCCAAGGAAATAGGGGCGTGATTTGACCGTTATAGCTGAGAATTCGATGAGAATATGACTCGGGTCACACGGTTCGGAATGGGTGACGCCCATCACACAACGCTAATGCCCGGTAACGAGCCCGAAATGAGCGCCGATATGCTGGCTGTCGTTAGTTCGATCGAGATTCACCGAAAGGTATAAAATGATCCCCGTTATCATCGACACCGGTTCCGCTGCTCTCAATGGCCTGCTCGACACCGGCTCCGCCGCGCTGCATGGCATCCTGAGCACCCTGTGGACCGGCTCCTTCGGCCGCTAACTAGCGCCGCACAAGCCGAAAAGGCCGACCTCGGGTTTCGCAGCCCTGAGGTCGGCCTTTCGTCGTATTTATCGAACCGAGATAGTGTGCCATGCCCGCTCGGCGTCGAATGTGGCCCACGTCCCAGCGGGCTCCGATTGCTAATAATTAGCCTGTCAAACGACGTTTCGCTCGTTTAGACAGCCCCCATTTCATGCCCTAAGTTGGCCGATGCTCGGACGACCGTCCAAGGATTGTGGGGTATGGATGCACCAGCAACTGTCAGGCGACGACGGCCCGCTACCCGTGCGGGCGCGGTGAACGTCGACGCGCTCAAGGCCAGCTGGCGGCTGGTCGAACGCGCCGGCGACGAGGCCATCCAGTACTTCTACGCGCATCTGTTCCTCGCCCATCCCGAGGTCCGGGATATGTTCCCGATCCGGATGACCACCCAGCGCGGCAGATTCTTCGCCGCCCTCGGCCGCATTGTCAGCAATGTCGAAACCCTCGCCGCGGACCCGGAATTCGTCGCCCAGCTCGGGCGGGACCACCGTCGCTTCGGCGCGGTCGCCGCGCACTATCCCGCCGCGGGCGGTTCCCTGCTGGCCACCCTCGCGCACTTCCACGGCCCGCGCTGGACCAATGAACTGGCGCAGACCTGGACCGACGCCTATGAGGCCGTGGCCGGCATCATGATCAACGCCGCCGAACGGGCCGAACAGGTCGACGGTCAGCCCGCCTGGTGGGAGGCGGAGATCATCGCCACCGAGAAGCGCAGTATCGATGTCACCGTGCATACGGTGCGCCCGCTCCAGCCCTATCGGTACGAGGCGGGCCAGTCGCTGGCGGTCGAGATTCCGCAGCGTCCGCGACTGTGGCGCTACTACTCACCCGCCAACGCGCCGCGTGCCGATGGCACCTTCGATTTCCACGTCCAGGTGGTCGACGGCGGCGAGGTCAGTGCGGCCTTCGCCAGGTCGGTGCGGCCCGGCGACCGGATTCGCCTCGGCGCTCCGGTCGGTACCGCCTTCGTTTTCCCGCCCGATGCCGTGGACAGTCTGCTGCTCATCGCGGGCGGTTCCGGACTGGCGCCGCTGCGCGCGGTGCTGGACCGGGTCGAACAGGATTCGCACAGCACCGGATTCGCGCCGCGCGTGCATCTGTTCCACGGCGTCCGCACCGCGTGGAACCTCTACGACCACGAGGCGCTCACCGCGCGCACCGACAATCCGTGGTTCACCTATACCCCCGTGGTCTCCGAGGATCCGGGATTCGCGGGCGTGCAGGGCACGGTCGGCGCTGTCGCTGCGCGCGGCCGGGATCTGACCGGCGGCGCCACCGCCCTGGTCTGCGGTTCGCCCGCCATGGTCGCCGCCACCGTCTCCGCGCTCACCGGAGCCGGAATGCCGCGGCACGCAATCAGATTCGAGACCTTCGGCCAGGGGCCGGAGCCCGATAACGCCGCGCGTGATCTCGACAAGGTTGGCCAATGGATGTGACACCCGAAGACATTCAATCCGTTCGATTCCGGGGCGCGCGACTGGGACGCCGGGGATACGACGCCGACGAGGTCGATCTCTTCCTCACCCAGATACGCGGCGCCATGGCCAAATTGGCGCGCGAGAACCGGCAGTTGACGCTGACCAGCAACTCCGAGGAGTTGGCCCGGTTGCAGCGCGAGAACCGGCAGCTCGCCACGAAAAGCGATGCCCTGCAAATGCAGATGCAGACCATGGCGTCCGCCGGGGAACAGGCCGAACTGCAACGTCAACTCGCCAATGCCAATTGGGAGATCGCCCGATTGCAGGAGGAGATGGCCAAGGACGCGCTCGGTATCAGCGCGCAGGCGGTCGACATTCTCAATCGCGCACAGCTGTCGGCGGACTCCATTGTCGAGCAGGCTGAGGAGCACGCCCGCGACCTGATGCGGGTGGCGCGCGAGCAGCAGCGCGAAATGCTGTACCGGGCAAGGGAATCCGGGCTCGGTCGGGCGAACGGGAAGGCCGATCCCGAATCCGCGGAGCAGTTGCGCGCGTACTCCGGGCTACTGCGCAACCAGCTCCAGGCGATGATCATGACCCTCTCGGTCGAGGTCGACAAGCTGGCGCTGCTGCCCGGCGGCGCCGACGCCATCGAGGAGATCACCGGTGGCGCGGCGCATTCGCATGATCTGCCGAACGCCGGACTCTAGTCCGAGAACTGAACCACCGAAATCCGAATTACCTACGCACGAAAGGGAAGTGGGGGACACCCATGAATATCGAAGCATTGCAGCAGAGCTGGGGCCGGGTCGGCGCGGTCGGGCCCGAGGCGGTCGAGTACTTCTACGCGCATCTCTTCCAGGCCCATCCCGAGGTCCGCGGCATGTTCGCCGATGATCTGAGCCCGCAGCGCGAGCGCTTCCTGGCCGGACTCGGCCGGATTGTCACCAATGTCCAAACCCTCGGCGACGACCCGTCTTTCGTCCAGCAACTGGGGCGGCAGCATGCCCGGCTCGGCGTGATCGCGGATCACTACCCGGTGGCCGGGGCCTCGCTGCTCGCCACCCTCGAGCATTTCCTGGGCGAGGAGTGGACGCCGGAGCTGGCCGCCACCTGGACCGCTGCCTACGGTGCGGTGGTCGAGCTCATGCTCTCGGCGGAGGAGGAGAACGCCGCGTAGCGGCCCGCCGTTATCGGCGAATCCCGGTCATCGCGACCGTCATCCCGGCGCGCTTCTTGGTAGGAATTTATATCTGTTGGAACACAGCGGGTGTGGATCCCGGCCAAAACCATGCCGGGATGACCAGGAGGCGGCGGGGTGCCGGATCTGCCGGTTCGGTGGCGGGGCTATTTGCCGAAAGAGCCGCTGGCCGAACCGCTGCCGGATCCGGTGCCCAGAATGCAGAGCGGGTTGTTCACCATCAACGCTTCGGCCGAGCCGGAGGAGGAGCCGGTGACCGCGGAATCGATGGCGGGGGTGTTCGGCGCCGGCGCGGCCGGATCACCCGATCCGCCGTCGCGCATCGAACGTCCGTCGAGGTTGGCCGGGACGGGGACGCCCAGCAGGTCCAGCACCGTCGGGGTGATATCGGCGAGGGTGTAGCCGTTCTGCTGTGCCCCGGCGGCGAAGTCCGGTCCGCGCGCGATCACGAAACTGGCTGTCTCATAGGCGCTCTGACCGCCGTGCCCGCCCTCGGGCTTATGCCCGTGATCGGTGGTGACCAGGATGGTCCAGCGTTCGTTGGTATGCGCCGCCTGGCGCGCGTCGACCGCCCGGGTGATCTTCCCGACCAGGGTGTCCACCCGCTGGATGGCATCGCGATACGCCTGCGGCCAGATCCCGCGCAACGTATGCCCGGTGATGTCCACCTGATCCAGATGCGTGAACACCAGATCCGCCCCGTCGTCGGTGACCGCCGAGACCACCTGTGCCGCCGCGTTCGAATCCGCCGTCGTCTCACAGACTCCCGAGCCGGTGGGATCGATCTGCGTCACCGAGACCTTGTCCGCGTGCGGATTTCCGGTGCGCGCGATCATCCCGATCTTGTCCCAGGTGCCCAGCGATTCGGTGGTGAGCCCGGGCCGCGCCTGCTCCAACCGGGTGAAAACGGTCGGGTACGGCACGAAAGCCGCTGGGGTGCAGGTGGCGTCGTTGTCCTTGATGCTGTGCTTGGTATCCCACACTCCGGTCAGCGCGGTCGCCCAGGACACGCAGGACATGGTGGTGTGCGGTGCGATCGAGGTGCGCGCGAGCGTCCCCTGCGCGGCCAGCAGTCCGAGGTTCGGCGCGTTGGCGGCCACCACCTCGCTGTAGAGCGTGCCGTCGATACCGATCACCACGACCTTGTTCACGGTCGGTGCGGCGGCGGCGGGGATGGCGGTGGTGAGCGGCAGGGTGGCGAGTGTGGCGGCGGCGAGGACCCGACTCATGCGGGACAACCTTCGAGACATGCCGCGCAACCTAGTGCCTCGCGTCCGCTCACGCGGGCAAAACTGGACAATTGACCACGATAGTTCCGGCGCGTGGGAAAAGACCCATGTCACCGGTGTGATGGCGGCCGTCTACCGGGCGGTAAGCCGAGATCAAATCCGGCCCACTAAGCTAGCGCCCGTAAATCCCGGATCCCTTCCCGCAGGAGTACCCCACAGTGAGCCAAGCAGGCCGTCCTGTAGTTCTGATCGCCGACAAGCTCGCCCAGTCGACCGTCGACGCACTCGGTGACGCCGTCGAGGTTCGCTGGGTCGACGGCCCCAACCGGCCCGAGCTGCTCGCCGCCGTGCCCGAGGCCGACGCACTGCTGGTCCGTTCCGCGACCACCGTCGACGCCGAGGTGCTCGAGGCCGGTAAGAATCTGAAGATCGTCGCCCGCGCGGGCGTCGGCCTCGACAATGTCGACGTGCCGGCCGCCACCGAACGCGGTGTCATGGTCGTCAACGCGCCCACCTCGAATATCCACACCGCCGCCGAACACGCTGTGACGCTGCTGCTTTCGGCCGCGCGCCAGATCCCGGCCGCCGATGCCACGCTGCGGGAGCACACCTGGCAGCGCAGCAAGTTCAACGGTGTCGAGATCCTGGGCAAGACCGTCGGCGTCATCGGCCTGGGCCGTATCGGCCAGCTGTTCGCGCAGCGCCTCGCCGCCTTCGAGACCAAGATCGTCGCGTACGACCCCTACACCTCCCCGGCCCGCGCCGCCCAGCTCGGCATCGAGCTCATGTCCCTCGACGAGGTGCTCGCGGCCGCCGACTTCATCTCCATTCACCTGCCCAAGACTCCCGAGACCAAGGGCATGCTGAACGCGGAGACCCTGGCCAAGACCAAGAAGGGCGTCATCATCGTCAATGCCGCCCGCGGCGGTCTCATTGATGAGCAGGCGCTGGCCGATGCCATCAAGTCCGGCCATGTGCGCGCCGCCGGTCTCGACGTGTTCGAGACCGAACCCTGCACGGACAGCCCGCTTTTCGAGCTGCCGCAGGTCGTGGTCACCCCGCACCTGGGCGCCTCCACCGCCGAGGCGCAGGATCGCGCGGGCACCGATGTCGCCAAGTCGGTCAAGCTGGCGCTCGCGGGCGAGTTCGTCCCCGGCGCGGTGAACGTCACCGGTGGTTCGGTCTCCGAGGAGGTCGCCCCGTGGCTGGAGATCGTCCGCAAGCAGGGCGCGCTGCTGGGCGCGCTGTCCTCCGAGCTGCCGGTCAGCCTGGAGGTTCAGGTGCGCGGTGAGCTGAGCGCGAATGATGTTGCGGTACTGGAGCTCTCGGCTCTGCGCGGCGTCTTCTCGGCCCTCATCGAGGATTCGGTCACTTTCGTCAACGCCCCGTCGCTGGCCAAGGATCGCGGCCTCGAGGCCACCGTCACCACCGTGTCGGAGAGCCCCACCCACCGCAGCCTGGTCGATCTGCGCGCCGTATTCGGCGACGGCAGCACCCTCAACGTGGCGGGCACCCTGACCGAGCCGCACCAGGTCCAGAAGATCGTCAATATCAATGGCCGCAACTACGATATGCGCGCCGAGGGCCTGAACCTGGCCGTGCTGGCGTACGAGGACAAGCCGGGTCAGCTCGGCCGCCTCGCCACCAAGCTCGGCGAAGCCGGTATCGACATCCTGGCCGCCCAGCTGACCCAGGACCTCGACCAGGAGGGCGCGACCGTCATCCTGCGCGTCAACAAGGAGGTCCCCGCGGACGTCCAGGCCGCCATCGCCGAGGCCGTCGGCGCCGCGAAGGTCGCCCAGGTCAACCTCGACTAGTCCGACGGGCACGACTGCCCGAAAGTCATCGCCACTGCGCCCCCGCCCTCTTCGCGGCGGGGGCGCAGTGCTGTGCGCAGGCGCTCGGTGTGGATCCCGGCCGAAAGCATGCCGGGATGCCGGTCGGGGACCCGAATCTCAGTGTGTGGGAGCGGTTCGCCCTGGTGACGGGGGTCGCGGCGGCACCCGCTATCGTGACCGTTGTTCACGGGCGCATATATCCGATCGGAGCATTGTTTTCATGAAACTCGCTGTCATCCCGGGCGACGGAATCGGTCCCGAGGTCATTGCCGAAGCCCTCAAGGTGCTCGATGTGGTGGTCCCCGGTGTGGAGAAGACCGAATACGACCTCGGCGCGAAGCGGTTCCATGCCACCGGTGAGATCCTGCCGGACACCGTGATTCCGGAGCTGAAGCAGCACGACGCCATCCTGCTGGGCGCTATCGGCGACCCGTCGGTGCAGAGCGGTGTGCTCGAGCGCGGTCTGCTGCTGCGCACCCGCTTCGAGCTCGATCACCATGTGAATCTGCGGCCGTCGCGGCTGTACGCGGGTGTCACCAGCCCGCTCGCCGGCAATCCGGACATTGATTTCGTGGTCGTGCGCGAGGGAACCGAGGGTCCGTACACCGGCACCGGCGGTGCGATCCGCGTGAACACCCCGCACGAGGTGGCGACCGAGGTCTCCACCAACACCCGCTTCGGCGTGGAGCGCGTGGTCCGCTACGCCTTCGAGAAGGCGCGCACCCGGCGCAAGCATCTGACCCTGGTGCACAAGAACAATGTGCTGGCCTTCGCCGGTTCGCTGTGGACCCGCACGGTCGAGGAGATCGCCGCGGAATACCCGGATGTGCGGACCGCGTACCAGCACATCGATGCCGCCACCATTCATATGGTCACCGATCCGGGCCGCTTCGATGTGATCGTCACCGACAACCTGTTCGGCGACATCATCACCGATCTGGCCGCCGCCGTCTCCGGTGGTATCGGCCTGGCCGCCTCGGGCAATATCGATGCCTCGGGCACCAATCCGTCCATGTTCGAACCGGTGCACGGGAGCGCCCCCGATATCGCGGGCCAGTCCAAGGCCGATCCGACCGCCGCGATCCTGTCGGTGTCGCTGCTGCTGAACCACCTCGGCAATGCCGAGGCTGCCGCCCGCATCGAGGCCGCGGTGGCCAAGGATCTGGCCTCGCGCACCGCCCCGGCCTCCACGGTCGAGGTCGGCGATCGGATCGCCGCCGCCGTCTGATTCGGCGAATCGACCCGGCACGGCCCCGCCCCGGTTTTCGAGGCGGGGCCGTTCGCTGTCCCAATCCCTGAGTCGCACAGGTGATTACCGCCGAGTAGGATCCGTTTCGCGGCTTTCCAACTGGGTCGAAATCGAAACCTGATGCGGCAGTGAGACATATCGCATTCATGCATTCGGATGCGAAAACGTAACGGGCGCAGGTCTTCCGGATTTGCCGGAGATCAGCGCGGCGCCCGCGAGATCATCGGGAAGCCCTGGGCACCAACGGGACTGCGACCGCCGCGACCACCGCCGCCAGCGCGTAGGTGACCGGAAAACCCGCCGCCGTGATCAAAGCGCCGAACCCGGGGGCCACCGCCGCCATGGCCAGATTCTGGCCGGTGTTCTGAATCCCCAGACCGCGCCCCGACCAGTACGGGCCCGCGATCTCCGCGACCGCGGTGAAGGCCAGCCCATTGTCGGTGACGGTGATGACCGAGGCCGCGATCAGCACCGGAATCGCCGCCCACCACCAGTGCGCCCAGGACGCGAAGGCCAAGGCGGCCATGGAGATTGCCGCCGCGACGGCCACCGTGCGCAGCGGTCCCAACCGGCTCGCCACCCGATCGGACCAGACGCCCGCGCCGATTCGCCCTCCCGCGCCCAGGATTTGGGTGATCGTCACCAGTGCGCCCGCCGCCGCCAGTGACCAGCCCACATCGCGGTGCAACCACAGCAGCGCGAAGGTCCACAGCGTCCCCTGGGGGATGCACAGCAGCACCGACACCGCGTGAATGCGCCACAGCGTGGAGTCACCGCGATACGGATTCACGGGACGCCCTGTCTCGCCGCCGGATTGGGGGCGGGGCGGATCGACGATGCCGAACAGGCAGGCGACCGCGGCCGCGCCCGCCATCAGCGCGGGCACCAGGATGGCGGTCGAGAAACCCTGTGCCGCAGCGATGGCCGGAATGCTCAGCGCGCCGATGCCGACGCCCAGCGGCTGCGCGGTTTGCCGAATTCCCATGGCCAGCCCGCGTTTATCGGGCGGAAACCAGCCCACGATGACCCGTCCGCTCGCGCCATTGGTGCTCGCCGCGCCCATACCGCCCAGTAACAGCAGCGCGCCCAGCACCGCGTAGTTGGTGACCGTCGCCGCTGCGACGCCCGCGATCAACATCAGCGCGGGACCGGCCACCAGCGCCTTGTGCTCGCCGATCCGATCCACCACGTAGCCCCACGCGATCAGTGTGCAGACCAGGCCGATGGTGGGCATGGAGACCAGTAGACCGGCCGTGGCCAGCGATAATCCCCGCTCGGTCAGGGTGGGCAGCAGGAAGGGGGCGCCGTGCACGAAGACCGCGCTGGAGCTCTGCGCGAAGACGCCGAGGGCCAGCATGCTCCACCGTTTGGCTGATCCGATCTGTGTCTCGGTGGCCATGGCCGCACCTCAAATCTCACTATGTGGAACTACAGTCTTACTGTGTGAACATCGGACCCTACGGTACACCCGGGGCCGCCGACTGTTTCCGGGGCAAGCTGTCGATTTGCTCACACCGGAAAGGCTGCGCCGCGTAGGATCGACGGCACATCGAGTTGTCTTGCGTACAAGGGCATTCCACATTTCCGGCGACCCGATGCGGGCAGGCATGCCGCACCCCGTTCCGGAGGTGTCCACACGACTGCCGATCGCCCCGCGCGATCGCGCCCGCGTCGCGTGGTCGGGCGCATTAGGGCAGGTGGAAGCCGGTCGATAGGATGCGAAACATGCGCCTAGGTCGAGTTGCCAGCCCAGATGGGGTCGCTTTCGTAAGCATCGAGGGTGACGGCGGCGACGCCGTCGCCCGCGAAATCGCCGAACACCCGTTCGGCACCCCGACGTTCACCGGCCGCAGCTGGCCGCTCGCGGATGTGCGCCTGCTCGCGCCGATTTTGGCCAGCAAGGTGATCTGCATCGGGAAGAACTACGCCGACCACGCCGCCGAAATGGGCGGTCCGGCACCGGCCGACCCGGTCATCTTCATCAAGCCGAACACCTCCATCATCGGCCCGAACGTTCCGATCATGTTGCCGCCCAGTTCCTCTCAGGTGGACTACGAGGGCGAGCTGGCGATCGTCATCGGCCGCCCCTGTAAGGACGTCCCGGCCGCCCAGGCGTATCAGGTGATCCTGGGCTACACCGTGGCCAATGACGTCACCGCCCGCGACCAGCAGCGGCACGACGGCCAGTGGACCCGCGCCAAGGGCTACGACACCTTCTGCCCGCTCGGCCCGTGGATCGAGACCTCGCTGGACCCTTCGGATCTGGCGATCTCCACCGAGCTGGACGGCGAGCAGAAGCAGAGCAGCCGCACTTCACTTCTGCTGCACGATATTCCGAAGATGATCGAGTGGGTGACCACCGTGATGACGCTGCTGCCCGGTGATGTCATCCTCACCGGCACCCCCGCGGGCGTCGGTCCGATGCAGGCCGGTCAGAGCGTGTCGGTGACCGTCGAAGGTATCGGCACCCTCACCAATCCCGTTGCCGCCAAACGCTGATCGAGAGAGAGCCATGACAGACGTTCGGGTCCGATTCTGCCCGTCCCCCACCGGCACACCGCATGTCGGCCTGGTCCGGACCGCACTTTTCAACTGGGCCTATGCCCGCCACACCGGCGGGAAATTCGTCTTCCGTATCGAAGACACCGATGCCGCACGGGATTCCGAGGAGTCGTATCGGGCGATTCTGGACGCGCTGCGCTGGCTCGGCCTCACCTGGGACGAGGGTCCGGAGGTCGGCGGCGACTACGGTCCGTACCGGCAGTCGCAGCGTCGTGACATTCATCTCGATGTGGTGCGGCGGCTATTGGCGGCGGGGGAGGCCTACGAATCCTTCTCCACCCCAGAGGAAGTCGAGGCCCGGCACAGGGCCGCCGGACGCGATCCCAAACTCGGCTACGACAACTTCGACCGCGACCTGACCGCCGAGCAGATCGCCGCCTACAAGGCCGAGGGCCGTGCCGCGGTGATCCGGCTGCGCATGCCCGACCACGACCTGTCCTGGAACGATCTGGTGCGCGGTGAGACCACCTTCCGCGCCGGTGTGGTCCCGGACTTCGCGCTCACCCGCGGCAATGGCGATCCGCTCTATACGCTGGTCAATCCCGTCGACGACGCGATGATGAAGATCACCCACGTATTGCGCGGCGAGGACCTTTTGTCTTCCACCCCGCGTCAGCTCGCGCTGTATGAGTCGATGATTCGTATCGGCGTCGCCGAGCGCACCCCGGAGTTCGGTCATCTGCCGTTCGTGATGGGGCAGGGGAACAAGAAGCTGTCCAAGCGGGATCCGGAGTCCAATCTCTTCCATCACCGCGATCGGGGCTTCATTCCCGAGGGTTTGCTGAATTATCTGGCGCTGCTCGGCTGGAGCATCGCCGATGATCATGACGTCTTCTCCATGGCGGAGATGGTGGCGGCGTTCGATATATCGAAAGTTAATTCGAATCCGGCCCGTTTCGACCAGAAGAAGGCCGACGCCCTGAACGCCGAACATATTCGGTTGCTGGAGTCGGGTGATTTCGCTCACCGACTCCGGGAGTACCTCACCGAACACGGTCATATCGGCGCCGAGATCGATGAGAAGCTCTTCGCCACGGCCGCAGATTTGGTGCAGACCCGCATCGTGGTTCTGGGTGACGCATGGGATCTCTTGAAGTTCTTGTTCGTACCCGCCGAGGATTTCTCGATCGACCCGGCGGCGAAGGAAAAGAATCTCGGCCCGGACGCACTGCCGGTATTGCAGGCGACCATCACCGCCGTGACCGGCGTTTCGGAATGGTCGGCGGGCGCACTCGAGGAGGCGCTCAAGACCGCGCTCATCGACGAGTTGGGCCTCAAACCGCGTAAGGCATTCGCGCCCGTGCGCGTCGCGCTGACCGGATCGCACATCAGCCCGCCGCTGTACGAGTCGATGGAACTGCTGGGCCGCGAGGTCTCGCTGGACCGGTTGCGGGCCGCGCTCACCGCGTAAACCCGCGAAGAGGTTGGCGGAGTTGCCGGTGAACAACGCTCGAACTGTTCGAAAACCGGCCTCTGACCAGCCGATTTGTAGTTGACCCGGCTACTCCTGCTAATCTTCTTCTCGGCCGGAAGCGGTCAGGGAGTTCCCACTGGGAGCAATCTGAAAGCCCAGGTCATTGGGGTATGGTGTAATTGGCAACACAGCTGATTCTGGTTCAGCCATTCTAGGTTCGAGTCCTGGTACCCCAGCTCCGAGAGCTTTTCGAAGCTTTCGAAATGCTGGAGATTCGATGGTCCGGCCATCGAGCAGTCGACAGCAATCCTGGTCCCGTCGTCTAGCGGCCTAGGACGCCGCCCTCTCAAGGCGGTAGCGCGGGTTCAAATCCCGTCGGGACTACAAAGGTAAGGCCCTCAGCCGATCGGCTGGGGGCCTTTGCTTTTCGCGGGTGGTTACCGCCTATTGGTACTGCTCAATCCTGTTCGGCGAGAGTGCTGCCGCCCAAAGGCATGGCGGGCAATCCCAGTTTGCGGTGATCCCAGCTGCGCACCCGCTCGGGCACGATGCGAATCGCGATGCGCTTGTTCAGCATCTGCTCCACGAACGGCTTCATCTCTTCGGTGTAGGGCCCGGTGTACCGCTCCCACACGCTGATTCCGACCTGGAACAGCGCATCGGGGTCATCCACGATCTCGGCGCGGCCCTCGATGGAGAGCCCGCGCAGCTGGTCGTAGGTATCGCCGGCCTCGAGCAGGACGGTCACCCGCGGATCGCGGCGCAGATTCACCGCCTTCTGCGATTTGGCCTTGGTCTCGAACCAGATTTCGCCGTTGATCAGCGCGTACCACATGGCGGTCAGGTGCGGATTGCCCGTCGCGCCGAGGGTGGCGAGGTTGGCGATTCGGCTGCGCCGCATGAAGTCCGCGATCTCCTGCTCGGACATCGTGATCTGAGCGCGTTGGTTAACTCCCATCAGCCGACTGTAATTTACGCCGTATGAGGCGGATCACACCGGCTGTGAACTGCGCGAACTCCGGATTCAAGGGTGCGCGAAGGCTGCCGTTCGGCGCGAATGCCGCTGGGCCGCAGGCGCGTGCGCGGTACGGCGGACCGCCGGATTCGCGACCGTCCGGTACGCGTGCGGCCGGATGGGCTCGTACGGCCCGGAAACGCCGACGCCCCCACCGGATTCCCGGCGGGGGCGTGAAAACGGCTGTGCGGGCCCGTCAGAGCCGTTTGTGCAAGGCGTCCGCGGCCGCCACGAGATCGGCGGCCCAGCGCGCGCCCGGCCGCCGCCCCATCCGATCGATGGGTCCGGAGACCGAGACGGCCGCGATCACCGTGCCCGCCGCATCGCGCACGGGCGCGGAAACGCTGGCCACTCCCGCGGCGCGCTCGGCCGCGCTCTGCGCCCAGCCGCGCCGGCGCACCTCGGCCAGCGCGCGCTCACCGAAGACCGCCTCCGGCAGCACGGTGCGCTGCGATTCCAGATCCGACCAGGCCAGCAGCACTTTCGCGGCGGATCCGGCGGTCATCGGCATGCGCGCGCCGACCGGAACGGTGTCCCGCAATCCGGACGCGGGCTCCATCGAGGCCACGCAGACGCGCGCGTTCCCGTCCCGGCGATAGAGCTGCACGCTCTCCCCGGTGATCTCGCGCAGGCGCGGAAGAATGGTCGCCGCGGCGTCCAGCAGCGGATCGCTCGCGGTGGTAGCCAGCTCCGAGAGCGCGGGCCCGGGCCGCCACAGGCCCTGACTGTCGCGGGCCAGCATGCGATGCGTCTCCAGGCCCACGGCCAGGCGATGCGCGGTGGCGCGGGGCAGGCCGGTGCGGGTGCACAACTCATTGAGGCCGCAGGGTTGCTCGGCTACGGCGTGCAGGACCGCCATGGCTTTGTCCAGAACACCGATACCGCTATGCTGTCTCATAGAACGATATTAGCGTCTCGCATGTTGGGAATTGCAAACCAGCTCCCCGACACCAGGGCACTTCTGCCCCGCGCGTCGCGATCCCCGCGTCACCAGCCCGGGCGCGGGTATGTCCTATCGAGAGGTGATGGAGCTATGGCCGATCGGCCACGCACTCTGGCGGAGAAGGTCTGGGAGCAGCACGTCGTCGTTCGCGGCGAAGGTGAAGGCGCGAACCGCGAACCAGACCTCATCTACATCGATCTGCACCTGGTGCACGAGGTCACCAGCCCGCAGGCCTTCGACGGTCTGCGCGCCGCGGGTCGGCCGGTGCGCCGCCCGGATCTCACCATCGCGACCGAGGACCACAATGTCCCGACGATCGACATCGACAAGCCGATCGCCGATCCGATCTCGCGCCTGCAGGTCGACACCCTGCGCAAGAACTGCGAGGAGTTCGGTGTTCGCCTGCACCCCATGGGCGATCTCGACCAGGGCATCGTGCACGTCGTCGGCCCGCAGCTGGGTCTGACCCAGCCCGGCACCACCGTCGTCTGCGGTGATTCGCACACCTCCACGCACGGCGCGTTCGGCGCGCTCGCCATGGGTATCGGCACCAGCGAGGTGGAACACGTGCTGGCGACGCAGACATTGTCGCTGCGCCCGTTCAAGACCATGGCCATCAATATCGACGGCACGCTGCCCGACGGCGTCACCTCCAAGGACGTCATCCTGGCGGTGATCGCGCAGATCGGCACCGGCGGCGGCCAGGGCTATGTGCTGGAGTACCGCGGCGAGGCCGTGCGCTCGATGTCCATGGAAGCCCGGATGACCATGTGCAACATGTCGATCGAGGCCGGTGCGCGGGCGGGCATGGTCGGCCCCGACGCGATCACCTATGAGTTCCTCAAGGGCCGTCCGCACGCCCCCGAGGGCGCGGATTGGGATGCCGCCGTTGCCTCGTGGGACGCGCTGACCACCGATGAGGGCGCGACTTTCGACGCCGAGGTGCATATCGACGCTTCCGCGCTGACCCCCTTCGTGACCTGGGGCACCAACCCGGGACAGGGCCTGCCGCTGGGGGACTCGATCCCGGACCCGGAGCAGCTCGTCGACGAGAACGAGCGTCAGGCGGCCGAGAAGGCGCTGCAGTACATGGACCTGAAGCCGGGCACGCCACTGCGGGATGTCACCGTGGACACTGTTTTCGTCGGCTCCTGCACCAATGGCCGGATCGAGGATTTGCGCGCGGTCGCGGACGTTCTGAAGGGCCGCAAGGTCGCCGACGGCGTGCGTATGTTGATCGTCCCCGGCTCCATGCGGGTGCGGCTGCAGGCGGAAAACGAAGGGCTGGGCGAGATTTTCACCGCCGCGGGCGCGGAATGGCGGCAGGCGGGCTGTTCGATGTGCCTGGGCATGAATTTGGATCAGCTTTCTCCCGGTCAGCGCTGCGCCTCCACCTCGAACCGGAACTTCGAAGGGCGACAGGGCAAGGGCGGCCGCACGCACCTGGTCTCACCGCTGGTCGCGGCGGCCACCGCGGTGCGCGGAACCCTGTCCTCACCGGCGGATCTCAACTGATTTCGGCTCTCCAGGCCCGTAATCCGCTGCCCTCACAGACATCAGGAGAATCACGATGGAAGCCTTCAAGGTCCACAAGGGGATCGGCGTTCCGTTCCGCCGATCCAACGTCGACACCGACCAGATCATCCCCGCCGTCTACCTGAAGCGCGTCACCCGAACGGGTTTCGAGGACGGACTCTTCGCGGCGTGGCGAACGGATCCGAACTTCATTCTGAACGCCGAGCCCTACAACCGCGGCAGTGTGCTGGTCGCCGGTCCGGATTTCGGTACCGGTTCCTCCCGCGAGCATGCGGTTTGGGCGCTGAAAGACTACGGGTTCCGGGTGGTGATCTCGTCGCGCTTCGCCGACATCTTCCGCGGAAACGCCGGTAAGGACGGGCTTCTGACGGCTCGGATGGCGCAGAGCGATGTGGAATTGCTCTGGAAGTTGCTCGAGGAACAGCCCGGTTTGGAATTGGTGACGGACCTCGAGGCGCGCACCGTGACGGCCGGAACGGTCGTGTTGCCGTTCGATATTGACGACTACACACGGTGGCGTCTGCTGGAAGGTTTGGACGACATCGGGCTCACTCTGCGACACAGTGACCAGATCAGCCAGTTCGAAAACGCAAGGCCGACATGGAAACCCACCACCATTCCGGCCCGTATTTCGCAGACGTAATCGTTTGGGGGCGTTAGCTGAACGCCCCCAAACGAGGTAGCTGGTCGTAAGCCATCTCTCATCAAAATGGGTGTGGCAGATTGACTCTTGCTCAAAGAAGGTTTACCGTGGTACCTAGTCGGTCCGACGACGGGCCATTAGTCTGCGGAGGATTCAATGAACAAGGCGGAACTGATCGATGTTCTGACCGAGAAGTTGGGTACTGACAGGCGCACCGCTACTGCTGCTGTCGAGCAGATGGTAGATACGATCGTGCGTGCTGTGAACAAAGGTCAGAGCGTCACCATCACGGGATTCGGTGTCTTCGAACAGCGTAAGCGCGCAGCGCGCGTTGCTCGGAACCCGCGCACCGGTGAAACCGTCAAGGTGAAGCCGACTTCGGTGCCTGCCTTCCGTCCGGGTGCGCAGTTCAAGGCGATCATCGCCGGTAAGCAGAAGATCACCGCGAGCGGCCCGGCCGTGAAACGTGGTGTGGCTGCTCCGGTGTCGGGCAAGCCGGCCGGCGCGAAGAAGGCCGCTGCCAAGAAGACCGCCAAGAAGGCCGCCACCAAGGCACCGGCCAAGACCACGGCGAAGAAGGCCGCGACCAAGGCTCCTGCCAAGAAGGCCACGGCCAAGAAGACCGCCACCAAGGCCGCTGCCAAGAAGACCCCGGCAAAGGCCGTCAAGAAGGCTCCGGCCAAGAAGGCCGCCGTCAAGGCCACCGCGGTCAAGAAGGCCACCGCCAAGAAGGCTCCGGCCAAGAAGACCGCGGCGAAGAAGACCGCGGCGAAGCGCACCGCCCGTCGCTGACGGACCGAACCGCCCGTCACAGACGGGTTTTCGGCGCAATACAACATGTGAGACGGCCCGGCATCGCCGGGCCGTTTCGCACGTTCCGGGGTAGTTGTTCTAGTACATTCGGCCCGTCAGAGGCCGGAAATGGTTCGGCCGCCGGGTAATTGCCGCAAATCTCTAGTGGCAAATCTCCCGGCGGCTCGAAATCCCCTAGCGCGGAATGTCGGTGGGGTTCAATGCCCGGTCCAGATGGTCGGCCGCGACCAACCGGCCCTGCTGCACCGAGAGCACCCAGACGCTGCCCTTGCGATTACGCGCGGCGGGCAGCGTGACGCCGTCCTTCTCCGCCCACCACGCCAGCAGATCCGGAATCACCTTGCCCTGACTGCAGATCACCGGAACGGCGTGATCGGAAACAAGATCACGAATGCGTTTCCGGGCGGCGTCCGGGGCGGCCGCATAACCGGCCTCGGAGAACTGCGGCTCCAGTTCGATGTCCACGCCCAGTTTTTCGGCGAGCGGGGTCACGGTTTGGACACAGCGCAGCGGTGGGGCGGAATGGATTTCGGTGGCGCCGAAGCCGATCAGATTCGGCACCAGCCCGGCAGCCTGTGCGCGCCCGGCCTTTTCGAGCGGGCGCTCGTCGTCCGGGCCCGAGAAACGCTCACGCCGACCGGCCTTGGCATGCCGCACCAGCAGCATGGTGGCCGTATCCGGTGGCAGCCGAAGGAAATTGCGCACGATGTGGCGATCCATCGGGTACGACAGCGCGTCCATGAGTCCGTCCACCCGATGCCACTGGAGCACATCGACTTCGGCGTTGGATTCGAAGTGGCCGTCGAGAATCTGTGCGGCCCAATAGTCCACGCGCTTGATCTTGCGATGCCCGGTCACCGGATAGGTGACGTGCCCGAGGTAGCGGCCCAGCCGGGATCGGATCCCGGTCTCCTCGGCCACCTCGCGCACCGCGGCGACCACCGGGGTCTCACCGGGATCGAGTTTTCCCTTCGGAAGCGACCAGTCATCGTACTTGAGCCGGTGCACGAGGGCGATCTCCACCGCCCCATCGGCCGCGTAACGCCACAGCACCGCCCCCGCGGCCGGAATGTTCGCGGTGACCCTGGGGTCCGGGAAATCGGCGGCGGGGGAATTCGACGGTGTCATGGGCGATCCGGACGTCGCAGTCGCATGAGGTGCTCCTGATGGTCGCGGATGTCCTCACCGGCGATATCGGGATCGGGCTGGGCGACCCAGCTGCCGTCGGGCCGCAGCACCCAGCAGCGGGTGGTGGGGTAGAGCGCGGAGTCGAAGACCTCGCCCAGCTGCTGTGCCAGCTTCGGATCCTTCACCTGTGCCAGTACTTCCACGCGCCGGTCCAGATTCCGGTGCATCATGTCGGCGCTGCCGATCCAATACTCGTTCTGGGCGGCGAAGTGCAGGATGCGCGAATGTTCCAGGTAGCGGCCGAGAATCGAGCGCACCTCGATATTCTCGCTCATTCCGGGGACGCCGGGGCGCAGACCGCAGATGCCGCGGACGACCACCTGCACCGGCACGCCCGCCTGGGAGGCGCGGTACAGCGCGTCGATGATCTGCTCGTCGACCAGGGCGTTGGCCTTCAAGCGGATTCGCGCGTGCTTGCCCTGCGCGGCCAGTTCGACCTCGCGCTCGATGCGCTCCACAATGCCCTGCCGCACGCCGCTGGGGGCGACGAGCAGGTTGCGGTAGCTCGCCTTTCGGGAGTATCCGGTGAGCGAGTTGAACAGGTCGGTCAGGTCCGCGCCGATCTCCGGTGCGGCAGTGAGCAATCCGACATCCTCGTACAGGCGCGCGGTCTTGGGGTTGTAGTTGCCGGTGCCGATATGGCAGTAGCGGCGGATGGTCGCGCCCTCGCGCCGCACCACCAGGCAGGTCTTGCAGTGCGTCTTCAACCCGACCAGGCCGTAGACGACGTGCACGCCCGCCTGCTCCAGGGCGCGCGCCCATTTGATGTTGGCCTGCTCGTCGAAGCGGGCCTTGATCTCGACCAGGGCCACGACCTGCTTACCAGCTTCGGCGGCGTCGATGAGCGCGTTCACGATGGGGGAGTCGCCCGAGGTGCGGTACAGGGTCTGTTTGATCGCCAGCACCTGCGGATCGGCGGCGGCCTGTTCGATGAAGCGCTGCACGCTGGTGGAGAAGGAGTCGTACGGGTGGTGAACCAGCACATCGCCCTCGCGCAGCGCCGCGAAAACGTTTCGGGGCGTTTCCCGTTCGCCGAAGGCGGGCGGGGTGGCGGGCACGTACGGGGCGTCCTTGAGATTGGGCCGGTCCACGCCGTACACCTGCCACAGGCAGGACAGATCGAGCAGGCCGGGCACCTGGATGACATCGCCGGGATCCACATCGAGTTCGCGCAGCAGCAGATCCAGCATGTGCTCGGTCATATCGTCCGAGACCTCGAGCCGCACCGGGGAGCCGAAGCGGCGGCGGGCGAGTTCGCGCTCGAGGGCCTGCAGCAGGTCCTCGTCGCGATCCTCCTCGACCTCGAGATCGGCATTGCGGGTGATGCGGAACGAATGATGTTCCACCACTTCCATTCCCGGGAAGAGCTGATCCAGGTGCGCGGCGATCAGTTCTTCCATCGGCAGGAAGGGGGCCAGCGTGGCGGACTGCGCGGCGCCGGATTCGCGCGGCGAACGCCGCACGCGCACAAAGCGGTCCACATTGTCGGGCACCTTGACGCGGGCGAAGTGTTCCCCGCCGGTGACCGAATCCTTCACCGTGACAGCGAGATTCAGACTCAGGCCGCTGATGTACGGGAACGGGTGCGCCGGATCCACGGCCAGCGGGGTCAGCACCGGGAAGACCTGATCCTGGAAATATCCGGACAGGCGCTGCTTTTCGCCGTCGTCGAGATCGGCCCAGCGGGTGATGGCGATGTGCTCGGCGGTGAGCGCGGGCAGCACCTGATCCAGGAAGACCCGGGCGTGCCGGGCCGCCAGATCCTGGGTGCGGGCCGCGATCATCTCCAACTGTTCGGTGGGGGAGAGCCCGTCGGCGGAGCGGACCGACAGGCCGGTCTCCGCGCGCCTTTTCAGACCGGCGACGCGAACCATGTAGAACTCGTCGAGATTCGACGCGAAGATGGCGAGGAATTTCGCGCGCTCGAGCAGGGGCTGCGAGGTGTCCTCGGCGAGGGCGAGCACCCGGGCGTTGAAGTCGAGCCAGCTGAGTTCCCGGTTCAGGTACCGGTCGGTTGGCAAACGTGTGGCAGTCGCGGCCGTGGGCGGTGGGGTTGCCGCGGGCGGGGCCGCGGGTAGTAGCGGCGGTTGCTTGACGGTATCCGTATCGCTCACTCTCACGATCATTCCTTATGTCGTGTGCGGGGTGCCGCTCTGACACCGTCCATTGCAGCGCAGATCACGCCCGGTCAGCACCGTGAGGAGCCCGCCACGTGGACATGTTCGGCTGCCTGACACGCCCGCGACACGCCGATTTCACTGAGCAGCGTGCCGGTGGCAACTCCGACGCCGAGATCGGCGGCGCGGTCCAGATCGGCGGCGGTGTCGACGTCCTGGCGCAATCCCGGCCAGTCTCCGAGCAATTCCACCGCGCCCGCAGCGATATGCCTGCGAGCCGAATCGGGGCCGAACATCGGGTTCAGCGCCGCGGCCGGATCACGCACCAGCAGGGCGACGGTGCCGCTGCCCTCGTGATCGGCCACCACCGAACGCCGATATCCGGCGACGGTCAGCATGTCGGTCAGTTCCCGTGCGCGCAGTGCGGGCAGATCGGCTTGCAGGGCAAGCAGATCGACCGGACCGTGCGCGGCCCGGATCGCCTCGGCCCCGGCCGCCAGCGCGGCATTGAGGCCACCGGGAACGGCCGGCTCGGGTTGTACGCGCGCGCCGAGGCCACGCACCAGCTCGCTCACCGTCGGGTCCGGCGTCACCACCGTCACCGAGGCGATGCCCACCGCGGCCACCGCCGCACTCACCGTGTCGGTCAGCATGGCCAGCACCAGTCTCGGCCGGTCCTGCGGTCGCAGCCGATCAGCGAGCCGACTCTTGGCCAGCTCGAGATTCTTCACCGCGATCACGGCGTGCACGGTGCTCAATGTGCCCTCGCGGTTCACTTTGCCCTCCGCTTCGCTCCGGGCTGAGTGCGCGGCCTGGGAGCCTCGCTTCTTCCCTCCTCCGCTCCTCCGCGTCGCTCCCCCGCTCCGTCAGTCCAGAACCGAGACGGCCACGAACTCTCGGTGTGGATGCACTTGACCGTGCGCATGCCCGAATCCTCCCACTTCAAAATGACGGCTGCATGAGCACCCGCCCACGCACAGCGATAACCCGCGCTCGACCGTGTGCCTTCCCTCGACTATGACGCGCTTCGGCTGACGCGCGGAGCGGCTTCGCGCGCGTGTTCGGATCGGCGACTCCGGCCCGAAGATCGCGGCCCGCCCCGGTTCTGGACCGCGGCTCCATAGACCTGCGCCTTGGAGCGGGGGAGCGGAGGAGCGGAGGGAGGGAAGAACCGGGATACGGGGCCGCGATACGCCGGAGCGATGCGGCTGACGTGCTGAGCGGCTTCGCGCGCGCGTGTTCGGATCGGCGACTCCGACCCGAAGATCGTGGCCCGCCCCGGTTCTGGACTGAGTGGAGCGCCGGAGCGATGCGGCTGACGTGCGTCGGCTGACGTGCTGAGCGGTTTCGCGAGCGCGTGTTCGGATCGGCGACTCCGGCCCGAAGATCGCGGCCCGCCCCCGGTTCTGGACTGAGTGGAGCGGGGGAGCGAAGCGGGGGAGCGGAGGGAGGGAAGAACCGGGGTCACAGGGCCGCGATACGCCGAAGCGAAGCGAAGGCAGAGATTCCAGCCAAATATATGCTGGGCGGATGGCTAGGGCAGCGGTGTTGGGAGCGGGGTCTTGGGGGACCGCGTTCGCGAAGGTGTTGGCGGAGGCGGGGACCGAGGTCACCATGTGGGCTCGTCGGCCGGAGGTGGCGAAAGTCCTTGCGAGCGAGCATCGCAATCCCTGGTATCTGCCGGAGGTGACATTGCCGCCGATCGGCGCGACCGATGATCATCGGATCGCGTTGGCGGGGGCGGACATTGTGGTGCTGGCGGTGCCGTCGCAGTCGCTGCGGGGCAATCTGGCGCAGTGGCAGCCCGATATTCCGGCTGAGGCCACGCTGCTGAGTCTGGCCAAGGGCATCGAGACCGGGACGCTGCTGCGGATGAGTCAGGTCATCTCCGAAGTCAGCGGGGCGGATCCGAGTCGGGTGGCGGTGCTGTCGGGGCCGAACCTGGCGCATGAGGTGGCGGCGCGGCAGCCGACCGCGACCGTGGTCGCCTGCACCGATACCGCGCGGGCCGAGGCGGTGCAGCACGCGAGCGCCACCGGATACTTCCGGCCGTACACCAACAGCGATGTGATCGGCTGTGAGATCGGCGGGGCCTGCAAGAACGTCATCGCGCTCGCCTGCGGTATCGCCTCGGGAATGGGATTGGGCGACAACTCGATTGCCAGCCTGATCACCCGCGGACTGGCCGAGATCATTCGCCTGGGCGTGGCGGTCGGCGCCGAACCGGTGACCCTGGCCGGGCTGGCCGGGGTCGGCGATCTGGTCGCCACCTGCACCTCACCGCTGTCGCGCAATCGCTCGTTCGGGCATGCGCTCGGTGCGGGCGGCACCATCGAATCGGCGCAGCGGGCCACTCATGGCCAGGTCGCCGAGGGTGTGAAGTCCTGCACATCGGTGCGGGCACTGGCCGCGGCGCACGGTGTCGAGATGCCGCTGACCAATGCCATGCATCAGGTCTGCCACGAGGGGCTGCCCACCGCCGATGCGGTCGGGCAATTGCTGGGCCGCCGCCTCAAGTCCGAGTAATCGCGTTCGCGCACGGCGCGATGGCGACTCGACCTGGAGTGACCGCGTCACCGCGCCGGTATCGCCGCCGGATATGGTTCCGGGCATGACCAACAGGATCCGGGTGGCGGTGGTGTTCGGCGGGCGCAGCAACGAGCATGGCGTCTCGTGTGTGTCGGCCCGTACGGTCTTGGGCAGCCTCGATCCCGAACGGTACGAGGCGGTTCCGATCGGCATCACCCGCGAGGGCACCTGGGTGCTGAACGCCGCGGATTCGCGGGCGCTCACCGCCGACGCGAGCCGGGAACTGCCGTCGGTGGATGCCGCGGGCACCGAGCTGACCCTCGCCGCCGATCCCAGTCGCGCCGGTGGACTGGTTCCGCTGGGCAGCGCGGACGCGGTGCTCGGCAGCGTGGATCTGGTGTTCCCGGTGCTGCACGGGCCCTTCGGTGAGGACGGCACCCTGCAGGGCCTGCTCGAGCTCTCCGGGGTGCCGTATGTCGGTCCGGGCGTGCTGGCCTCGGCCGCCGGTATGGACAAGGAGTTCACCAAGAAACTCCTTGCCGCGGAAGGGCTTCCGATCGGCGTCCAGGTGGTGCTGCGGCCCGGTGTCACGGCGTTGTCGGCGGCGGACCGGGATCGGCTCGGCCTGCCGGTGTTCGTCAAGCCCGCGCGCGGCGGGTCCTCCATCGGGATCACCAAGGTCGACAGCTGGGATGCGCTCGACGCCGCGATCGCCGTTGCGCGCCAGCATGATCCGAAGGTGATCATCGAGGCCGGGATCGTGGGTCGCGAAGTCGAGTGCGGCGTACTGGAATTCCCGGACGGCCGGGTGGAAGCCAGTGTGGTGGCGGAGATTCGGATGCCCGAGGAGACGCCCGAGGGGCCAGAGTTCTACGACTTCGACACCAAATACCTCGACGACGTCTGCGAATTCGATGTGCCCGCCAAACTGGACGACGATGTGTCGCAACAGATTCGGGATCTCGCGGTACAGGCGTTTCGTGCGCTGGACTGCCAGGGCCTGGCCCGCGTCGACTTCTTCGTCACCGCCGACGGACCGGTGATCAACGAGATCAACACCATGCCCGGTTTCACCGCCATCTCCATGTACCCCCGCATGTGGGAGGCGACCGGCATTGGCCACCGCGAACTGGTGACCACTTTGGTGGAGACGGCGCTCGCCCGCGGCACCGGCCTGCGCTGAATCCCGCGTATGGGTGACCGCCGTTCCCGACTTCAGGGCGACGGCGGTGACCGCGGTTCGCGGTCGGCGACCGGCCTCAGTTGGGCAGCGGTCCCGGGTCGAGTGGCTGCTGGGGGATCGCCTTGGTAATGGCGTCCGAAATCTCTTGCAGCGGAGTCGGTCCCGCGTTGTCGGGCATGGTGAGCGCGATGTAGGTGCCGCGATCCACCGCCCAGTAGGTGCCCGAGGCCGCGCCGCTGGTCTGGTCGCGCACGTCGAACCAGTTGACGTTGTTCACGACCTGTAGCGGTGAGGCGCGATTGAATTCCAGCGGCCGGTCCAGCCCACAGCGCAGCACGATCGCGTCACCGCCGTCGGCCGGCTGCCATGCCTTGGCTCCCGCCGGTGCGGGCTGCACCAACTCCGAGGTCGTGTAGTCGCCGAGCTTGTCCGGCAGTGCGGGCAGCAGCGCCGAACACTGCGGACCGGTCGCCGCGGGGGCCTGCACCGCGCCCAGCACCAGGGGTTCCCGCGCCGGATGCCGATTCGCCAGCACACCCATGACGAGCACACCCGCCACCAGCGCGACGGGCAGCGCGATGGCGGTGGCGATCAGCGCGGGGGAGCGGCGCTCTTCCGGCTCCTCGGGCTCGGCGGGCTGCTTCGCGATATCCACCGTGCCGGGTTCGCCGGGTTCGCCGGTTTCGGGCGTGCGGGATTCCGGTTCGCTGCCGCGGGTGTCGTTGCTCATCCGGTCGTCGGTCCCCGATCGTGCCGTGCCGGGCACAGCGCGTCCCGGCTGGTGGTCGTCGATTTCGTGTCCGAGGGTACCGTTTCGGGGTCCGAGGTCCGCAGTCCACTCACGCCGAGGAGATCGTCATCACCGCCAGCAGCAGGCGTCGTGGTTCGCAGAGCCGCGCCGCTGTCGATCGCTTTCCCGGATACCCCGCCGATGCGCGGACCGTGCGCGAGCTCGGGGAGTTCGGGTTGATCGCGCGGATCAACGCGGGGCGTGAGCAGGGGCCGGGGGTGCTGCTCGGGCCGGGGGACGACGCGGCGGTGGTGGCCGCGCCGGAGGGCCGGTTCGTGGTGACGACGGACATGCTGGTGCAAGACCGGCATTTCCGGCTCGACTGGTCCGGTGGACACGACATCGGGCGCAAGGCCATAGCGCAGAATGCCGCGGATGTCGTCGCCATGGGAGCGACGCCGAGCGCGTTCGTGGTCTCCTTCGGGTGCCCGCCGGAGACCCCGGTCGATTTCGTCACCGATCTCGCCGACGGCATGTGGGCCGAGGCCGAGCGGGCGGGCGCCTCCATCGCGGGCGGGGATGTGGTGCGCGCCCCGCTGCTGGTGATCTCGGTGACCGCGTTCGGTGATCCGGCCGGGCGCGAGCCGATCCTCAAATCGGGTGCGCGCCCGGGTGATGTGGTGGCGGTGGCCGGGCTGCTCGGTTGGTCCGCGGCGGGACTGGGGCTGCTGCTCGACGGCAACGACACCGAGAACTATCGCTGCGTCGATACCAGCTACTGGTCCGAAGTCGTTGCCGTGCACAAGGTTCCGCAGCCGCCATACGCCGCCGTGCTGGATCTGCCGCCGGGTTCCGAGCCCACCGCGCTGACCGATGTCTCCGACGGCCTGCTGGCCGATTTGGGGCATATTGCCGAATCATCCGGTGTGGCTGTCGATCTCGACTCCGCGGCCCTCGCCGATCCCATGCTGGACCCCATCGCGCAAGCCCTCGAAACGAACGCGCTCGACTGGATTCTGGCGGGCGGGGAGGATCACGCCTTCGCCGCGACTTTCCCGGAATCCGTTGATCTGCCTGCGGGTTGGGTCCGCATCGGACGAGTGCTCGAGGGTTCGGGCGTGACGGTCGACGGTGCCGCCAGATCCGGGCCCACCGGTTGGGAATCCTTCGCTTAGGTGGGTGGTCTTCCCACGTGAAACTCGCCACGATAAGTTTTCCCGACATGGGCAACAAACCGCTGTCGGAGGTCGTCGATTCAGGGTGGGCCGAGGCCCTGGAACCGGTGGCCGATCGCATTGCCGAGATGGGCGAATTCCTGCGTAACGAAAACGCCGCCGGGCGTGGCTATCTCCCCAAGGGAGACAATGTGCTGCGCGCCTTCCAGCGTCCGTTCGACAAGGTCCGGGTTCTCATCGTCGGCCAGGATCCGTACCCGACCCCCGGCCATGCCATGGGGTTGAGTTTCTCGGTGGAACCGGATGTGAAGCCGGTCCCGCGCAGTCTCGCCAATATCTTCTCCGAACTGACCAAGGATCTCGAACTCCCGATGCCGTCGTGCGGTGACCTCTCGCCGTGGTCGGATCAGGGCGTACTCATGCTGAACCGAGTTCTCACCGTGCAGCCGGGCCAGGCGGCCTCGCATCGCGGTAAGGGCTGGGAGGCGGTGACGGAGCAGGCAATTCGCGCGCTCGTCGCCCGTGAGCAGCCGCTGGTCGCCATTCTGTGGGGGCGCGACGCCATGACATTGAAGCCGATGCTGGGTTCGACCCCGTACATCGAATCCGCGCATCCCTCACCGCTGTCCGCCTCGCGCGGATTCTTCGGTTCGCGCCCGTTCTCCCGAACCAATGAATTGCTGGGTACATTGGGTGCCGCGCCGGTGGACTGGCGTCTGCCCTAAGCGCGAATCCGTTGAACCGATTCAGGAGCATGTGAATGCAGAACAAGACTGCCCGTGGTGTTTTCGTGGCGCTGGTGGCGGGAGCGGCCCTCGCCGGCGCTCCGGCCGCGGCCAATGCCGATGCGCTGACGTTGGAGCCCTTTACCGACGCGGCCGCCGCGACCGAGGGTGGCACCCAGGTGGCCAGCCTGTTCGACACCAATAGCGCCACCACCATGAGCTCGCAGGTGACCTCGCGGATCGCCTGCCTGCCGATGACGATCAGCCAGAACCTGGACTGCTTCACCGGCGATCGCTGAATCAGCTCGACGCGCGGTCGGCGCGGCGCACCATGCGCATTTCGACTGCGGGAGTGAAGGCTTCGACCCGATGTGTGCCGTCGGCTTCGAAGCCGTATTTTCTGTAGAAGGCCCGGGCGCGCGGATTCTCCTGGAATACCCAGAGTGAGGTGTCCGTGTCCCGGGCCAGCACCGTTTCCATGAGTTCGCGCGCGACACCGGTGCCGTACCAGGCTGCCCGGATGTACATGGCGCTGAGTTCGCGTTCGGCGACCGGTGATTCGTCGCGGGCGGGACCGGTACTGGCGAATCCGATGACGGTGCCGTCGATTACGGCTACCGCGATATGGCCCGGATAGTTCTCCCGGATCTTCTCCCAGGCGGCGGCGCGCCGGTCGACGTCGAATGCGTCGAGCACATGCGCGGGCACCAAATCCCGATAGGCCTCACGCCAGCAGGCGATATGGCATTCGGCCATGCTGCGCACATGTTCGGCTCCGAGCCGAACCACCTGCCACTCACTCATTCTCGCTCCCCGTGCGCGCGAAATGTCTCGGGCGCAACAAAAGCCCCGGATCACCCATTGTGGGCGCCGGGGCGTTTGCGGAAAAGTGGGCGATCAGCCGCGCGCGACCTTACCGGCCTTGAGGCAGGAGGTGCACACGTTCATGCGGCGGGTGTTGCCGGGGGCAACCTGCGCACGCACAGTCTGGATGTTCGGATTCCAACGACGGTTGGTGCGCCGGTGCGAATGCGAAACCGACTTACCGAAGCCGGGGCCCTTGGCGCAGACGTCGCAGACGGCAGCCATAGTCGCGAGCTCCTTCATGTCATGTTGGGACGCGCTGTTCGAATAAACAGCGAGTCCGGAAACGTAATGTCTTGGGACGTGCCTGCCAGCGAATCGCTAGCGAACGCGTTTCTGATGCCTGAGAAGGATCAGTGCCCGCGTCGGGCAACCGCACAAGAGTAACCGCCTCCAACCCGGCGTGTCCAATTGCCCCCGGTTCGGCACCCGGTGGGCCCGAACGAACGGCAGGTGACGGCGGGGTGTCGGTAGTCGAGACTAGGCTGGCGGGCGGGGTTGGGGAGGCTTGATGCGCGGCGAGAGGACGGTGACGGTGCCCAGGGTCGGGGATGAGCTCGACGGTGAAGCGCTGCTGCGATGGGCGCACGCCTGCCTACAGGCGCTCACCCGCCACCGTGACGAAATAAACGCCCTCAATGTGTTCCCCGTCGCCGACTCCGATACCGGAACCAACCTGCTGAGCACCATGCGCGCCGCCGTGCGCGGAGCCGAGAACGCCGCCGCTCGCCCCGCACCACCGAGCCCACCCGCCCGGAGCGAACCCGGGCGCGGTCGGCGCGATGGAATCCCCACCTCGGTTGACGGGGTGGGCGCGACCACCGAAGCGCGGCATGACGGACATTCCCCGGCTGAAGGTGCCGCGGTGGCCGCGCCGGCGGTCTCCCCTGTCCGGAGCGGATCGGGCAAACCGCTGCGTGGTCGGGGCGAGGAGATTCTCACCTCGGTTGACGGGGTGGGCGCAACCACCGAAGCGCGGCATGACGGACATTCGTCGCACATGGGCGCTGTCGCCGAGGAGTCCGCCACCTCGGTGACCGCGGAAGCGGGGCGGCTGCCCGCGTCGGCGGCGATGAACCCGGAGGCTCCGACAGCCGCGGTGTCGGCGCATGCGATTGCCGGTGCCATGGCGAGGGCGTCGACGCTCGGGGCGCGGGGGAATTCGGGGATCATCCTGTCGCAGGTGCTGCGCGGGATCGCGGACGCGGTGCGTGAGGAGGACCTCAATGCGGGATCGCTGCGGGTGGCCCTGCACCGGGCGGCGCGGCTGGTGCGCGAGGCGCTGAGTTCACCGGTGGAGGGGACCATGCTCACCGTGCTGGATCGGGCGGCCGATCACGCGGCGGAGTGCTCGGATCAGACCCTGCGCGCGGTGGCACTGGCCGCCGCCGATGGAGCTGCCAAAGCCTTGGGGGAGACGCCCTCGCAATTGGGGGTGCTCGCGCGTGCGGGAGTGGTGGACGCGGGCGCACGCGGCCTGTTGGTGCTCCTCGACGAACTGGTGGCCGCCGCGGGCGGCCAGGCACCGCACCGCCCCGAGTACGTGCGACGGCACGGGTGCGAGGTAACCGCCACTGCGGGCGGAGCGGGCAACACGATCGGCCCGGGTGCTGAATTGCGCGGCGCGGTCGGCACAGCTCTCGATGATCGCGGCGGTGCGGCCGAAAACAGTAGCGCCGCGGACGAAATCGGTGGCGGCGCGGCTGGAAGCGGCAGTAGCGCGGCCGAAAACCGCGGCGGTGCGGCTGGACGCGGTGGTGGTGTGGCCGAAAACGACGGCGGTACGGCCGGAAGCGGTGGCCGCGCGGCCGGAAACGGTGGCGGTGTGGCCGAAAACGACGGCGCTGCGGCCGGAAGCGGTGGCGGTGTGGCTGGAAGCGGTGGCGGTGTGGCCGAAAACGACGGCGCTGCGGCCGGAAGCCGTGGCGGTGTGGCCGGAAGCGGTGGCGGTGTGGCCGGAAGCGGTGGCGGTGTGGCCGGAAGCGGTGGCGGTGTGGCCGAAAACGACGGCGGTGCGGTCGGAAACCCTGGCGCTGAGGTCGGGAGGGCGGCGCGGCGGGGTGGGGATGCGGGCGGGCGGCTGATCGATTCGGTTGCGGGGCATGTGAATACGCGGGCGCTGGCGGAGGAGGACGTCTCGGGGCATATGGCTGTCGGTGGGGTGCCGCACTATGAGGTCATGTTCTTGTTGACCGGGGCCGATGAGGCGGGTGTGGACGCGCTGCGGGAAAAGCTCGGGGGGTTGGGGGATTCGGTTGCGGTGGTGGGGGATGGGGAGGGGACCTGGTCGGCGCATGTGCACTGCGCGGATGCGGGGGCGGCGGTCGAGGCGGGGCTGGCGGCCGGTGCGCTGAGCGGGATTCGGATCGAGACGCTGGCCGTCTCGGCGCACGCACCGCAGGAGCCGGTCGAGCGCGGCATTCTCGCGGTGGCCGCCGGGGCGGGTGCGGTGCGTTTGTTCGAGGACGCCGGGGCGCAGGTGCTCGAGGGCGAGGTCACCGCCGAGGCGCTGCTCTCGGGTATCAGACGGCTACCGCATCGGGAGGTGCTGGTGCTGCCCAATGGCGCACTGCCCGCCCATGAGCTGGTCGCGGTGAGTGTGGCCGCGCGCGACGGCAATCGGGATGTGCTGATGCTGCCCAGCGCCTCCATGGTGCAGGGCCTGGCGGCGCTGTCCATGCACGACGGCGGCCGCATCGCGGTGGACGATGCCTTCGCCATGTCCGAGGCCGCCGCCGGAACCCGGTGGGGCGCTTTGCGAATTGCCCCCGAACGCGCGCTGACCATTGTCGGCACCTGTGAGGCCGGGGACGGTCTGGGCCTGGTCGGACACGATGTGGTCGTAATCGATCCCGATGTGCGGGCGGCGGGCCGCACACTGCTGGACCGAATGCTCGGTCTCGGTGGCGAATTGGTGACCATGCTGGTCGGTGCCGAAGCGCCGCGGGGACTTTCGCAGGAGTTGGCCGAGCACGTCGGCGCCTCGTTCCCGGGTGTCGAGGTGGTGGTGTATCCCGGCGGACAAGCCGGTGATCTGGTGCAGATCGGGGTGGAATAGGTGGCGACACTGGGTGATCGGCTCGACCATGTGCTCGGCGTGAAGGCCGCCGAACCGCTGGCCGAGGCATTCGACATGCACACCGTCGAGGACCTGCTACGGCATTACCCGCTGCGCTACGCGACCCAGGGGCAGCCGCTCACCGAGGAAGCGCCGGAGGAGGGCCAGCACATCACCGTGATGGGCCGGGTCACCAAAACCGATCTGCGCCCCATGAAGAATCGGCGCGGCAGTCTGCTCAAGGTGAGTCTGGACACCGGCGGGTCCAAGCCCATCGAGGTCACCTTCTTCAACGGCGACAAGGTGCGGCACCTGGTGAAGGAGGGCGTACGCGCCATGATGTCCGGAACCGTGCACTGGTGGCGACCGGACCGCTGGAATCTCTCGCATCCGGACTATCTGATCCTGCCCAGCAAAGGGGACGGTTCCATCGAGAACCTCACCTCGGTGCGCGGCGGCGGCGCCCTGCGCGGTCTCGCCCAGAGCGCGAAAGGCGCGGGCGGCGTGGATATCTCGTTCTTCGAACGCGAATTCATCCCCGTCTACCCGGCGACCGCGAAGGTGCAGAGCTGGGATCTGCTGCGCTGCGTGCGCCAGATCCTGGATCAGCTCGACCCCATCGACGATCCGCTGCCCGAGGAACTGCGCACCGAGCATTCGCTCATGCCGGTCTCCGATGCGCTGCGCCTGATCCACCTACCCGACAGCAAACTCGATATCGACCGGGCGCGCGGTCGCCTGCGTTTCGACGAGGCGCTGGCACTACAACTGGTGCTGGCCGAACGTCGGCACCGCACCGAGGGCCGCACCGCCAAATCCAGTCCGCCGCGCACCGACGGTATCGCCGCCGCCTTCGACAAACGGCTGCCCTTCGAACTCACCGAGGGCCAGCGCACCGTCATCGATGAGATCTCCGCCGATCTGACCCGCACCCATCCCATGCACCGGCTGCTCCAGGGCGAGGTCGGCTCCGGTAAGACCATCGTCGCCCTGCACGCCATGCTCCAAGTGGTCGACAACGGTCAGCAGTGCGCACTGCTCGCCCCGACCGAAGTGCTTGCCGCACAGCACTATCGGTCCCTGAAGGCCATGCTCGGTGATCTCGGCGACGCCGGTGAACTGGGTGCGGCCGACAATGCCACCAAAGTGGTGCTGGTGACCGGATCCATGTCGGCCGGGCAGAAGAAGGCGGCCCTGCTCGATGCGGTGACCGGTGCGGCGGGCATCCTCATCGGCACGCACGCCCTCATCCAGGACAATGTCGAATTCTTCGATCTCGGCATGGTGATCGTCGACGAACAGCATCGCTTCGGCGTCGAACAGCGAGATGCCTTGCGCGCCAAGGCCAAGAACGGGATCAGCCCGCACCTGCTGGTCATGACCGCGACCCCGATTCCGCGCACCATCGCCATGACCACCCTCGGCGATCTGGAGACCTCCACCCTGACCCAGCTCCCGCGCGGGCGCTCACCCATCACCTCGAAGGTGGTGCCCGCCAAGGTGAAACCGTCCTGGGTGGATCGCGCCTGGGAACGCATTCACGAGGAGGTCGGGGCGGGCCGTCAGGCGTACGTGGTGTGCTCGCGCATCGGCGATCAGGAGGACGATCCGAAAGCCAAGGGCCGCAAGGCGAAATCCGAGGAGGAGAAGGAGGGGCCGACCACGCATTCGGCGGTCGACGTCTTCGAGATGCTCTCCACCGGCCCGCTGAAGGACCTGCGCGTCGGACTGCTGCACGGCCGCCTGCCCTCCGATGAGAAAGACCGCGTCATGCGCGCTTTCAATGAGGCCGATATCGACGTGCTGGTCTGCACCACGGTCGTCGAGGTGGGCGTGGACGTCCCCAATGCCACGGTCATGGCGATCATGGATGCCGATCGTTTCGGCGTGAGCCAACTCCATCAGCTCCGCGGCCGCGTGGGCCGGGGCAAGCACCCCGGCCTGTGCCTGCTCATCACCGAATCCGGCCCGGTCGGAACGGCGATTGCGCGATTGGAGGCGGTCGCCGCCACCACCGACGGCTTCGAACTCGCCGTCCTGGACCTGCGCCAGCGCCGTGAAGGCGATGTGCTGGGCTCGGCCCAGTCCGGCACCGCCCGCAGCCTGCGCCTGCTCTCCCTGCTGGACGACCTGGAAGTCATCACCGCCGCACAGCAATTGGCCCGCGAGGTCACCGAATCCGACCCCGGCCTGAAAAACCACCCCGGCCTGGCAAGCATGATGCACGCCGCCGTGGACGGCGAACGCCTCGAGTACCTCGCCAAGTCGTAAGAGTTCGGACGTGCATGCACTGACGCAGGGGGTCACTCGACCTTTACCCGCGTGAGCGCATGCACGTCGCTAGTGCGGGAGGCGGGGGTAGGGGAGGTCGGTGCTGGTGCTTTCGGTGATGGCCAGGGGGCGGCCTATTTGGGGGAAGGCGCGCTGGGCGCAGTCGGAGCGCTCGCAGACCTTGCAGCCCGCGCCGATCGGGGTGGCGGTGGCGGCATCGTCGTAATGCAGGCCGCGGGAGTAGGTGAGGCGGTCGGCGTATTCGATATCGCAGCCCAGGCCGATGGCGAATTCTTTTGCGCCCGTGCCGAATCCGGTGGGGGTCGGGGTGGTGGTGCGGGCTATCCAGAGGTAGCGGCGGCCGTCGGGCATGGCCGCGACCTGGGTGAGCATGCGGCCCGGATGGGCGAACGCCTCGTGCACCACCCACAGCGGGCAGCTGCCGCCCACTCTGGAAAAATGGAATGCGGTGGCGGACTGGCGTTTCGAGATGTTTCCGGCACGGTCGGTGCGGATCAGGAAGAAGGGGACGCCGCGCTGGCCTTGGCGTTGCAGGGTGGACAGACGATGGCAGACGGTTTCGAAGCCGACCTCGAATCGCAGGCTGAGCAGATCGATGTCGTAGCGTAGTTCCTCCGCCGAGCGCAGGAATTTGCTGTACGGCAGGATGAGCGCGCCCGCGAAGTAATTGGCCAGGCCGATCCGGGCCAGGGTGCGGGATTCGCCTGCGAGGGAAGGCGTTTCGTCCAACACCTCGTCGAGCAGATTGCCGTGCAACAGGAATGCCAGCGTGGAGGCGATCTGGAAGGCGCGCTGCCCGGGGCGCAATCGCCGCGCGAGGGTCAGCGTGCGGGTCTCCGGTTCATAGTGGCGCTTGGGCACATTCGGATCGGCCCCGTCGCCGCGCACCAGGACGGTGACCCCGGCGCGTTCCTCCGCGACGCGGGCGAGCTGGCGGTCCAGCGATCCCACCGTGAGCCCGCAGTCCTCGAACAGTCGCTCGGCGGCCAGGTCGAGTTGGGCGATGTGATTGTGGTGGTCGTAGAAGAAGTCCCGCACATCCTCGTACGGCATGGGGACGCCGGGCGCACCCGTCGGGGTCGCCACCTTGGAGGAGAGCAGATCGAGTTGATCGGTGGCCGCGCGTAGTCGGCGGTGCATGGCCACAACGATTTTCGAGACCTCCGGCATGCGGGTGGCCAGGTCTTCGACCTCGGCGACCGGCGCGGCATTACCGCCCGCGGCCTCCACCAGGATCTCGTGCAGATCCGAGACCAGGCGGGCATCGGAGTCGGCGGCGAAGAACTGCACATCCAGATCGAATGTCGAGTTCAGTTTCAGCAGTACGGGAATGGTGAGTGGCCGCTGATCTCGCTCCAGCTGGTTGAGGTAGCTGGGTGAGAGATCCAGGGATTTGGCCAAGGCCGCCTGGGTCATCCGCCGTTCCTCGCGCAACCGCCGTAGTCGGGCACCCGCATACATCTTGCGCACGAGCAGGATGCTACCGATCGCGCTTCGCAATCATCGCAAATTGGCGGGACTCGCGAATTTTTCTTATTCCTGCTTGGCGTTTCGCGGTCGCGACGTGTCTGCGTAGCATGCGAATTCGGCGATTCGGGCGATTTGACGCAAGGCCCTCATCGTACGCGGGAGCGCGCGCGGCGGGAGCCGAACCGGGGTGGCAATCGATCGGACACTCGGCCGTCTCAGGCCAATATGAGGTGAACCTGAAGTTCGCCGACGAGGAATCCCAGCACCGCGCCGATCGCGACGAGCTTCCACTCGTCCTGTTTGAAGGCCGGACGCAGCAGGCCCTCGTATGCGTCATCGCTGAGCTGCTTGGTCTTCTCGATCACCAGACTGCGCACATCGAGCACCGCCATGGCGTGCCGGTCGAGGCCCGAGTGCGCGGCGGCGCGCACGTGATCCAGCACGAAGCGCACGGCATCGCGTTCCAGGGCGGTGTAGCTGTCGCGCGCGACCATGAGCATGAGCGGTTTCGCCGGTCCGGTCTGCAGGTCGAGGAATTCGCCGACGTGATGACTCAGCAGTGATGCCAACCGGTCGGCACGCTCACCATTGAGCACCGCCTCCAGAATCCGTGCCGGGGTGAGGATTTCGGTGGCGATGAGATCGCCGTAATCGGCGCAGACCTGTTCGCGCCGCTTGTGGAACAGCCCCTGCCAGCGCAGCGGGCCGATACCGATCGACTTGATCGGCCGGAAGATCATTTGCAGCGCAAGCCAATCCGTCACCAGCCCGGTGAAACCGCCGAAGGCGGGCATGAGCCAGGCGGAGTGCGTGAACGCCCAGGTGATCATCTGCACGAATCCGAGCACGGTGCCGAAGATCAAACCGGAGCGCACGATGAAGCGCAGTTCGTTCGCGCCCACCCGGCGCACCATCTCCACCAGCAGCGCCTTATCGTCCACCAGCGCGCTGATGGCCATACCGCGCAGATCCATCACCTGATCGATATTGGTGCGCAGATCGAAGACGATGTCCTCGATCAACCGCGGCAGATCCCGTTGTGCGCGTTCGATGATCGCGCGCTGCGCCGCAACGGGCATATTCACCCAGAGCCGCGGCTGATGCTTCATCATCATCTCGCGGACCATGTAATCCACGCCCGCGTCGAGTGGTTCGCGCAATCGGGTGGTCAACTCGGCGATATCGAGGCGGGCGATAATGTCCTGCGGATCGATGAGCTTGCCGAACATCAGGTCCACCGCGATGGTGGCCATGCGTGGCGCGGAGCGCGGGATCACGCCCTGCCAGCCGAGAAACGGTGGGATGCCGCGGAATTCGAGCGGATACATGAGCATGCGCACCGCGACGATCTTGGTCCCCCAGCCGATGAGCGCGGCCACCACCGGAATCGAGCAGTAGAGCAGCCAGTGGTCGGCGAAATCGGCGATCACGACGCGATCGGTTCCGCTGTTCGGATTGCCACGACTGCTCCTTGGTGCGATTATTCGTATACAACGATTCGGTTATTCGTATCGAGAGGCTAGGAGACGCGCGTGCCCGCTGGCAAGACCAGGACCGCGGACAGCTCCCCGCCCACCCAGCGCGTCATCTCCATCGTGGAGTTGCTCGCCGCCCAGCCCACCCCGCCGACCTCGGCGGAGATCGCGGACAGCCTGGACCTCAATCGCTCCACCGTCGGGGCCATTCTGGCCGCGCTCACCGAACGCGGATGGGTGCGGCGGCTGCCGGATCTGACCTACCGGCTGGGCCCGGCGCTGACCGCGCTCGGCGTGCGCATGGCCGATAGCCGCGGCGACCGGGCCTGGCTGAACGAGGAATTGGAGCGGCTGGCCGAGCGGGTGGACTGCGGTGCGGCGCTCACCGTCATCGACGGGGAGCACCTGGAATTCGTCGCGGTCACCCGGGACCGCCTCACCGTCGGCATCAAATCCGGGGTGCGCATCCCGCTGCGCGCCCCCGCCGGTGCGGGGATCATCGCGCACTCCGGGCCGGGCCGCCAACAGGATTGGCTCGACACCCGCGGTCCCGAACGCCGCGACGAATACCGCGATGTGCTGAGCACGGTGCGCGCCACCGGTTACTGCGCCTGGCGGCTCGAACCCGACAGCCTGCCCACCGCGCGGGTGCTCTCCGATGTCGCGGATCACCTCGCCGAGCATCCGGCGAGCAAGGATCTGCGCGGCCGGGTGCTGTCCCAGCTGGCCACCATTGTCGGCAGCGCCTACGACCAGCACACCCTCGATCAGGACATCCCGCTGCCGCTGAGCTATGTCAGCGCGCCCGTGTTCGACGGCGGTGGTCACGCCGTCATGGAACTCCAGATCGGCCCGCTCCGAATGGATGTCACCCGCCCCGAACGCCGCCGCTACCTCGACGAGCTGGCCGCGTCGGCCCGCCGCCTGGGCGCGGGCCTGGATAGGAAACACCATGCTCGACCCTGATGCCCTGGTCCGCGACATGTGCGCCGCCTGGGCGCGGCCCGACGCCGATCACATCGCGTCGTTCTTCACCGAAGACGCTGTGTACCACAATATTCCGATGGAACCGGTCGTCGGCCGGCAAGCTATCCGCGACTTCATCGCCGGCTTCGCCTCGGCCCTGGACGGCATCGACTTCCAGATCCACCGCCAGATGGTCACCGGCAACCTGGTCATGAACGAACGCACCGACGTCCTGCGCGGCGCGGGCCGCGACACCGAACTCCCCGTCATGGGCGTCTTCGAGGTCGTCGACGGCAAGATCGCCGCCTGGCGCGACTACTTCGACATGGCCCCCATCACGCGGGCGTTCGGAGGCTGAGGCGGCAAGATCCGTTGCACCGCTGAGGGTTTGGATCCCGGCCAAATACGGGCCGGGGTGACGGGTGGGTACCTACCGAGATGACGGGGTGGGTGCGCGCCGAGATGACGGTGTGGGTGCGTACCGGGGTGACAGGGGATTGCGCAACCCCATACGGGCGGATCCCGTGATGACGGCGGTGTCGCCGGTCAGGAGTCGGCGGGGAGTATAACCGCCTGGGCGGCAATCACATTCGCGCCGTTGAAGGTGACGGACGGTGAGCCGTGCAGCTGGTATCCCTCGTCGAGCAGGGCGCTGATGCGCTCGCAGAAGGTGGCGTCGTCCGGGCCGGTGATGAGGCGGTAACGCAGGCGGGTGGTCATGACCCGAGCCTAAGGCGAGGGACTCGCAGCCCCTGCGGGACGGGTGGCACGCAGCCCCTGTGGGTCGGGTGGCTCGCAGGCTCTGTGGGTCGGGTGGCTCGCAGGCTGTGTGGGTCGGGTGGCTCGCAGGCTCTGTGGGTCGGGTGACTCGCAGCCCCTGTGGTACGGGTGGCTCGCTGCGGTGCCGCGGTGTGAATGTGGCGGTGACCGATCATCGCTTTCGCGGGCGGAGATGACCAGTCACCGGCAGGTCAGCGGACGGCTCGGGCGGCGGCGACCAGGTTGCGCAGCGACGCCTCCACCTCGGCCGGGCCGCGGGTTTTCAGGCCGCAGTCCGGGTTGACCCAGAGACGTTCGGCCGGAACGGCTTTCAGCGCCTCGCGGAGGGAGGTGGTGATCTCCGTGACCTCGGGCACGCGCGGCGAGTGGATATCGTAGACGCCCGGGCCGACGCCGAGGGCGAAGCCCGCGGCATTGAGGTCGTCCAGAACCTCCATATGCGAGCGAGCCGCCTCGATCGAGGTCACATCGGCGTCCAGGTCCGCGATGGCGCCGATGACCTCGCCGAACTCCGAGTAGCACAGGTGGGTGTGGATCTGGGTGGCGTCGGAGACGCCCGCGGTGGCCAGGCGGAACGCCCCGACCGCCCAATCCAGGTAGGCCGCTTTGGCTTCCGCGCGCAGCGGGAGCAGCTCGCGCAGGGCGGGCTCGTCGACCTGGATGATGCGGATGCCCGCGGCTTGCAGGTCCACCGTCTCGTCGCGGATGGCGAGCGCCACCTGCCGGGCGGTATCGGCGAGCGGCTGATCATCGCGCACGAACGACCACGCCAGAATCGTCACCGGACCGGTGAGCATGCCCTTGACCGGCTTGCCGGTGAGCGACTGGGCGTACCCGATCCACTCGACGGTCATCGGATTCGGCCGCGCCACATCGCCGAACAGGATCGGCGGGCGGACGCAGCGGGTGCCGTAGGACTGCACCCAGCCGTGGGCGGTGGCCTGGAAACCGGTGAGCTGTTCGGCGAAATACTGCACCATGTCATTGCGCTCGGGCTCGCCGTGCACCAGCACGTCCAGGCCCAGCTTCTCTTGCAGCGCAATGACATCCGCGATCTCGGCGCGCATGCGCTCGTTGTACTGCTCGACGGTGATATCGCCCTTGACCAGCGCGGCCCGATCCTTGCGGATGGCGGGGGTCTGCGGGTAGGAGCCGATGGTGGTCGTCGGCAGCAGCGGCAGGCGCAGCCGTTCCTGTTGCAGCACACGGCGTTCCGCGGCGGGCGCACGATGAGCCGCCGCCGCACCGAGGGTGCTCAGCCGGGCCCGCACCGTGTCATCGCGCAGCCGCGGATCGATCGCCCGCGACGCGAGAGCCGCACGCGCGGAGGCCAATTCGTCGGCGACCGACTCGGTGCCGTCGTGCAGCGCGGTGGCCAGCAGCCGCACCTCGGCGACCTTCTCCGCGCCGAATGCCAGCCACGACCGCAGCGCCGGATCGATCTCGGTCTCGACATCGAGCGAATACGGTACGTGCAGCAGCGAACTGGAGCTGGAGACCGCCAGTGCGCCGGTGCTGCCGAGCAGTGTGCCCAGGGTGGCCAGCGCGTGATCGGCATCGGTGCGCCACACATTGCGGCCGTCCACCACACCGGCCACCACCAGCTTGCCCGCCAGTGCGGGCAGGGCCGCCACGTCATCGACGGTGACGCCCAATTCCGCCGTGGGCTCGGTCTTGCGGTGCCCGTCGGCATCGACGTGCGCACTGCCGCTGAAGTCCAGCGCAATGCCCTCGACCGCGGTCGCGGCGAGCGCGGCCAGGGCCGCGCCCGGACGACCGAAGTAGGTGGCCACCAGGATCGCGGGCCGCGCGGTGGCGGCCGACAGCTCCTCGTAAACCCTTGCCGTGACCTCGATTTCGGCCTCGCTCAGATCGGTGACGAGCACCGGTTCGTCGATCTGCACCCAGCTCGCACCGGCCTGTGCGAGCTGCGCCAGCAGGTCGAAATAGAGCGGCAGCAGGGCGTCGATACGCCGCAGCGGATTGCCCTCGGCATCCTTGGCCAGCTTCAGGAAGGTCAGCGGGCCGATGACCACCGGTCGCGCGGGTACGCCCAGCGTGAAGGCTTCCCGCAGTTCGCCGAGCAGCTTGCTCGCATCCAGCGTGAATTCGGTCCGGGCCCCGAACTCGGGCACCAGGTAGTGGTAGTTGGTGTCGAACCATTTGGTCATTTCCAGCGGTTCCACAGTGTCGGTGCCGCGGGCCGCCGCGAAATACCGGTCCAGCGGATCGGCGATCCCGGCGACTCGCTCCGGCAGCGCACCGAACATGGCGGCGGTGTCCAGCATCTGGTCGTAGTAGGAGAAGGTGCCGACCGGCACCGAATCCAATCCGGCCGCGGTGAGCCCGACGAGCTGGTCGCGGCGCAGGTCGGTGGCGACGGCATGCAGCTCGTTCGCCCCGGTGCGTCCCGCCCAGTAGGACTCGATCGCGCGCTTGAGTTCACGGCGCGGCCCGATCCGGGGCAAGCCGAGAACCGTTGCGGTGAAAGGGGAAGTGTTGGTCACGGGTGTGCTCCAGTGTTCCAAGTCCACTGGCCGCCGCCCATAGGGTGCACGCCGGACATCCCGAGGGCACCGTTCGCACGGCGCGGAAAACTCCGGCCCGTCCACCCAATCCACGAGGCGTCGACCGCCGGATACGGCGTATCCGGCGCATTCGGCAGGTCTTCGGACTCGCGGGCACCGGCCGATTCGGCCGACCTACTGGCCGTCGCTTCCCAGGCTGATGCCCAGTGCTGATGACGGCGGTCGTTCCTGCATACCGCTGCGGGACAGTGCCGGATTCTCACCAGCTTCCCTCTCACCGGACCACGGGGTGGCCCGGCTTCGACACCCGGCACAGACGGGAGGGGCTCCTCCACCATCGATGCCGCGTGAACCGACTGCCCCCGAAGCATATCGGCTTGGCCATTGATCCCGAGTGGGGTGGGCGATCGGAGTCATGCCGGGGGCGCGGCGGATGTGGTGCGCTTCGCTACCGCCGAGTAGTGCGGGCGGGTCGCGCGGGTGAATTCCCTGTCCCGGCCTTAGCAAGTCGGCGAATTCGAGTACGCGGCGTCCGCTAACCTCACCGCGGGCCATGTGTCCAGGTGATGAACACAAATTCGCAACCGACCGGTATGTGACTGTGAAGATTGCTGCGAAGGTGACTTCGATGCCCCCCGGACACACCCGGCCAGGTACCTTGGTCGAATGTTCTCCAAAGTCCTGGTCGCCAACCGCGGCGAGATCGCCATTCGCGCGTTCCGCGCGGCCTACGAACTCGGCATCGGCACCGTCGCGGTGTTCCCGTACGAGGACCGCAATTCGGTCCACCGGCTGAAGGCCGACGAGGCGTATCAGATCGGCGAACCGGGACACCCGGTGCGGGCGTACCTGTCGATCGACGAAATCATCAAGGCCGCCAAGACTTCCGGGGCCGATGCCATCTACCCGGGTTACGGTTTTCTCTCCGAGAACCCGGACCTGGCGGCGGCCTGCGCGGCCGAGGGCATCACCTTCGTGGGGCCGTCCTCCCATGTGCTGGAGCTGACCGGTAACAAGGCGCGGGCCATTGCCGCCGCCAAGGCCGCCGGACTGCCGGTGCTGGCCTCCAGCGCGCCGTCCTCGGATGTGAACGAGTTGATGGCCGCCGCCGAGACCATGGAATTCCCGGTCTTCGTCAAGGCCGTGGCCGGTGGTGGCGGGCGCGGTATGCGCCGGGTGGCGGACAAGGCGCAGTTGCGGGAGGCCATCGAAGCCGCCGCGCGCGAGGCCGAATCCGCGTTCGGTGACGCCACGGTGTTCCTGGAGCAGGCGGTGATCAATCCTCGGCACATCGAGGTGCAGATCCTGGCTGATCAGCAGGGCAATGTGATTCATCTGTTCGAGCGGGACTGCTCGTTGCAGCGGCGGCATCAGAAGGTCATCGAGATGGCCCCCGCCCCGAATCTGGATCCCGAACTGCGCGAACGCATTTGCGCGGACGCGGTCGCGTTCGCCGAGGAGATCGGCTACTCGTGCGCGGGTACGGTGGAGTTCCTGCTCGATGAGCGCGGCAAGCACGTGTTCATCGAGATGAATCCGCGGATCCAGGTCGAGCACACCGTCACCGAGGAGATCACCGATGTGGATCTGGTGCAGTCCCAGATGCGCATCGCCGCCGGTGAATCCCTGGAAGATCTTGGGCTGAGCCAGGATTCGATCGTCATCCGGGGTGCGGCATTGCAGTGCCGGATCACCACCGAGGACCCGGCCAACGGCTTCCGCCCCGATACCGGTCGCATCACCGGCTACCGTTCGCCCGGCGGTGCGGGCGTGCGACTGGACGGCGGCACCAATGTCGGCGCGGAGGTCGGCGCCTACTTCGACTCCATGCTGGTGAAGCTCACCTGCCGCGGCCGCGATTTCCAGACCGCCATGGCGCGCGCCCGGCGTGCCGTCGCCGAATTCCGTATTCGTGGCGTCACGACCAATATTCCGTTCCTGCTCGCGGTGCTGGACGATCCGGACTTCCGCGCCGGACGCGTCACCACCTCGTTCATCGACGAGCGCCCGCAGCTGCTCACCCTCAAGAGCTCGGCGGACCGCGGCACCAAGATCCTGCAGTACCTGGCCGATGTGACGGTGAACAAACCGCACGGCACCCGGCCCACCAAGCTGTACCCGCACGACAAGCTGCCCGCCCTCGATATGACGGTGCCGCCGCCGCCCGGATCGCGGCAGCGGTTGCTGCAACTGGGGCCGGAAGGGTTCGCCAGGGCGCTGCGTCAGCAGTCGGGCGTGGCCGTCACCGACACCACCTTCCGCGACGCGCACCAGTCGCTGCTCGCGACCCGCGTGCGCACCAACGGTCTGCTCGACGTCGCCGGGCATGTGGCGCGGATGACGCCGGAGCTGCTGTCCATCGAATGCTGGGGCGGCGCAACCTATGACGTGGCGCTGCGGTTCCTGTACGAGGATCCGTGGGAGCGCCTGGCCGCGCTGCGCGAAGCCGTGCCGAATATCAATCTGCAGATGCTGCTGCGCGGGCGGAACACCGTCGGCTACACCCCGTATCCCGAAAAGGTCACGCGCGCTTTCGTTTCCGAGGCCACGGCCACCGGTATCGACATCTTCCGCATCTTCGACGCGCTCAACAATGTCGATCAGATGCGGCCCGCCATCGACGCGGTCTGTGAAACCGGCACCGCCATAGCCGAAGTCGCCATGAGCTACACCGGCGACCTCTCGGATCCGAACGAGAACCTCTACACCCTCGACTACTACCTCAAGCTCGCCGAACAGATCGTCGAGGCCGGGGCGCACATCATCGGCATCAAGGATATGGCCGGACTGCTGCGCGCACCCGCCGCCGCGACCCTGGTGACCGCGCTGCGCCGCGAATTCGAGCTGCCGGTGCACGTGCACACCCACGACACCCCCGGCGGACAGCTGGCCACCTATCTCTCCGCGTGGCAGGCCGGTGCGGATGCGGTGGACGGCGCCTCGGCGCCCATGGCGGGCACCACCTCTCAGCCCGCGCTCTCGGCAATCGTTGCGGCGGCGGCGAATTCGCCGTACGACACCGGACTCAATCTGCAGAACGTCTGCGATCTCGAGCCCTACTGGGAATCGCTGCGAAAGGTGTACGCGCCCTTCGAATCCGGACTGCCGGGACCGACCGGACGTGTCTACCACCACGAGATTCCGGGCGGTCAGCTGTCGAACCTGCGCCAGCAGGCCATCGCCTTGGGCCTCGGTGATCGGTTCGAAGAGGTCGAGGCGAAATACGCCGCGGCGGACCGACTGCTGGGCCGCCTGGTCAAGGTCACCCCGTCCTCCAAGGTCGTCGGCGATCTCGCCCTGGCGCTGGTCGGCAGCGGCGTCGATGTCGAGGACTTCGCCGGTGATCCCGGCCGGTATGACATCCCGGACTCGGTAATCGGTTTCCTGCGTGGCGAACTCGGCACCCCCGCCGGTGGCTGGCCCGAGCCGTTCCGCACTCGCGCCCTGGCCGGTCGCGGCCCGGCCAAACCGGAAACCCAGCTCACCGCCGAGGACGAGGCCGGACTGAACGGCAGCTCCGCCGAACGCCGCGCCACCCTCAACAATCTGCTCTTTCCGGGGCCCACCGCCGAATTCCTCGCTCACCGTGAGAAGTTCGGCGATACCACCGGCCTGTCCGCCAACCAGTTCTTCTACGGCCTGCGGCACAATGAGGAACACCGCGTACAGCTGGACAAGGGCGTCACCCTGCTCATCGGCCTGGAGGCCATCTCCGAGCCCGACGAGCGCGGTATGCGCACCGTCATGTGCATCCTCAACGGCCAGTTGCGCCCCATCACGGTGCGTGACCGTTCCATCGCCAGCGAGGTCCCCACGGCCGAGAAGGCCGACAAGACCAATGGCGGCCATATCGCCGCCCCGTTCGCCGGTGTGGTGACCCTGGCTGTCTCCGAAGGCGATTCGGTCTCAGCGGGCGACACGATCGGCACCATCGAGGCCATGAAGATGGAAGCCGCCATCACCGCCCCGCGCTCCGGCACGGTGCGCCGCGTCGCCATCGGTAAGGTGCAGCAGGTCGAAGGCGGCGACCTGCTGGTCGAACTCCGACTCACCGAGGCCGCGGCCGAATGATGCGCCGCCCCCGGCCTTCCGCCGTCGCCCCCGCGCCGCACGCGCCGTCGTGCGGGCGGGCAGGATCGGCGGTGCGCCGTTGACCCGCATCATCTCCGGTACCGCGGGCGGACGCCGACTACGCGTCCCGCCCGCCGGCACCCGCCCCACCTCCGACCGCGTCCGCGAGGCCCTGTTCAACCTCGTCGCCGCCCGGATGGACTTCGACGACCTCCGCGTCCTCGACCTCTACGCGGGCTCGGGGGCGCTCGGCCTGGAAGCGTTGTCCCGCGGCGCATCCCACGCCCTGCTGGTCGAATCCGACCGCAAGGCGGCCGCGATCATCCGGGGCAATATCTCCGACCTGGGCCTGCCCGGCGCGGACCTGCGAATGAACACCGTCGCGGGCACTCTGGGCCGCAATGCGGCGGGCGCACTCGCCCTGGCCCCGTCCTCCCCGCCCGGCGGCCCCTACGACCTCGTCTTCTCCGACCCGCCGTACGCGGTCGAGGTCGAGGAGGTCAATGCCGACCTGCTCGCCCTCGCCGAGGGCGGCTGGCTCCACGACGGCGCCCTCATCGTGATCGAACGCTCCACCCGCTCCCCGGAAATCACCTGGCCCAAGGGCTATTCGCCGCTCACACCGCGCACCTACGGCGAAACCCGACTGGATCTGGCCGAGTACGAGCCGTAGGAACCGGCACGGTCGGACTGCGGTAGCGTTCGACCATGGCTGGAGCACTGTGCCCGGGGTCGTTCGATCCTGTGACCAATGGACATCTTGATGTATTCGAGCGGGCGGCTGAGCAGTTCGACGAGGTGATCGTCACGGTGGTGGTGAACCCCAACAAGAAGGGGATGTTCACCGTCGAGGAGCGGATGGAGCTCATTCGGGAGGTGACCGCCCACCTGCCGAACGTGCGGGTGGAGTCCTGGCGCGGGCTGCTGGTGGATTTCGCCAAGGAGCAGGGGGTCACCGCGATCGTCAAGGGGCTGCGCGATGCCACCGATCTCGGGTACGAGATGCAGATGGCGCAGATGAATCGCAAGCTCACGGGGGTGGACACGTACTTCATCGCCACCAATCCGCAGTACGGGTTCGTCTCGAGTTCACTGGTGAAGGAGGTCGCCTCCTACGGGGGTGATATCTCCGATCTGCTGCCGCCGGTCGTGCACAAGGCGCTGATCGAGCGGATCGCGGAGAACCGCCGCTGAGCGTCGTCGCCTCACGATGCGCGGACACCCGCGCAGTGCGGCGCGATTCGGCACGTGCCGGAGTTCGGAGGTGGGTGCGCTCGGATCGAGTGCGCCCACCTCCGCTCCAGGGCAACGAATCCGGGCTTGCCTACAGCCGTCGGGCCGAGATTCGGCGGGGCGCGGGAGCGGGGGCCGGTTCTATGCGGCCCGCGGCGCGGCGCGGCCGAGACAGCGCGGCGCGTAGGCGGCGCGCGGGGGCATCGGTGTGCAGGTCGTTCCAGGTCCACCTGACAACCTGAAAGCCCAAGGCACGCAAGGAGGTTTCGCGGTTCTGTTCGCGGCGCAGGGCCTCGGGGACATTGTCCGCGCGGTGAAGCAGACGGCCGTAGCGCAGTGGCCCGTCGAATTCGCAGAGGGTGGCGAACTCCTCGTAGTAGAAGGCCACCCGGCCCATGAAACGGCCGTCGGGTGCCAGCACATTGCCCTGGGTGCGGGGCAGGGGGAGACCTCGGCGGCCGAGCATGAGCCGGCTCAAGGACTCACCCGCGCTTCGGCTCCGGCCATCCAGCGCCGCGACCACCCGCTTGGCCTGCGCTATCCCGTGACGGCAGCGCGCGAGCGAGAGTTCTTCGCCCAGTTCGGCTTCGGTGAGACCGAAGGTTCCGGTCAGCGCATCGCACGCGACCACCGCCGCTTCGAACGGCAGGGACAGGGCCAGATCGATCACCGTGCGCGCGGGCGGAGTCACCAGCAGCCCGTCGATCTCCACCGCCGAATCCAGCGGTGACCCATGCACTTTCGTATACGGCCGGGTACGCCCGCCGCCACGCCGATTGCGGGTCACCACGACTCGATCCAGCGGTGTGCGCCACAGCGGAGCGCCGTACAGCACGGCGGCGGATTGATGACTGACCACCGTCCCCTCGGCCATATCCGGTAGCACCGCCTCGATCAGCAACCGATGCCGTTCCCGCCAATTCCGCGTGGGAACCCCTGCGGCCAGCGAGATCGCCCACGGTGCGGAGGAACCCTCGGGCGCTGACCCGCCCCCGCGCGTCGTGCGCCCCGTTGCGGGCGTCGGTGTCTGCCCGTGAGCGGGAGCCCAGTCCGCCGACGGCTCGCCCCCTTCGAGCAGTCGCCGGGTCAATCGCTTTGGCGCGCACAGCTGTCGGAGGCTCGGCTCACTCGCCGACCCGGACTTCCGCGACGGGTTCATTCGCCCTCCCCGCGCGGGCGACCGCGCCGCCGGCCGTGTCCGACGCAGGACGCGTGAACCCTCCCGGCGGGGCGCGGGGGTGCGGGGCGACGGGTATCTCGCCGTCCGCCAAGGCATCCGTGCGATCTCTGCATGGTCGGTACCCCTCTCAATCGGTCTGTGCTTGCTTGGACGCAGGCCGGAGCGAGCGGGTTCCCCCATCCCGGAAATGACGAATCCCCGCATCCCATGCCGTTTTTCGGCGAATGCGAGGATTCGGGAAGCGCTGCGCTCAGAAAACCCAGAGTCGCAGGGTCAGGAAGCGGATGGTGCCGACCGCGGCCGTGATCGCAAGCACCGCAGTGGCTTCGGCGATATCGCCCATGCCCGGTGCGGTGGACTCCAGGATCGCCAGTCCCGCCGAGGTGATGGCCAGACCGGCCAGGGCCAGCCCGCCGCCCTCGAGCTGCGCGGTGTACCAGCGCACCCGGCCGGCCGCGTGGAAGGTGAGCCGCCGATGCAGCTCATTGGCGACCGCGGTGCTCACGATGGATCCGGCCAGATTGGCCAGCTGCGGCCCGCCGCCGTAGAAGGCGAGGAAGAGCATCAGATAGCCGATATTGCTCAGGCCACCGACGAGGGCGAAGCGGATCAACTGTGCGAGGGCGTGCTCTCCGCGCAACCACGTGCCGAGCTGTCCGGTCCAGCGGACGCCGGCGGTGCGCACGGCCTCGGTCCCGGAGACCATGGCCTCGGTGCCGTACGAGTAGGCGTCGACCAGCGCAGTGCTCGGGCTCGTAGCCCGCTGCGGGATGCCCAGGACAGCCATTGTCATTTCCCTCGAACACGTCAGGAGCCTGCCCGGCGGAGCCCGCTTGTAGCGGTCCCGCGGCCCCGACACAACAATTTCTTGTTGCTTGAATGTAAACCAACTGGAGGGGTTTCCTCCACTTGTTTTCGTGTGGTGTGAAACAGGTCTCCGACACGCCGGGTTCGAACCTTGGTGACAGCGCGCGGAAGGGCAGACTTGTTCCCGCGGAGTTCTCGCCGTGAAGTCCTGGCAGGAGAGTGGGGTAGCAACATGTACCGCGTATTCGAAGCGCTCGACGAACTCGTGGCCATCATCGAAGAGGCGCGGGGCATCCCGCCCACGCGCAACTGCATCGTGCCGCGCGGTGAGGTGCTCGAACTGCTCGACGATGTGCGCGAGGCTCTGCCGGGTGAGCTCGACGACGCCCAGGACGTGCTCGATCATCGCGACAAAATCGTCATCGATGCCCGCAATGCCGCCGAGACCGCCGTGACCGGCGCGAATCAGCAGGCGCACGAGACCGTCACCACCGCCCGCGACGAGGCCGACCGTATCCTGGCCGATGCCAAGGCGCACGCGGACCGCATGGTCGCCGAGGCGCGCGCGCATGCCGAGCACCTGGTGGGCTCCGCCGAGGCCGAGGCCGAGCGCGTTGTCGCCGACGGTAATAAGGAGTACGAGGCGGTCACCGGCCGCGCCCGCTCCGAGGCCGATCGCATGGCCGCCGCCGGACAGGCCAGCTACGACCGCTCGGTCGCCGACGGCAAGGCCGAACAGGAGCGCCTGGTCTCGGCGACCGAGGTGGTCCGGGCCGCGCACGCCGAATCCGCCCGGCTCATCGACGCCGCCCAGGCCGACTCCGATCGCCTGCGCACCGAATGCGACGAGTACGTCGACGCCAAGCTCGCCGACTTCGAGGAGACCCTGCACAACACCCTGCGCATCATCGGCCGCGGCCGCAACCAGGTGCGTTCCGGTACGGCCGTCCCGGATTACGCGGCGGAGTTCCGGCGGTAGGTTCGCGACTCCCGGGGCCGCGGACCCGCCGCAGCGCAGCGGAGGCAATTGGGCACGGTTTGGGTTGTTCTCAATCGTTTCGGTATTGTTGAGTGGTTGCCCATTCCATACCGAACGTGAGTGAGTCCTTGATGTCCGAATCCGGTTCCAAGCCGCGTCATCGTCGCACGACGATCGACGACGCGGGCTTCAATCTGGATGCGCGACGCCTGGGCCGCAAGCCGGGCTCGATTCTCCCGGTCAAGCGCACCTTCAATACCGATGAGCGCATCGGTGTCGAGATGATCGGCATTCCCGCGGGCGGTGCGGTCGAACTCGACCTGACCCTCCAGTCGGTCTCCGAGGGCGTGCTGGTGCTGGGAACGGTGCGCGCCACCCTCGAGGGTGAATGCTCGCGCTGCCTGGAATCGTTCACCGACGATATCGAGCTGCATCTCACCGAGCTGTTCGCCTACCCGGACAGCGCCACCGAGAAGACCACCGAGGACGACGAGATTCATCGCCTGGTCGATGACATGATCGAACTCGAACCGGCGGTCGTCGACGCAGTCGGTTTGGAACTGCCGCTACAGCCGCTCTGCGAGCCGGATTGTGCGGGATTGTGCCCGGAATGCGGTGTACGGATGGCGATTGCGGGTTCCGGCCATGGTCATGAGATACTTGACCCTCGCTGGGCCGGGCTCGCGAAATTGACTGTCGCCGACGACGAAGTCGTCAGCGATGCAGCCCCCGGAAATGGCGCCGCAGGCGCCGCACCGGACACCCATCAATAGATTCTGAACTGGCGGCGCACAACAGCGCCGCGAGTCCGAGGACAGAGGAGAAGTAGTCGTGGCCGTTCCGAAGCGCCGGATGTCCCGTTCCAACACCCACTCGCGCCGGAGCCAGTGGAAGGCCGTCGCGCCTACCCTGATCACCTGCCCGAACCGTGCCTGCGGCCAGCAGACCCTGCCGCACATCGCGTGCCCCTCGTGCGGCACGTACAAGGGCCGCCAGGTCACCGCTGCGGTCTGATTCTCTGATCCAGCCGATCGTGACCGCCAGCAAGGACGCGGCGGAGGTGCCCGCCGTGGGTGACACCGCCGACCATTCCAGCCTGCTCGAAGCGCTCGGCGTCGACGTACGACCGGACCTGTTGCGCCTCGCGCTCACGCACCGGTCGTACGCCTACGAGAACGGCGGGCTGCCGACCAATGAGCGCCTGGAGTTTCTGGGCGACTCCGTACTCGGCCTGAGCATTACCGAACGCCTGTATTTGGAGCATCCGGACAAGTCCGAGGGTGAGCTCGCCAAACTGCGTGCCAGCGTGGTGAATATGCATGCCCTGGCCGAGGTGGCTCGCAAACTCGGCCCGGGCGGACTCGGCACCCACCTGCTGCTCGGCAAGGGCGAAGAGCTCACCGGCGGCCGGGACAAGCCGAGCATTCTCGCCGACGGTATGGAGTCGCTCCTGGGCGCCGTCCATCTCGAGCACGGCATCGACACCGCGCGCACCGTGGTGCTGACCCTCTTCGCCGACCTGCTCGAGCGTGGCCCCCGCATGGGCGCCGGGCTCGACTGGAAGACCAGTCTGCAGGAGCTGACCGCCGAGCGCGGTATCGGCGTACCCAGCTATGAGATCACCTCCACCGGACCCGACCACGACAAGGAGTTCACCGCCACCGCGGTGATCGGTGGGAAGGCATACGGCCAGGGGGTGGGACGCTCCAAGAAGGAAGCCGAGCAGAAGGCCGCGGGCGCCGCCTATCGGGCGTTGAACGCCGAGAATGCCGCTGCCACCGAGGGATCGGCGCAGTAGTCGCCGATGCCCGAACTTCCCGAAGTCGAAGTCGTACGACGCGGTCTCGCCGAACATGTGGTGGGCCGCGTCGTCGATTCGGTGACCGTCAAACATCCGCGTTCGGTGCGACGGCACCTGCCCGGCGGCGGTGATCTGGCCGCCCGGCTCGCCGGTCGGCGGGTCGACTCCGCGCAACGGCGCGGCAAATTCCTCTGGCTCACCTTCGACGAGCCCGATCTGTCCCTCGTCGTGCATCTGGGCATGAGCGGGCAGATGCTGGTGCAGACCGCCGACGCGCCGCTGGAGAAGCACGCGCACATCATCGCGAAACTCGATACCGGGGCGCAGTTGCGCTTCGTGGATCAGCGCACCTTCGGCGGCTGGCAGCTCGCGGATCTGGTCGAGGTGGACGGGACGCTGGTGCCCGAGCCGGTCGCGCATATCGCCCGCGATCCGCTGGATCCGCTCGTCGACGACGAGCTCACCGTGGCGGCCATGCGCGCCAAGAACTCCGAGATCAAACGCGTCCTGCTGGATCAGACCGTGGTCTCCGGGGTGGGCAATATCTACGCCGACGAGGCGCTGTGGCGGGCGAAACTGCACGGTGAGCGGGTGGCGGCCAAGCTGACCCGGCCGGTGCTGCGCGGTCTGCTCGGCGAGGTGCGCACGGTCATGACCGAGGCGTTGAGCGCCGGCGGCACCTCCTTCGACGCGCTCTATGTGAACGTGAACGGGCAATCCGGGTACTTCGAGCGCTCGCTCAACGCCTACGGCCGTGAGAGCGAAGCCTGCCGGCGCTGCGGTGCGCCGATGATCCGCGAGAAGTTCATGAACCGCTCGTCGTTCTCCTGCCCGCGCTGTCAGCCCCGCCCGCGCAACTGACAGTTTCCGCCGCGGTTGCCCGGTCTTCGGTTCTTGCCTCCCTACTGGAGGCTGTGAAGCGCTACCTTTTTCACAGCGGCATGTGTGGTGCGGGCTGGAGGGACCAATGCGCAAACTGACCTACTACGTGGCAGCGACCATCGACGGATTCATCGCGTCGGAGGATGGTTCGGTCGACTTCTTCCCGGTGGGCGGTGATCACGGTCCCGCGATCACCGCACAGTATCCCGAGACGCTACCGACCAAGGTGCGTGAGGCGCTCGGGGTGGATAAACCCAGCGTCACCTTCGACACCGTGATCATGGGGCGCAAGACGCACGACTTCGGCGTGCGGACCGGAACCTCCAGCCCGTATTCGCATCTGCGTCAGCTCGTGGTCTCGGCCAAACTGCCCGAGACGCCGGATCCGGATGTGGAGCTGATCTCGGCCGATCCGCTGGCCCGGGTGCGGGAACTCAAGCGGGAGAAGGGACTCGGCATATGGCTCTGCGGTGGCGGTGAACTCGCGCAGACACTGCTGCCGGAGATCGATCAGATCTTCCTCAAGCTGTACCCGATCGTGCTCGGGCACGGCCGCCCGCTCTTCGGCGCGGGGGCCCGGCTGCCCGAGGCCACCCGCTACCGGGTGCTGACCAGCCGCATCTTCGAGGACGGCGTGGCCTTCCTGAAGTACAGCCGGGTGCGCTGAAAGCGCCTGGCGCGCTAGAGGATCGCGACCGCGACGACCAGGCCCAGCGCGAAGTGCGCGGCCGCGACCACGAGAGCCTCGGTGGAGAACGTGGGGCTCTCGAGCACCTCGCCGATATTGATGCCGAGCACCATTTCGATCACGCGCACCGAGATCACCTGGGCGATGATGCCGACCAGACCGTAGATCATCGCCGCGATCAGGCCCTCGGAGAGCTTGCCCGCCTGCGCGTAGATCGCCAGCACCACGATGAAGGCCATGCTGAGCATGCCCGCGGAGCTGACGATCACGGCATTGGGCAGGCCCTGCGCGACCATCTTGCGCAGATTGCCGGGGGTGGTCAGATCCACCGCGTGGAAGCCGATGAGCATGAGCGTCAGGCCGATCAGCGCGTAGAGGAGGATCGCGCCTACGCCACGGCCGAGTGAGCTCCAATACCCCGACTCGAGCGCGAGAGTGGTCATCATCTGGTGTGTCCTCCGGGACGGGTGGTTGATGGGATCAGGGCTGCGGAATACGGTGTGGCACAAAGGTAGAGCTGTCGTCGGTGATCAGGCCGACAGTCTCGCGGATGCCCAGGCCCGCCGAGGTGTCGCCGACGATCCAGGCCCCGAGCACCGGGCGCATACCGTCGAATTCCGGTAGCGGGTCCAGCATTTGGTAGACGAAGCCCTCTTCGCCGTAGACGCCGCCGGTGGCGGTCTCCATACCGGGGCCGACAATGGTCATATTCGCGCCCTCGCGGCCGAGCTTGGGTTTGCGAATGTACTCGGTGAGCTCGTGCGGGTCATCGATGTAGGCGGGCAACAGATTCGGATGTCCGGGGTACATCTCCCACAGCACCGCCAGCAGCGCCTTGTTGGAAAGCATTGTCTTCCACAGTGGTTCGAGCCACATGGTGCCCGGCAGCGATTGCGCGACGCGCTTGCCGAAGTCGTCGTCCAGCACCCATTCCCACGGGTACAGCTTGAAGATGGAGTCGATGGGCGCTTCGGCCAGATCGACGAAACGCTCCAGCTCGGTATCGAATCCGATCTCCTCGATGGGCAGGGCGACCGTATCGAAGCCCGCCTCGGCGGCGGTCTCCTGCATGTACGCGGTGGTGACATTGTCCTCACCGGAGCCGTCCGCACCGGACCAGGTGAAATGCAGTTCCGCCGTCGGCAGCAGTTCGCGCACCTCACTCCAGCGCTCGACCAGCTTCTCGTGCAACGAGTTCCACTGATCGTCATCGGGGTGGGTGTCGGTCAGCCAGTGCCACTGCACGATCGCCGCCTCCAGCAGGGAGGTGGGGGTATCGGCGTTGTACTCCAGCAGTTTCGCCGGTCCGCGCCCGTCGTAGCGCAGATCGAAACGGCCGTAGATGTGCGGGTCCGAGCGCTTCCAGGAGTTGGCGATATGCTCCCAGCTCCACTGCGGCAGACCGAAATCGGCGAATCGCTCGGTGAGGATGATGTTCTCCACGGCGTGCAGGCACATACTGTGCAGCACCTCGACCTGCGCCTCCAGCGCCAGGATCTCGTCCATATCGAACTCGTAGTGCACCGATTCGTCCCAGTACGGGCGCGGCTGACCATCGGTATCACGCCCCGGCGATCCGTACACCAGCCCCTGACCCTCGATGATCTGCTGCCAACCCGGGCGCGGAGTGCTGCGCACTCGCCGCATCAAGAACCTCCGCCGATTTTGGAACCGAGCCCGCCGCGCTGAATAGTGCTGCCGCTCTTGGTCTTCACGTCCGCGCCCTTGGGCAGCACGGTGGTGCCGCCGGTCGGTGCGTGGCCGATCGTATTGCCGCTGCCACCGTAGTAGTAGCGGTACTGGCTGCCATTGAGAATGAAGATGCCACCCAGACCGCTGCTGCCGGTGCGCTCGGCATCATCGCAGTAGTTGTCCGGAACCACGATCTCCTGATCGTCCTGGGTGGCGGTAATGGTCTGGCCGTTGCCGACCGCGACCACCTGACCCTGTTTGGCCACCACCGTGCAGTAGGCGGTCACCTCGGGCGTGGTGAGCGCGTCGTACGCCAGATAGCCGCCGCCGACCAGTGCGGCCACACCCACCACGGCCGCGCCGCCGATGAGCAGTTTCTTCTTCTTGGCCTTCTTGGCGTCCTCGGCCTCGGCGGCGGCGCGTTCGGCCTCCTCGGCGCGCTTGCGGGCCTTCTCGCGGGCGCGGGCCT
>NZ_BDAW01000047.1 GCF_001625085.1 Nocardia acidivorans NBRC 108247
GCTATTTCGTGGTGGCGCACTTCCACTACGTATTGTTCGGCACCATCGTGTTCGCGACCTTCGCGGGCATCTATTTCTGGTTCCCGAAGATGACCGGCCGCATGATGGACGAGCGCCTGGGCAAGTGGCACTTCTGGGCGACGTTCGTGGGTTTCCACACCACCTTCCTGGTGCAGCACTGGCTGGGCAATGAGGGCATGCCGCGCCGCTACGCCGACTATCTGCCCGGTGACGGTTTCACCACGCTCAATACCATCTCCACCATCGGCGCTTTCATTCTCGGCGCGTCGATGCTGCCGTTCGTGTGGAACGTCTTCAAGTCCTACCGCTACGGCGAGGTAGTGACCGTGGATGATCCGTGGGGCTACGGCAATTCGCTGGAGTGGGCGACCTCCTGCCCGCCCCCGCGGCACAACTTCTACGAGCTGCCGCGCATCCGCTCCGAGCGCCCCGCGTTCGAGCTGCATTACCCGCACATGGTCGAGCGCATGCGCGCCGAGGCCCATGTGGGCTGGGGCTCCAAATCGCACTATGTCGCCGAGGAGGCGAAGGTCTCCGAGCAATAATTTTAGGATTGACATATGAATCCCCTTCATTCTAATCTTGTGTCCGTTACAAGATTCTGGTCGAAGGGGATTTCTCATGCTCAAGGTGCTGTTCTCGGGACTTCGCGAACCTGTCGAGGTGGATCGGCCGGTGCCGGGACCGGGGCAGCTGCTGATTCATTCGGAGGTTGTGGGCGTACATCTCGGGCTGGTGCGCATGCTCGGCGCGGACGCCGCGGCGGATCCCGGCGCCGAGGTCGTCGGCACCGTGGTCGAGGTGGGACCCGAGGTCGATGCCGCGTGGGTCGGCAAACGCGTCGGCGGTGTGGTGTTCTCCGGCGCCTATGCCGAATACGCGCTCGCGGCACCGGCATTGGTGACCGAGATTCCGGCCGGGGTCGGGGCCGCCGACGCGCTGGCGGTGGTACGCGGCGGACTCGTCGCCCTGGGCGCGCTGCGCGCCGGGCGATTCACGGCGGGGGAGTCGATCATGATCACCGGCGCGGCCAGCGGCAGCGGTCATCTCGCGGTGCAATTGGCGCGGGCGCTGGGCGCGGCCCGGGTGATCGCCGCGGTGAGCTCCGCCGACAAGGCCGGTTTCGTTCGCGACTGCGGAGCCGATGCCGTGCTCACCTACGACGAGCCGTGGACCGAACGGGTGGATGTCATCCTCGACGGCGTAGGCGGTGATCAGGTGCGGCGCTGCGTGGAAGTGCTTGCGCCGCAGGGCCGTCTGGTCGCCTACAGCGCCGGTCGCGGTGCGGTGGACGTGAACGCCCTGCTCGCCGAGCTCAAGACCGTCACCGGTTTCTCGGTTGGTCTGTTCGCCAGAACCCGTCCCGAGGTGATCGAGTCCTACCGTGCCGAACTGTGGAAGCTGTTGGCGGAGGGCGCGATTCGACCTCGGCACACCGTGCTGCCGCTGGATCGCATCGACGAGGCGATGGGGCTCATCACGGCCCGTCGCAATCTCGGCCGGGTCATGGTGCGCCTCGCCTGAGCCGAATCAGGGTCGCGGCCAGGGTCTTCCGTCGATGCGCTCGATATCGGTATTGAGCCGTTCCAGATAACCGGCGAAGGCCGCGACGTCCGCGGCCGACCAGGTTTCCATAACCCGTTCCAGCCCTTCGGTATTGGCGGCGCGCTCGGCCTCCAGGCCGCGTTCGCCCGCCGCGGTGATGCGGAATTTGCGGGCGATGCCACCGTCCGGGTCGGGGATGCGCTCCACCACCCCGGCGCGCAGCAGGGCCGCGGTCTGGCGATTGAGCGTGGAGGTGTCCAGTCCGAAAGCCTCGGTGAGCTGACCGATGGTCATCGGGCCCTGCACGCTGAGCCGGCTCAGCAGCACGTACGCGCTGCGATCCATCCTGGTGCCGTCGCGCCGATAGCGCGCGTTGATGGTGTACCGGCCGAGCAGCATGGTTTCGAATTCGACCCGGTCCGTGGGCTTTTCCATGCCGTCCTTCCGTCGCGACCTGCGTGAGCCTGTCTATCACAGGTGATGTGAGTCACAGCACGTATATGCACAATGCATAACATGTGTACCGTACACACGCCTTGTATTCGATCGATGAGGAGAAGCGTGTGGCTGTGTCATCGAGCACCGCGGTCCCCGGGGCGGACAGTCCCACCGGCTCGGGCGGGCGGCCCGGCGGCATAGTCGGGGTGCTCGCCATGGCGGGCATCATCGCCGCCGTCATGCAGACCCTGGTGGTGCCGCTGCTCGGCGAACTGCCCGCGCTACTGCACACCGGCGCTTCCAATGCCTCCTGGGTGGTGACCGCGACACTGCTGGCCGCGGCCGTCACCACGCCGGTGTCGGGGCGGCTCGGTGATCTCTACGGCAAGCGGCGCATGCTGCTGGTCTCCACGGTGCCGCTCATCGCGGGCTCCGTGCTCTGCGCGGTCGCCGGATCGGTCGCGCCCATGATCATCGGTCGCGGTCTGCAGGGTATGGGCATGGGCATTCTGCCGCTTGGTATTTCGGCGCTGCGCGATCTGCTGCCCGCCGAGCGCGTCGGTCCGGCCATCGCAATGGTGAGCGCCTCCATGGGAATCGGCGGCGCGATCGGCCTGCCGGTGGCGGCAGCCGTTGCGCAGCACGCGAATTGGCGGGTGCTGTTCTGGGCGGCGGCGGGCTCGAGCCTGCTCATCGCGATTCTCATCCACGTGGTGGTGCCGGATGTGCCGGTGCTCGCCAGTGGCCGCTTCGACGCCATCGGCGCGGTCGGGCTCGGTATCGGACTGATCTGCCTGTTGCTCGGCATCTCCAAGGGCGCGACCTGGGGCTGGGACAGCGGCAGCATTCTCGGCCTGCTCGCGGCCGCCGTTGTGGCGCTGGCACTCTGGGGCTGGTGGGAGTTGCGCACCGCGGACCCGCTGGTCGATCTGCGCGTCACCGCGCGGCCCAAGGTGCTGCTCACCAATGCCTCGTCCTTGGTCCTCGGATTCGGCATGTACTCCGCCTCACTGATCATTCCGCAACTGCTGCAACTGCCGAAGGTCACCGGATACGGCCTGGGGCAGTCGATGCTGGCCATGGGTCTGTGGATGGCCCCTGGCGGGGTGGTCATGATGCTCATCTCGCCGTTGGGTGCGAAGCTCTCCGCCGCGCGCGGTCCGAAGGTGACGCTGGTGTCCGGCGCGCTGGTGCTGGCCGCCGGGTACGCCTCCTCGACGGCGCTGATGGGTTCCACCTGGGGGCTGCTGGTGGCGGTCTGCGTCTGCAACTGCGGTGTGGCATTGGCCTACGGCGCGATGCCCGCGTTGATCATGAGTGCCGTACCGCTCGCGGAGACGGCGGCGGCCAATAGTTTCAATACGCTCATGCGCTCGATCGGCACCTCGTTCTCGGCGGCGATCATCGGTGCGGTGCTCTCGCAAATGAGCACGACGCTGGGCGGCCATTCGATTCCGACCGAAAGTGGTTTCCGCACCGGACTTTTCATCGGCTGCGGGGTTGCGGCGGTGGCCGCGGCGATTGCCGCCTGCATTCCGGTCAAGGGTGATAAGGCAATCGGGCGCTCGTCCACCAGCGCGAAGATCGCGGCAGCCTGATCATTCGTCCACTTACGGCACGCAGGAAATAGCAGCAGACTTCCAGCAACTGTGCGGTACTGTCCGCAGTCGGGGCGCACGCGTATCCAATTGTGCTCCGGCTCATTCCGCCGCTCTCGACTTCGGGAGGGACAGTGCCAGCCCAGTCTCCGGATCTATGCGACGCCGTACCGTTCGAATTGTCCAGCGCCCAAATGGAATTGTGGCTCGCGGACGATATCGGGACCGGGCTCGGCGCGGATTCGCGCGCGCTCCCCGGCCAGGCGCACTACCTGGAATTGCGCGGTCCGCTCGACGTGGAACTCTTCGACGCCGCCTCGCACCGCGCCTTCGAGGAGTTCGGGGTCGGCAGACTGCGCATCGGCCAGGCCGAGGGGCGGCCGTATCAGTGGATGGCCCCCGATATCGGCGGCGAACTCGAACGCGTCGACTGCACCGCCGCGCCCGAACCGCATGCGGCGGCGCTGGAATGGATGAATCGGCGGCACCGCGAACCCATCGATCTCCTCGACGCGCCGCTGTGGGCGGCCGCGCTGTTGCGGGTCGGACCGGAGCGGCACATCTGGTACGCGCAGATGCATCACGTCGCCATCGACGGGTACGGCGGGCTGAGCCTGATCGCGCGCATCGGGCAGTGGTACGAGGCGCTGCTGCGCGAGACCGAGCCGCCGGCGTTCGGCGGGCTCTCGCCCGCCGGGATCCAGGCCGTCGAGACCGCGTATCGGGAGTCCACGCGATTCACCGCCGATCGGGAGTATTGGCGGGAACGCTTCTCGGACTGGACCGTTCCGACACCCGCCGGTGCGGTGGTCCGGGCGCGGCACGGCGGCTCGGCGCCCATCGCGCTGCGCGCCGAGGGTGCGCTCTCGGCCTTCGAATGGGTGGCGCTGGAGCAGCTGGCGCAGGATTGCGGGGTCAGTCCGGCGCAGGTGCTGGTGGCGGCGATCTGCGCGTTCCGCGCCGGTATCGCCGGGACCACCGAGCCGATGGTGCAGCTCGCGGCCTCGGCGCGGACGACCGCGGCCTTGAAGCGCTCGGGCGGCATGCTGGCCAATGTGCTGCCGATCCGGCTGCACTGCGCGGGCGCGATCACGGTGCGCGAACTCATCGGCGCGGCGGCGCGCGAGATCACCGGCGGGCTACGGCATCAGCGATATCGCTTCGAGGAGCTGCGCCGCGATCTCGGGGTGAGCGCGGATCAGCTGCTCGGCCCGAGCGTGAATCTGATGTTCTTCGACCGCACCAGCCGCTTCGGCCGGGCGGTGGCCGAATATCGCATCCTCTCTTCGGGTTCGGTGGCGGATCTGCATTTCAATCTGTATCGCGCCGGGCATGCGGAGGGCCTCTCGATCGATATTCTCGCCAACCCCGAACGGTATGACCGGGCGGAGTTGGATGGGCAGCTGAATCGATTCCTGCTATTCCTGGGCAACTTCATTGCCGCCGATCCGGATCAGCCGGTCGGCGGTATCGGATTGCTCACCGATGCCGAGCGGGACCGAATCCTGCACGCGCCGAACCGCATCGACGAGCCCGATCCGGAATTGCTGCCGGAATTGCTGGCCGCCGGTGCGCGGCACGCCGCCGAGACCGCCGTGATCGACGGCACCACCGAGCTCACCTACGGACGACTGGACGCGCTGTCCAATCGATTGGCGCGCACGCTGATTCGGTCCGGCGTCGGACCGGAGGATGTCGTCGCCGTCCCCGCCCGCCGGAGCGCCGAATGGGTGGTGGCCCTCTGGGCGGTGGCCAAGACCGGCGCGGCCTACCTGCCGATCGATCCGGTCCACCCCGCCGAGCGGATCGCCGCGATGCTCGAGGAATCCCGGGTGCGGGTCATAATCGACACCGCCACAGCGCAATTGCCGGAGCCGGTGCGCCGGGGACGTGCGTACCTGACGCTCGGCGATCTGATGGACTCGCCCGCCACGGGTCCATCGGCCGATGCCCACGCCGATCTGGACGCGGCGCCGGTCACCGCCGCGGAGCGCGTGCGTCCGCTGCGACCGGCGCATCCGGCCTACGTCATCTACACCTCGGGCTCGACCGGTACGCCCAAGGGCGTGGTGGTGACCCATGCCGGCCTGGCCGGACTGCTTGCGGCACAGGGCGATTACCTGCCCGCCGTACCCGGCGATCGCATGCTGTGCGTCACCACGCCGACCTTCGACGCCTCGCTCTGGGAACTACTGAACGCGTTCGCCGCCGGTGCCACGCTGGTCATCGCGCCGAGCGAGGTGTACGCGGGTCCGGCGCTGACCGACTTCATCCGCCGGACGGGGGTGACCCATGCCTTCCTCACCCCCGCGGTGCTGGCGAGCACCGATCCGTCGGGACTCGGTGCGCTGCACTACCTTTCGACCGGCGGCGAAGCCTGTCCGCGGGCGGTGGTCGCGGCGTGGTCCCCGGGCCGCACCCTGGTCAATGCGTACGGCCCCACCGAGGCGACCATTGTCACCAACCTGGGCCCGCTCGCCCCGGACCGCCCGATCACCCTGGGCGACACGGTCCCCGGTATGCGCTGCTATGTGCTGGATCCCTGGCTCCGACCGGTTCCCCCCGGCGTGGTGGGTGAGCTCTACCTCGGCGGTCCCGGACTGGCCCGCGGCTATCTGGCCCGTCCGGTCGTCACCGCCGCCACCTTCGTCGCCGATCCGTTCGGCGCGCCCGGCGAACGCCTCTACCGCACCGGCGATCTCGCCGCCTGGAACGGCTGCGGTGAACTCGACTTCCGCGGTCGCGTGGACACCCAGATCAAGATCCGCGGTCTGCGCATCGAACTCGGCGAGATCGAATCCGTGCTGGCCGCCTGCCCCGGCGTCGCACAGGCCGTGGTGATCGTGCGCACCGCCGCCGCGCCGAGCATAGTCGCGTACGCGGTGCCGGAGCCAGGCGTGCTGCTGACCACTAGGGAGCTGGAAGTGTCTGCGGCGCAGCGACTCCCGAGCTATATGGTGCCCACGATCGTGCTGCTCGATCGCCTGCCGACATCGGCCAATGGGAAGGTGGATCGGGCGGCGCTGCCCGCACCGGTGGCCGCGACCGGTCGATACCGCGCGCCCGTGACGGCGGCGGAGAAGGCCGTGGCCGAGGCGTTCACACAGGTACTCGGTGACGACCGGCTCGTCGGCCGGCGCATCGGAGTGGATGACGATTTCTTCGCCCTCGGCGGGGATTCGCTCGGCGCCGCCCTGGTGGCCGGGCGGGTCGCGGCGGCCCTCGGGGTGGCGGCGGGAGTCCGGGATCTGTTCGAAGCCGGGACGGTGGCCGCCTTCGCCGAGCGGGTGGGTGCGCGGGATCTGCTGGTGGAGCGGGCGCGGCCCGCGGCGCGGGAGCGGGGTGCGACCGTGCCCATGTCGTATGCGCAGCGGCGGCTTTGGCTCTCGCATCGGATGGACCCGGAGTCCGCGGCCTACAACATGCTGCTGGGCTTGCGCTTGACCGGGGCGCTGGACGTCAGCGCGCTGACCGCCGCGCTCACCGATGTGGTGGAGCGGCATGAGGCGCTGCGGACCTGGTTCCCGGAGATCGACGGGGCGGTTTGTCAGCGGATTTCCCCGGTCGACACGGTGGTCGCGGGGCTGGTGGCGGAAACCATTGCGGCCCAGGACGTCGAGCGGACACTGTACGAATTCGGCGGCAGCGGTTTCGATCTCGCCGCCGCCCCGCCGATTCTGGTGCGGCTGCTGCGGATTCATGACACGCAGGGCGTGGCGGAACAGCATATTCTCGCCGTTCTGGTGCATCATGTGATCGCCGACGGACTCTCGCTCGCTCCATTCGCCCGAGATCTGGCGGCCGCGTACCGGTCTCGGGCGCGCAGTGCCGTCCCCGAGTGGGCGCCACTGCCCGTGCAGTACGCGGATTACACCCTCTGGCAGCGCGAGGTGCTCGGCGCGGCAACCGATCCGGAGTCCGAACTGTCTCGACAGCTCGGCTACTGGTCGGAGGTCTTGGCCGGGCTGCCGATGGAATCCGGTCTGCCACCGCATAGGCCGCGCCCGGCGCAGCCGACGCGGCGGGCCGGGCGAGTGGGTGTGGATATCTCCGGCGCTACCGCCGGGGGATTGCGCGAGGTGGCGCGCCGGCACGGCGCGACCATGTTCATGGTCGTGCACGCCGGCCTGTCGGTGGTGCTGGCCGCGGTATCGGGTGGAAGCGATATCGCGGTCGGCACCCCGGTGGCCGGGCGCGGTGACGCCCGCCTCGACGATCTCATCGGCATGTTCGTCAATACGCTGGTGCTGCGGGTTCCGGTGCACGCCGGTGAATCCTTCGACGCACTGCTGTCCCGGGTGCGCGATATCGATCTGAGCGCCTTCGCGCATGACGACGCCCCGTTCGAGCGGGTGGTGGATGCGCTGGGCGTGCCGTGGTCCCCGACCAGGCATCCGCTCTTCCAGGTGATGCTGTCGTTCCGGCCGCGCGCGTACGCCGAATTCGAGCTGCCCGGACTGCGGGTGGAGTCGATCGAAATGCCTTTGCCGCTGGCCAAATTCGATCTGGAGTTCACCGTCGCGGAATCGCCCGGCGGCTTGGCGGTCAGCGTGCAGTACGCCACCGATCTGTTCACCGAGGGCGCGGTCCGGGCACTCGCGCAACGGTTGGCCCGGGTGCTGGACCAGATCGCCCGCGATGGCGCCACCCCGGTCGGCGATATCGATCTGCTCTCCGCCGAGGAGCGGCGGCTGCTGCGCGAATGGAATGAGACCAGCCAAGCCATCGCGGTCACCCTGCCGCACCTGTTGACCCGCGCGGCGGCCTATGACCCGGAGCTGCGGGCGGTGACCGGGGAGAGCGGTTCGCTCACCTATGGCGAGCTGAGCGCACGCGCGAACCGGTTGGCGCGCAGGCTCATCGCCCTCGGTATCGGGCCGGAGGACATCGTCGCGGTGGCGCTGCCCCGCTCCCCGGAGTGGGTGGTCGCGGTCTGCGCGGTCGCGTACACCGGTGCGGCCTATCTGCCCATCGATCCGAACGCGCCCGCCGAACGCATCGATCTCATGCTGACCGATTCCGCCGCGGCCATGGGCATCACCACCGATCGCCGCCGCGCGGATCTGCCCGCGCCGGCGGGCGGCGGCTGGCTGCTCATCGATCCGGATGAGCCGGTCGAGCCGGAGTCGCCGCCGATCACCGATGCCGATCGGGTGCGCCCGCTGCGGCTGGCGCATCCGGCGTATGTCATGTACACCTCCGGATCGACCGGAAAACCCAAGGCCGTCACCATTACGCACGCCGGGCTCGCCAATGTGCTGGTGACCCAGGCGCAGCGCTGCGACTCCGATCCGGCGACCCGCGTGCTCGCGGTGGCCTCGCCCGGTTTCGACGCCTCGATCTGGGAACTGCTGCTGGCCTTGGGATCCGGGGCGACCCTGGTGATCGCCCCGGCGTGGGCCTACGCCGGGGACGCTCTGCTGGAGCTGCTGGAGCGCGAGCGTATCTCGCACGCGCTGCTCACCCCGCGGGTACTGGCCACCCTCACCGCGCCCGAGCGCCTGCCCGAGCTGCGCCTGCTCGCCGCCGCCGGTGAGACCTGTCCACCGGAACTGGTCGAACTGTGGTCCGCCGGAAGGTGTTTCGTCAATATCTACGGTCCCACCGAGGCCACCATCTGGGCGACGGTCACGGTGCCGCTGCGGGCCGATGCCACCGTCTCCCTCGGCGGACCCGTCGTCGGGATGCGCTGCTATGTGCTGGACGATCGACTGCGCCCCGTCCCGCCCGGCGTGATCGGCGAAATCTACCTGGCCGGAACGGGTTTGGCGCGCGGCTACCACCGGCGTTCCGGCCTCACCGCCACCCGTTTCCTGCCGGACCCCTTCACCGCCGCCGGTGATCGCATGTACCGCACCGGCGATCTCGGCAGCTGGCGCGGTGACGGTGAACTGGATTACCACGGCCGCAATGACTTCCAGGTCAAGATTCGCGGCGTCCGCCTCGAACTCGGCGAGATCGAGGCCGCCCTCACCGCCCTGCCCGCGGTGGGCGATGCCGTGGTCACCGCGCGCGTGGACGCCCAGACCGGATCGGTGGAACCGGAGTTGGCCGCGTACGTGGTGGCCGCGGCCGAATCCGAGGTGGACCCCGCCGAGGTGCGCGCGCAGCTGTCCCGCACCCTGCCGGATCAGTATCTGCCGGCGACCGTGACCGTGCTGGAACGGTTTCCGCTGACCCTGACCGGCAAGGTCGATCGGTCGGCGCTGCCCGACCCGGAGCGCTCGCCCGTGGCGTTCCGCGCCCCCGAGACCGAGTTCGAGGAGATGGTGGCGCGGGCCTTCGCCGAGGTCCTGGGTGTTGACCGGGTCGGCTCCACCGATGATTTCTTCGCCCTCGGCGGCAATTCGCTCAGCGCCGCCCGGGTGGTGGCCGCACTGCGCGCGACCGGTTTCGAACCGGATCTGCGTGCGCTCTTCGAGCGGCCCACCGTGGCGGGTCTGGCCCAAGCGCTCACCGCGCGGGGCGTAGCCGCGCCCTCCCATCCGGCGGCCGCTCCCGAGCGGCCCGGGCCGGAGCGGGTCCCGCTCTCCTTCGCACAGCAGGGAATCTGGCTGCTGGATCGCTTCGGCGCGGGCGCGGCCTATCACATTCTGCTGGCCGTCCGACTGACCGGCGCGCTCGACGTGGCGGCCCTGTCGACCGCCGTCACCGATGTGGTGCGGCGGCACGAGGCGCTGCGCACCTACTTCCCGGAGCACGAGGGCGTGCCATATCAGCGGGTGGCATCGGCGGATGCGGTCGCCTTGGAACTGTGCCGGATTTCACCGGAGCGGCTCGATCACGTCCTCGCCGAATTCGAGAGCGAGCCATTCGATCTCGCGACGGCGCCCCCGATCCGGGCGCGGCTGTACGCACTCGAGCAGGACGGCGGCTGTGCCGGTTGGGTGCTGGCTCTCGTTGTGCACCATGTCAATGCCGACGGCTTCTCGCTCGGCCCGCTCGCTCGCGATCTCGCGGCGGCGTACACCGCCCGGTCGATCGGCGGCGCGCCCCGGTGGCCCGCACTGTCCCTGCGGTACGCGGATCACACCGTGCGCCAGCACACCGCGCTGGGCGCTCCCGAGGATCCGGACTCCGAACTGAACAGGCAACTGGCGCACTGGGTTCGAGTGCTCGACGGTGCGCCGCTCGAGCTCGCGCTTCCGCTGGATCGCCCGCGCCCGGAGTTCTCCCGGCATATCGGTGGCAGCGTCGATGCCGTTGTGCCGCAGGAGATCACCGCCGCACTGCGCGCCATCGGGCAACGGCACCGCGCCTCACTGTTCATGGTGGTGCACGCCGCGCTGGTCGTCCTGCTGGCGCGCCTGTCCGGCAGCACCGATATCGTCATCGGCACCCCGACCGCCGGACGTGACCACCCCGGACTCGACGATCTGGTCGGCATGTTCGTCAATCCCGTGGCGCTGCGCGTGCCGGTCGAGGCCACCGCATCCTTCGACGAGCTGGTGCATCGCGTCCGCGTTATCGATGTGGACGCCTTCGCCAACGCCCGCGCCCCCTTCGAGCGCGTGGTCGAGGCCCTCGACCTGCCCCGTTCCGCCGCCCGGCATCCGCTCTTCCAGGTGATGCTGGCCTATCGGAACTTCGGATCGGCCGAACTGTGCCTGCCCGGTGTCCGGGTGGAACCGATTCCGCCGCGCACCGCGCACGTCCGCTTCGATCTGGAATTCGAGGTGGCCGAGCGGGATTCGGGTCTGGCGCTGACCCTGCGCTATGACACCGCACGCTGCGACGGCGAGACCGCGGCGGCCCTGCTGGACCGATTCGGCCGGGTGCTCGCGCAGGCGGCCGCCGCACCGGATCGCCCCTCGCACACCATCGAGCTGCTCACGCCGGTCGAGCGGGAGCGAATCCTGCACTCCTGGAACAAGACCGGCGGGGCCACCCATATCAATCTGCCCGGCCTGATGTGCCGCGCCGTGACCCTCGCGCCGGATGCCGTGGCGGTGGTGTGCGGCGCTCGCGCACTCACCTATCGCGAGCTGGATCAGCGGTCGAATCAATTGACCCGCGGCCTGATTCGCCGGGGCGTCGGTCCCGGCGATGTGGTCGCGGTGGTCATGCGCCGGTCGGTGGAGTGGGTGATCGCCCTGTGGGCGGTGGCCAAATCCGGTGCGACCTACCTTCCCCTCGACCCGCGTCATCCGCGCGAACGCATCGCGCATATGCTCGCGGAAACCGGTGCGGCACTGGGTCTCACCACCGCTGACAGCGGTGACGGCCTCCCCGGCGCACCCCCGGCCGGCTGGCTGGCGGTCGACGATCCGGCGATGGTCGCCGAACTGGCCGCCACGTCCGCGTCGGTGGTGACCGGCAATGAGCGACTCCGGAACCTCCGGCTGTACGACGCGGCGTACGTGATCTACACCTCCGGGTCGACCGGTGCGCCCAAGGGTGTGGTGATCACCCATGCGGGGCTTGCCAATACGGTCGCCGCCCAGACCGCGCACTGTGCGCCGGGAAGGGATGCGCGGGTGCTGGCGGTGGCCTCGCCGAGCTTCGACGCCTCGCTCTGGGAGGTGCTGCTGGCCCTGGGGGCGGCGGCGACCCTGGTGCTCGCCGAGCCCGACGTCTACGGCGGCTCCGAACTCACGGAACTGCTGCGCCGGGAACGGATTACGCACGCCTTCCTCACCCCGGCCGTGCTCGCGGGCATGGACCCGCACGAGCTGGCGTCCGCGGGCCCGCGGGTGCTGGTGACCGGCGGCGAGGTCGTCGCCCCCGCGCTCGCCGCGCGCTGGTCGGCCGACCGGACCCTGGTGATCGCGTACGGCCCCACCGAGACCACCATCATCTCCCATCTCAGCGCGCCGTACGTCCCCGGTCGCCCCGTCACGCTGGGCGGCCCCGCGACGGGTATGCGCTGCTACGTGCTGGATGCCTGGCTGCACCCGGTCCCCGCGGGGGTGACCGGCGAGCTGTACATCGCCGGGGCCGGTGTGGCGCGCGGCTATCACGCCCGCCCGGGCCTGACCGCCCTGCGTTTCCTGGCCGACCCCTTCGCGCCCGGTCGCATGTACCGCACCGGTGATTCGGTGCGCTGGAATGCCGCGGGCGCACTGGAATTCGTGGGTCGCACCGATGATCAGGTGAAATTGCGCGGTATGCGGATCGAGCTCGGCGCGATCGAGGCCGCCGTCGCGAGCGCGCCCGGTGTCGCACAGGCCGCGGTCATGATTCGCCGGGATCTTCCCGGCGATCCGCGGCTCGTCGCCTACCTGACCGCCGACGGCGCATCGGATATCGCGGCGGTGCGCGCGGCGGTGGCGGAACGGCTGCCCGACCATCTGGTGCCCGCCGCCTTCGTGCTGTGCGAACGACTGTCGCTGACCGTGAACGGCAAGGTCGATCGGAGCGCACTGCCCGCACCCGTACTCGACACCGCACCCTTCCGCGCACCGGAGAGCAGCACCGAACTGGCGGTGGCACGGGTATTCGGTGAGGTGCTGGGGGTCGATCGGATCGGCCTCGATGACGACTTCTTCCGACTCGGCGGTAATTCGCTCAGTGCCACCCGGGTGGCGGCGCGGCTCGCAGCGGCAGTGGGCCGCCGGGTCCCGGTGCGCATCCTCTTCGACGCGCCGACCGTGGCGGCCTTGGCCGCGCGCTTGGCCGAAACTGCGCCGTCGGCACGAATTCCATTGACCGCCATGGCCCGTCCCGACCGCATTCCGCTGTCCTTCGCCCAGCAGCGGCTGTGGCTGTTGAACCGCCTCGATCCGGAATCGGAGGCGTACCACATTCCGCTCGTCCTGCGCCTGACCGGCGACCTGAATACCGCCGCCATGGTGACGGCGGTGCGCGCGGTCATCGCCCGGCACGAGAGTCTGCGCACCTATTACCCGGAGGCGGACGGTATCGGGTGGCAGCGGGTCCTGCCGCCGGAGGCCGAATCGCCCATCGCGGCAGTGCATGTCGATGCCGCGTACGCCAGCGAGGAGCTGTGGGAGTTCTGTTCCCGGCCCTTCGATCTCACGACCGAAGCGCCGGTGCGCACCAGGTTGTTCGCCGTCGCCGAACCGAACGGGCCGGTGCGGGAGTGGCTGCTGGCCTTCGTGATTCATCACGCCAACGCGGACGGATTCTCGCTCGCACCGCTGGCCCGCGATCTGGTGACCGCGTATTCGGGCGCGTGCCGGGGTATGGAACCGCAGTGGCCAGAACTGGCGGTACAGTACGCCGACTACACGCTGTGGCAGCGGGCCATGCTCGGCGCGGCCGAGGACCCGGAATCGGAGATGGCACGCCAGATCGCCTACTGGACAACCACACTCGCCGACCTGCCCACCGAACTCGGGCTGCCGGCCGATCGCGCCCGCCCGCTGATCGCCTCGCACGCCGGTGCGACGGTCACCTGCGAGATTCCGGAACGGGCGGTGCGGCGGCTGCGCGCGGTCGCGCTCGAGCACGACGCCTCACTGTTCATGCTCCTGCACGCCGGACTGGCCATGCTGTTGGCGGCGTGGACCGGCGGCAGCGATATCGCCATCGGCACGCCGGTGGCCGGGCGCGGTGAGGCGGCGCTGGACGATCTGGTGGGCATGTTCGTGAACACCCTGGTGCTGCGGACGAAAGTGCCGGTGGCACAGTCTTTCTCGTCCTTCCTGGGACAGGTGCGCGAGACCGACCTGGCCGCCTTCGCACACGCCGAACTGCCCTTCGAACAGGTGGTGGAGGCGCTCGATCCGCCGCGATCCCGCTCCCGGCATCCGCTGTTCCAGGTGCTGCTGACCCTGCAGAATCTGGACCCGGTCCGGCTGGAGTTGCCCGGTCTGGACGCCGAACCGGTCGCGCTGGCCTCGCCGACGGCCCGCTTCGATCTGGAATTCATTGTCACCCAGTCGAATTCCGGACTTTCCGTGCGCGTCCAATACGCCACGGATCTCTTCGATCAGGTCACCATCGCGGCGCTGGCGCGGCGCTACGCCCTGCTGCTGGAGCGGGTGTGCGCCGATCCGCTCACCTCGATGGCCCGGCTGCCGATACTCGACGCCGCCGAGCAGCGCCGCATCGTCCAGGACTGGAATCACACCGGCGGCGCCGACACTGACCTGCTGCTGCCGGATCTGCTGACGGCGGCCGTCCGCCGTGCCCCCGAGGTGGCGGCCGTGCGCAGCGGTGACCTGGCCCTGACCTATCGGGAGTTGGACGATCGCGCCGAGGAGATCGCCCGGGACCTCATCGCACGCGGCATCGGACCGGAAGACGTGGTCGCACTCGGGATGTCGCGCTCACCGGCCTGGGTGGCGGCGTGCTGGGCGGTCACCAAATCCGGCGCCGCCTTCATGGCGGTGGATCCCGGCTTCCCGCCCGCCCGCATCGCCGCCATGGTCCGGGACGCGGGTGCGCGGGTGGTGCTCACCACCGAACCCGAGCGCGCCGCCTTCGCCACCGAGCCGGTGGAAGTCGTCGTCCTGTCCGCCACCGGAATCCCCGTCGAACCATGGCCCGAGGAGCGCCCGGCGGATCGCGTCGAGGCGCGGCGGGCGCGAATCGACAATGCGGCCTATGTGATTCACACCTCCGGCTCCACCGGCCTGCCCAAGGCCGTGCTGGTGACCCACGCCGGCCTCGCGAATATGGTCGCCGCGCAATCACATTCGATCGATGCGGGCCGCGGCGATCGCATTCTTTGCGTGGCTTCGCCGACCTTCGACGTCTCGATCTGGGAACTCACCCTCGCGGCCCGCACGGCGGCCACGCTGGTGATCGCGCCACCGGACGCCTACGCGGGCGCGGCCCTGACCGACTTGCTGCGCCGCGAGCGGGTGACGCACGGGTTCGTGACACCCGCGGTGCTGGCCCGCACCGATCCGGCCGATCTGCCCGACCTGTCGACGATTGTCACCGGCGGCGAGTCCTGCCCGCCCGCGGTGGTGGCCACCTGGGGCCGATCGCAACTGCTGGTGAACGCCTACGGCCCCACCGAGACCACGGTGATCGCGACCATGAGCGCTCCGCTGCACGGCGATCATCCGATCACCATCGGCGGACCGGCGGTGGGCGTGCGCTGCTACGTCCTGGACCACTGCCTGCGACCGGTGCCCATCGGTGCGACGGGTGAGCTGTATATCGGCGGGCCCGGGGTGGCCCGGGGCTATCCGGGTCGCGGCGGGGCCACCGCCGCACGCTTCGTGGCCAATCCCTTCGGCGCGCCGGGTGAACGCCTGTATCGCACGGGCGATCTCGTCACCTGGACCCTCGACGGTGAGCTGATTCACCAGGGCCGCACGGACTTCCAGGTGAAGGTGCGCGGTATGCGCGTCGAGCTGGGGGAGATCGAGGCGGCGGTGGCGGCCGCACCGGGCGTCGCCCATGTGGTGGCGGCCCGCGCCGACGGTCCCGCCGGAGCCGAACTGGTCGCCTATGTGGTCGCCGAGCGCGATCGGGTACTCGATCCCGCCGTGCTCACGGCCGTTGCGGCACAGCGGCTTCCGGAGTATTTGCTGCCGGTGGTCGTCGTTCTCGACGAGCTGCCGCTGCTGGTCAGCGGGAAGGTGGATCGAGCGGCATTGCCGGTGCCCGCCAAATCCGGAGGCGAGTACCGCGCGCCGATCACACCCTCGGAACAGCAAGTGGCGGAGGTCTTCTCGGCGATCCTGAGCGTCGATCGGGTCGGCCTGGATGATGACTTCTTCACCCTCGGCGGCAACTCCCTCGCCGCCGCCCAGGCCATTGCGCGCCTGCACGGTTCGGTCACCCTTCGGGACCTCTTCGAGGCCCCGAAGGTCGCCGCTCTGGCCCGCCGGATGGATGAGAAGACCGGGGACACAGCGGAGAACGACTCGTACGCGGTGCTGCTGCCGCTGCGCCGCACGGGTCCCGAGACGCTCTTCTGCATCCACCCCGGCGGCGGACTGGCCTGGCCGTACGCGGGCCTGCTGGCGCATCTCGATCCCGAGATCTCGCTCTACGGCCTGCAGGATCCGTGGGTGGTGCGGGATGAGGAACCGCTCAGCACGGTGGGCGACTACGCCGACCACTACGTGACCGAGATTCTCGAGATTCAGCCGGAGGGCCCCTACCGCCTGCTCGGCTGGTCCCTGGGCGGCCGCATCGCACACGAAATCGCCGTGCGGTTACAGCTGCTCGGCGCGGAGGTGGTGCTGCTCGCCATGATGGACACCGCCGTCGCGGACGGTCGCGAACAGCTCGCGCCCGGTGACACCGATGCGGCCTGGGCGCAACTGCACGCCATGGAATCGGTCATGCGGGCCGCGGAGAACTTCCCGCTGGAGATGGTCGAACGCGCGACCGCCGCGCTCACCCGGCGGGTGCCCGGTGCGCCGAGCGGGCCGTACAAGGGCGATCTGCTGCATTTCACAGCCACCCGCGAGCCCGATCGGGAGCGGCGCCCGGCGGCGAGCTGGAGCGAGCACATCAGCGGGGACATCACCGATATCGCGATCGACGCCACGCACATCGGCATGGCCGACGCGGCGCCGATCGCGGTGATCGCGCGGGCGCTGATCCGGCGGTGGAACGGAGCGTGAGCATCGATCATCTATCCGGGGCCATCAGGGTTTTCGGCGCGCGGGCCATCGATCACGACCTCGATCTGATCGGCGACGCGGACCACATCATCGATATGGGACCGGGTGGCGGACCCGATGGCGGGCGCATCATCGCCACCGGCACGCCGCGGCAGCCGGCCGCCACGCGCGACAGCCTGACCGGGCGGTACCTGCGCCGCCATCAGCACCTCGCCGAGAGCGGCCGCTAGAGACCCCGCACCTTCGCGAAGACGACCGCGGAACTGTCCTGCCGGAAGTAGGTGTCGTTCGGATGGCCCGCGCCCGCACCCTGGGCGAGCTTGGAATCGGGTAGATACGTGTAGTCGGCGACGGTGAGCGCGACCGCGCCCGCCGGTGCCACCAGTTCGACCTCGATGCCGTCGGCGGGCGGTGCCGCGAAGCTGAAACTCTTGTGCGGCACGGGAGTCACCTCGCGGCCCGCCACCCGGAGCGCGGTGGGTGCCTGCTCCCAGTGCAGGTCGATGCGGGTCGCACCGCGCGTGGAGCGCAGTCGCAGCTTGACCGTGCGCTGCCCGGAATCGGTGGTGTCGGAGATGATGTCGGCGGTCGGCGCGGTGAGGTTCTCCACCACTGCCTTTCCGCTGGCCACCACGCTGGGGAACAGGTCGGAGTAGGGCGCGCCCGGAGCGTGATCACTCGCGAACGACCGCGTCCAGTCATCGGGGGGTAGCACCGACATCCATTGGGCCTGTTGCTGATCCGCGTCGAGCGCGTACGCCACCTGTGCCACCCGCGGATGCTCCACATCAAAGCGATCCACGGCCTGCCCCACGGCGGTGAGCACCAGGGCCAGCACCAGCGTCAGCGCCGGAACGGTCCAGCCGCGCCGCTGCGGCCAGCTCCGAATGAGCGTCAGCAGCAGCAGACCGCCCAGCAGCACCACCAGCGGTACCGCGGTGAAGGGTGCGGTCATGAGCCCGGCCTGCATACCCAACCACACATTGCAGCCCAGGAATACGGCCGCGGGCAGCAGGAAGACGGTGAGGGTGAGCAGCCGCCAGCGATCCGGCACCAGGAAGGTCAGCGCCACCCCGAGCGCCGCCGCACAGCCCGGCAGTACGAACATCTCGGCCGCGGCGGGGGAGTACACCGTCGTCGCGGCCCCCGCCACCACCACACCCGTGAGCACCCCGACGGCGGCGGCGGTCGCGCCGAACCAGCGGCGCGCCAGGGCATAGCAGGCGATCAGCACGCAGACCGCGAGCACCAGCAGCGCGGCCTGGAAGAACTCGGGCCGATACGGATCCACCGGCCACGCCCGGTACTCGGGCCGAATCCGCTGCACCAGCCACCACAGCCCGTACGTCGCGCCCACCGCCACCGGCGTACCCGCCGAAGTCAGTGCCGCAGCACCGATCACGCCCTTGACGGACGCCTCGCCATTGCGCCGCACCTGCCGGATCACCCACCCGCCCACCAGCAGCGACAGCACCGCGAGCGCGATGATCACCCAGGCGGGCAGCACCACCAGCGTGCCGAAAGGCAGTGCGAAATAAGCCGGATTCGAGCGATCGGCGGTATCGGTCAGATCCCGCCCGCCGAAATCCCTGGTCAGTGCGAGCGTATTCTCGCCCAGCTGCTGTACGGTCGCCAGATCCACATGCGCGGGATCATCTTTCGGATTGTGGTAGTAGGCGCTGTCACCGGCGTAGGCCCAATCCAGCACCGGCAGCCCGACCTTGTCGAAGGCCACGAAATCGGTGGTGCTGGAGACACCCGCACCCGCCAGCGTGGTGGTCAGCGAATCGGTATTCGGATACGGCGCGTGCTTGGCGACCCCGATCAGGCCGCCATCGGGGGAGGTGATCCGCCACAGCAGCGGCGGCCCGCCCGCACCGCGCGCGTCATGATTGATCACCACGCCGTGGCGATCGTAATTCCCCGCCGCCGCAAAGGCTTCCGCGCCCAGCAGCCCCGGCTCCTCACCATCGGTGAGCAGGGCGACCACGGTATTGCGCAGGCCGTTCTCACTGTCGCGCAGGGCGCGCATGGTCTCCAGAATGGCCGCCACGCCGACCCCGTCGTCATTCGCGCCCGGCCCCGGCGGCACCGAATCGTAGTGCGCCACCAGGTAGACGGTGCCGGTCGGATTCGTGCCCTTCAGTGTGCCGACGATATTGGCGACCCGGCCGAGCCCGGTATTGTCCGGTTTGAAGTTGCCGGGCCAGCGGCCCACACCCTCGCGAATCTCGGTCTCCAGCCCCAGCTTTCGCAGCTCGTCGGCGAGATGATCACGCACCCGGTCATGTTCGGGCGTGCCGACCGGATGCGGCGCCCGCGCGATCTCCCGCACCGTCCGGTAGGCGCGGGCGGCGCTGAACTCCTCCGGCGCGGCGGAGTCGTCGCGATATCCACGCGGTTGGCCCTGCCAGGCGGTGGCCACCACCACCGCCAGCAGTAGCGCGAATGCCAGCAACCCCGAAAGCCCTCGTCCCACCCGCATGAGATCGATAGTAGGCAGGAAAGCCGCGCGGTCGGCCGCGCCTCACGCCTGCTGGGTCGGCAGCACAATGAGCTGACGCAGGTTGACGTGCGCGGGACGGCTCGTGGTGTACGCGATCAGATCGGCGATATCGTCGGCCGAGAGCGCGTCGATGACGGCGAACATGCCGTCCAACCCGCTGCTCAATGCCTCGTTGTCGATATGCGAGCCGAGTTCGGTAGCGGTCAGGCCCGGTTCGATATTGGTCACCCGCACCCGGCGCGAACCCAATTCGGTGCGCAGGCTCGCCGACAGGTGGGTGAGCGCGGCCTTGGTCGCCCCGTACACCGCGTAATCCGGGAAGGTCACGTGCGCGCCGATGGAGGAGATGTCCACCAGATCGGCGGTGCGCCCGGCCTCGGCCGCGGCCAGCAGGTCCGGTACGAACGCGCGAATGATGCGCAGCGCACCGGTGATATTGGTGTCGATCATGCGCACCCACTCGTCCTCGCGACCCGCCGCGATGGGGTTGGGCAGCATGACACCGGCCGAGTTGACCACCAGATCCACCGGGCCGAAGTGCGCGTGCACCCGGTCCGCCGCGGTGCGCACGCTCGCGGCATCGGTGATGTCGACGGGGACCGCCAGCGCCACCCCGCCCTCGGCCTCGATCTTGGCCACCAGGGTCTCGAGCCGATCCGCGCGCCGGGCCAGCAGCGCCACCCGGGCGCCATGGCGAGCCAGCAGCACTGCGGTCGCCTCACCCATTCCGCTCGCGGCTCCGGTGATGACGGCGGTGCGGCCGGACAGGTTCTCGTAGCTCATTTCCTTCTCCTTCGCTGAGGTCTGCACCCATCCTGAGCTGGCGCGACAGGGGTAGCGAGGGGTCCGGTTTTCCTGGGTCCGGCAGTACCAGGATCGGATATCCCTAGGGTGGGGGACATGGACAGCGATCTCGGCGAGTTTCTGCGATCCCGTCGCGCCCGCATCCAGCCCGCCGAGGCCGGATTGCGCGAATACGGCCGCCGCCGGGTGCCCGGCCTGCGCCGCGAGGAGGTGGCGCAGCTGGCCGGGGTCAGCGTGGACTACTACATCCGGCTGGAACAGGGGCGCGGGCGCAATGCCTCGGACGCGGTGCTGGACGCGGTCGCGCGGGCACTGCGGCTGACCGACTCCGAGCGACTGCATCTCTACGTCCTGGCCCGGCCCCGCGGTACGCATCCGACCGGTGGGGGCGGGGTGTATCAGGACTCGCTGCGGCCGGGGGCGCGCCTGGTGCTGGACGCCCTTGTCGCTCCCGCCTTCGTGCTGGGCCGCCGCATGGACGTGATCGCTTGGAATGACCTGGGCGACAAGGTGTCCGGCTTCTCCGCGGTGCCCGCCGCGGAGCGCAATCAGGCCCGCTATCTGTTCCTGAACCCGCTCGCACCGCGGTTCTATCCGGACTGGGAGACCGTGGGCGCCGAGACCGTGGCCTTCCTGCGCCGCGATGCCGGACTGCATCCGGACGATCCGAAACTGCACGCCCTGGTCGATGAGCTCACCACCCGCAGCGCGGACTTCCGGCGCATCTGGACCGCGCACCCGGTCAAGGAGAAGACGCACGGCGCCAAGCGAATCCGGCATCCGGAGGCCGGACTGCTGGAGATGGGCTACGAATCACTGCTGCTTCCGGGCGATCCCGATCAACTGCTCGTCGTCTACACCGCCGTTCCCGGCTCGGCCACCGCCGCCGCCCTGGCGGCCCTCGCCGCGAGCACCACCGCGCACGTCTGAGGAAAGGAGAGGCCCGTGAGCGCCTCCATCGAACACACCCCCGGTCGCTTCACCTCCAACGACACCGTCACCGTGGGAATCGGCCCGGTGAGCGTGGCGGAGGTGGTGCGTGTCGCCCGCTACGGTGCGCCGGTGCGGCTGTCGGCCGAATCACTGGCGCTGATCGCCGAAAGTCGCACGCGCATCCAGGAATTGGCCGACGATCCGAAGCCGGTGTACGGGGTTTCCACCGGATTCGGCGCGCTGGCCAGTCGGCATATTCCGCAGGAGTTGCGAACCCAGTTGCAGCGCAGCCTGATTCGCTCGCATGCGGCGGGCTCCGGGCCGGAGGTGGAGACCGAGGTGGTGCGCGCGCTCATGCTGCTGCGCCTGTCCACCCTGGCCACCGGGCGCACCGGCGTACGACCTGAGGTGGCACTGACCTACGCCGGAATGCTCTCGGCGGGCATCGCCCCGGTGGTGCGCGAATTCGGCAGCCTCGGCTGTTCGGGTGATCTCGCACCGCTGTCCCATATCGCGCTGGCCGCGATGGGCGAGGGGCAGGTCCGCACCGCCGACGGTGAATTGGTGCCCGCCGCAACCGCTTTGGCGCAGGCGGGGCTGGAGCCGGTGGTGCTCGCGGAGAAGGAGGGGCTCGCGCTCATCAACGGCACCGACGGCATGCTCGGCATGCTGGTGCTGGCGCTGCACGATCTCGACGGACTGCTGCGCCTGGCCGATATCGCCGCCGCCATGAGCGTGGAGGGTCAACTCGGCACCGATCGGGTCTTCGCGGCCGATCTACAGGCCCTGCGCCCGCATCCGGGACAGGCCGTCGCCGCGGCGAATATGACCCGGCTGCTCGCCGACTCCGAGATCGTCGCCAGCCATCGCGGGCCGGAATGCGCGCGTGTCCAGGACGCGTATTCGCTGCGCTGCGCACCGCAGGTCGCGGGTGCGGCCCGCGATACCGTCGAACACGCGCGAAGTGTGGCGCTGCGCGAATTGGCCAGCGCCGTGGACAATCCGGTCGTCACCCTGGACGGCCGGGTCGAATCCAACGGCAATTTCCACGGCGCGCCGGTCGCCTACGTACTGGACTTCCTCGCCATCGTGGTCGCCGATGTGGCGAGCATCAGTGAGCGGCGCACCGACCGCTTCCTGGATGTGGCCCGCAATCACGGTCTGAACGCTTTCCTCGCCGATGATCCCGGCGTGGACAGCGGACATATGATCGCCCAATACACCCAGGCCGCAATCGTTTCCGAGCTCAAGCGGCTCGCCAATCCGGCCAGCGTCGACTCCATTCCGTCCTCGGCCATGCAGGAGGACCACGTCTCCATGGGCTGGTCCGCCGCCCGCAAGCTGCGCCGCGCCATCGACGGGCTGACCCGGGTGCTCGCCATTGAAATCCTCACCGCCGCAAGGGGTATCGATATGCGCGCACCATTGACGCCCGCACCCGCCACGGCGGCCGTCATCGCGGCGCTGCGCGAGCAGGTGCCCGGTCCGGGCCCGGACCGCTACCTCGCGCCCGATATCGAGGCCGCCGTCAGCCTCGCCGCCGCGGGCGCATTGGTCGCCGCCGCCGAAGGGGTCGCCGGGCCGCTGGGCTGATCGCTCGCGATTGGTCGCCGCCGAAGGGGTTGCGGGGCAGCTGGGCTGATCGCTCGCGATTGGTCCCCGCCGCCGAAGGGTCGCCGGGCTGATCGCTCGCAGCCGAGGTGCCCGCTGCCGTGCCGCCCCGGGTGCGTCTCCCGGCACGGCATCCCTCGTTGCCGCGATATCGGCCTCGCACCGGGCCGATATCGACTGCACGGCTTCCACTCCGCACACCCTTTGACGTGGTAAACCGGCAGTATGACGGAGGCGGTCGGCACCGAGGCCGTGCCCACGGCGGCGGGGCGTTCGGCGGAATTCTGGGGTTACCTCATGTGGGGCCTCGCGGGTCTGGCCATTGCGCTGCCCGAATTGGCATCGGTCTTCCGATTGGCGGGCTGGCCCACCATTTCGGCGACCATCGGACATCTACAGGCCGAGCACTCCTGGGTGCGCGTGGTAGTGGTCTTCGTCATCGTGGTGACCGCCTACTACGCGGTGCCGCAACTGCTGATCAGCCCGAAACCGGTGGCGCGCACCGTGGCCGGGCGACCGGTGACGGCCAACGGCCGCGTCACCACCGCTACCGGGAATATCGAACTGCTCGGCGTCGGCTACCTTGCACTCGCCGCTGTCGCACTGATTCTCGGCGTACTCTTCGCCACCGGCGACCGTCACATGTCACCGGACTCCTACCTCGGCGCATACGTCCTCTACGGCATCATCGCCCTGGTCTGGGTCGTGATCCCGAGTATCCTGTCACTGTTCTTCAGCAAAGACGTCCCCTTCCCCACCCTCTTCCGCACCATCGGCTACCTGGAACGCCGCGCACACCCCGTAGCCGCGGTATCCCTCGCCCTCCTCGTGGTCCTGCTCTTACACCTGGCGCTCTACCCGTGGCCGCGCGTGGTGAGCTAGATCGCCGCCATTAGGCGAACATAAGCGTTTCGAAATCCGCGGCGCTCAGTATGAAATCCATGAAGTCACAGTACTTTTCGACTGTTGCGGGGGCCTTCGTCATCGCCGGGGCGGTATTCGGTGTTAACGCGGGGACCGCCAATGCCGCCTCGCTCGATCAATTCGTCACGCCGTCCGGGAATATCGGCTGTCTGATCGGTCCGGCGGGTGCGGTGTGTCAGATCCGGGAGCATTCCTATGCGATGCCGCAACGCCCGGACAGCTGCCACGGGAACTACGGCGATGTCTTCGCGGTGCAGTCCGGGGAGGCGGGACGGATCACCTGTCATACCGATGCTCCGGTCGATTTCCACTCGCGCACAGTCGGTTACGGCGGTCAGGTGCGGGAGGGCAACTTCGTCTGCACGGTCTCCACGCAGTATGTCCAGTGTGTCGACGCCACCTCCGGACACGGTTTCCAGCTCGCGCGCGAGTTCTACGAGGTTTACTAGACGGGGCGTGGATGCGGCTGGGCGGCAAGGAAACCGGGGCCCATTCTCGCCGCAATGTGCACGTCACCGAACCGGGTTAGGATCCGCGCACCACAGGATTGCGCCAGGTTTTCACCGCTCGGCGACATGAGCAGGAGGGAGCGGCGCCATCACGCTTCGCATTTGGCTGAGCAGCGCAGGGGCGGCAACAGCGCAGGTCATGCGGTTGTTGCGGCAGAATCCCGACGGGGTCGAGGTCGTCATCCACGCCAGCAATGTGGATCCGGGGGCGGCGGCGCTCTCGGTATGCGATGTCCCCGCCATCGAACCCAGACATGTCGGCAATGCCGAGTACGCCGAATTCGCACTCGACTTCTGCCGCCGGAACCATATCGATGTCCTCATCCCGCCGCGCCGTCTCACCGCGCTGGCGGGGCGCGCGGCGGATTTCGCCGCGATCGGCACCGGTCTCATGTGCTCGCCCCCGGCCGCCGTGCGAACCCTGACGGACAAAGTAGCCACCTACGAATCGGCAAGTGCCGCAGGAATTCCCGTGCCGCCGTGGCGTGCGGTCACCGATGCCGAGGGGCTGTATCGGGCCGTCGAGGAGCTGTCCCGCACCGACGAAATACTGTGCATCAAGCCCAGCGGCGAGTACTCCGCCTTCGGCTTCCGCATTCTCGACGACCGTCCGCTCACCCTGGCGACGCTACTGGCCGCACCCCAGCCCATCGCCTCCGTCGAGGCGGTCGCCGGTGCGCTGCGCCGCGCCGCCGAGGCGGGCGACCGCATACCCGAGCTGCTGGTCATGCCCTTCCTGGACGGCCCCGAGATCAGCATCGACTGCCTCTCCGCCCCCGGTGGCGAACTCCTGGTGGGCATTCCACGCGCCAAACAGGGCCGCTTCCGACTGCTCCTGGACGATCCGGCCCCGGTGGCCATCGCCGAGCGCCTGGTCCGCCACTTCGGACTCGCGTATCTGACCAATACCCAACTCCGCCACCGGCACGGCGAACCGGTCCTGCTGGAGGTCAATCCCCGCCCCTCGGCGGGCCTGTTCCAAACCGCCTTCGCCGATGTGAACCTGCCGTGGGCCGCGGTTCGCCTACTCCTGCACGGAGATTCGGGACTGCGTCAACCGCCGCGCCTGGGCACCTGCCTGGCGGTGGCGGAGGCTGTCATGGAGGTGTCCCCGCGCACCATCGCCCCGGATCCCGGTCCCGCACCGGCGATCAGGGCCCCGGAGCCGGTCCCCGCGCCCGTGCCGCACACCCCCGGGTCGATACCGGTGGGCGTGCCGTAGCTCCCAACTCCGGCCGGGCTCGCTGCCCTCAGGGCGCGAGTCCGGCGGCCAACTCGGCCGGATGTCGTTCCGCCACCTCGATGGCAGCCGTGACGAAGGCGGCCACCGCCCTGGAATGCGAACCCTCCGGCCAGGCGATGACGGTGCTGCTCGGGCTCAGATCGGTGACCGGAATGTAGGCGATATCCGGGCGGGGATACCGCGCGGCGGTCGAGGCGGGCACGAATGCGACTGCTTGACCGAACGCCACGACCTCGAGCAATTGCATGAGATCACCGACGGTGGGGCCGACCGGTCCGGGTTCGCCCGGCCCGCCCTCGGCCCAGGCCGAGGTGCGGGATGCCGGATCGCGGCCGTGCCAATAGTCATTCGACGCCGGGTCCCCGCCCGGCCAGTGCGGGAGGGGTTCACCGGCGAGATCGGCGCGCCGTAGCCGAGTGCGCCCGGCGAATCGGTGCGTCGCGGTCATGGCGACCACGCGCGGTTCACTGGACAGCTCCCAGACCTCCAGCCCGTGAGTATCGAACGGACTGCGCAGCAGGGCGACATCGGCCGCACCGGAACGCAATTGGCCTGCGGGACCGCCGAATCCGGCGAAGCTGATATCGACGGCGGGCAGTCCCGGACGGCTGTAGGCGGCGATGATCCGGCGCAGCAGATCACTGTCCCCACCCGGTTTGAGCGTCACGGTGAGTCGCGGTTCGGGCCGGGCCGCGCGCACTGTGCGGGTGATGGCGGCGTCCGCGGCGTCCAGCACCAGCCTCGCCTGTTCCAGCAGTACGGCCCCGGCCGGAGTCAGCTCGACCCGGCGCGTATCGCGATCCAATAGTCTTGCGCCGAGCCGTGATTCGAGCTGTGCGATGGCCTTGGAGAGCGGGGATTGCGCCATGCCCAGACGTTCGGCTGCCCGGGAGAAGTTCAGTTCGGTGGCGACGGCGACGAAGTACCGGAGCTCACGCAGTTCGACATCCCTCATCACTGCCCCTTACCTGCGGTTAGACCTCACGAGTCTAGATCGGGAGGCGATCGGTCTTTCCGCGGCACGGGGATGCGGGCGTTCACTGATTGCGGGAAATACCGAATCGCCCGTACCGGAGAGTGAAATATCATGAGCAACAATGCTTCTCGTCAGATCGCACTGGTCACCGGGGCCAACAAGGGGATGGGCCGGGAAACGGTCCGCCGACTCGCGGCCGCGGGAATGACGGTGCTGCTGGGCGCTCGCGATCCCGAACGCGGCCGGACCGCGGCGGCCGAATTGGCCGCGGACGGCGCGGACGTGCGCTTCGTCCACCTGGACGTCACCGACGCCGCCACCGTCGAGGCGGCTGCCAGATTGATCGAGCAGGAGTTCGGACGGCTGGACGTACTGGTCAACAATGCGGGCATCAGCGTCGAGAATCAGGTCCCGGTCACCGGCATCACCGCCGAGGCCATGCGAATCACCTATGAGACCAACGTATTCGGCGTCGTCACGGTCACCAACACCCTGCTGCCGCTGCTGCGCCGCGCCGAACATGCCCGCATAGTCAATGTCTCCAGCCTGCTGGGCTCGCTCACCACCGCCGCCGATCCGAACGGACCGCTCGCGGGATGGCCCGCCGCGGCCCTACTGGCCTACAACTCCTCGAAATCCGCACTGAATGCCCTGACCATCATGTGGGCCAATGCCCTGCGCGCCGAAGGCATTACGGTGAACGCCGCCGATCCCGGCTATGTGGCGACCGATCTGAACCAGCATGCCGGGACCGGCACCGTCGAAGAGGGTGCGCAGATCATGGTCACCCTCGCCACGCTGCCCGCCGACGGCCCCACCGGCACCTTCCGATCGGCCGTGGGTCCGCACCCCTGGTGATCCGCTAGTCGGGGATCGCCCGCTCCACGACCATCCGGACCAGTTCTCCGGCTCGTTCCTCGGTGAAAACTCCGGGGAGCGTGAGGCGTTCGACGATCAACCAGTTCAATGCCAGATACAGCAGCACGACGGTATCCTCGTCACCCGGCTGTCCGGTGCCGTGATAGTTGCCGATATTGAAGTCCAGATCGGCCCGCACCCGCTCGGTGAGCAGGGCCTGCAATTCGGGTCGCCGGGTGGCCTCGAGCCGGAGCTCGAGAAGTGCGAGATAGCCGGTGCGGAATCCGGCGACCCGCGCGATCACCTCGGTCATGACTTCGGTCAGGCTCGCGCGGGTCTGCGGTCCCCGGGATTTCCGCATGGCCTCTTCGCTGGGAACCAGCCGCTCGTAGTACCGATGTCCCACCTGCACGAACAGCTCATCCCGGTTCGCGAAGTAGTTCGAGGCGGTCCCGGCGGGCACCGCCGCCTCCTTGTCCACCGCCCGGAAGGTCAGTCCGCGTGCCCCTTCCCGGGCCAGGACCTCGATCGATGCGTCCAGCAGGGCCTGCCGTCGCTCGGGATTCGTACGCACCACTTGACACCACTCCATCTGTAGTACTACGTTTCAAAGAACTTCACGCAGAGTACTACAGATGAGGCGGTTAACATGCGAAATCTCGTTTACTACGTGGCGGTCTCCCTCGACGGCTACATCGCAGGTCCGCAGGGCGAATTCGACTTCTACCCGATGTGCGACGACATGACCGCTTGGAGCAATCAGGAGTACCCGGAGACGGTGCCCACCCATTTGCGTGCGCACTTCGGCATGGCGGTGGATGCGCCGAACAAGAGTTTCGACACCGTGCTGATGGGCCGCGGCACCTACGAACCCGGCCTCGCGGTCGGTGCGAGCAGCCCGTACAACCATCTGAAGCAGTTCGTCTTCTCGAGCACGCTCGCACCCGTCGACAACCCGCAGGTCGAGATTGTCGACACCGACCCCGTCGGCCTGGTCCGCGACCTGAAAAGCCAACCGGGCCTGGATATCTGGCTCTGCGGTGGTGGCAACCTGGCCGGCCAGTTGATCGACGAGATCGACCGGCTGATCATCAAGAGCTACCCGGTCGTCGCCGGTGCGGGCATCCCCGCCTTCTCCGCCAACTTCAAACCCGCCCGATTCCAGGTCACCCGCCGCCAGGAATTCAGCACCGGCGCGCAAACCAGCTGGTTCGACCGCGCCTGACCTATCCCGCGAAAATTCTTTCGCCGCCGTGTCGATCCGTCGTAGCGCCCATTCGACCTTGGAGTGAGAGGGTCGGGAAGCGACCCGGGACCAGGAGGACCGTTGTGAAGTACATGTTGATCTGGCGGGCAACCGATGAGGGTAAGGCGGCCATGATGGGCGTCGATTTCGAGAAGATGCTCGAGACGATGGGGCGGTACAACGATGAGCTGATCCGCGCCGGGGTTTTGGTCGCGGCCGAGGGGCTCGATGCCGCCGAAGAGGGTGTGGTGGTGGACTTCTCGTCGGAGCCTCCGATCGTCACCGATGGGCCGTACGGGGAGACGAAGGAGTTGTTCGGTGGTTTCTACATTCTGAATGTGGCTTCCAAACAGGAGGCGATCGAATGGGCCAGGCGGGCGCCGTCATTCGGGCCCGGGTTCAAGACCGAGATTCGGCGGATCACCACCATCGATGAATTCCCGCAGGACAACGAGTGGATTCAGCGGGAACGGGCGTGGCGCGAGGCCACCGGACAGCTGTGAGTCGCTGAGCCGATGGTCGATTCCACGGGGCGGGCGGCCGTTGCCGCGGTGTGGCGGATCGAGTCCGCGCGGATTGTCGGCGCGCTCGCCCGCTACACCGGCGATTTCCCCATGGCCGAGGATCTGGCGCAGGAGGCGCTGGCCGAGGCGCTGGTGAATTGGCCGCGCGAGGGCGTGCCGCGCAATCCGGCCGGATGGCTGTTGACGGTCGGGCGGCGGCGGGCCATCGACGCGTTCCGGCGCCGCGCCGCGCTCGACGACCGGTACTCCGCCCTCGCCCGCGAACTGGGTGAGGGCGGGGTCGCCGCCGGTGGTCCGCCCGTGGAATCGGCGGAGCCGCAGTGGGATCCCGATCAGATCGATGACGATGTGCTCGCGCTCATCTTCATCTCCTGCCATCCCGTGCTGGCGCGCGAGGCCCGGATCGCGCTCACACTGCGGGTGGTGGGCGGCCTGTCCAGCGATGAGATCGCCAAGGCGTTCCTGACGCCGACCGCCACCGTGCAGGCCCGCATCACGCGGGCGAAGAAAACCCTTGCGGCAGCGCGTATCCCATTCGCCGTACCCTCCGCGCAAGAGCGTGGTGAGCGTCTCGGTTCGGTGCTGAGCGTGCTGTACGTGATCTTCACCGAGGGTTCTTCCGCCACCTCCGGAACGGATCTCATTCGATTCGATCTGGCCGGTGAGGCGCTGCGCCTGGCTCGTATCCTGGCCCGGCTCATGCCCGCCGAACCCGAGGTGCACGGACTGCTGGCGCTGCTCGAACTCACCGCCGCCAGATTTCCGGCCCGCACCGATCCCGACGGACAGCCGATTCTGCTGGAGAACCAGAATCGCCGCCGCTGGGATCGTGCCGCCATCCGCCGCGGCCGCGCCGCCCTGGATCAGGCCGGCCGCCACGGCCGCGGTCTGGGTGCGTACGGCCTGCAGGCCGCGATCGCGGAGTGTCACGCGGTCGCCACCTCCGTCGAAACCACCGACTGGGATCGCATCGTGTTGCTTTACGAGGCCCTGAGCCGCCTTGCCCCGTCACCGATCGTCGATCTCAATCGCGCGGTGGCGGTCTCCATGGCACAGGGCCCGCCCCCCGCGCTACTCCTGGTAGATGAGCTCGAAACCACCGCGGCGCTGGCCAATTCGCACCTGCTGCCCACCGTTCGAGGCGAATTGCTGACCCGCCTGGGTCGTACCGACGAGGCGCGCATCGAACTCGAACGCGCCCTCGGCCGCTGCGGAAGCGAACCCGAACGTGCCCTACTGCGAAGAAAACTCGCCGAACTGGGTCCAAACTCGCTGTCGTAAAGGCGGATTCGGTACCGTCAGCGGCCCGGCCCGGCCCGGCACCGGGATGCGCCGCAGCCCATTCGGCGCGACAGGTGACGGTCGCGCGCCCGGTGCCGGTCACCGTCGACGGTACCCACCGCACCGCGTGGGAACGCATCGAGCAGATCGCGTCGATCGGCGAGCTCGCGGATCGCCTGGGGGTCCAGGGTGGTGAAGTCTGATACACCCGGACCGGATCGAGTGCGTCCCGGGATGGGGACCGAGCTGGTCAGGCGGATCGCCGAACCGCACGACGTGGTCGGTCTCGATCGCGGCCAGGCACTGATCGACCGGGGTGGCCTCCCCGCGCGGCGGCGGTCCAGGACTCCGTCTACCGACTCGGCGAGGAGATCGCCCCCCCGCCCTGCGCCGCCACATCGGAAGTGCCGCTCCCGCGGCGGCAGTGGGCTGACCTCGGCGTTCCGCTCGATCGCCGATAACCCTGGCTTATCGGCCGGACCCTGATCTCTTATTGATCGACGGCCCTGACGGCCGTTCCCGTATGCGTACCAAACAGTTTGCGAGCGTGGGTGATTCGTGATTGCCTCGAAGGGTGTTCCGGTGCCGTTCGGGCGGGAGTGTCGAGAGGAGCCCTCGTGGCGATCCACAGCGGTGTGCAATCGGCGGCGGCGTATCGGTCGGCGCTGTGGTCCGTGCGGCTGATATTCCTGCTCTCCGGTCTGCTTTTCGCCACCTGGGCGGCGCGAATACCGACGGTCAAGGAAAGCCTCGGGCTCGACGACGCGGGGCTCGCCGTGGTTTTCGCCGGATTGAATATCGGCGCGATCGCCGGGTTGCAACTGGGCAAGTTCCTCACGCTGCGGTTCGGGAGCAGGTCTGCGCTGCGGGTCGCGGTGCCGGTGTTCGCGATATGCCTACCCGGCCTGCTGCTGGTGCCCGATCGGATCGGATTGACCACTGCCGCTGTCGTTTTCGCGATGGCGAACAGCGTGGTGGACGTCGCGATGAACGCGCACGGCGTCATTGTCGAGAAGGTGAGTGGGCGTGCGCTGCTCTCGGGCATCCATGCCTACTTCAGCATGGGCCTGATCGGCGGTTCACTGGTCGGCGCGCTGGCCGAACGGCTGAGCGTATCGCTGGTGGCGCATTTCTGGGTGGTGGCATTGCTCGCCATAGCGACGGCCGCGGCGAGCTCGGGCCGCCTGCTCCCCTCGGCCGCCGACAGCGTCGCCGGAGCCGAGCCCGGCGGTGGCCGCCGCTGGCCCGCCCGATTGATCGTCCTGGGCCTGCTGGCCTTCGCTGTCGCGCTGGTCGAGGGGGCCGCCAATGACTGGTCGGCGGTCTATCTGCGGGACGAAACCCATGCCGGTGGCACCGCCGCCGCTGTCGGTTTCGCGATTTTCGCCGCGGGCATGACCCTCGGCAGACTGGCCGGTGATCAGCTCGTGGCCCGCTTCGGCCGGGTGCGCCCGTTCGCGGCCGGAACGCTCACCGCGGGTATCGGTTTCGGGGCGGCGCTGCTGGTAGGCGGCACGATTCCCGCACTCATCGGACTGGCCCTGCTGGGATTCGGCATCTCCTACACCCTGCCATTGACCTTCGCCGCCGGCGGGGACGTCCCGGGCATTCCGGTCGCCAGATCCATCGCCAATGTCTCGATCCTCGGATACTGCGGTTTCTTCACCGGACCCGTACTGATCGGTTTCCTGGCCCACCACTGGGGATTGAGCGCCGGTCTCGCGGTCCCCGTCGCCATAGCGATCCTCGCCGCGCTCGGCGCTCGCGCCCTCGGCCCCGTCACTCGGCCCCCGGCGCACTCGAGATCCCTGTCCGCCGAGGACAATTCGCACTGACGGTGCTCACCCGTCCGGTCGAGGGTGGTGGACGAGGCCGGGAAACTCCCCGCGCCCCGGGCTATCGAGCTGGATGTCGAGCCGTGGGTGCGGCATCGAGCGGAGCCGAAACCGGTTGCGGCACAGTGCATGGTCGAGTACGCCAGCTCGGGCGGCGATGGGAGGGGGCCGGTGCGGGGGCGGCGGCCCCGGCGTAGGAGGTGGGGTGATCGGTGTTGTCGGATGGAGTGTGCACGTAACTCCTCGTGGGGCGGGTGGTCAGTCGTGGGCGGGACGGGTGGTCAGGACGGCGACCGAGGCCAGCGCGCTGAGGGCCGCGCCGAACCATAGGACCGCCGTCGAGGTGAGGGAGTTGGCCACCAGCCCACCGAACAGTGCGCCCAGGGCGATGGCGAGGTTGAAGACCGAGGTGTTCAACGCGGTAGCGGCTTCAGCCGATTCGGGGGCCGCACGCAGAATCCAGGTTTGGACCCCGACCGGGATACCACCGAACGACAAGCCCCACACGATCATCAGGACGATGCCGGTGGCGGGATTGCCGCCGATGAGGCCGATCAGCACCAGCACCGACGCCAGTGCGACGCTGATGGCGATGATCGTGGCGCGGACATTGCGCCCGGTGGCCACCCCGGTGGCGAAGTTGCCGATGATGCCCGCGATCCCGAACCCGAGCAGTACCGGGCCCAGCAGTGATCGGTCGATTCCCATGTGCGACTCGACAATCGGACCGGCGAAGGTGAAGGCCGCGAAGTGCCCACTCACCAGCAGGAAGGTCACCAGCACCCCGGTGCGCACAACCGGCTTGGCGAACTGTTCGGCCAGGGTACGCAGGTGCACCGGGGTGTCGGCGGGTAGCGCGGGTAGCAGCCAGAGCAGTCCGGCGACCACGATCAATCCCAGTCCACCCAGCAGCCCGAAGGCGATCCGCCAATCGGTGAGTTCACCGATCAGCGTGCCCGCCGGAATTCCGAGCACATTGGCCGCGGTGGCGCCGCCGAAGGCGATCGCGGTGGCCTTGGGCACGAACGCCTCGGGCACCATGCGTACCGCGATACCGGCTGCCAGGGACCAGAATCCGCCGATGGCGATACCGATCAGCAGCCGGGAGATGAGCAGTACCGCGAAGTTCGGTGCGAGCGCCGACAGCAGATTCGCCCCGATCATCAGGGTGATGAGACCGAGCAGCACATGGCGTCGGTCGAGGCGGCCGATGGCCACCGGCAGCAGTGGCGCGGTGGCCGAGGCGACCAGACCGGGCACGGTGACCATCAGTCCGGCGGTGCCCTCGGAGATATTCAGATCGCTGCTGACCGAGGTCAGCAACCCCACCGGGAGTTGTTCGGAGGTGACCACCGCGAAGGTGCCCAGGGCCACCGCGGCCACACCGAACCAACGGGCGACCGACACCCGTTCTTCGATACCTGAGGGATCCGCGGTTGCGATACTGGTCATGCACTCACTCCTTGCTGAGAATAGTGATCACCCCCTTCCGGGAGCGGTCAGATGGCCGCTCGGCCGCGTTGCAGAGCCTGCGCGATGGCTACGGTTCGGCGGGTCTGGAATTCGATGGCCGCCAGCTCCACCTCACCGGGCGGGATTTCACCGTTGTTCGAAATATGGCTGGTGCCATAGGGATTGCCCATTTGAAACTGGATCGGATCGGCGTAGCCGGGTGGCACGACGATCGCTCCCCAGTGATAGAAGGTGTTGTTCAAGGCCAGAATGGTGGACTCTTGACCGCCGTGAGCTGTCGCGGTGGCGGTGAACGATGAGGCGACCTTGTCGACGAGTTTGCCTTGCGCCCACAACGGGCCCGTGGTGTCGATGAACTGCTTGAGCTGGGCGGCGGGCAGGCCGAATCGGGTCGGTGCGCCGAGCAGGATCACATCGGCCCACTCCAGATCGGCCGGGGCCGCCTCGACGACGTGCTGGGTCGCGGCAGTATGTGCGGACCAGCCCGCATTGGATGCGATCGCCTGTGCGGGAGCGAGTTCGGCCACCTTGCGCAGGCGCACTTGCGCTCCGGCCTTCTCCGCGGCGGTGGCGGCGGCCTTGGCCAGTTCGAAGACCGTACCGGTGGCCGAGTAGTACACGACGGCGACATTGACAGGGGATTCAGACATGGGGCTTCCGTTGGTCGGATCGAGGGAGTGGGTAAGGGGGCTGCTCTGCCGGCTTCCGGTCAGTCGTCGAGAGCCTGGTAGATCGCGGTCCAGAAATCGTGGATCAGCCATGCCGGATCCGGTGTGGACAGCCCGACCGGAGTGAACAGGATGCCGGTGAGCCGATTGCTCGGATCGGCGTAGGCCGTGGTGCCGGTGCCGCCGTCCCAGCCGAACTGCCCGACCGGCGCGTAATCGCCGCGGTAGGTCCGCACCGCCATCCCGAAGCCCCAGCCGCCCTGCTGCCCCTGTCCGAATGACAGATGAACGTTGTTCTTGGCCAGCGTGTTTCGATCGGCCTGTTGTTCGGGGGTGAGGCGATTGGTGGTCATCAACTCGACGGCGGGCCGGGACAGGATCCGTTCGGAGCCGTGCATCCCCTGGTTCAGCAGCATGCGGAAATAGGCGTGGTAGTCATCGACGGTCGAGACCAGTCCACCGCCGCCGTGCTGGAATGCCGGAGGGCTGCTGTACCTTCCGCCTTCCGCCTCGTCCCACACGATGAATTCGCCGGTCTGCGGGTCGGGCGTGTAACTGGGGCCCATCCGGTGCATCTGGTCCGCGGGAACGTGGAAACCGGTGTCCTTCATGCCCAGCGGCTCGAAGATGCGCTCGCGCAGAAACGATTCGAAGCTCTGACCGGAAACCCGGGCGACGAGCACGCCGAGCACATCGTGGCTGAGTTCGTACTGCCACCGCTCGCCCGGCTGGTATGACAGCGGCAGCTCGCCGAGACGGCGCATCCACTTGTCGGGTTCCGGCGCGGGGCCCACGTCGGGGTTGTAGTTGGCCCGATCCAGGACCTCGGTCATGATCGGCGAGCCCATCAGCGTCAGGTCGACGCCGAGCCCGAAGGTGGAGCTCAGCAGATCCCGGACGGTGATCGGCCGCCGCGCGGGCACGGTGTCGTCCAGCGGCCCATCGGCCGCTCGCAGCACCTGGCGATCGGCCAGTTCGGGCAGCCACGGATCCACCGGATCATCCAGGTGGAACCGGCATTCGTCGAGCAGAACCATGGCGGCGGCCACCGTGACCGGCTTGGACACCGAGGCCATGCGGAAGATGGCGTCGCGGCGCATCGGCGTACCGCCCTCGGCGCGCATGGTCCCCAAGGTCTCGACGTAGGAGTCCTCGCCCCGGCTGACCATGGCGACGAGCCCGGGGATCTTCCCGGTTTCGACGTGCCGGGTCAGCACATCGCGTACTCGGCGCAGCCCCGCTTCCGAGAAGCCGCCTGTGTTGTTTTCCATCGGAATCTCCTTTCGCGACACCGAATCTAGGACCGATCCGAGTACCTCAGGAGGGGCGCCGCGCGCCGTGCAAGTGGCCTCACACGCCATATCGTCCAGATGGAAGTAGTCGTCGATCTATATGCTCCGCCGATGATCGAAGGCACCATTCCCGCGCGGACCGCCGGACTGATCCGGGCGACGGCCTTGCGGGTCGGCGTCGCGCCCGCCCAGCTCACGGGCGTCTCAGGACTGGATCCCGCCGACCTCGACAGCGACCTCACTCGCGTGCCGACCGAATCGGCCTGGCGCATGTGGGAATTGATAGCCGGTTTCGCGGGACCGGGCTCGGGACTGTGCGCGACGGCCACCGCGGGCCGGGGCGGGCTCAGCGCGTGGGATTATCTGTTCTCCAGCGGCCCGACTCTCGCCGAGAGCCTCCGTACAGCCATGGAACTGCGCGCGATCGTGACGGACCCGGCGGTCGGCTGGGAGGTGATCGAAGACGGTGGTCTGCTCACCATTCGCGACTCGGTCGGGATCGAGCCGGATATGGTGCTGGCTCCCATCGAGGAATTCGTGCTCTCCCTCATGCTGCGCCGGGTGCGCGAGGCCACCCGGCAACCGCTGGTGCCGGTGCGGGTCGCCTTCACCCATCGCTCCGCCCGGCGCCACGGATTTCTGGTGGATGAATTCGGCACCAGCAGACTGGACTTCGCCGCGCCCCGGGCCGAGATCACCTTCCTCGACGCCGGTGCGCTCCCCACCGGAGCCGACCCGTACATGGGGCGAATCATGCGGCAGTACGTCGAACTGACGCTCGCCTCCTCACGCTCGGTCCCCGACTGGCATGAACAGCTCCGGCACGCCATCGCGGCCGCCCTGAGCCGTGGCGACCTGGAACTCGACCGCGTGGCTCGCCGCCTGGCCATCAGTCCCCGCACCCTGCAGCGCCGTCTGCACGAGATGAACACCACGTGGCGCAAGGAGGTCGAAACCGTCCGCTATGAACAGGCCCTGAACCTGTTGCGCGACACCGGTCTTCCCGTCCGTTCGGTCGCATCCCGGCTCGGTTACGCCGACGCCCGCGCCCTGCACCGCGCCTTCCGCCGCTGGACCGCTACGACCCCGGACGCCTATCGACGGGAAATCATCACGGCACATCGGGATTCTTCCGGTCCGGCTCTCGCTCGACGTGGCGAGCACCGCTGACCCGACCGATTGTGCGATCGCAAACGCCTCACCAGCCGCTCTGAGCCGGGGCTTCGGCTGACAGATCAGTGTCGGCAGCCTCCGCGATTCCAGCGCCCATTGACGGTCCGATCAGCGAGGGGCGGTATGGGCGCGCGTCGGATGGTCGGCATCATGGGCGTGGACGACCGGGATCGCCCGAGCGAGCGGGTTGTCGTGAGCGGCTCATGAATCGGTGCGGAGGCGATAGCCGACGCCGCGCACGGTTTCGATCGTGGCCAGGTCGAAGGGGATGTCGATTTTCTTGCGGAGGTATCCGATGTAGACCTCGACGACATTGTCGGCGCCCTCGTAGTGGGCGTCCCATACCGAGTGCAGGATTTCGGCTTTGGTTACGACGTCGTCCTTGTGGCGCATCAGGAACTCCAGAACTCCGAATTCGCGCGGTGTCAGGGTGAGCGGCTCGTCGCGGCGGGTTGCTCGGTGGCGGGCGGGGTCGAGTGACAATGTGCCGGCGGTCAGTACGGTGGGGCGTTCGGGTGCGCCGCGGCGCACCAAGGCGCGCAGCCGCGCGACGAGAACGACGAATGAGAACGGTTTGGTGAGGTAGTCGTCGGCACCGAGGTCGAACGCGTCGGCCAGATCGTATTCGCCGTCTTTGGCCGACAGCATCAGCACCGGCGTCCAGACTCGGTGTTCCCGTAATTCCCGCACGATCTGGTAGCCGTGCTTGCCGGGCAGCATGATGTCGAGCACGATGACGTCGAAATCGTCGCTGACGGCCAGGTCGAAGCCAACATTGCCGTCGTGTGCGATCTCGACGACGAACCCCTCGGCAGTGAGACCACGACGCAATGTCTCTGCCAGGCGTTCCTCATCCTCGACCACCAGGACCCGCATCGAGCGGCACCTCCTATCGTTTCTGTCGTCTGCGGACTATCGGAGTCGAATGCCGTTCCCGGATCATGATCCACTCTCAGTGTTCTCACAGCGCGCCGGGATGACACTGCTGGCATGTCAGCGACGACCGACTTGATCAGGGACGTCATTACCGAGATCCGAACAGAGGGAGCCACCGCCGAGATTGCGATTACGGCGATGACGGTGTGCGGGCTCGTGGTCGTCGGATCGATTGTTGCGCCGCAGCTGTGGCCCCGAAACGGCGCGGCATCATCCTCCTGGCGACTGGCGCGCGTCGTGGCGATGGCGGTCATGTTCGTCGAGCTGAGCTTCCAGGTGTCGATGTCGGGGTGGCTGACCGGTGCGGACGCGGCGACGCTGCGCTGGTTCACCGAGCATCGTTCGCCAGGATGGACGCGCGCCGCGCTCGTGGTGACCGATGCCGGCAGCCCGGTGGGAGTCGCGCTGATCGGATTGCTGTTCGCCGGGCTCATCGCGTGGCGGCGACGCTCGTTGATCCCGGCGCTGACACTGCTCGGGTTCGTCGCTATGGCGTCCGCCGCGAGTACGTTGACCAAACTCGTTGTGGGGCGCGCCCGTCCGCCCGCGCTCACGCAGCTGATCTCCGAAACGGATCTCTCGTATCCTTCCGGCCACACCACCGGCACGGCGGCGCTGGTCGGCGCGGTACTGGTTGTCTACGGCGTCGGCCGGCAGGGTTGGTTGCGCGCTCTTGCGGCGGTGGTGCCGGGTGGCGCGATAGTGGTTCTCGTCGCGGTCACTCGGCTTTACCTCGGCGTGCATTGGCTGACCGATGTCGTCGGCGGCGCGCTGCTGGGTTCACTGGTGGTGCTGGTCGGATCTCAGGTGACGAGTGCCTGGATCCGTGCTCACGCGGTTCGAGCCCGGGATGCCGACGCGCAAACCATCCGAAGCCGGTCGGGGACAACGGAACCGCGGCCGTCATAGTTCGCGCAGAATCGCGATGGCCGGACGTTGTGCCGCGCGCGCCGTGAGAGCGCTGACAACCGCCAATGCGGTGACGGTGAGAACCAGGACGGTCAGCAGATATGCCCACGGGACGGCGATCGACGAGGGCGGCGGGTCGAACACACCGGTGAGGATCTTGACGAGCATCAGCGACAGCACCGAACCCGTTGCGGCACCGGCTATCAGGCCCCCGGCGGTGAGCGCGGCGGCTTCGCTGAAAACCACGTCGCGCAGCTGTCGCGGTGTGGCCCCGAGTGCGGTCAGGACGGCGAAGGTGCGGCGGCGCTCGGCGAGCCCGAGCGCCAGGACGAGCCCGCCCGCGCAGACCGCGAGGAGGGCGGCGAAGGACAACTCGACGCGGGTCAGGCCGGTGAGATCGATTGAGGTGAGGCTGGATCCGACGGTGCCGCGGACGGTGGCGATGTCGGTGACCGTGGCCGAGACTCCCAGCTGAGCGCGAAGGTGCTCGGCGACAGCGGTGGTGCTCACTCCGTGGGTGTCGAGCAGGAATGTACCGATGGCGTCGGATCCGGTCTGCTGTGCGACGTAGGTGGCATTGGCGACGAAGAAGCTGTCCTTCGGTGCGGTGGGGAACTCGGCGACCACTCCGGCGTAGTGGAACTCGATCTTCTTCGGCTGATGGTTACCGGAGTCGGTGAGCCGCAGTGTGATCGGGTCTCCCGGGCGCAGCCGAAAGTCCTTGACGGTTTCGGCGGACACCAGAATCGAGTCCGGCTTCGCGGCCAGGACGGCCATCGCGTCGGTAGCGGTGCTGCCGGGAAAATAGCTGTCCTGCAACGCGGAAACACGCCCAACGGTGTCCGGCCGCACGCCGAAGAGGTCCTGCATATCCGCGCCGATGTAGGCGAAACGGTGCTGTAGCGGTTCCACCGACGCGACGCCTGGTACTTGCGCGAGCGCAGCAACGGCTTCGGGGGAGAGAGCGGTGCCGGGGACCGGCGTGACGCTGACGTCGGCGCCATTGGTCAGCTGGGCGTCGGCCTCGGCCTGCCGGCTGTAGGTGGCATTGAAGGTCGCCGTTGACGCGGCGAACGCGAGCGCGAGTGCGAGCAGCACGATCGCCCGGATCAGCGGGCGTCGCTGCCGGGACAGGCCGTTCGCGATGATGGTGGCGGGCGGTCCGGTCATCGGCCGCAGCAGGCGCGCGATCACGCGGCGACCGCGACCCAGGATGAGGTCCCCCAATCGCCAGGTCAGCAGCGCCGCGCCGACCCACAACAAGCCTGGACCGGCAAGCGCCCAGTAGGACACCGAGATCGTGGGCACGCCCTCGGGTGCGAGCACGAGCTGGTAACCGCTGCGCCCGGCGGCCGCGAAGACCAGCCATGCCCCGAGCAGCGCCAGTGCGTCGAGTCCGTACCGTGCCCAGGCCGGATAACGCGGTGCGGTGACAACGGCACGACCGGTGGCAACGGTGGTCCCGAGCAGGTCACGACGGGCTGGTAGGAGCACCGTCACGACCGTGAGCGCTACCCCGGTCGCAGCGGCTGCGGCCGACCACCCCACGGCGGCCGAGGTGGTCGCACCGAAGCGCATCGACCCGAACGCGAGATACCCGGTCCCGGCGGCGGCGAGGAGCCCGAGCAGTGCTCCGGCGGTGCCGATCAGCCCTGCCTCAGCGGCGGCGAGGCGAAGCAACTGTCGGGCCGATGCACCGCGGGCACGTAAGAGCGCCTGTTCTCGACGACGTCGGTCCGCGCTCGCCGCCGCGACGGTCGAAGTGATCGCCGCAGCCAGGATCGCGCCGGGAACACCGAGGAACAGAAACAAGATCTGCGCGTAGGCGGCGTCGCTGCGGGCGGCCGCGAGCGCGGCACCGAGATTGTCCGCGACCGTGGCGCCGCCGCCGCTGCGTGCCTCGAGATTGCGGGCGGCGGCGGTCGCCGTGCTGTAGGCCACGGCCGGACTCGAGGGCAGGACATGGTCGCGAAGTACATGAATCTGCGTGGATACCAAGTCGGTTCGAGTGGCGAGTGGGTCGAACATCGCATGCCATTGCGCTTCGGGCAGTATCAGCACGTTGTCCGGCGGCGCGGCTGGTTGAGACCCGGGCGGTGCGCCGACCTTCTGAAAGAGCGAATTCGCTTGCGGCAGATCGACGATACCCGCCACCGTGACCGGAAAAGATGACAGATCGGCGCGGCCGACGGTGACGATGTCGCCGAGGGTGACATGGAGGTTCGCGGCGGTCTGTTGTGCGAGCAGCACCCCGCTGTCCGCACCGACGAGCCGCCGGATCTGGCCTGGGAACAGCGCCGGGTAATCGGCCGGGAGGCCGAGAACCACACCCGGACCGGTGGTCTGAGTAGTGTCGCCGGTGAGGGCGGACAGGCCGGTGGTCTGCGCGAAACCGACCGGGGTGCTGAGGCGTACGCCAGGGGTGGCGCCTACCAACTGGGCGATCGCCTTCGGATCGGTGTCCGGCTGCACTTGGACCTGCCAGTCCACGGCCACGCCGCGGACGGCGCGCGCGGTCATGGTGGCCTGGGATTGCGTCAGAAAAGTGCCCAGGCAGGCGAGCATCGCGACGGTGGTCGCGACGCCGAGTGCCGCGCCGAGCAGGCGGGCGGGTTGCCTGCGAAGCAGACCTGCGAGCCAGAGCAGCATCATCGATGGCCTCCGGAAACCCCTGCGGGATTGTCCTGGAGCGCGCCGTGATGCATCGTCCACCGTAGTGGCAGGCCGTCGGCGATCAGCGGATCGTGTGTCGAAATCACCAGGGCCGCACCCAGTTCCGTAGCAGTCCGCACCAGCACATCGAGGACCACAGCCGCGGCTTCGTGATCGATTTGACCGGTCGGCTCGTCCGCCAGGATCAGCCTGGGAGCGGCGGCCAGCACTCGCGCGACCGCGACCCGCTGGGCTTGACCCCCGGAGAGTTCGTGGGGGAGTTGCCGCGCGAATTCACCGATGCCGAGCAGGTCCAGCGCAGCTGCGGCGCGTTCGGTAGCGTCCCGTTCGGGGGTGCCGCCCAAAAGCAGCGGCACCGCAACGTTTTCCATGACATCCAGCGCCGGCAACAGGCTCGGCCCCTGGAAGACCACACCGATGAGCCCGGGCCGCGCCCTGGGAGCCTCATCGAGTCCAGGCCAGCAGACCGTGCCGGAGGTGGCCGTCTCCAGCCCTGCCATGACATGCAGCAGTGTCGACTTCCCGGAGCCCGAAGGTCCCGTCAGCGCGATGTGTGCGCCGGACGGCACCGAACAGTTGACGTCCGTGATCGCCGTGATCGCGGTTGCTCCGGTGCCGAACACGCGGGCGACGCCCGCGCACACCACGACCGGCGGTGCGGACCGCGAGGTCACGGCAGCACCTGCCCGTCGTGCAGGCGGACGATCCGATCCGCGGCGGCGGCGACCGCCGGACTGTGGCTGGCCACCAGAATCGCGCCGCCGCAGTCGGCCCGGTGTCGCAGTAGCGCGAGCACTACGGCTTCGGTTCCGGCGTCGAGTTCACCCGTGGGTTCATCCGCCAGCACCACCGCCGGGTCGTTGGCCAGAGCCACCGCCAATCCGGCACGGGCCAGTTCGCCGCCGGACAGCTCGCCAGGGTAGGCCACGCCGCGCGAACCGAGCTGGACCGACTCGAGCAGGTCTGCGACCGGCGGCGACACCGAACCCGGGTGGAGCCGCCGCGCCAGCACAATGTTCTTGAATAATGTCAACTGCGGCAACAGATTTCCGCTCTGGAACAGCATCCCGATATACCGGGCCCGCAACCGGGACCGAATGGGTTCGGGCTGCCGACTGAGCCGACGGCCGCAGACGCGCGCCGTGCCACCGTCGGGTTCGTCAACCCCCGCCAGACACGACAGCAACGTCGATTTCCCGGACCCGGAGGGGCCTACCACCGCCACCAGCTCGCCCGCTGCCACGGTCAGCGAAACACCTTGCAGGGCAAGGATTTCGTCATCTCCGGCAGGAAAGAACCGGTACAGGGAATCGGCCTGTAGGGCGGGTGCTCCCTCGTAGCGCTGCGCGGTGCCGCGGTCACCGGGTGGGCTCATGGCAGCCAGCTGAAGGAATCGGTGACCTGCCGCCACGGATCGACATTGTCCGCGTCGACAAGCCCCGACAGGGTCAACACCACTTCGCGGCCGGAGCGGTAGAACTCGTAGCGTTCCACCGCCTCGGGCACGATCTTCCCGGTCACGGGGCTCGGCGGGGAGTCGGCGCGGTAGGTGATCCGCAGTACCGGACCGGCCTTGCGTTCGACGGTGCTCACCTCGCCCGGGACGTATCCGGGTGTCCCGGCTGCGAGCTCGGGTAGTTCGATTGACTTGGCCGACTCGACAGTCGGCGCGGAGGCGACATCGGCCCGCGATTCGATGCCGACGCTGTTGAATTTGTCAGTGAACACGACACCGGCGGCCGAATCGCTCCTGGACCAACCCTCCGGTACCTGCACGGTGAACCGGCGATCCGCGGGTGTGTACACGACGAACGCCTGATTGTCCGGGATGTCACCACTCGGATTGGATTCGGCCGAAGTGGGATTCGCCGAGGAGTCGTGCGGAGTTCCCAGCGTGGAACCGCCCCCGCACGCCGTCAGCAGCGCGACGCTCGCCAGTGAAAGCCCCGCACCCGTAGCGGCGACGTTCCACCCGCGAATCCAACGTGACGAATTCATCGCTGCTCCCTTCGCCGCAGACCACCGCTTCCCCGTGCCGGAAACGGTCCATCTCACTGCCGATAGTCGCGCGGCGCACCTGTGGAAACGCTGAGTGCGGATGGTCGGCTGACACGCCGGATGGACCGGCGCGGCGGATCCCCGCACAACATCCCGCATGGTGAGAACAATGGACCCGGACAGGCGAAAGGCAATTCATCATGTGGATCCGATCCATCCCCGCACCAGGTAGCTGGGGGCTCCGGGTCAGATCCGCCCTCATCGTGACAGTCGCGGTCGCCGTCGGTCTAGGAGTCTGCGTACTGGCGCTGATCGCCTTCCTGTACCGGTCCCTAACGGCCTCCGCCGACGATGTCGCCGCCAATCGGGTCCGCGAAATCGCCGGCCAGCTCCGCTTCGACAGGCCCGCCGAACTCGATCGCAGCCTATTGGCCACCGACCGCAACCTCACCGTTGTCCAGATCATCGGCGCTGAGGACCGCATCGTCGGAACCTCCACCGACGGCCCGGGCGACCCGCTCACCGCGCTCCGACCGGAACCGGGACGCATCGTGCGCAACGCCGGCCCGGTGGCAGCGGACACCGGACTTCGATTGACCGTCGCCGGTGTCGACGGGTCCGGCGGCCGCTACACGGTGGTGGTGGCGATGAACCACGATTCGATCGAGGACACCATCAAGCTCGTTCTCAGCATGGTCGGCATCGGCGTGCCGTTCGTGATCGCCATCGCCGCGGGTTCCACCTATCTGCTCGTCGGCAGATCGTTGAGTTCGGTGGAGACGATTCGCCGTCGGGTGGAGGCCATCACCAGCGCGGATCTGACCGAACGTGTGCCGGTACCGGAGCAGCACGACGAAATCGCCGCACTTGCCCGCACCATGAACGAAATGCTCGCTCGTATCCAATCCAGCCACGAAGCTCAGAGCCGATTCGTTGGGGATGCCTCCCACGAATTGCGCAGCCCCCTGGCCTCGATGGCCGCCGCACTCGAGGTGGGACTCGCCCGCCCCGAACTCTTCGACGACACGCTGGCGCGAACCACACTGATGCCCGAAGTCGAGCGCATGCGCCTGCTGATCGACGACCTGCTGCTACTGGCGCGCGCCGACGAACGCGGACTACCGCACCTCGCAACCGACGTCGACCTCGACGATGTCGTCGCCGCCGAAGTCGCGCGTCAACGCGGTCGATCCGACACGGTCGAGATCATTGTGCAGCTCGAACCGGTACGGACCCAAGGCGATTCCGGGCAACTCTCACGAGCCGTCCGCAATCTTCTCGACAATGCCGCCCGTTATGCCGCCACGACCGTCACGGTCCGCCTGACCCAGGACGCGGACACTGCCCGCATCGAAATCACCGATGACGGTCCCGGCATCCCCGCCGAGGATCGGGTCCACGTCTTCGACCGATTCTTCCGCCTCCAGCGTGACCGAGGCCGAGCCAGCGGCGGCACCGGCCTCGGACTCGCGATCGTCGCGGAAATCATTGCCGCACACCACGGTGCGGTTCATTTCACCGACCATCGGGGCGGCGGGGCCATGGTCGTCATCACACTTCCGGCGAGCCCGTGAGCCGATGACCGGAATCGAAACCAGGCATCAGGCCCGGTCGCGTGCGAGCGTGGTTTCGAGGTCGTCGAGCGTTCGGGTTCGGTTGTGGCTGTGGGCGATTCCGGCCGTGAGAAGGATAAGCAGTACGGCAGTGGTGCCCCAGGTGCCGAAGCCGAGTCCGCCCTTGTCGTGGGATTTGGACAGCAGGTCGCCGACGGTAGCGCCGAGAGGGCGGGTGAGGATGAACGCGAGCCAGAACAGCAGAATGCCGGAGATACGAGTGAAGAAGTGGGCGGCGAGCAGAGCGGCCATGACGGCGGCGATCACCAAGGCGCCACCGCGGTAGCCGAGTCCGGAACTGTCGGACAGGTAATCGCCGACAGAAGTGCCGAGCGTGTTCGACAGCAAGATCGCCGACCAGTAGAGCACTTCGCCACGCAGGCTGGTGATGCCGGTGACGTCGTAGGTTTGGCCGCTCAGTTTCCAGATTCCGAAGACCAGCGCGAGCCCGGTGATGAGCACGGCTGCGCCGGCGCCGTAGCCGAGTCCGCCGTCGGTGGAGGTCCCCGAGCCGGGGCCGCGATTGAGGAAGTCGGCGATTGTCGTGCCGGCGGTGCTCGTTGCCGCGATGACCGTCCAGTAGAGCGCGGGATGGAATCGGCCGACGCGTAGCTGGGCCGCCAAGCTCACCGCGAAGACGGTCAGAAACAGCAACGACGCAGCGGCATAGCCGAGATGCAGGGTCTGGGCCAGTAGATCACCACCGGTCTCGCCAAGCGTGGTCGCCGCGATCTTCAGCGCCCAGAATAGGGCGGTCACCTGGGGGAGCTTGTAATTCGCACGCGGTTGGGCCGCAGGCATGCGAGGGTTCCCTTCGTTTGAATCGGCTGATGACACAACTCCGCGGAGTCTGCCCGCCGGTCGCTGAGAACCCGCTGAGTCGGCCCGTGCGTCGATCTGGCCGGGAGTCGCCATGTTGGATTGCCCCGACAGTTCTCGAACGGGCCGCGCAGACTCCCCGGAACCAGCGTCTTGCGGATGTTCGGCCGGCCCGGTCCGGTGGCCGAAATCGTCGCTGCCCGCAGGGGCAGCGTGCGGGTCGAGGATTCACCGTCCGGCGGCGCTCGCTTGAAGGCCGCCCTGCCGGTGACCGCGAATTCCCCTGCGACCTGACACGTCACAGTCGCTTACGCGCTGAGAAGACGCTGAGAACGCGGCCCTGCTCGCTGGCGTCGAGGTTCCGGCCTTGCCATATTGGTTGAAGCAGCGTTATCGAGCAGGCCCCTCGCGACGCTGTCATTTCGACTCTCCGCTATCGCGTACCGCATAGTCGAAGGAGATCTGGCATGGCAAGGTTCGGCGACTTGGATGTCACTCCGGGTGACTACGTCCAGTATCGGGATTCGGTCGGTGCACGCATTCGTGGCCGAATCATCGCGATCGAAACAGAAGACACCCTCGGTGAAGCGGTATGGGTATCGCCGCTGATCAAACCGGCTTACTTCAACGTTTCACCGAATGTCGCCGCTCTCGGAAAAGCGAAAGAGAAGCTCGACAACGCCATCGGATTCGGTCGCCTGCACCACCGGGCAAGCATCAACTCCCACCGTGACAATGTGATTCGCGAAATCCGAGAGGAAGTGGCCCGCAACGACGGAAGGCTCGCCCCGCCGTGGGCGGTACCGTGTGATCCTTCCATCGCCGAGCGGCTCGGGGCCACGGTGAGCGAGGTCAGAATCCTTGCGCACTGGCCCTGGCAGGGCGTGTTCGTCGGTGATTTCGTGTGGCTGGACATTGCGCGCAGAGCCGCTGTCCCTCATCTGGGTCCCGACATCTGCTTCGCCGTCGATGCGCTCGAACCGAGCGCTCGGCGGATCACCGTCACCGCGACGTGTCTGGGCACGGGCGGCACCCACCGCTTCTGCTACGACGCGGTCGCGATCAGGAAAGTGATCGCGACCGCCCTGTGAACCGCCCCACCCGGTGACGCCCCTGCCGGTCAACGAGTTCTCAGCGCTGTCACAGGAGCCTGACCGTACGGTCGTGCGCTGTGACGGAGATGACGAACTCGCAGGTCGGTGCGACCCGACGCATGCTGAGCAAAGTGCCCGAAGTGACCGTGTGGTTTTGGGTCATCAAAATCCTGTGCACCACCGTCGGGGAAACCGTCGCCGACTGGATCAACAGTTCCCTGGGGGTCGGGTTGACCCTCACGGCCCTGCTGTTCACCGTGGTACTCGCCGTGGTGCTGGGGTGGCAGATGCGCCTGGACCGCTACGTGCCCCTGGTGTATTGGCTCACCGTCGTGGTGCTCAGTGTGACCGGCACGCTGTACACCGACATTCTCACCGACAACCTGGCCGTGCCACTTGCGGTGAGTACCAGCCTTTTCGCCGTGGCCCTGGCGGTCGTGTTCGGTGTCTGGTTCGCGCGGGAACGGACATTGTCGATTCACTCCATCGTCACGCTCCCCCGCGAATTGTTCTACTGGCTCGCGGTGCTGGTCACCTTCGCGCTGGGCACCGCGGCCGGGGACTGGACGTTGTCGGTGACCGGGTGGGGGCCGGGAACCTCGGTGCTGCTCCCGGCCGGTCTGATCGCCGCTGTCGTGCTGGGTTGGCGGCTCGGCGCGAACGCGGTGCTGTCGTTCTGGCTCGCCTACATCCTGACCCGGCCGCTGGGTGCGAACCTCGGCGATTGGTTCGCCTCCCCGACCGCCGAGCATGGGCTCGGCGTGGGAACCGCACTCACCAGTGTGCTTTTCCTGGCCGGGATCCTCGCGACAGTGGTGTACCTGACGCGCAGCCGCCGAGATGTCATCACCGATCACCACCTCGCGCAGCCTCTCGAAGTCGCACCGGCCCCACCGGTGCGCGAGCGAATCATGCTGGGCTACTTCGTGATTGTGGCGGTAGTGGCCGGGTCACTGCTCGTGTGGGCGTCTTCCCAGCCGCACAGCAGCGCCGTGACCGACGAGGAAACCGGGGCCGGGCCCGTCCCCGCGGAGGTGACACCGGGGCAGGTGACGGCGAAGTTCCCGGCGGCCGAGATCGCCAAGTTCCGCACCATCACCCAGGACACGCTGAGCAAGGTGCAAGCAGGTAACCAGAGCGGGGCCAAGGCCAGGATCAAAGACCTCGAAACCGCCTGGGATCAGGACCAGGACACCTTGGAGCCGCTGGACAAGTCGGCATGGGCCGTCCTCGACGGCCGGATCGACGGTGCGCTGAAGGCGGTGCGCGCGAGCACTCCCGATTCGGCGACCGAAACTCTCGCTCTCACAACGTTGCTCACGGCGCTAGGGTAGCGCGGCCTCCAGCCGGAGGCGTCACACCTTCACTCCGCACGCACCAGCTCTTCCCCATTTCCATGTGGCCACCGCGCCGGCCCTGGTGATCTACTTTCGGCGGGACCGGATACGGATCGCCGCCGGGCTCTGGGATCTGGTCCGGACCCGCGAAATGCGTTCGCCCGAGGCACGATTGGAGTTCTGCTAGTCATCGCGACCATCCCGGTGGGCCTGCCCGGGCCGGCGCTGGAGAAAGCGGTCCGTAACTATCTCGGCACTCCGCTACCGACGTCAGTGTTCCTGGCGCTCAACGGATTGGTGCTGCTCTCGGCCTGATGCGACATCTGATCATCACGTACGGGCGCGGCGCGATCCTGCTGCTCATGATCGCCGAATCCCCGTGTACACCGGTCCCTTCGGAGGTGGCCATGCTGCTCGGTGGCGCCTTGGCCGCCGGTGCGGTCACCGGAGCGCATCCGAATCTCGTCGCCGTCATCGCGCAGGCACCCTCGGCAACGTGATCGGCAGCTACCCGGCATGGCTGGTAGGGGGCGCTAAGGTGGGCGACCCGCCCTGCACCGGTGGGGCCGGTACATTTTCTTGCGCCCACACGACATCGACCGGGCACAGAACTGGTTCATTCGCGGCGGCGCATCGGTGTTCCAGCGGCTCGAAGCAACTGTCGAAGAGGTGGAGACCGCGCTGCGTTGGTTCCTTGGTTGATCGGATCGAGTGCGGGGTGCTGGCGGGTGTGACAGCCCTTCGTGCGTTCCGGCGCGGTGAACGGGGCCTGCCGCTGGCGACCTTCGTGCGATTCCACGACCCGGCCGCGCGACCGGGTCTTGCCTTCACATCTGGTGTTCGTGTGGTCGCTGCTGGAGGCGCTGGCCGAGCGGTACTGAGTCGCGTTCTCGGGAGGAAGACCTGGAAACATGGGCCTGCGATGAACGTGTGCACCGAGGCGGTCGCGTATCGATCGGGGTCAGCACTAGAGTGAGGATCCGCCCCCTGAGAAGTCGACGCCGGACCCTCGATCACTGATGTCCCGACGCCGATATTCCAGCAGGTAGAACTCCCGCCACCGCGGCCAATCCAGGTACTTGTCACCGGCTCGTGCCCGATAGCGCCGATACTGCCCCTTCTTGGTCCGCCCCACAGATCGCTGTGCGTCCCGCGCAGCCTTCCGAGCCGCCTGCTCACCCCGCCGCTGCTCCGCGCTCGTGAGCGTCACCGGCGGATCCACGAAAATCCCTGAGCGCTTCCACAACATCATGCCCCTCGAAGGCTGCGAAGTTTCTTTCTGATTCGACTGTAGGGAGAACGGTCACCTACGGCTATCGGGCGATCGCCTTAACCACGTTGAGGGACACGGCGAATAAGGTCATCGGAGTGCGACGCCGCGAGTGGCGGAGAGCCGGACCATGTCCTCCGTTTACATGTCCGCGTATTCAGCCGTCCTGCTGAGGTTACGCGAAAAGCTACTCTGAGCTGGGGTGCTATCTGACAGCAACCCCGTAGGGTCCGAACCTGCGACACACGACCTGCGGTTTCTTGGTCACGTTGAACTACCTGAGGTTCGGAACCCATGCCTGACCTGGGCGGATAACGCTCCCGACTGTGCCCTCGGCAGGATTCGAACCTGTTAGGGGCACTGGCTTGTCGTAGCAGGTCAGTACAATAAAACCCGTTCTGACCTGCGGAAACATTGCGAGTCATACCCGGTCGTAAGTGGTCACTTGCGGGCACGGATGAACTCACGAAGGGAACGCCAGGGGAACGCGGTAGCCCAGGAAAGGCCCCTTTGATGACTATCTACACCCGCCCCGCCGTTCGGTTCGGCCCGGTTCGGATCAATCTCAGCACCCAGCGCGGATACCGGCGACCGCCGCGCACTGATCGCGTGCAGCGTATCGGCAATGCGCGCTCGGTCGCTCGGGGTCGCCGGTGGCGCATCATCCTCACAGCGCTCGCCGTGCCGTTGCTCGTAGTGGCCGCTGGACTGCTCGCTGCGGCGCTGGTCTTGGTCGCCGTGGTCGCCGTGTCGACCAGCCAATGGGATTCATTCGCCGACTCACTCAGCAGCGCGTACCGCACCGCGCGGCTGCGTTGGTCGTACCTGCACACCGCCGCGAACGGGGAATGAACCATCATGGCCAAGAAGGCAACCCCGCGCCGATCATGGGGCACCTGCAAGCAACTCCCGTCCAAGCGATACCGCGCGACGTATGTCGGCCCCGATGGGCGCACCTACGCGGCTCCGCAGACCTATGCGGCGAAGATCGACGCCGAAGGGTGGCTGTCCAACGAGAAGCGTCGTATCGACCTCGGCAACTGGCGACCGCCGACCGTCGAAGCGGTGCGGGGCAGCACCTTCCGCGAGTACGCCGCTACGTGGCTCGAGCAGCGCGATCTGAAACCGCGGACACGGGGGCTGTACTCGGATCTGTTGCGCCTGCATATCAATCCGACGTTAGGCGACCGCGCGCTGGAGTCCATACGGCCCGCTGACGTACGCAAATGGCACTCCGGGGTGACGACAGGCAAGACGCGGAAAGCGCACGCCTACAGCCTGTTGCACGCCATCTACGCCACTGCTGTCTCCGACGAGGTGGTGGATTCGACACCGTGCCGCATCCGGGGCGCGATGGCGACCAAGCGCGCGAAGCAAATCGTCATGCTCACCCCGGCCGAGCTTGCCAAGCTGGCCGATGCCATGCCGGAACACCTCCGGTTAGCCGTACTGCTGACCGCGTGGTGTGGGCTGCGGTCGGGGGAGTTGAAGGAGCTGCGGCGCAAGGATGTCGGACCGGAAGGTCACACGCTGCGCGTCGAACGGGCGGTGACCTTCCGGTCGGGTGAGACTTTGGTCGACACCCCGAAAACCGAAGCCGGTAGCCGAACTGTGACGGTACCGCCGCACCTGAAAGACGCTGTGAAGGAGCATCTTTCGAAGGTGAGAGGCACAGAGGCGCTGTTGTTCCCCGGCCCCGATGGCAAGACGCATATGTCGGACTGGCTGCTCCGCAAGGCTGTCACCAAGGCAGCGAAGGAGATCGGTAAACCCGGACTCACGCCACACTCGCTGCGGCACTGCGGCGCGGTGTGGGCGGCCCAAAGTGGTGCTACCACAAAGGAATTGATGCACCGGATCGGGCATACCACGCCGAACATGGCGATGCGGTATCAACACGCGGCCGAAGCGCGGGATGTCGAGATCGCGAAACGGCTGTCCAAGATGGCGGGGGTGAAGCCATGAACGGGGCGGTGTTGGCCGAACTGGATTGGCAACTCGCGTGCGGGGTGCGCTGCGGGCGAGTGACGAAAGCCGGTGTGCGCGCGTGCCGTTCAGGCACGCTGGCCGAATACTATGTGATCTGCCCTGACAGCTCCGGGCTGCGCTCTGGCCCGGCTTGCCTGCGGTGCCTGACGGAGGTGCTCAAGCGCGTGCCGGGGCTATCGGTCCGGGTATTCAGGCTGTAAGGCCCTGGGCTAAAAAACCGGCGTGGCTCGCTTTTCGGGGGCCACGCCGGTTTTTTGTTGCAACAATTCTGTAACAGGAATTCGAGCGTTGTGTCCATCCGTGTCCATTTAACGAACGTGGACAAACAAAGCGCCTATGCCACGCTGCATTAACGGCCATCTCGGGGGCCGGTGACTGCGGCTAATGTCGCATCCAGAAAGGCTATGACCGCAAGCGTCATGGCGTATCAGGATAGAAGGATCGACAATGGAAACACGTTATCTGTCGATGGCCGAGGCGGCGATCTATACCGGCGTGGACGAGCGAACGCTGCGGCGCTATATCGCCCGCCGGGAACTGCGCGCCTACCGCATCGGGCCGCGCCTGTTGAAATTCGATCGCGTAGATCTGGATGGCCTGTTTCGGGTCGCAGGCGTGGAGGGGCGGGGGTAATGCGATATGTCAGACAACCAAAAAGGCCGCCCCGCCGAAGATGAAAGCGGAGCGACCTTTCCATCAGGAATCACACACCACGCACAGGATACCACCGAGATTTATGCTAGAGCCGCGCCGATTTATTGGGCTGCTGGCTGGCGTGGGATTCTGCCGATACCGCCGAGAAGCAAAGCTATCAAAATCAAAGGCTGGACCGGTCACAACGGTATCGATCCGAGCTACGCCGATATTCGGACCTGGCTCGAAACCCAAGGCGCGAGCAATATCGCGCTGCGCTTGCCGCCCGATGTGATCTGCCTCGACGTTGATCATTACGGCACTAAGACCGGCGGTGACACTCTCGCCGAAGCCGAGAAGCGTTGGGGGGCACTGCCTCCCACGGTTCGATCGACATCCCGCATGTGCGAGATCAGCGGTATCCGGCTGTATCGGGTGCCGAGCGGCACCACATTGGCCGAAGCGAAGCTACCTGGCGGTGGTGTCGAGATCGTTCAGCACGCGCACCGTTATGCGGTGGTCTGGCCGAGCGTTCACCCATCCGGCGACACCTACCGCTGGCTCGACCACGGAGCGCTGTACTACGACGCCGGATGGGTGCCGAGCCCAGCCGAGCTGCCGGACCTGCCCGCGCGGTGGCTGCAAGCGCTTCGGGTAGACGCCGGACCGGATCTGAGCGGTGTTCATGTCGACGTTGACGCACGCATGTCAACGATGCCCGGAGGCGACCCGGACACGACAGTTACCTCAGTGCTGTACGGCGCTGTTCACGCTCTCCTTGCCCCCGGCGCGGCACGGCATACGACCGCGCTACGTTCGGTCGGGCACCTTCTGCGCCTCGGCGAACGCGGGCATCCTGGCGTGGCTAAGGCGCTGGACGCCTTGGGCCGCGTGTTTGTACTGACCGTTTCGGCCGATGGTTCGCGAAGCCCCGGCATGGCGTCGGCGGAGTGGCGACGCTTGTGCACTGGCACAGGGATTCACGCGCGCATCGCTGCCGATCCGTCGCCGAAGTGGGCTGATCTCGAGGCCGACCTACTGAAATTAGGGTTCCTGTTATGAACGCCGAGGACTTCGCCGCATTGCGGGAGGAAGTCGAGCAGCTCGGTGATGTGAACGTGAAAAATGCTGTGCTTCAACAGGTTGCCTCGCAGATCGCCCGAGGCTTGGTCGACAAGTACACACGGCCTCTCGAGACGGACGACGAGCTGCTCGCGAAAGAGGTTGCGAGACAAAGGCGTCTCGATAAGGCGCGGCGAACTGTCGCGGCAGAGAACAATGTGCGGCCCGCCATCGCGCCCGGTATCGGCCTGGACGAATTCCTCGCGATCGAGGACGAGCCGGAGGACTACCGCATCGCGGGTCTGCTACCCACCGACGGGAAGGTGCTGCTCAGCGCGGCATATAAGGCCGGAAAGACCACCATGGTCGGCAATCTCACTCGCTCACTGGTTGACGGCCGCCCGTTCCTGGGCAAGTTCGAAACGCGGCGGCTACAAGGCCGCCTCGCGATCATCGACAACGAGATGAACCCAAGAGCGCTGCGGAGCTGGCTCCGCCGCATCGGCATCCTCAGCCCCGAAAAGGTAGTGCTGTGGTCTCTGAAAGGCCGGGTGTCGTCGTTCGACTTGCTGGACAGCGAGACCCGCGCCAAGTGGAGTGACCATCTCGCCGAGGAAGGCGTCGAGTTCGTGATCCTGGATTGCCTCCGGCCGGTGCTGGACTCGCTCGGACTGGATGAGCACCGTGAGGCCGGAAAATTCCTGGTGCCTTTTGACGAGATGCTGGCCCGCGCTGGTGTGCGGGAAGGGGTGATTGTGCAGCATATGGGCCACACCGGGGAAAGGGCGCGCGGAGATTCCCGCCTTCTCGATTGGCCCGACGTGAATTGGACGCTGGTTCGCGCCGAAAACGAAAACCCGGCCTCACCGCGGTTCTTCACCGCCTATGGGCGCGATGTCGACGTCCCGCAATCCGGGCTCGATTTCACCCCGGAAACAGGTGAACTCACGTATCTCGCGAACCGCCCGAGAAGGCAGACAGCGGCGGAGAAGTTACTGCCAGCGGTGTTGAAGGTGGTTCGCGAAAAACCTAACCTCACCGGCCGCGCGATCATCAACCTGTTGACCGACGACGGGGTATCGCAGAGCGGCGCTCGCACTGTATTGGAGTTGTCGAGGGCGCGGGGGTTCGTCCTCACCGAGGAAGGCGCGGAGCACTCGAAGCTGCATTTCCTCAATCCCAGCAGATCCGGGGATATCGCCGCGCTTCTAGACGAGAGGGTGTGATGGCGTGTGTTGGCGTGTGATGGCGTGTGTTGATTTCACCCCCGGCAAACGCGTGTGTTGGGTGTGTTGCCCGCCTTTAAGGGCAACAACCAACGCACCCCCGAACCGACAAAGGCGAATCCCAGAAAGCGCCATTAAGCCACCAAGAGACGACCAGAGTGACCAGCACACGCGATTCCGACCCTCTGGCGACATCGCAGACCGACGAGGAGACCGATTCGGTCTCCAGGTAGCCGAATCGCCTCACCAGCGCTTAGAAATCCATCCGATAGTCGACCGATGACCCAGCGAAAACGCCGAGAAGTCGATCTTGATCCAAGACGGGACCAACACACGCTAAATCGGCCAAAAATAGGGAGCGTGTGTTGATTTGCTCCAACCGCACCCTTGGCCAACCTTGGTCGGGTGACCAAAAGGAAAGGGACAAGTAATGAACGACGATCACACCAACCCCCTCGACAATCTCAGCGACCGCGCGGAGGCCCGCCTTCGCGCGCTGCTGGACCTCAGCGTCGCAGCGCTACACCCCGACGACCGGGCGGCCCTTCTCGCTGAGCCTGGCTTGCAAATGCACCCCGAGCCGGATGGGATGCTGCGATTCTCAAACCGACCCGACACGATCACGGTTTGTGTCGTAGACCCGAGCCTGCTCGATGCTGAGGGCGAGTTGCCCGAGCCTGAGTCGGGCCGCACCATTCCCGACACAGCCGCCGAGATGTTCGGCGACGACAAGGGCGAAGCAGACGACGCATAGTTAACGGCGTTTACCAAACCACCACTCACCGAGCGCGGAGTAGCCCGCGCGGTTACAATCGACTCCACAAGCTCGGTATCTCGCGGGCGCTGGAACTCCAGGGGGAGCAACCCAGCCATTCGGGTCACCATGCGGCATTGGTCGATTAAACCGACACGCCCTATGAAGGTGACCCCTACTATGACCGAAATCCACTACCGCACTGTCGATTGCGTGCGAGCAGACTCCGACGGCCGAACCATCTACGGTCGCGTAGTCCCATACGGCGAACCCGCCGAGATTCGAGAATCGGGCGTAACTTACACCGAGCGGTTCGCGCCAGGTGCGTTTAGCCGCAGCATCGCCGAGCGCGGCGGGAAAGTTCGACTGTTCGCCGTTCATGAGACCCGGCGGTTGCCGATCGGTCGCGCGACCGAACTGACCGAGCAAGCGGACGGGCTATACGGGTCGTTCGCCGTAGCCGCTACCCGCGAAGGCGACGACGCCCTCGAACTCGTTCGCAGCGGCATCGTTGATGCGTTCTCAATCGGATTTCGTCCGATCCGTCAGCGACACGAGTCCGGCGTAACCGTGAGGACCGAAGCGGCTCTCATCGAGGTCTCTTTGGTCGGTATGCCCGCGTATGAGGGTGCCCAGATCCACGGCGTCCGCAGCGCTGACACCCATGCCCGCCTCACCGCGCTGGTTCGCAGCGCACCAAACCAGCAGCAAGGAAAGACCACCATGAATGTCAGCGACCAGATCTACGACCGACTGCGCTACATGAGCGACAAAGGCGCGCTCACCGAGCGCGACCGGTTGACCGGTGAAGCGCGAGACATGCTCCGCCGGTCCGAAGATGGCGGGTTGACCGCCGACGACGACACCCGGTTTGGCGAAATCGAACGCGACCTGGAGTTCCTGAATCGCCGAATCGAGCAGCGGGACAGGCTGCTTCGCATGGCTCAAAACCCGGGCTACATCGAGTCTGGCACCCCATGGAGCGCTAGGCAGGCGGAGGCACCGACCCAGAAGCGCCAGATACTCACCCGCGCGGAGTCGTTCGACCAGTGGGGCCGCGATTCGGGCCACATCCAGCGCGATCAAGAGCCGCTCTCGTTCGACCGGTATCTCCGCGGTATCGCGGTCGGTGATTGGGATGGAGCGACTCACGAGCGCGCGCTAGCCGAAGGAACACAAAGCGCTGGTGGGTATCTCGTTCCGACGCCGTTAGCCGCGAACGTGATCGACCTGGCGCGCAACGCGATGCGGGTAATCGAAGCCGGGGCTGTCACAGTGCCGATGCAAGCGCAAACCTTGCGGGTCGCCCGGCTCACCGGCGAAGGCGCACCGGCATGGCGCAACGAGAGCGCCCCCATCGCGGCGGGAGACCTGAGCTTCGATAGCGTCCTGTTCACCGCCCGGTCGCTGGATCGGTTGGTCATCATTTCGCGCGAGCTGTTCGAGGATTCGAGCCCGGCGGCGGGTAACGTGATCGCGCACTCGTTCGCGGCACAGATCGCGCTCGAACTCGACCGAGTTGCCTTGCGTGGCAGCGGAACACCGCCTGAGCCGCGAGGCGTGCTCAACACCCCCGGAATCTCTACGACACCCCACGGGGCTAACGGTACGTCGATCAGCAACTACGATTGGTTCCTCGACAGCGTTGCGGCGGTGCGCGGCAACAACTTCGAGCCCAACGCGCACATCATCGCGCCGCGTACGGCCCAATCCCTGAGCAAGCTGAAGAACACGCTCGGCGACTACCTGGAAGCGCCGGGGACCCTGCTGCCGCTTCTGACCACCAAACAAGTCCCGGCGAACCTGACTGTAGGCACATCGTCGGATGCGTCCGAGATCTATACGGGCCAGTGGAATCAGCTGGCTATCGGCATCCGCACCGGGTTCGAAATCCAGTTCCTTACGGAGCGGTACGCGGATAACGGGCAGTACGCCTTTATCGCACACATGCGCGCTGACGTGCAGGTTCTACAACCCGGTGCGTTCGCGGTCGATACCGGTGTGAGGGGCTGATCGGGATGAGTGGATTCGAGATGATCGTCGCCGCCGTGATCGAGAACGCGAAATCGCCCGATCAGGTGAAAGACGAGTGCGACCGGCCGAAACGTGAGGGGCTCCGCCTGGAAGTCTGGCGCGCATTGCCGAACTCGAAAGACGGATAACGTTGCGGTGCAACCAAACACACCCAAACCAGGCGTCGGGGTAGTCTACCGCCGAGTCCTCCAGACATGGCGGACTCGGCGGTCTGGTGCAGTCGTGGTGATGCAGAGCTGCCTACTACCTCACGCCAATGGTGATGACACACAACACCATTGGCCCGCTGCCCATCCTTGCCAACGATGTGCCAGTCCACCACCTTCGCGCCCACATCTGCGCGCCACAGTTGACGCAGGACAGCGCACGGACGACGCGTGACCAAGTGCTGTCGCACGCAAGGTCGCCACGCAAGGCAAGCCTCCCGAAGCCAGTCCGCGGACCGGCAGCTGTCGAGCCGACTGGCCGCTGGGATGGTGACCATCCCAGCGTGTGCTGCCGGATGGTCACCGGTCGTATATGCAATAAACTAATGCATGGGTCAATACAATGCTTAATTCAAAAGGAACTCCCGCGCATTGCTTTCTTGTGCTAACTAGTCGGTAGGGTGAAGTTATTAACCAATGCATAGGTTTAGGGGTACCCGGGGGGTGTCCGCATAGGGTACCCCCATAGGGTAGCTGACCCCACCCTTGGCCGCGAATGCCTCTCTAGTGCGAAACTTGGGAGTTTCACACCCAGCTGACCTGCGGAAACATGCGCTGGCCTGCGGAAATGCAGTCACAACTACGGCTTCGCTACGTAGATCAAGGCAGGTCGTAAGCCAAAGAAATGTTCCTTAAATCGAATTCACCATTCTTTTCGACCATTCCTGCGCACGACGGAGGGTGAAACATGCAAATGTCAGACCTGGAATTACTGGCCGTTGGCCGGTTTGAGCTTGGGTAAGGTCACCTCGGGATAGGCGGTGATCACAGCGCACACCGCGCGGACCTGGGTGAGTGGGACGTGGCTGCGATGTGGAATGAACACCGCCGCGACCTTCTGTTTGCGCGCTGTGGAGAGCATCGCGGGATACGCGTTCGGGCGTCGCACGTCCGTGATGAAGGAATCCAGCACGAGGTAGCCCATACGCTTGGCCAGCGCGTACATGTCTGCAAGTTCGCGGTGCCTGTTGCGTCGGGAGACTGCCGCATCGAGGTAGATGAACGCCTCGGGTTTCATGGGAACGTCCTCACCAGGCTCGATGATGTCCGCTGACGACAGCGCGATGCCGTCCGGGTGCGGGTTCAACCCGATCGGCACGATGGAAAGCTCTTGCGCACCAAGCGATTACGGCAACGGATGGCGCGATCGGCAGAAGCCAGGACAAGACCAAGGTCATGGCGCGGTTCCTTCTGAAGATTTGGATGCACTCGGCCACAGGGCGGAGGGGCCGCCGCCAGCGAAGCGCGCTTCCGTGGCGCTGGTTGGTGTGCCCCTAGCAAACTGTGGCGCGGTGGGAAGCTGGGGGCATTTCCTGTGGCCGGGTGCAACGTCAATGCTCCGGCCTGCTACCGAAACGAACCACAGCGCGCAAGACGCATCTACGATGCATTTATGCGCAGAGAACGCCTGATCGATGCCCGCAAGGCGACAGGCAAGACGCAGGAGCAAATTGCCGAAGAGGTCGAAGTGGACCGGACAACCCTGGGCAGGTGGGAACGGAACGAGGGGATGCCACACCCCGCGCAACGGCCCAAATACGCAGAGGCCCTGGGCATTACGATGGATGAGCTTTCCGCGATGCTGAGCAGCGTTCCGACCGTGGCCGGAGAAGTGCCCGAGTGGCTGAGCACCTATCTCGGAATGGAACAGTCGGCGACCTCGATTCGCACGCATGAACCACGGGCCGTTTACGGCCTCTTGCAGGTTCCGGCCTACGTCGAAGCATTGGTTAGCCGAGTCGGTATCTCCGGTGTGTCGGACACCTACGTACAGCAAGCGATAGACCAACGGCTACATCGTCAGAAGCGCGTCAGATCAGGCGATTTGGTGCTGGATGTGATCCAGCCGGAACCATCGCTACGGCTGCGGGTAGGCGATGGGGCGATCATGGCCGAACAGTTGCGGACGCTGGCGGAATTGGCAGACTTGCCGAATGTCACTGTCAGAGTCACGACCTACGACGCCGGTCAATATGAGGCGCGCAGACTCGGCGGTTTCTCGATCATGACGCATCCATGGGGCAACCCACGGGTTCACATCGAGAGCTACCGTGGCGGTACGTTCATTACGGAGCATGACGAAGTGGGTTACTTCGCGGCTGCGTTCGACCATGCGGCTAAGGTCGCGCTGAGCCCTACCGAGTCCCGTCGTTTCATCCTTGGGTTAGCTGAGGAGTGGGAGAGAAGGAACCATGGATAACCTCGAATGGCGTGTGTCCAGTTTCACAGACAACGGCACATGCGTAGAAGTGGCCGGAGCGCCCGGCGCGGTGTACGTCCGCAACTCCAACGCTCGCGACGCCGGAACGGTCGCGTTCACCCGTGACGAGTTCTCGGCATGGCTGAGCGGGGTCAAGGCGGGCGAGTTCGACGACCTGGCGTAGGCCCGCTCCAGGAGCAGACGAAAGCCCGGCATGGTTCGAAACCATGCCGGGCTTTCTCGTACCCCGAAAGGAACGGCGGGGGAACGACGCTTGCCGTTACCCCGCCTGAACTGCATACTAAAGGTGCCCTCGGCAGGATTCGAACCTGCGACCTACCCTTTAGGAGAGGGTTGCTCTATCCCCTGAGCTACGAAGGCTGGACCGGTGGCCTGTGGGCGACCTGAACGTCGGGGAGTCTACCCGGTCGGGGGCTGGGGGTCGCATTCCTATCGGTGCGGGTGGTTCAGGGCGTAGCGGGCGCGTTCGGGGGGTGGTGGCGTGCAGGACCCCGGGGGCGTCCAGGTCGGCGGGGAGGATGGGCTGGGTCAGGCGGTGGGCGCGATTGGGGGCCATGTAGGCGGCGCGGTAGAACAGGGTCGGGATCAGCGACAGCAGGATCATGGTGGCGTGGATCCAGACCGGTGCTGCCGCGGATGTCTCAGACGATCTGGTGCCGGAGCGATAACAGTCCCGGACAGCTTCGTCGGCAAGTCAGGGCCCGCCGCCGCTCAGCGCCCGGTGGCCCGTTCCTCGTCATAGTCCGATGGCTTGAAAGTGCTTGTCTTCCAACGGAACAGCACCGTCGCCCCCGGCCAGTTGTTCGTAATGCGGCCCGAGGCATTGCGATACCAGCTGGAGCAGAAATTCCACGGGGTGTCCTTCAAACGCCGCTGCAACCAGTCGTCCCACGACTGTTCGACCTCCGGCTTGGCTGCCAGGAAACGCCCCGGCCGCGCCGCCAGGTACTCCGCGACCTGCCGGATATACCGCGCCTGCGATTCCAGCATGTAGATGATCGATCCGGACCCCACATTGGTATTCGGCCCGTACATCATGAACAGATTCGGGAAGCCGGGTACCGACATGCCGAGGTACGCGCGCGCACCCTCCGCCGACCACTCGTCGGTCAGCTTGCGCCCGCCCAGACCGTAGATATGCATGGGCGCAAGGAATTCCGTGCCCTTGAACCCGGTGCCGTAGACGATCACATCCACCGGATGCTCGACGCCGTCGGCGGTGCGGATGCCCGTCGGCGTGACTGCTTCGATGGCGGTGGTCTCGACGTGGACGTTCGGCTGCCCGAGCGCGGGCAGGTACTCGTTGGAGAAGAGTCCGCGCTTGCATCCGGCCGCGTAATCGGGAGTCAGCTTGGCGCGCAGGGCCGGATCCGGCACCTGCATCCGTCGATGCCGATCCGCCAGCGCGATGACCGGCGTCTTCATGGCCGGAATATCGGTGAGCGCCAGGGCCAGCACCTCGAAGAAGCTCCAGATGGCGAAGCGCTCCGCCAACCGCGTCACCGGCACATGCTTGAACATCGCCTTGTGCAGCGCGCTGTACTCGGTGTCGAACTTCGGCAGCACCCATGCCGCCGACCGCTGGAACAGCGTCAGCTGTGCGACCTTCGGCTGAATCGCCGGAATGTATTGAATGGCACTGGCTCCCGTGCCGATGCATGCCACCCGTTTGCCGGTGAGGTCCACCGAGTGATCCCATTCGGCCGAGTGGAAGGCCGCGCCGGTGAAGCTGTCGATACCGGGCAGGTTCGGCATGGCCGGGCGGGAGAGCTGACCCACGGCGGGGATCAGGATATCGGCGATATGGGTGACGCCGTCCGAAGTACGCACGCGCCAAATGCCGGACCGCTCATCGAATTCCGCCTCGGTGACCTCGACGCCGAACTCGATCTTGGCGGGCAGCTCGTGCTTCTCGGCGACGCCGCGCATGTACTCGTGGATATCGGCCTGATGCGAGAACCGCCGCGGCCAATCGCTTTTCGGCTCGAACGACCACGAGTAGAGCGGTGAGGGCACATCGCAGGCCGCGCCCGGATAGGTGTTCTCGCGCCAGACGCCACCCAGGTCGGCGGCCTTCTCCAGGATGGTGAAGTTGGTCAGGCCGTGGCGCTGCAACTCCAGCGCCATACCGAGTCCGGCGAACCCGGCGCCGATGATCAGGATGGACGGCTCACGATTCATGACTCGACATTAAGGCTATCGGCGCTGGTCACGCAGACATCCACGGTCATTGAATCGGTATTTTCGGCCATTTCGCGGGATTCGGTTTGCTGTCCGCGCATTCCCGCGGCCCGCACGGCGATCCTTCTGGGACGGTGAGCACCGTCTGACCTGCGTCGCTGTCCCCGACTGGACAGCCACCGGTCCCACTACATATATTCACGGAGAATCGTGCTCCAATTTGCTTGTCCTGGTTAGTGATTGGCTATTCTGCGGCGCCGCAGGGGGCGTCGTTGCAAGCCTGATCCCGGCCGGGACTTCGATGCCGGCAGGTCATCGCGCAGGCGGTGGCAGGTCGGCGACGACCGCGGGCGGCGGAAGTGGGGTCCGCCGCCCGCGGTCGAAAAATCGGCTGGCCGCGATCGGGTTGCCATCGGTTGGCTCCCGAACCGGGCATGTCCGATTTCGGCTATCCTGCCGGGAAGTGACTCAGTTCACTCTCCAGTAGGGATATGTAGGGAGCGGTTGGGAAATGTTGAGCACCATGCAGGACGAGCAGCTGTCACTCGCGACACTGCTGCGATACGCATCCACCTTCCAGGGCGACAGCACCATCTCGACCTGGACCGGAGACGGAATCCGCACCCAGACTTTCCGGGAAATCGGCGCGGACGCCGCCCGCCTCGCCAATGCCTTGCGTGACCTCGGCATCGGTGAGGGCGACCGGGTCGGCACCTTCATGTGGAACAACAACGAGCACATGGTCGTGTACGTGGCCGTGCCCGCCATGGGTGCGGTACTGCACGCACTGAATATCCGGCTCTTCCCGGAGCAGTTGGTCTACGTCGCCAATCACGCCGAGGACCAGGTGGTCATCGTCGATGGCACACTGCTGCCCATGTTCGCGCAATACCTGCCGAACCTGAAGACGGTGCGGCATGTGATCGTCGCCAACGGCGATGCCTCCGCCCTCACCGCGCCCGCGGGCGTGCAGGTGCACTCGTACGCGGAACTGCTTGCGGCGCAACCGGATACCTACGACTACCCGGTCGTGGACGAGCGCTCGGCCGCCGGTATGTGCTACACCTCCGGCACCACCGGCGATCCCAAGGGCGTCGTCTACTCGCACCGCTCCAACTTCCTGCACGCCATGCAGGTGTGCGCGCCCAACGGTATGGGCTTCAGCGAGCGCGACACCGTGCTCGCCATCGTGCCGCTGTTCCACGCCAATGCCTGGGGTCTGCCGTACGCGGCCATGATGTCCGGCGCGAATCTGCTCATGCCGGATCGCTTCCTGCAGCCCGCCCCGCTGCTGGAGATGATGGCCGCGGCCAAGCCGACCTTCGCCGCGGCCGTACCGACCATCTGGGGCGGTGTGCTGGCCGGATTGCAGGCCGCACCGCAGGACATCTCGCATCTGCGCACCTGTGTGGTCGGTGGCGCGGCGGTGCCGCCGTCGATGATGCGGGCCTTCGAGGAGCGCCACGGTGTGAAGCTGCTGCACGCCTGGGGCATGACCGAAACCTCCCCGCTGGGTTCGGTGGCGCACGCGCCCGCCAACTCCGAGGGGGACCAGGAGTGGGCCTACCGATACACCCAGGGGCGCTTCCCCGCGGGCGTGCAGGCGCGACTGGTCGCCGATGACGGCACCGTGGTCCCCAATGACGGTGTGGCGCTGGGTGAGCTGGAGGTGCGCGGCCCGTGGATCACCGGCTCGTACTACTCGCCGACCGGCAGCGAGGTCGATCCGGACAAGTTCGACGACGGCTGGCTGCGCACCGGTGACGTCGGCAAGATCAGCCCCAACGGCTACCTCACGCTGGTGGATCGGTCCAAGGATGTCATCAAGTCCGGTGGCGAGTGGATCTCCTCGGTGGATCTGGAGAACGCGGTGGTGGGTCATCCGTCGGTCGCCGAGGCCGCGGTCATCGGGGTGCCCGACGAGAAGTGGGATGAGCGGCCGCTGGTCGCCGTCGTGCTCGCGCCCGGCGCGGAGGTCAAGCCGGAAGAACTGCGCGCCTTCCTGTCGGACAAGTTCGCCAAGTGGCAGTTGCCCGAGCACTGGGCCTTCATCGACGAGGTGCCCAAGACCAGCGTCGGCAAGTTCGACAAGAAGCGGCTGCGGGCGCAGTACGCCGACGGCGCGCTGACCGTCACCACGCTGTCCTGAGTCGTGCGGCCCGCACCCGGATTCGGGTGCGGGCCGTGCTTCCCACGAGTCGGGGGTGCGAGGTCGCGGGAGATGTTCCTCTGGCGCCGGTGGATCCGTACCGTTAGTTTGAGGGCGGATGCCCGCAGTGGGGTGGTGCCGGGGTGGACGAGGAGGTCCGTGTGGAATCGGTGTGCGCGCAGGGGAAGTCGGTGGCCCGGCGGCCATTCGGCCATGGGAATGGGGTGCGGCCATGACCCTCGGACTCATTCGATCGGTAGGCGAGCGGGCCTATCTCGAGCTCGAATCCGCGCGCCTGTTCCTCGATGCCGGGCTGGCGCGATTCGAATCGCCGACCATCCTGCTCTCCGCCGCCACCGCCATGCTGCGGTACGGGACCATCGCCGCCGGACTGCGCCTGTCGGCCGCGCGCTACGGCGGCCGGACCGCGCTGATCGACGAACTCGGATCGCTCACCTTCGCCGAATTGGAGGACCGCTCCAACCGGCTGGCCAATGCCTGGCGGGCACGCGGGCTCAAACCCCGTGAGGGCGTGGCGATCCTGGCGCGCAACCACCGCGGTTTGGTGGACGCCATCTTCGCCGCCGCCAAATGCGGGGCTCGCATCATCCTGCTCAACACCGATTTCGCCGGACCGCAGATTCGGGACGTGGCCACCCGCGAAGGCACCGATCTCCTGGTCTACGACGCCGAGTACGCGCACATGCTGGACGAGGTGTCACCCCGGCGCGGCAGGTACCTGGCCTGGACCGACGAGCCCGCCGCGGACAGCCTGGCCGAACTGATCGCCGACGGTTCGCCCGACGCGCCACCCGCGCCCGGAGCCGAACCGCGCATCATCCTGCTCACCAGCGGGACCACCGGCACCCCCAAGGGCGCACCCCGGCCCGAGCCGAAATCCCTTGCCTCCCTCGGTGGTTTGCTCTCCAAGGTGCCGTTCCGCGCGGGCGAGGTGACCGAATGCTGCGCCCCCATGTTCCACACCCTCGGATTCGCCTGCGGCATGCTGACTCTCGGCTTCGGCTCCACCCTGGTGATCCGCCGCCGTTTCGACCCGCAGGCCGCCATCGACAGTGTGGCGCGGCATCGGGCGACCACCATGATCGTGGTCCCCGTCATGCTCAACCGCATGATCGACCTCGGCGGTAAGGGCGTCACCGGCCGAGACCTGTCCTGCCTGCGCATTATCTTCGTGGCCGGATCCCAACTCGGCGCGCAACTCTGCCGCGAGGTGACCGCCACCTTCGGCCCCGTGGTCTACAACCTCTACGGCTCAACGGAAGTCGCGTACGCCACCATCGCCACCCCCGAGGACCTGGCCATCGAGCCAGGCTGCGTCGGCCGCCCCGTCCTGGGCGCGCGAGTGGAAATCCTCGACGACGAGGGCCGCCAACTCCCCACCGGCAGCACCGGCCGCATCTTCGTCGGCAATGTGATCCAGTTCGAGGGCTACACCGGCGGCGGCCACAAGGAAATCATCCGCGGCCTGATGTCCTCCGGCGACGTAGGCCACTTCGACCGCGCCGGAAGACTTTTCATAGACGGCCGCGACGACGACATGATCGTCTCCGGCGGCGAGAACGTCTTCCCCGTAGAAGTGGAAGAACTCCTCTACACCCATCCCGCGGTCCGCGAAGCCGCCGTAATAGGCGTCCCCGACGACCAATTCGGCTCCCGCCTCAAAGCTTTCGTAGTAATCCACGAAAACCAATCCTTCACCGCCGACGACCTTCGCGACTTCGTGAAATCCAACCTCGCCAGATACAAGGTCCCCCGCGAGGTCGTATTCCTGAACGAACTCCCCCGAAACCCCACCGGCAAAGTCCTGAAACGCAAACTCCTGGAAGCCTGAACACCCCCAAGCCCCCCGCCGGCCTACCGACCGGCAGGGCGCTTGGACGTCCATGTACTCACGCTGGTAAACGTCGAGTGAGCACCCGCGTGATTACATGCACGTGATTTCTCGACCGGGGTGACTGGGTTTGAAGGTGCTGCGGCGAGGGGTTTTGTCTTTTTGGTCTTGGTTCTGAACGTAACCACGGCCAGCCAACCAGGCTGGGTCGTGAGAGCGCGGCTCCCACAGGGGGAGTGAAAACCGGGTACGGCAGACGAGGTAACCACATCGCCAGTTCTGCTTTGCAGCCCGGTTGAGCAGCGAGAAGACCATTCCGCAGGGGATCGACACATGGGTCGGCCACCCCTATCCAGTACGCCGACAGGGCAGCGGAGGCTCCAACCTACTCGGCAAGCCGCGCGAGCAGCGCAGCGAACTCCCCCCGAGACAGATAACCATCACCATCGGAGTCCGCCACCGCCAGTAACGATTCGGCGGACTCGTCAGTGAGCCCCGGGCAAGTCCGCAGCAGCGATTCGAGCTCATCGACTTCGATCAACTGATTGCGATTGACATCGAAGGTGTCGAAAGCCGCATCGGTATCGGTGATTTCAGGATCCCGCCCCAGCCGCGCGGCGTCGAATTCAGCGCGGGAGACGAGCCAGTCACCGTCGGTATCAGAGCGCAAACCGCGGTGAGAACGCGCAGCGGCGCGACCGGAGTGCTCCGGTCGCGCCGATACGATTGCGCTGTCAGCAGTTACGCAGTTCCGGGCTCTGGTTCAGCAGCTGAGCGCGGGTGGAGATGAAGGTGCTGTAGGTGTCTCCGCCGACCGCGGCGAGCGGGAACGCCGCGACCCGATGGCAGTTCTGGAAGGCGAGTTTCACGCCGAAATGCCGTTCGAGGCCGCCGCGAATGGCATCGGAGGCCATGGCGCGCAGCAGTTGCCCGCGGGCCACCTCGTCCGGCGGCGGAATCACATTGTCGGCGTATTCCTGTGTGCCGGAGTGCAAGTCAGCCGCCACCCGGCTGACGACTTCGTAGGCATAGGGCAGTGAGGTGCGGACACACTCCACGAACTCGTCGTCGCTGACTTCACCGCGTTCGGCGCGCTCGAGTAGTGCGCTGGGTACGTCGAGTGACATATCGCTCTCCTCATGGGATGGCGGATGGTGTCAGCCGAGTCTAATCCGAAATCGTTGTCAATAACCCTGGATTCGCAACGAAGCCGCCCTATTCAGAGCCTCTTTCGCCGCATGCGACAGCTGCCGGACCAACTCGCCCGCCGGTAGCTCCCGCGCCAGCGAATGCGCCTGACCTGCCCAGAGATTCACCTCATCGGCATTGCCGGCCGCCCGCGCGGCGGCGCGTAAAGGTCCGGTGGCGTAATGGATTTCGGGGTAGGCGGCCGGGGCGTCCCGGTGGTCGAGCATGAACTTGTTGCGCAGTCCGCGCGCCAGCCGACCGGTGAAGGCCCGGGTGAGCATGGTCGGGGTGTCCAGGGTGACCGCATCGCGGATGAGCGGCGCGGTCCCGGCCTCGGCGCAGCGCAGGAAGGCGGTGCCGATCTGCGCGGCGGCCGCACCCGCCGTGAGAACCGCCGCCACGCCCGCACCGGTGGCGATACCGCCCGCCGCGACCACGGGCAGCTCCACGGCCGCGGTCAGCAATTGCAGTAATGCCAACAGCCCCAAGGGGTCCGCGGTGTCGTCCTCGGGCCGATCGGCGAAGCTGCCGCGATGGCCGCCCGCCTCCGAGCCCTGGGCGATGAGCACATCGGCCCCGGCCTCGACCGCGATGCGGGCCTCGGCCACCGAGGTCACGGTCACCCACACCTCGGTGCCCACCTCGTGCAATCGCGAAATCTCCTGCGCGGACGGGCATCCGAAGGTGCACGACACCGCCCGCACCGGATCGGAGATCAACAGATCCAGCTTGGCCGACCATGCGTCGGTATCGAATGTCGGTTCTCCGACCGGGAATTCGCGCGCGAGCTGATCAACATACTCGCCGAAACTGGTCACGGGACTAGGTGCGGAAGGGTAGAACAGATTCACGCCGAAAGCCGCGGAGGTGAGGGTGCGTGTCCGCTTTATTCGCCCACCGAGATCTTCCGCGCCCAGATATCCCGCCGCGAGGAATCCGAGTCCGCCCGCATCGGAGACCGCGGCCGTCAATTCCGGAGTGGACGGCCCGCCCGCCATGGGGGCCAGCACGATCGGCGTATTCAGCTCGTCGAGTAGCACGCTTCTCAGTGTGCGCCCCCGAGTAACGGTCGTGATCAACAGGTATCCCCTATCATCTGGGGCTGTCGAACTCAAGGTTGCGGAATGGTCACGGGTGAGTATTGTTTCCATCACAGCGATGCCGAATCGTTACCGGACCATCGAGCACTAGGACGAGCTTTGTCGCACCACAGAGAGACCGCGAACTCCGTATCCGTTATGGACTTGCTTGGTGATTGTGGTGCCGTTCGTACTGGCGCCGTCGCACGTAAAAGGCACCGGGCCGAATCGTCCACCGCTGATCGCGTGAAGGTCGCCGCCGGAGCAGCGGTCGCCGCGAGTGCCCTCATCGGCACCGCGACGCAGATGGTTCCCGCGCTGGCACACGCCGCGCCGATCGCCCCCAATCATGAGGACAAATCGGCAGGACAGGATCTCGCACTGCGCGACGTTGCGCAGTCGGTCAAGCAGGCCGCCGATGTCGCCGCCCCTGCTCCCGCTCCGCAGGCTCAACCCATCGCGGATGGTGGTAATCCCGTCGCGGCGCCCGCGCCCTTCGGTCTGCAGAATCTGCCGCCGGAGATCGCGAATCCCCTCGCGCAGGCCGAGGCCACGCTGAAGGACCTCCAACAGCGCATCGCCCCCGCCCCCGCGGTGAAGCCGGTCGATGCGGGCGTCATCAGCTCCGGCTTCGGTGCGCGCTGGGGCGCAATGCATTACGGCATCGACTTCGCCGACGCCATCGGCACGCCGATCCACTCGGTCATGGGTGGCACGGTGGTGGAGGCCGGTCCGGCCTCCGGATTCGGGCTCTGGGTGCGCGTCCTGCAGGACGATGGCACCACCGCTGTCTACGGCCACGTCAATGACATGTACGTATCCGCCGGACAGCGCGTCAATACCGGCGATGTGATCGCAACCGTCGGAAATCGCGGCAATTCCACCGGTCCCCATCTGCATCTGGAGATCTGGGATGCCGCCGGAACGAAGATGGATCCGCTGCCATGGCTGGCCAGCAAGGGCGTCATCATGGCGCAGCAGTGGGGTCCGGACCAGTAGAGCGTTCACCGGCCACCGCGAACGGGCGTTTCCCGGACCGGCGGGTGCCGGTGGGCGCTGTTACGACCCTCGACGACCTCTTCGACCCTGCCTCGCTGCACGGTCGCGCCTACGCGGTGCTCGTCCAGCATCCTCGCTCGACCGCGTTCGAAGTGGCCGAGCGCCTGGGTTGTCCGCCCCGCATAGCCGAGGCGGCCCTCGAGGCGCTGTGCCATCTCGAGGCGGCGGTGCGGTTGACCGAGAACAATGGCACGGTGCGCTGGGACGCACATGCTCCGGAAGCCTTGTCCGAGGCCGAGACTCGGCGTCGCAACGGTGACATGCTGCGCATGCAGTCGGCCGCCGCGCGCCTGGGGGAGACCTTTCGCTCGGTGCGCCGCACCACCGATGCCGACGGCGCGGTGGTCGCGGTCTACGAACGCCGCCAGCTGCTGGCCGATTTCGAGGATCTGCAGCACACCGCGCACACCTGCGTGAAGGTGGTGGAACGCGGCCCGTTCCTGTCCGATGTGGAGACCGAGGAGCGGATGTTCGAGCTCAAATCGGCGCGCATCGCGGCGGGCATCGACTACCGCACCCTCTACCAGGAGACCATCTACCAGGACGCGGAGCGACTGCGCCATGTGCTCGCCACCAATGCGGCCGGTGCGCAGGCGCGGACGCTGCCCGATCCGCCCATGAAGCTGATCCTGGCCGATGACCGTCGCGCGGTACTGGTACTGCACACCGATGAGCGCCGCGGCGATCCCATGGGTGTGCGGGTGGGACCGTCGCCGACGCTGGATCTGCTGGTCAAGACCTTCGATTCGCTGTGGTCCATGTCCACCCCGATCTCGGTGAACCCGTCCGAGGCGCTGGACGAACGCGACCGCGCCATCCTGACCCTGATGAGCATGGGCGCGACCGACGACACCATTGCCCGCCGCCTCGGATTGTCCCGGCGCACGGTGGTGCGGCGCACCGCCAGCCTGCTGGAGCGCCTGGGCGCGAGCACCCGATTCCAGGCGGGGGTACAGGCGACCCGACGGGGTTGGCTGTAAATGCCTGTGGCTCAAGTCACATGCGTGTAGCGCCCCTGCCTGGTCACCGATAGTCACTGAGCTCGAGCCGTGATCGCGGCTCCGTGAGCCCGATATGATTGCTCGGTCCGCCGACCGCGCCGCCCTCGTCGTCGAATCCGGGGTCGGTCGAAGGTCTTCGGTGTGTGGACCAGACAGACCCGAGAGGTGAATGCACTCGAATGGATACTGCCCGCCGTACAGCTCGCGGTAGTCGTCGGCGTCGGTCCGGCAGCCCACTCTTCGGGCAGCTTCTCACCGCCGCGGTCGAGTCCGCGGCCGATGCCATTGCCATCCGGTTCAATCCGACCGGCGACCCCGCCGATCAACGTGAGATCGACTATCGCGATCTGGACGCGCGGTCGTCCCAGCTGGCGCGGGAACTGATCGACCGGGGCGTCGGCCCCGGCGATATGGTCGCCATCGGCATCACCCGCTCCATCGAATCGGTGCTGGCGGTCTGGGCGATCGCCAAGACCGGCGCCGCGTATGTCCCGGTCGATCCCGCCTATCCGCCGGACCGCATCGAACATCTGCTCACCGATTCCGGTGCGGTACTGGGTCTGACCACGCGGGAGCATCGCGCCGCATTGGGGACGGCCACCTACTGGATCGAATTGGATGATCCGGTGCGGGCCGAGCAGATCGCCGCGCATCCCGCGCATCCCATCTCCTACGCCGATCGGGTGCGCCCGCTCACCGAGCAGCATCCGGCGTATGTCATCTACACCTCCGGCTCGACCGGTAAGCCCAAGGGCGTGGTGGTCACGCACACCGGCCTGGCCGGTCTGGTGGCCGCCGAGCGCGAGCATTACGACGTCACCGCGGATTCGCGTGTGCTGCACGTCTGTTCGCCGAGCTTCGACGTCTCGGTACTGGAGTTGCTGCTGGCGTTCACCTCCGGCGCCACGCTGGTGATCGCGCCCGCCGGGGTCTTCGGCGGTGTCGAGCTGGCGGAACTGCTGAGCCGCGAACGGGTTTCGCATGTGCTGATCACCCCGGGCGCGCTGGAATCGGTGGATCCGGCCGGATTGACCGAGCTCAGCACGGTCGTGGTGGCCGGTGACAAGTTCGGACCGGAGCTGGTGAGCCGCTGGGCCACCGGGGAGCGTTCTTTCTACAACGGCTACGGGCCGACCGAGGCGACGATTCTGGCCACCAGCAGCGCGCCGCTGCTGCCGGGCGAGCCCGTGACCATCGGTTCCGCGGTGCCCGGCGTGGGTGCGTTCGTACTGGACGCCCGCCTGCGGCCGGTGCCGGACGGTGTGGTGGGCGAGCTGTATCTGTCGGGTCCGGCTCTGGCACAGGGCTATAACCGTCGACCGGGGTTGACGGCGGAACGTTTCGTGGCGAGCCCGTTCGGCGAGGCGACCGGGGTGCCGGGGGCGCGGCTGTACCGCACCGGCGATCTGGTCAAGCGGACCGAATCGGGAGTCATCGAGTACCTGGGCCGCTCGGACTTCCAGGTGAAGATCCGCGGTCTGCGCATCGAACTCGGCGAGATCGACAACGCCCTCACCGCGCACCCGGATGTGGATTACGCCGCGACACTGGGCAAGACGCTGCCCTCGGGTGCTGTCGCGCTGGTGTCCTACGTATTGCCAAGCACCGGAACGACTCTCGACACCGCCGAGCTGGCCGCGTTCATCGGGGAGTCGCTGCCCGCGTACATGGTGCCCGCCGCGATCGTGCTGCTGGACGAGATTCCGCTGACGCCGGTCGGCAAACTGGATCGAAACGCCTTGCCGGAGCCGGTCTTCGCCGCCCGCGACTTCCGCGCGCCCGCCACCCCGACCGAGGAGGCCGTTGCGCAGGTCTTCGCGACGCTGCTGATTCCGGACAGCCCGGACGCGCGGGTGGGCGCGGACGACGACTTCTTCGAACTCGGCGGCAACTCGCTGCTGGCCGCACAGGCCGCCGCTCGCATCGGTACGGCGCTGGATGTGCGCGTACCGGTGCACGTGCTGTTCGAAGCCTCCACGGTCGCGGCGCTGGCGCAGCGTCTCGACGGTGAGACCGCCCCCGCCGCAAGCGGTCCGGCGCTGGGTTCGCTGCCGCGCCCGGATCGGATTCCGCTGTCCTTCGCGCAGCAGCGCATGTGGTTCCTGAACCGTTTCGATCCCGACAGCGCGGTGGACAATATTCCGCTCGCGGTGCGGTTGAGCGGTGCGATCGATATCGAGGCGCTGCGGGCCGCGGCGCGCGATCTCGTCGCGCGGCACGAGGTGCTGCGCACCATCTATCCGGAGGTCGACGGCGAGGGCTATCAGCTGGTGCTGCCCGTCGATGATCCGCGCGCGGCGCCGGAACTGGCCGTGGTCGACATCGATGCCGCCGAGATTCCGCACCGGGTGGCCGAAATCGTCGGCGCCGGTTTCGATGTCACCGCCGCGCCGCCGATTCGCCTGCGGCTGTTGCGGATCGCGCCGCAGGAGCATGTGCTGGTCGCGACCGTGCACCACATCTCCGGCGATGGCGTGTCCATGGGCCCGATGGCCCGTGATCTGGTCACCGCCTATGCCGAGCGCGTCAACGGCCGGGAGCCGGCGTGGACGCCGCTGGATGTGCACTACGCCGATTACGCGGTGTGGCAGCGCGCCACCCTCGGCAGCGAGGACGATCCGGAATCGCTACTGGCCCAGCAGATCTCGTACTGGCGGGCAACGCTGGACGATCTGCCGGACGAACTCGTCCTGCCCTCGGATCGCCCGCGCCCGGCGGTCGCCTCCTACCGGGGCGGCACCTACGGCTTCCGGATCGGTGACCAGGTGTACGCGGCGGCCCGGCGACTGGCCGAGTCCCGCAACACCACGCTGTTCATGGTGGTGCATTCGGCGCTGGCGATCCTGCTCGCGCGATTGTCCGGCACCCGCGATATCGCCATCGGCACGCCGGTGGCCGGGCGCGGTGCGGCCGAACTCGATGATCTCATCGGCATGTTCGTGAACACGCTGGTGCTGCGCACCGATATCGATCCCGCCACCAGCTTCGAGGATCTGCTGAAGCAGGTGCGCGACAGCGATGTGCGCGCCTTCGGCCACGCCGATGTGCCCTTCGAACGGCTGGTGGAGCTGCTCGATCCGGCGCGTTCGCAGGCCCGCAATCCGCTCTTCCAGGTCATGCTGGCCTTCCAGAATATGGCCCCGACCCGGCTGGAGCTGCCGGGGTTGAGTGTGGCGGGCGCGGATCTGGAGATTCCGTTCGCCAAGTTCGATCTGCAGTTGACCATGCAGGAATCGCACGACGAGCACGGCGACGCCACCGGTCTCGCGGCCGAATTCTCCTACGCCCTGGATCTTTTCGACGAGCCAACGGTGGCGCTCTTCGCCGAGCGCTTCGAGCGGATTCTCGCCGCGGTGGCCGCGGATCCCGGCGCCTCGGTCGGCGATATCGCCCTGTTCGACGCCGCCGAGCGGCAGCGGGTGGTGCGCGACTGGAATGCCACCGGCTTCGATCTGGAAGCGGCCGTCGGTCTGCCGGAGGGCATTTCGCCGACGCTGGTCTCCATGTTCGACGCGCAGGCGGCGGCCACGCCGGATGCCATCGCGCTGGTCTTCGAGGGGGAGCGGCTCACCTATCGCGAGCTGCAGCAGCGCGCCAATCGGATGGCGCGAAGGCTCATGATGGGGCAGTTCGCACTGGAACCGGAAGCCCTGGTGGCGCTTGCCATTCGGCGCTCCACCGAGCTCGTGGTGGCCATGTACGCGGTGGTGCAGGCGGGCGCGGCCTATGTGCCGATCGATCCCGATCAGCCGCTGGATCGCATCGGGCACATTCTCGATACCGCGCAGCCGCGCATGATCCTGACCACGCACGCCGACGGTTTCGCCTCCGGGCGCACCATCACCACCCTCGCGGTGGAGGATCTGGAGCAGGCGGCGCAGGGCCTGGACGGTGCGCGCATCACCGATGCCGAACGCAATGAGCCCCTGCGGCCGGACAATACGGCCTACGTCATCTTCACCTCCGGCTCGACCGGTAAGCCCAAGGGCGTGGCGGTCAGCCATCGCGCCATTGTGAACCGCCTGGTGTGGATGCAGGCGCAGTACCGGCTCACCGCCGATGACGCGGTACTGCAGAAGACCCCGGCCACCTTCGACGTGTCGGTGTGGGAGTTCTTCTGGCCGTTGCAGGCCGGTGCGCGACTGGTGGTCGCCAAGCCGGACGGGCATCGCGATCCCGCGTATCTGGCGCGGATCATCGCCGAACAGGGCATCACCACGGCGCATTTCGTGCCGTCCATGCTCTCGGTCTTCGTGAGCACCCTGAGCGGTTCGGACACCTCCGGGCTGGCGCTGCGGCAGGTCTTCGCCTCCGGTGAGGCGCTGCCCGGCGGCACCGCCCAGCAGCTGCGCGCACTGACCGGGGCGCGGGTGCACAACCTGTACGGCCCCACCGAGGCCGCAGTCGACGTCACCTATCACGAGGTGACCGATCTGGACGGCGTCACGGTGCCGATCGGCGCACCGGTTTTCAATACCCGGGTGTACGTGCTGGATTCGCGGCTCAACCCGGTGCCGGTCGGCGTAGCGGGCGAGCTGTATCTGGCGGGTGTTCAGCTGGCGCGCGGCTACGTGGCGCGGCCGGACCTGACCGCGGATCGCTTCGTGGCCGATCCGTTCGGGCACGGCGAGCGCATGTACCGCACCGGCGATCTGGTGAAGTGGGATGCCGCCGGTGAGCTGGAGTACCTGGGGCGCACCGACTTCCAGGTCAAGCTGCGCGGTCTGCGCATCGAACTGGGTGAGATCGAGGCGGCGCTGCTGGCGCGGCCGGGTGTCACCCAGGCCGTCGTGGTGGTGCGCGCGGATCCGCACGCGGGCGATCAGCTGATCGGCTATGTGGTCGCGGGCGAGCTGGACGACGCGCGCCGGGTGGCCGTCGCGGATGAGCTGAAAGCCGCTCTGGCGCAGGCGCTTCCGTCGTACATGGTGCCGTCCGCACTGCTGGTGCTGGACGAGTTCCCGCTCAATGCCTCGGGCAAGCTGGATCGAAAGGCGTTGCCCGCACCGGTCTTCGAAGCCAAGGTGTTCCGGGCCCCGGCCACGCCGATCGAGGAGATCGTGGCGGGCGTCTTCGCGGAGCTGCTCGGCGCCGAGCGGGTCGGCGCGGATGACGACTTCTTCGATCTCGGCGGCAATTCGCTGATCGCCACCCGCGCGGTGGCGCGGGTGAACGAGGCGCTGGACACCAATGTCGCGGTGCGCGAACTCTTCGAGACCTCGACGGTCTCCGGACTGGCCGCGCGCATCGTCCCCGGCGCCGGGGTGGGCGCGC
>NZ_BDAW01000048.1 GCF_001625085.1 Nocardia acidivorans NBRC 108247
CACCGCCGCCGCCCGCGCCACCGCCGAGACCAGCGGCCCTGGTGTCCAGGTCCGTGGGGGAGCCGGGGTGGTCGAGGCCGCCGGGAGTGGCGGCGGACGGGTTCATCGCGCCCTCGAGCAGGGACTTCGCCTGTTCGAGGATGGGTTGGCCGACGTTCTGGGCCAGGGATTGAGCTATCTCGGCGGGGTTGACGCCGCCGCCGTTCCGGCCCGCGAGTTGGGCTATGACGGCATTGAGCTGGGCCGTGTAGCCGGAGAGTTCGCCGCGGGTCAGATTGACGACCGTGATCGCCGAGCCGAGATGCTCTGTGGCGGAGGCGATCAGGGCCGTTTGGCCCGGCGGAGTCAGCGCGACCGGGGCCAGCATGGTGGCCTGGGCGGCGAAGGACTGGGCGATGGCGGTGAGCTCGATATTGCCACGCTGCACCACCGCCGCCGCCTGTTCGGTGAGCGTGGAGAGATCGAAACCGCGCTGGGAGGTCTCCTCGCCGTGGTTCCGCGCCTGCTGACCCGCCGATTGCGCCGTGGTCGACGCCTGGCCCTGCCAGAGCTGTTCGACGGTTTTCGCAGCGCCACTGCCGATTTGGACCGCACTCTCGATGTACTTCGAGCCCTGACTCAACAGGGTGGCGGGATTCAGCGAGCCGAGTACGCCGGTGCCGAAGCTGTTGATCAAATCCAGAAAGGGCTTGAACAGCGCGTCGATACCCGGGATCGCGGGGACCGGCAGGCCCTTCATGAGATCGCCGACCGGATCGGCGGGCAGCGGCGGCAGCACCGGATTGCCGACGGCCCGGTTGAAGGCCGCCTGGGCGGCATTCAACGCGGCGGGGACATTGTTCAAGGCCGCCTGCGCGGTGCCGACCACACCCTGCGCATCGCTCAGCACCTGCTGCGCGCCGGACAGCACACCGTGCGCGGAGTCCAGCGCGGGGGAGATGGCACCGTCCAGCACCGAGGCGGCATGCGTATCACCGCTGCCCCCGGGCAAGTGCGGCATACCGCCGGACAGCGGTGTGCCCTCCTGCTCGAATTCCTTGCGGGACAAGGCGAATGCGGGCGGTTCGACCTCCGGGACATCGGCGGGGAACTGCCCGAGTGGCAGCGCCGGAAGCCCCCCGGGCACGGCGTGCAGGGCGTCGGCACCGGGGGAGGTCGGCGCCTCCGCGCCACCGGGAGCCGGAGGCACCAGCCCGATCACCCCGGAATCGATCGGCCTCATGCCTGCTCCCCGATCCGGCTCGCCGCACTTCCCAGCCCGCTGGCGAAAGCGTCGTCGGTCGAGTCGTAGGCGGCGGCGGAGCCGAAGGCGGCCTGGCCGATATGGGAGAACCGCGCGGAGAGCGCGGTGATGTCCCTGTCGTGGAGTAGTTCGGCGACGGCGAAGCTGGCCAGGAAATCCGCGCCGATGAGTCCGAAGACCGGTGTCATGGCCGCGACATGCCCGACCGTATCGAGTCCGCCGGTGGCGGCGATATCGGCGGCGACGCCGTGCTGTGTGGTCGCGAAGCCGCGGACCGCGTCCGTATCGACCGAGAGATCAGCCATCAGAGCCCCCCAAACGTCGTGACTGCGTCGAGTTGAAAAGACATGCGAGTGCGAATATATCCCACTGAGCGTCCAGCCCGGCGTGGCGCACACCTCGACGCCGCAGGTCGGGGTCGTTTCGGAGCCGCCGCCGGGCCGTTGTTGCAAATTAGAACAAGTTCTATATTCTTCATCACATGAAGGTCGCAGTCACCGGCGCCGCCGGGTTCCTTGGCACCAATTTGCTTCGCCTGCTTACGGATCGCGGTCACGAGGTGACTGCCATCGATCGCGTCCGGCCCACCACCGACACCCCCGGTGTCACCTGGGTCAGCGGCGACGTGCTGGATCCCGCCTCGATGCGCAAGACCCTGGACGGTGCGGAGGTCGTCTACCACCTGGTCGCGCTCATCACCCTCGCGCACAAGAACGATCTGGCCTGGCGGGTCAATACCGAGGGCGTGCGCGTCGTCGCCGAGGCCGCCCTGGAAGTCGGCGCGCGCCGCATGGTGCACACCAGCTCGATCCACGCGTTCAACCAGTACACCTGTGGCGGCATCATCAATGAGCGCGCGCCGCGCTCCATCGATCCGGGCCTGCCGGTGTACGACCGCTCCAAGTTCCAGGGCGAGATCGAACTGCGCAAGGTCATCGACAAGGGCCTGGACGCGGTGGTCTGTAATCCGACCGGCGTGTACGGACCCGTCGACCACTCCGATTCCCGCATCAACAAGACCCTCTGGGATGCCGCGCGCGGACGCGTCCCGGTCATGATCAGCGGCGGCTTCGACCTGGTCGACGTGCGCGATGTGGCCAATGGCCTGGTGCTCGCGGGCGAGCGCGGTAAGACCGGGGAGAACTATCTGCTCGGCGGTCACTTCACCAATATGTTCGACGCCACCCGCTTGGCGGCCGAGGTGAACGGAAAGATGAAGCCCGCCTTCGCGATTCCCGCCAAGGTGATCAACTCGCTCATGCCGGTGATGGAACCCGTCGCCAAGGTGCTGGGCAGCGACCGCATCTCCAAGGCCGCCATGGGCGCGCTGCTGTCGGCCCCGGTGGTGGAGCATGGCAAGGCCACCGCCGAAATCGGGTACCGGCCGCGCCCGGCCGAGGAGACCATTCGCGACCTCGTGGCCTTCTACAACGGTCAGCATTTCAAGGTCGTCACGCAGAAGATCGCTTGACACCAGGTAGAACAAATGTTCGACTTGAGTGGTGCGGTGGCAAAGCCAGACCCTCGAGGCCGATGACGGCGCGCTGCCCGGGTTGGAGCGCGCCGGATTCGTTCGGAGCGTACAGACTCCGGAGTTCGAAGGCATCACCTTCCACGAAGTGCTCTGCAAATCGGCGCTGAACAAGGTCAATGGTGATGGCCTGCCGTTCAATTGGACCATCAACCCCATGCGCGGCTGTTCGCACGCCTGCACCTACTGCTTCGCCCGCAGCACCCACGAGTACTTGGATCTGGACGCGGGCGAGGACTTCGACAATCAGATCGTGGTCAAGACCAATATCGCCGCGGTGCTGCGCCGGGAGCTGCACAGGCGCTCCTGGCATCGGGAAACCGTTGCGCTGGGGTCGAATACGGATCCTTATCAGCGCGCCGAGGGCCGCTATCGGCTCATGCCGGGCATCATCGGCGCGCTGACCGAATCGGGGACCGGATTCTCCGTCCTCACCAAAGGCACGCTCCTGCGCCGGGATCTGCCGCTGCTGACCCAGGCCGCGCGGCAGGTGCCGGTGCATCTGGCCGTCTCCATCGCCATCATGGACCCCGAACTGCACGCCGGACTCGAATCGGGCACCCCCTCACCGCGGGCGCGCCTGGAGCTGGTGCGCGCGCTGGCCGATGCCGGTTTCGCGGTGAATGTCATGGTGGCGCCGATCATTCCGTGCCTCACCGATACCCGCGCGCATCTCGATGAACTCCTCGGGGCGATCGCCGAGGCGGGTGCGGCGAGCGTGGTCGCCTTCCCGATGCATCTGCGCGGCAGCACCCGCGGCTGGTTCCTCAACTGGCTCGCCGAACAGCACCCGGCGCTACTGCGCCGATACCGACAGTTGTATGGTCGCGGGGCCTCGGTGACACCGGAGTACTCCGCGTGGCTACGCGGCCGCATCGAGCCGCTACTCGAGAAGCATGGATTGAACCGCGAACGGCAGGCCGAACCCGAGGTGCGCGCCGCCGTATCGCGGACGCCCGACCCGCAGCTGGCCCTGTTCGCCTGACACCAGTCGCGAATCTCTGCCCGTTTCACCGATCTTTGCCTGTTTCACCGCTCACTTCGCACGAGTGTCGCGAATATAGCGGAGTAGTTTGGCGTTGGTACCTCTCACGGACGAGGAAGTGATGTAGGCGCATGGGAAACAGCGGTGCCCCAGAGAAGTTGGAAAAGGTCGTAATTCGGTTCGCTGGCGACTCCGGTGACGGTATGCAGCTCACCGGTGATCGATTCACCCACGAGGCAGCCGCATTCGGCAATGACCTCGCCACTCAGCCCAACTTTCCCGCCGAGATCCGCGCGCCCCAGGGCACGCTGCCCGGTGTGTCCTCCTTCCAGATCCAGATCGCGGACTACGACATCCTCACCGCCGGTGACCAGCCCGATGTGCTGGTGGCGATGAATCCCGCTGCGCTGAAGGCGAATCTGGAGGATCTGGCGCGCGGGGCCACCTTGATCATCAATACGGACGAATTCACCAAACGGAATCTCGCCAAGGTGGGATACTCCGCCGATCCGCTCACCGATGACAGTTTGACCGATTTCGTGGTGCACAAGGTGTCCATGACGTCATTGACGCTCGCCGCGACCGAACCGACCGGTGTGGGCAAAAAGGACGGGCAGCGCGCGAAGAATATGTTCGCGCTGGGATTGCTGTCCTGGATGTACGGGCGACCGCTCGGCGGCACCGAGGAGTTCATGCGGGAGAAATTCGCGGCCACACCCGATGTGGCCGAAGCGAATATCCTCGCATTTCGGGCAGGCTGGAATTATGGCGAAACCACCGAATCCTTCGCCACCACCTACGAGGTCGCTCCCGCGACGCTGCCTGCCGGAACCTACCGGCAGATCACCGGGAACACCGCGCTCGCCTACGGCATCGTCACCGCCGGACAGCTCGCCGGACTGCCGGTCTTCCTGGGGACCTATCCGATCACCCCGGCCTCGGACATCCTGCACGAGTTGAGCAAGCATAAGAACTTCGGTGTGACCACCTTCCAGGCCGAGGACGAAATCGCCGGAATCGGTGCGGCACTGGGTGCTTCGCTCGGGGGAGCACTGGGGGTCACCAGCACGTCCGGGCCCGGACTCGCGCTCGAGAGCGAGACCATCGGCCTGGCCGTCATGACCGAACTGCCGCTGCTCATCATCGATGTGCAGCGCGGTGGGCCCTCGACCGGCCTGCCCACCAAGACCGAGCAATCCGATCTGTTGCAGGCGCTGTACGGACGCAATGGCGAATCGCCGGTGGCCGTGCTGGCTCCGCGCTCACCCGCGGACTGTTTCGAGACCGCGGTGGAGGCCGCGCGCATCGCGCTGGTCTACCGCACCCCGGTACTGCTGCTCTCGGACGGGGCCATCGCCAATGGCTCGGAGCCGTGGTCGATTCCGGACGTCGCCGAGCTGCCGCGCATCGATCCGGCCTTCGAACCCGGCGGCGACGCGAGCGACGGATTCGAGCCGTACGCCCGCGATCCGGAGACGCTGGCGCGCCCGCTCGCGGTGCCCGGCACGGTCGGCCGCGCGCATCGCATCGGCGGTCTCGAAAAGGCCGACGGCAGCGGCAATATCTCCTACGAACCCGCCAATCATGAACTCATGGTGCGACTTCGGCAGGCCAAGATCGACGGCATCACCGTGCCCGACCTCGAGGTCGAGGATCCGGACGGTCGCGCCGAACTGCTGCTCATCGGATGGGGCAGCTCCTACGGGCCGATCGGCGAGGCCTGCCGGCGGGCCCGGCGGCGCGGGGTTCCGGTGGCGCAGGCGCATCTGCGGCATCTGAATCCGTTCCCCGCCAACCTCGGTGACGTGCTGCGCCGCTACCGCACCGTCGTCGCGCCCGAGATGAACGGCGGCCAGCTCGCCATGCTGCTGCGCGCCCGCTACCTGGTCGACGTCCAGCCCTGGACCAAGATCGCGGGTCTGGCGTTCTCGGCCCAGGAACTCGTCGGCGTCATCGACGCGGCGCTGGACGGTTCCATCACCGAGATGGAACAGGCCAAGGCTTTCGCCGCCCGCGCCCGGGCGACCTATCGCACACCAGGGGGTAAGTGATGACCATCCTCGAAAACCCTTTCGTCGGCGCAGATCTCGGCCTGACCGGGCTGTCCGGCGTACCCCGCGCCGGCGGTCCGCAGAAGGCCAAGGACTACACCTCCGATCAGGAGGTGCGCTGGTGCCCCGGTTGCGGTGACTACGTCATCCTGGCGACCGTGCGCGGCTTCCTCGCCGATCTGGGGCTCGAGCGCGAGAATCTCATGTTCGTCTCCGGCATCGGCTGCTCGAGCCGATTCCCGTATTACCTGGAGGCGTACGGGATCCACTCGATCCACGGGCGCGCACCGGCCATCGCGACCGGGCTGGCGGTGACGCGGCCCGATCTGTCGGTATGGGTGGTGACCGGTGACGGCGATGCGCTCTCCATCGGCGGCAACCATCTGATCCACGCGCTGCGGCGCAATGTGAATATGACGATCCTGCTGTTCAACAACCGGATCTACGGGCTCACCAAGGGCCAGTACTCGCCGACCTCGGAGACCGGGAAGGTCACCAAATCCACGCCCATGGGCTCGATCGACCATCCGTTCAACACCCTGTCGGTGGCCATCGGGGCCGAAGCCGCCTTCGCCGCACGGGCTTTGGACTCCGACCGCGCCGGACTCAATGAGGTGCTGCGCGCCGCCGCCGAACATCGTGGCACCTCCTTCGTGGAGATCCTGCAGGACTGCCCGATCTTCAATGACGGGTCATTCGACATGCTGCGCAAGGAGAATGCCGAATCGCATCTGATCCGCCTGCGGCACGGAAAGCCCGTCCGATTCGGGGCCGAGAACGAATTCGCCGTGGTACGAAGCGGTTTCGGACTGCGGGTGGTGCGCGCCGAGACGGTCGACGAGGCCGAGATCGTGGTGCACGACGCGTACACCGACAATCCCGAGTACGCCTACGCGCTCTCGCGGCTCTCGGATCAGGACCTGTCGCACGTGGTGACCGGTGTCTTCCGCAGCGTCACGCGACCGACCTACGACGACGGCGTGCGCAATCAGCTGGAGACGGCCCTCGAACGGAAACCGGTGGGCGAGAACTCGCTCCAGCAGTTGCTCACCGGACGCGAGACCTGGACGGTCGGCTGAATTTCGCGTCTCAGGAGGCGATGAAGGCGTTCAGCAGGCGCTGATACAGATCGGCGAAGCGCTTGCGGGACGCCTTCTGCTCGTCGGTGAGACCCTCGGTGAACTCGGGGGCGTACACGATCAGGTGCACATCCTGATCGGGTGACTTCGGCATGAAGTCGATGATCATATTGCCCTGGTCGGAGACCGTGGGAGAACCCATATCCGACAGGGCCAGCGCGCGCACCTCGGTCGCGGCCGCCGCGAGCACATCGGCCGGGACCGTGCCGATGAGTTCCCTACCGTCCTGTCGCTTCACCGCGCGGCCATCGGACTGAATCTCCAGTGCCGGAAGGATATTCGGCGTCGACACCCAGGCGTTCGGCATGGTCGTCAGCGTGAAGAGCGTGGTCACCGGGATCGGTGCCTGCGGGGCGGACGACGCGGGATCCGAAGTCGGCGAGGGGATTACCGGAACCGCAGGAGGAGCCTCGACGACGGGCACGGTGGTGACCGGAACCGGGGGTGTGGGCGGAATCGTGGTCACCGGAACCGATTGGGCTGGCGGCACCGTGGTGACAGTCGGTGGTGCGGTGGTGACAGTCGGCGGTGCCGGGGTGGTCTCCGGCGCGGAGGCCGGCGCGGGCGAAATCGGTGCCGGGGGAGCGGGTTCCGCCGCGGGAACGGTCGCCGCCGGTGGCGCGGCGGTTGGTGCGACGGAACCCGTGGTGGGCGGCGGGGGCGCGCCCGGATCATCCGCGCTCGCGAAACCGACCGCGCCGGTGAACAATCCGGCGATCACCGCCGCGATCGCGGCCTTGCGCAGTACCGCGCCGCCGAATCGCCCTGTCGCACCGCGTCCGCGCATCGAGTTCCTCCGAGTTCCCCACGGGCGTCTGCCCTCCGCCGGTGATTCTGCCGTGTGCGCGCCCCGGAGTCACCTTTCGGGCGCCCTCTGTCCACGCCGGGGTGCGGCGGAAATGGTGAAGATCTGGGCCACCTCGACGTCCCTGGCCGCCGCCATCGGACCCGTCGTCGGCGGTGCGCTGGTGAAACTGTCCTGGCAGTGGGTGTTTCTGGTGAATGTGCCGGTCGGCGTGATCGCCCTGATCGGTGCGGTGTACCTGGTGCCCGAATCCAAAGACGCTGCGGCCGGACGGATTCCGGACCCGGTGGGCGCACTGGTGCTGGTGCTCGGGCTCGGCGCACTGGCTTCGGCATTGGTGAAGGGCCAGGAGTGGGGATGGTCCGACTGGTCGACCCTCCTCGCCTTCGCCACCGCCGCGATCGGCTTCGCCCTGGTGATCGTGCGGGTACTGACCCAGAGCGCGCCGATCGTGGATCCGGCGCTGCCGAAGGTCCGCACCTTCTTCTGGTCGAATATCACCGCGCTGCTGTTCCGCACCGCCTTCGGCGCGGTGCTTCACTCGGAGCTGGTGGGCCATCGCCGCGGTGGCACTGCTCAGCGCCCTGACCGCTCTCGGTATCACCGCACGTCGTGCGGGTGCCTGAGTCCAGTCCTATTTCAGGCCGGGCGGATTGCCCAGATCGCGCGCGTTGAAGGTGTCGCACATCTTGACCTGACCGGTCTTGTACCCGGACAGGAACCACTTCTGCCGCTCCTCCGACGAACCGTGGGTCCACGCTTCGGGATTCACCCGGCCCGTGGACGCCTTCTGAATGCGGTCGTCACCGACGGCGGAGGCGGCGGAGAGGCCGTCATTGATGTCGTTGGTGGTCAACGGTTTCAGGAACGGGGTGTTCGAACCAGGTGCGGGGAGCTTGTCCGCGTAGTACGCCCACACGCCCGCGTAGCAGTCGGCCTGGAGTTCGGTGCGCACCGCACCGGACTCCGGACCCTGCGGATCACGCTGTGCGCGATTGATATCGCCGAGCAGATTCTGGATGTGGTGCCCGAACTCGTGCGCCACCACGTACTCCTGCGCGAGCGGTCCGCCGCTGGCGCCGAAGCGATCCTTCAATTCCTGGAAGAAGCTGGTGTCGAAGTACGCGGTCTGATCGGCGGGGCAGTAGAACGGTCCGACCGCCGAGGAGGCGCGCCCGCAGCCGGTGTTCACCTGACCGGAGAAGAGCGTCACCTTCGGATCGGTGTACTTGCGATTGGCCTGCTTGGGCAGTTCGGTGCTCCACACCGAATCCAGGCTCTGCACCGTCAGCACCACTCGACAGTCGACATATTTATTGGCGTCGGCACCGGTCTTGCAGTGGTCCGGGGCGGTGGTGCCGCCCTGCTGTCCGCTGCCCTCTCCGGTGAACTGTCCCAGCACACTGCCCGGGTCGCCACCCAGCAGCAATGTCGCGATGAGGGCGATGATGCCGAGCGCACCGCCGCCGAGAACCAATCCGCCGCCCATGCCCGGTCCGCCACCGCCGGAAACCCGGTTCGGGTCGATCTGCAGGCCCTCGTTGAAGGTCATACGCACTAGCTTGGCACGGCCGCGTGGATATCGGTTTCCACTCGCGAAACGTGTCTCACTACGATGGGAGCGCACCCGGCGGACCCCGCGGTGTTTTCCAGCCCGTCGAAAGGATTCCCGTGCTGCGCACCCACTTGGCTGGTTCGCTGCGAAGCGAGCACGCCGGTCAGACCGTCACCCTCACCGGATGGGTGGCCCGGCGGCGAGACCACGGTGGCGTGATCTTCATCGATCTGCGTGATGCATCGGGCGTGTCGCAGGCCGTCTTCCGTGCGGGCGAGCCCGCCGAACAGGCCCATAAGCTGCGCAACGAGTTCTGTGTGAAGGTCACCGGTGTGGTCGAGAATCGGCCCGCGGGGAGCGAGAACCCGAATCTGCCGACCGGCGCCATCGAGGTGAACGTCACCGAACTCGAGGTGCTCAACGAGGCCGCGCCGCTGCCGTTCCAGCTCGATGACGAGCCCGGTGAAGAGGCCCGTCTGAAGTACCGCTACCTGGATCTGCGCCGCGAGGGCCCGGCCCATGCCATCCGGCTGCGGTCCAAGGTCAGCGCCGCGGCCCGCGAGGTGCTCGGCAGGCACGCGTTCGTCGAGGTCGAGACCCCGACCATGACGCGTTCTACCCCCGAGGGCGCCCGCGACTTCCTGGTGCCCGCGCGTTTGCAGCCCGGTAAGTTCTACGCGCTGCCGCAGTCCCCGCAGCTGTTCAAGCAGCTGCTCATGGTGGCGGGCATCGAGCGGTACTACCAGATCGCACGCTGCTACCGCGATGAGGATTTCCGCGCCGACCGTCAGCCCGAGTTCACCCAGCTCGATATCGAGATGAGCTTCGTGACGCAGGAGGATGTGATCCTGCTCGCCGAGGACATCCTCGTCGCGCTGTGGAAGCTCATCGGTCACGAGATCACCACCCCGATCCCGCATATGACCTACGCCGAGGCCATGCGCCGCTACGGCTCGGACAAGCCCGATCTGCGTTTCGGCATCGAGATCACCGAAATGGCGGAGTACTTCAAGGACACGCCGTTCCGGGTGTTCCAGGCTCCCTACGTCGGTGCGGTCGTCATGCCCGGCGGCGCGTCGCAGCCGCGGCGTCAGCTCGACGCCTGGCAGGAATGGGCCAAGCAGCGTGGCGCGAAGGGGCTGGCGTACATCCTGATTCAGCAGGACGGCACCCTCGGCGGACCCGTCGCCAAGAACCTCACCGATGCCGAGCGGGAGGGCCTGGCCAAGTATGTCGGCGCCAACCCGGGCGACTGCGTGTTCTTCGCCGCCGGTGAGGCCAAGCCGCAGCGTGCGCTGCTCGGTGCGGCACGCGGTGAGATCGCCCGCAAGTGCGACCTCATCGACGAGAACGAATGGGCCTTCGTCTGGATCGTGGACGCCCCCATGTTCGAACCCGCCGCCGACGCCACCGCCAGTGGCGATGTGGCGCTGGGTCATTCGGCCTGGACCGCGGTGCATCACGCCTTCACCTCGCCCAAGCCCGAGCACCTGGACACCTTCGACACCGATCCGGGTTCGGCGCTGGCCTACGCCTACGACATCGTCTGCAATGGCAATGAGATCGGCGGCGGCTCCATCCGTATCCACCGCCGCGATGTGCAGGAGCGCGTCTTCAAGGTGATGGGCATTTCGGAAGACGAGGCGCAGGACAAGTTCGGCTTCCTGCTCGACGCCTTCTCCTACGGCGCACCGCCCATGGGCGGCATCGCTTTCGGCTGGGACCGCATCACCGCGCTGCTGGCCGGCGTCGACTCCATCCGCGAGGTCATCGCCTTCCCGAAGTCCGGCGGCGGCGTCGATCCGCTCACCGATGCCCCGACCCCCATCACCCCCATCCAGCGTCGCGACGCGGGCCTGGATGTGAAGCTGGACGAGAACGGCAATCCGATCAAGGCCGAGAAGTAGGTCGCGAACAACAGTGCGCCCGTTGCCGATCACCTCGGCAATGGGCGTTTTGTCTTGTGTGCCCGCTTATTTAGAACTGCACGACAAGACGGCCGGTGAGGAAGCGGTAGGCGTAGGTGACCGCGATGGCGCTCACCGGGCCCGCGATCAGCAGGCCGATACCGCAGCAGAGCGCGCCCACGAAGGTGATGACCACGACCGTCAGGGCCAGCAGGGCGATTTGGAGGGCATTGGCGATCACCAGCTGGGCGCTGGCCTTGATCGCGGCGACCGGACTCATCTCCTGATCGATGACGAAGTGCAGCGAGAACATGCACAGGATGCCGACGATCACCGCGGGGAAGAAGCACAGCGCGGAGGCGATCAGACAGGCGAGGAAGACGATCAGGGCGGTGAGCAGGACGCTGCCCGCGTTCACGAAGCCGAAGAAGGCGGGGAAATCCGGTGGGGTGCCGTCGGTTTCGTAGAGGGCGCCGCGGATCATGGCGGCCTGGAGCAGCCAGACGATGAGGGCGGCCACGGCGAACATCAGCAGAACGCCCGAAAGAGACTGGACGTTCACGATATTCACCAGCAGGGTGACCACCAACCAGGCGATCAGCCCGATGAGCACCATGCCGACCCACGGAATCGGATTGGCGCGGAAACGATCCCAGCCGTAGGAGACGGCATGGCCGACATCGAGGCGTTCATAGGCCGCCACCTGGGTATCGACGGCACCGGGCGGCGGATTGTTCGGAGCCCTGCCCGGCGGCATACCTCCCGGCGGGACATTGCCCGGCGGGACATTGCCGGGAGGCATATCGCCCGGCGCGGAACCCGGCGGAAAGCCTTGCGGGGAGCCAGGTTGGCCGTAGCCCTGGGGCGCACCCGGCTGCGGGTAGCCGCCCTGCGCGGGGTAACCGCCCTGTGGCGCACCCTGTTGCGAGGGGTAGCCGCCCTGCTGCGGCGCGTAACTCCCCTGCTGCGGCGCGTAACCGCCCGGCCCCGAACCGTATCCGCCCTGCTGGCCCGGATTTCCGCCCGGCGGCACCGGCGCGCCCGACTGCGGGTGCAGGCGCGGCGGCGGCTCCACGGCCTCACTGCCGTACTGCGCGGCCCCCGGCCCCTCGAACTGCGGGTAGCCCGCGTGGCCCGGCAACTCGTGCCGCCCGGGTCCGGGGCCGGTCTCGCTACCAGCGGAATGCGGTGGCGGTGCGGGGTTTTGGTGCTGTCCGGGGCGGGCGGTGGCGCGCGATCCGCCGTCGTCGCCGGGTGTGTCGCCGGAGGGATCATTCGGTGCGGAGGGCGGCGTGCCGGTCATGGTCGCGAGCCTTTCACATTTCCCGGTTCACGGTGTGGCGCACAGCAGTTGAACATGAGACAACTCGAACGCCCCGGTTGTGTCAAGCAACCAGCGCCGTGCGGGCAAACCCTCCACCCAGACACGCCGGACGACGCGCGAAAGGTTGCGCAACCGCTCGCTGAAAGTGACCTGGTGCGAGTAACTTGGGACGAGATGACCGCACTATTGGCCGAACGCGCCGCCGAAGTCGTGTCCGCGGCACAGCAGTTGCTCACAAAGCGAATGGGTGCTCCGGTAAAGCTGAGTGATCCTATGGAACTCAGCGGCAGTGGTAGGACGACGGTGCTACGCGTACGTGTTGCGGAGAACGCGTTTTCACTTCCTCGCACACTCATAGTGAAGCAGGTACGCGGCGCCGCGCAGGAACGACGCACCGGGGGCATGGCACCCGGTGTGGCAAGCATCGACTCCGCATTTCTGCGGGAGGCGGTGTCCTACCAATTCACCACCGCGCTGGGGCGCGATCACCGACCGGGCGCGTACCTGCTTGCGTACAGCCTTCCCGATCGGCTGCTCATTCTCAGCGACCTCGGTGAGAACACGTCACTCACCGCGGTGCTACAGGCGGGAGTCGAACCCGCCGGGCGTAATTCCCTCATGGCCTTCGCGCAGGCCCTGGGCCGAATGCACGCCGCCACCGTCGGCCGCGAGGCCGATTTCGTGGCCCTGCTACGCCGAGTCGACGTGGTCCATCGCGTCGACGGCATTGCCCAACAGGCCGAGACCGCCGTGTCCGAAGTGCCCGTCATGCTCCAGCGTGAACTCGGCATCGAGGTGCCGGGGGAGATCGCCGAACGCATCGTGCGCGGTAACCGGCTGTTCTCCGCGGGACGCTATCGCGCGTTCAGCCCCTCGGACCTGTGTCCCGACAATGTGATTCTGAATGAGGAGGGCGCGCGCTTCCTCGACTACGAGTGGGGCGGCTTCCGCGACGCGACGCTCGATATCGCGTACGCGCTGGTCTCCTTCCCGGGATGCCTCTGCGATTTCGAGCTCTCCCGCGAACGCGCCCGGCAGATGGTCGAGGCGTGGCGCTCGGAAGTGGTGGCGGTCTGGCCCGCCCTCGCCGATGACAATGTGCTCGCCGAGCGCATTCTCGAGGCGCGGCTCATCTGGGTCTGGCTCTCCACCTATTGGTTCCTGCCCGCCGATCACACCCGTATCGCCGCCGCCCGCGAACACGGACTCTCGATTCCGCGTTCGGCGGCGCTGATCAACCGCTGGGCCGCCCTCGCCGAGGACGCCCGCTGCACCGGTGACGACTCACTGGGTGATTTCGCCGAGCATGTGTCGGCGACGCTCGAGGAGCACTGGGAAGAGTAGGGATTTCCGCACGAGAAAGGCCGGGGCGCAATCGAACCCCGGCCTTTCTCATGCCCGCGTGACCATCGCCGCCGGTCAGACCATGGGGGTCGGGCGCGGCTCGATGCGGCCGCCGCGCCGCACGCCGAAGGAACCGCCGTGGCGCACACCGGTATTCGGGTCCGCCACATCATCGAGGTAGAACCAGTCCATCTGCGCCTGCTCCGCGTCCACGTGCAGGACGCCGTAACCGTGCGAGTCCAGCTCCGCGTAGTGCAGATGGCGATTGATTCCGAGCAGGGCGGACTCGGCTGTCGCGGTCTGTGTTCCGGAGGCGGCGAGGGTTCCGAAGCTCTCATCGTCGGCAACCTCCCAGCGCACCGGCGTGGGCGCGCCGATCCCGGAGCCCGGTGTCGCGTCCGCGGACGGCGTCACCCGGGTCCAGATGATCACGCCGCCCGGCAGCGGATCGCCCGAGGCGACGCCGTGCCGGAACGCGTCCGACTCCGCCCGGGCGATACCCGGCCCCGAGCAGTGACACCGCGACGGCGGCACCACCGCTCTCGAGCGCGGAGCGGCGATCGAAGCGGGCGGACATGATCTCGGCGAGGGCGCACGCACCGATCGAATGCGAACCAGCATCCGCGAGGCAAATCTGGGCGGGTGAATAGTTCGTAAATCGCCGCGTGTCCCGGCCGGACAGCGCCCGCGCGTCGGGATCGGCCGCCGCCACACGCCGGTGGCGGCGAGTTTGTCGTGCCCGGGCGGTACGGTCGCGGGGTGAGTGACGGGTTGTTCGATGCACCGGGGACGGAGGACGTGGCCGACGAATTCGTGCCGAGTATCGCGCCGATGGGTGCGGGCTTCGCGCCCTTGGCCGTGCGCATGCGGCCGCGCAATCTCGACGAGGTGGTGGGACAGCAGCATCTGCTGGGCCCGGGATCCCCGCTGCGCCGACTGATCGAGGGGTCGGGTGCGGCCTCTGTCCTGCTCTACGGGCCGCCGGGCACCGGTAAGACCACCCTCGCCTCGCTCATCTCGCAGTCGACCGGGCGACGGTTCGAGGCGCTGTCCGCGCTCTCGGCCGGCGTCAAGGAGGTCCGCGGGGTCATCGAACTGGCCCGGCGGCGGCTCACCGCGGGGGAGCAGACGGTGCTCTTCATCGATGAGGTGCACCGGTTTTCGAAGACCCAGCAGGACGCGCTCCTGGCCGCGGTCGAGAACCGGATCGTGCTGCTGGTCGCCGCGACCACGGAGAATCCGTCGTTCTCGGTGGTGTCCCCGCTGCTCTCGCGATCCCTGGTATTACAGCTGACCTCGTTGTCGGAGGCCGATATTCGCCTGGTGCTGACCCGGGCCATCGAGGATCCGCGCGGGCTGGCGGGGGAGTACACCGTCACCGATGAGGCCCTGGATCACATTGTGCGCATCGCCGGTGGTGATGCCCGGCGTTCGCTCACCGCGCTGGAAGCCTCCGCCGAATCATCGCTCGACGGTACGGTCGGCGTGGAGCTGGTCGAGGCCAGCGTCGATAAGGCCGCCGTGCGCTACGACCGCGCGGGCGATCAGCACTACGACGTGATCAGCGCCTTCATCAAATCCCTGCGCGGTTCGGATGTGGATGCGGCCCTGCACTATCTGGCGCGCATGATCAGCGCGGGCGAGGATCCCCGATTCATCGCCCGCCGCCTGATGATCCAGGCCAGCGAGGAGGTCGGCATGGCCGACCCGATGGCCCTGCAAACCGCCGTCGCCGCGGCGCAAGTCGTGCAATTGGTCGGTATGCCCGAGGCTCAGCTGGCCCTGACCCAGGCCACGATTCATATCGCCACCGCACCCAAATCCGGTTCGGTGGTCAAGGGTATCGGCGCGGCGATGGCCGATGTCCGCGCGGGCAAAGCGGGCGCGGTTCCGCCGCACCTGCGCGACGGGCACTACGCGGGTGCGGCCGGACTCGGCAACGCGCAGGGCTACAAATACCCCCACGATCACCCCGATGGTGTACTGGCACAGCAGTATCCGCCCGACGAACTCGTCGGCACGGACTACTACCGGCCCACCGACCACGGCTATGAACGCGAAGTCGGTCCCCGAGTCACCAAACTCCGCCGCATAGTCCGCGCCCGGTAGCGCGCTACCGGTGGCTCAGCCCGCCAGTCGGATCACCGAGAAGGAGGCGCCCTGCGGATCGGCCAGGACGGCGAAGCGGCCGATCGGGATATCGGTCGGCGGTACCGAGACGGTGCCGCCGAGTTCGGCGGCCTTGGCGACGGTGGCATCGGTATCGGCGACCGCGAAGTACGTCATCCAGTGCGGGGGCACGTCCGCGGGCCAGTTGTCGTCCATCTGCATCATGCCGGCGATGGAGTTCCCGCCGACCTTGAATTCGGTGTAGGTGGAGCTGCCGAATTCGGCGGTGGAGCTCTCCCAGCCGAAGACGTCGCCGTAGAAAGCCTTGGCGGCGTCGACATCCCGGGTTTGGAGTTCACTCCAGCAATAGGAGTTCGGATCATTGACTATGCCCGCGCCCTGGAAGGCATACGGCTGCCAGGCGGCGATGACCGCGCCCGCGGTATCGGCGAAAACGAGCATGCGGCCCTGTTCGGGCACATCCATCGGCTCCATGAAGAGGGTCCCGCCCGCGGCCTGCACGGCCTTGGCGGTGGCATCGGCATCGAGCACCTTGACGTAGGCGGTCCACGCCGGCGGCTGGCCCTCCATCATGATCGGCATGGCCGCGGCCACCTCGCTCCCCTCGGTACCGAGGGTGAACATGGTGTACCCGCCGTACTGCGGATCGGGTGAGACATTGGCCTGCCAGCCGAACAACTCACCGTAGAAGGCGGTCGAGGCGTTGACATCGGGGGTGGCGAGATCAACCCAGTTGGGGACTCCCGGATCATAAGAACTTCTGTGCGGCACAGCCGACTCCTCTCGGACGGGAAATACCGGCTCACGGCCCATGAGCCGATACCGCCGAGCCTAGAACTCCCCGCCCGAGATATCCGGCTATCGCCCGAAGTCGTGCTCCGACGTGCCTACCATCGAAATGGGGTAGGCATCCGAATGCCGGAGGTTGGGACTCCGATCGGAAGGAAGTCCGTATGACCACTCATGCCGAGGTTCGCCGCTATCCCTTCGGTGAGCCGATTCGTCTCGACGCGCATCCGCTCTTCGCGAAACTACAACGGGAGGAACCGATTTCGCGGATTCAGCTGCCCTACGGCGGGGAAGGGTGGCTGGTCACCCGGTTCGAGGACGTGCGGACCGTGCTGGCGGATGCCCGCTTCAGCCGCGCCGCGGTGGTCGACCGGGAGGATGTGCCGCGGGTAACGCCGGAACCGGCGCGCGGGAACTCACTGCTCAATACCGACGCACCCGAGCACACCCGCCTGCGCAAGCTGGTGGCCAAGGCGTTCACCGGACAGCGGGTGCGCGCCTTGCGACCGCATGTGCGCGAGATTGTCGATGGGCTGCTGGACGAGATGGCGCGCGGCGGCTCGCCCGCGGATGTGATTCCGGCGCTGGCACTTCCGCTGCCGGTCACCGTCATCTGCGAGATGCTCGGGATTCCGGCGCGGGATCAGCATCGGTTCCGGGAGTTCTCCGACATCGTCATGTCCACCACGGCCGCGACTCGCGAGCAGATCATCGCCGCGCGGGCGGGGCTGGAGCGCTATCTGGCCGAGCAGGTCGCCGAACGCCGGGAGCGACCGCGTGATGACCTGCTCGGCGCGCTGGTCGCCGCCCGCGATGACGGTGATCGCCTCAGCGAGGCCGAACTGGTGAGTCTGGGCGTCACGATTCTGATCGCGGGGCATGAGACCACCGCGAATCAGATCGCGAATTTCACCTTCGTACTGCTCTCGGAGCCGGGACGGTGGGAATTCCTGCGCGCGCATCCGGAGTCGGTGCCCGGTGCGGTGGAGGAACTGCTGCGCTATGTCCAATTGGGTTCCGGCGGAGGGTTTCCGCGCATCGCGACCGAGGACGTCGAACTCTCCGGCACCCGAATCCGCGCCGGGGACGCGGTGTTCGTCAATACCCAGGCGGCGAATCGCGATGAATCGGTCTTCGCCGCCGCCGACACCCTCGATCTGACCCGGGAACACAACCCGCACATGGCATTCGGGCACGGATTCCACCACTGCCTGGGCGCACAACTGGCCCGGATCGAATTACAGGTGGTGCTCCAGGCGCTGCCGGAGCGCTTTCCGAACCTGCGCCTGGCCGTGCCCGAGGCCGAAATCCCTTGGAAGCGAGGCATGCTCGTGCGCGGGCCGCAGGCGCTCCCGGTCAGCTGGTAGGCCCCGCGGGGCTCAGTCCCGGAGGAGACCGTTGTCGCGGGCGATGGCCTCGATCTCCTTCGGGGTGCCCGCCATGATGACCCGCACGTGTTCGGTGACCAGCTCGGTCGGCCAATCCCACCAGGCCGCCCGCAGCAGCGCGTCCACCTCCTCATCGGTGAAGCGCTGCTTGACCGGTTTGGCCGGATTCCCGCCGACGATCGTGTACGCCGGGACATCGGCGGTGACCACCGACCCGGAGGCGATGATCGCGCCGTCGCCGATTCGCACGCCCGGCATGATCAGCGAGTTGTAGCCGATCCACACGTCATTGCCGACGACGGTGTCGCCCTTGCTCGGGATCGAGGTGATGATGTCCATCGTCTCCTCGGCCCAGGTGCCGCCGAAGATGGTGAACGGAAATGTGGAGACGCCCGCGGTGGCGTGATTGGCGCCCGCCATGATGAATCGGGTCCCGGTCGCCAGCGCGCAGTACTTCCCGATGATCAACTTCTCCGGCCCGAAGGCGTAGAGCACATTCTCGGTCTCGAATCGGGTGGCATCGACCGGATCGTCGAAGTAGCTGTAATCGCCGACCTCGATATTCGCCGAGGTGATATGAGGTTTCAGAAAGACCGTCCGGTCCGTGTGCGCTAGCGGAAACGGCGTCGATGGGTCCGGGATCACACTCATCGAACCGATGCTAGTCAGCCCCCGGCGGTCGGCGGAAACCTGCTGGACCGGGACCGGTAGGCTGGATACCTGTGCAGACCCACGAGATTCGCCGACGCTTCCTGGAGCATTTCGTTCGTGCCGGACACACCGAGGTACCCAGCGCCTCGCTGATCCTGGCCGACCCCAACCTGCTGTTCGTGAACGCGGGCATGGTCCAGTTCGTGCCGTATTTCCTCGGTCAGCAAACCCCGCCCTGGGCCACCGCGACCAGCGTGCAGAAGTGCGTGCGCACCGGCGATATCGAGAATGTCGGCATCACCACCCGCCACAACACCTTCTTCCAGATGGCGGGCAACTTCAGCTTCGGCGACTACTTCAAGCGCGAGGCCATCTCCTTCGCCTGGTCCCTGCTGACCAACAGCGTCGAGGACGGCGGCTACGGCTTCGATCCGGAGAAGCTGTGGGCCACGGTCTACCTCGATGACGACGAGGCCGAGCGCATCTGGCTCGAACTCGGCATGCCCGCCGAGCGCATCCAGCGCCGCGGTATGGCCGACAACTACTGGTCCATGGGCATACCCGGCCCGTGTGGTCCGTGCTCGGAGATCTACTTCGACCGCGGTCCGGAGTTCGGTATCGAGGGCGGCCCGGAGGCCGACGAGGATCGCTACCTCGAAATCTGGAACCTCGTCTTCATGCAGAACGAGCGCGGCGAGGGGCGCGGCAAGGACGATTTCGAGATCCTGGGCCCGCTGCCCAAGAAGAATATCGACACCGGTATGGGCATCGAGCGCGTCGCGTTCCTGCTGCAGGGCGTCGACAATGTCTACGAGACCGATCTGCTGCGCCCCATCATCAGCAAGGCCGAGGAGCTCACCGGCCGCAGCTACGGGGTCGAGCACACCGATGATGTGCGCTTCCGCGTCATCGCCGATCACGCCCGCACCGGCGCGATGCTCATCGCCGACGGTGTGAACCCGGGCAATGACGGCCGCGGCTATGTGCTGCGCCGCCTGCTGCGCCGCATCGTTCGCTCGGCCCGCCTGCTGGGCGCGGAGAAGCCGGTAATGGGCGAGTTCATGAAGGTCGTCAGCGATCTGATGGCCCCGTCGTACCCGGAGCTGGCCACCGATTTCAAGCGCATCGAAACCGTCGCCGTCGGTGAGGAATCCGCGTTCCTCAAGACGCTGAACACCGGTTCGAAGCTGTTCGACGATGCCGTGGCCGAGGTGAAGTCCCAGGGCGGCAAGAAGATCAGCGGCACCGAGGCGTTCACCCTGCACGACACCTACGGTTTCCCGATCGATCTGACCCTGGAGATGGCCGCCGAGGCCGGGCTCCAGGTCGACGAGGACGGTTTCCGTTCCCTCATGGCCGAGCAGCGCGCCCGCGCCAAGGAGGACGCGTACTCGCGCAAGCACGCGCACGCCGATCTGACGGTCTACAAGGAATTCGTCGACCGCGGCGCGACCGAGTTCACCGGTTTCGACGAACTCGCCACCGAGGCAACGGTTCTGGCCATCATCAAGGATGGCGTGCGGGTGCCGGTGGCCGAGGTGGGCCAGGATGTGGAGATCATTCTGGACCGTTCGCCGCTGTACGCCGAGTCCGGTGGTCAGATCGCCGATCGCGGTGCACTGCAGTCCTCGCATGGTCTGAAGGTGCGCGTCAATGACGTGCAGAAGATCGCCAAGAAGGTGTGGGTGCACAAGTCCACCGTCGAGGCGGGTCAGCTCACCGAGGGCGATACCGTGCTCGCACAGGTCGATCCGGCCTGGCGGCACGGCGCCACCCAGGGCCACTCCGGTACCCATATGGTGCATGCCGCACTGCGACAGGTGCTGGGCCCCAACGCCGTTCAGGCCGGTTCGTTGAACAAGCCGGGCTACCTGCGCTTCGACTTCAATTGGCAGGGCGGGCTTTCCGAGCAGCAGAAGGCCGATATCGAGGCCATCTCCAACAATGCCGTCGCCGACGATTTCGCGGTGAACACCTTCATCACCGATCTGCCGTCCGCCAAGAAGATGGGGGCCATGGCCCTGTTCGGCGAGAACTACGGCGATGAGGTGCGCGTGGTGGAGATCGGCGGACCGTTCTCCATGGAGCTGTGCGGTGGCACCCATGTCCAGCACTCCTCGCAGATCGGCCCGATCACCCTGCTGGGTGAGTCGTCGGTCGGTTCCGGTATTCGCCGCGTGGAAGCCTTCGTGGGCCTGGACTCGTACAGGTACCTGGCCAAGGAGCGAGCCCTGCTCGCCGGTATCGCCTCCTCGCTGAAGGTGCCCTCGGAGGAGGTGCCCGCGCGCGTGGAGCAGCTCGTCGAGCGCCTCAAGGTCGCCGAGAAGGAGCTGGAGCGCACCAAGATGGCGGCCGTGCTGTCGAGTGCGGGCACCTTCGTGGAGCAGGCCCAGCGCGTGGGCAAGGTGCTGCTGGTCGCCGCCGCCGCACCGCAGGGTGTCGGCGCGGGTGATCTGCGCACCCTGGTGCAGGACATCAGGGGCCGCTTGGGTTCCGAGCCCGCCATTGTCACTCTGCTCGGCAATGACGAGGGCAAGGTGCCGTTCGTGGTGGCGGTCACCAAGGCCGCGCAGGATCTGGGTGTGAAGGCGGGCGATCTGGTTCAGTCCTTCGGCCCCAGCATCAATGGCCGCGGTGGCGGTAAGCCGGAAATGGCGCAGGGCGCGGGCTCCAACCCCGAAGGCATCGAGGCCGGATTGTCGGCCTTGCGGGCGCGGGTGGCCGAGCTCGCCGGGTGATGCCCCCTTCCGACCACTCGGACAGTCCGGGCGTCACCGGCGGCGACACCCGGTTCACCGCCGGAAGTACGGGATTCCCCGTGGACCGGCCCAACCCCTCGGATGATCCGGGTCGCGGTCGCCGCATCGCGCTCGATGTGGGCACGGTCCGCATCGGCGTGGCCTCCAGCGATCCGGACGGCGTACTCGCCACGCCGGTCGAGACCGTGCCCAAGGCCAAGAAGGTCGCGCCCGGAACCTTGGCATCCGACCTTGCCCGAATTGCCGAAATTATTCGTGAATACGAGGCTGTAGAGGTGATCGTGGGCCTTCCCCGCACCTTACGCGGAGAGAGCGGCTCGTCGGCTAAGCTGGCGGCCACCTTCGCGGGGCGTTTGAGGACCCTGATCGCACCGGTCCCGGTGCGGCTTTCCGACGAACGTCTGACTACGGTGTCTGCTGCACGGGCGTTGCGGGACAGTGGAGTTCGCGCGCGCGGGCAGCGGTCGGTCATCGATCAGGCGGCCGCCGTATCAATCCTGCAGGGTTGGTTGGACGAACGGAGTGCAGCATTGAAGCCGCGCGGTGATGGTGATCTTGCATGACCGACCGCTGGACGCGAGCCGAGGAACGCTACCGGCAGAGCGCTGAACGCCGTTATCGCCGTGACGATCTGGAATGGTCCGAGGCGGACGATTACGAGGACGACACCACCGTCATCCCCCGCTATGAGGATGAGGACGAGGAGCCCATCCTCGAGCCCGAGCCGCCGCGCCGGCAGGCGCCGCAGCGCGCGGATCGCGGTCGCGGTACGGGCGGACAGTCGCGCGGTGCGAGCGGTCGCGGCGGTAGAGGCGGAAACCGGCCGAAGCGTTCCCGGGTGGCCTCGCGCAAGGCCGCCGAGCGTAAGCGCCGCCGTCGCAATCTCGTGGTCTTCGCGACCGTCTTCGCCGTATTGTTCGTCGGCGCGGCCGGATTCGCGGCGTGGAAGTTCATGAACCGGTTCAGCCCGGCCGAGGACTTCTCCGGTGCGCCCGGTCCGCTCGCCGTGGTGCAGGTCAAATCGGGCGATACCGCCACCCAGATCGCGGACACCATGTTCGCCAAGGGCGTGGTGGCCAGCAGCGCCGCCTTCTACGAGGCCGCGGTGCGCAATGACAATATGAGCGCGGTGCAGCCCGGCTACTACGCCATCCCCAGCCACAGCAAGGCGTCCGAGGCCGTGGTCGCGCTGGTCGGCAAGAGCTCGCGGGTCGGCAATGTGGTGATCTCCGAGGGCCGCCAGCTGCACGACTCCACCGATGTGAATACCGGTGCGCGCAAGGACGGCATCTACCGCAAGATCGCCGACGCCAGCTGTGTCGGCACCGGTTCGGCCGCCAAATGCGTCACCTACGACCAGCTCGAGGCGGCGGGCGGCAGCGCCGATCCGGCGGCCCTGGGCGTGCCGTCGTGGGCGATGGACCGGGTGCGTCAGGTACCCGATCGCAGTCGTCAGCTCGAGGGTCTGATCGCCGCGGGCACCCTGGATTTCGACCCCAGCGGTTCGCCCGAGCGGATTCTCGAGCAGTTGGTCACCGCCAGCGCGGCCAGCTACGAGGCCACCGGAATTCTGAATTCCGGTGCGGCCAACGGTTTGTCGCCGTACGACACCCTGATCGGGGCGTCGCTGGTGGAGCGTGAGGCGCTGCCGCAGGACATGTCCAAGGTGGCGCGGGTGATCGTGAACCGGCTCAAGGCGGATCAGAAGCTGGAGTTCGACTCCACGGTGAACTACGCGCTCTCGGCCACCGAGGTCGCCACCACCGACGCGGATCGCAATAAGAAGACCCCGTGGAACACCTACGCCATGTCGGGTCTGCCCGCGACACCGATCTCCGCGCCCTCCCTGGATGCCATGCGCGCCATGGAGAAACCGGAACCGGGGCCGTGGCTGTACTTCGTGACCGTCGACAAACAGGGCACCACGCTGTTCACCGAAAGCTATAGCGAACATCTGCGCAATATCGAAAAGGCCAGGCAGAGTGGAATTCTCGACAGTGGACGGTGAGCACCGCAGGGCCGCCGTACTCGGTAGCCCCATCGCGCATTCGCGCTCGCCGCAACTGCACCTGGCCGCCTACCGGGCGCTGGGCCTGGACTGGACGTATGAGCGCATCGAATGCGACGCCGAGCGACTGCCCGGCCTGGTCGACGGGCTCGGCCCCGAATGGGTCGGGCTGTCGGTGACCATGCCCGGTAAGGTCGCCGCCCTCGACTACGCCACCGAGCGCACCGAGCGCGCCGAATTGGTCGGCTCGGCCAACACCCTGCTGCGCCTCGAGAACGGCTGGCGCGCGGACTGCACCGATGTGGACGGGGTGCGTGGCGCGCTCGAGGGCGCGGGTGTCGAGGCGATCGACAAGGCCGTGGTCCTGGGTGCGGGCGGCACGGCCCGCCCCGCCCTGCTGGCCCTGGCCGAACTCGGCGCGCACACCATCACCATCGTCGCCCGCAGTCCCCGCCGCGCCGCAGACACCCTGGAACTGGCCGAGCGCCTGGGCCTTTCGGCCGAAGTCATCGGCTTCGACCCGGACTCCCTCGGCTTCGTCTGCTCCGACGTGGACGTGGTCGTCAGCACCGTCCCCGCCGCCGGAGCCGAACCGGTGGCCGGAGCGGTGGCCCAGGCCCCGGTGGTGCTGGACGCCATCTACAACCCCTGGCCCACCCCCCTCGCCGAGGCCGTGACCCGCGCGGGCCACACCGTCGTCAGCGGCCTGCAGATGCTCCTGAACCAGGCGTACGGTCAGGTCGAACAGTTCACCGGCAAACCCGCCCCCAAAGCGGAAATGGCTGCGGCCCTTCAGGATTAACCCGTCCAGCCCGTCACCGCGGACTGCCTCGCCCCCGTCATCCCGGCATGTTTTCGGCCGGGATCCGCACCCCGCTAACCGGTCGGCTGCGGCTCGAACGCGTTCCGGAACGTGAACGCGTGCGCCGTCGGCCCGTGCGCCCGCAGGTGATCGAGTCGGTCGATGGCCTCCGCCAGCGACGGCGTCGCACCGATCGGCACCCACCACAGCACGGTGATGGCCTCCTTGATCGGGATGAACCACTCCCGTCGCCGCCGCAGGAAATCCATATGCGGGCTGCGGTACACGTAGTTGAACATCGACTCGCGCGATTCCCAGACGCTGAGGTTCACCAGCATGTCCGGATCATTCTCGTATGGGCGCACCGAGGTCGCGTCGTTGGAATCCTCGTCGACCAGTCGCCAGACGAAGCCGGGGGAGTCGTCGGCGATGGCATTGATGCGATCGAGTTCGGCGTAGAACTCGGCCACGCGCGGATCGCCCTTGGGGGCGACCATGCGCCCGATATTGAAGAGTGCGAGGTGCATGCCTGGACTATAACTAATCAGTGCTTGTTTTAGAAAGGCTGACGCAGCATCGCCCCGGCGCGGGATCCATCCTCGCGACCCAACCCGCCTCCGCCGCGGGACCTTCCAGCATTGCCAGGTTCATTCCGCACACCAGCGGCGGGAAATCCACCGCGAGCCGGTGAAAAGGGCAGTTGCGCAGGCGAATCACCGCACCGTCCAGATATGGCTCGTACCCGCGCTCGCGCAATGCCTCGAGCACATCGCGATCCCGCAGCGCCGGTCCGTGCCGCTCGGCGGCTTTCTCGATCGCCTGCTCGAATCCGGCATGCTCCAGCACCTCCGCCAGAATCGCTGCGGCGGTGCGATAGTCGCGCGCGGGCAGACTGACCGCGAACTCCGCGTCGGCGCGCCGATAGAACTTCGCGGGCCGCCCCGACCCCGGCCCGGACTTGCCCTCGGGCCGCCGGAACACCGCGTCGAGCAGCCCCGCCTCGGCGAGCTTGTCCAAATGGAATGCCGCCAGCGGGCGCTTGATCTCCGCGGCCTCGGCGGCTTCATCCCTGCTCACATCGTGGTCCGCGGCGGCGACGTACTCGTACAGCCGCCTGCGGATCGGATCCTGCAACAGGGCGACGGCTTCGATGCTCACCCTGCATTTCTATCAGCGTGCGGAGTCGGCGCGGCCCGGTCACGGGTGCCGGGTGCGTTCCGATTCCCGAATTGGCTACGCTTCTAGAACGGGTTTCAGTTCGGCTCGGCGGTTTCGCAGGTTAAGGTGATCATCATGAATGCGTGGGTGTTGCGCGCCGTAGGTTTGGGAGCGCTGACCATTGTGCTGCGGACCGTGCTCGGCTTCGCGATGGTGTACTGGCCGACCAATGGCTCGTGGATGCGGATCTTGTGCCTGATCGTCCTGCTGGCGGCCGTGATCGCCTGGGGTGTACTGGACGGCCGCGCCGATCGGCGCGCCAATGCCGATCCCGAGCACGGGGCCGATCTGACCATGCGCTGGCTCGAGGCGGGTCTGGCCGGTGGGCTCGGCGCGGGCCTGGTCGCCTGGATCCTGGACTTCCTGCCGAAGTTCGACCTCGGTGACAATGGACTGTTCTTCGAGATCACCTCGGGTGCGTCCTTCATCATCCTGCTCATCTTCGTTCCGGCCATGATCGGTGTGGCGCTGGGCCGCTGGCTGGTCGGGCGCGAGGGTAGGAAGGGCGGCTCCGCGCCGGATGCGCCGCTGTCGCTGCGGAAGGAATCCGCCGGGGTCTGAGGCGTCAACAGCTGTCACCGCGCGCTGCCACGGAATCCGTGGCGGCGCGCGGTTTTCATATAACGCCCGAATTCCCGGCCGCGTCGCCGAACGGGATCGACCGGACCGAGAATGCCCGCCGTCCAGGATCGACGGCGGGCATTCTCACGGAATATGTTGTGCTACAGCAGGATCGCGCCGCCGGGCGTGGCCTCGCGGGCAATCGCCGAGTAGGCCGCGGCCAGTAGCGACGGGTCCGGACCTTCCAGTCGACCCGGCTTGGCCAGGCCGTCCAGGACCACGAAGCGCAGCACACCCGAGCGGGTCTTCTTATCGGTCTGCATGGTGTCCAGCAGCTGCGGCAGCGCATCGGCATCGTAGGTGGTGGGCAGGCCGACGCTGGCCAGGACGCGGGCGTGCCGCTCGGCGGTGGCATCGTCGAGACGACCGGCCAGGCGGCCGAGCTCCGCGGCGAAGACCAGGCCGACCGAGACCGCCGCGCCGTGCCGCCAGCGGTAGCGCTCGCGGCGCTCGATGGCATGGCCCAGGGTGTGGCCGTAGTTGAGGATCTCGCGCAGATCCGATTCCTTGAGATCGGCGGCGACCACATCGGCCTTGACCTGCACCGCGCGCCGGATGAGTTCGGGCAGCACCTCACCGGTCGGGTCGAGGGCGGCCTGCGGATCGCGTTCGATGAGGTCCAGGATCACCGGATCGGCGATGAAACCGGCCTTGATGATCTCGGCCATGCCCGCGACGATCTCATTGCGCGGCACCGTCTCGAGCGTCGCGAGGTCGACCAGTACCGCGGCGGGTTCGTGGAACGAGCCGACCAGATTCTTACCGGCCTCGGTATTGATCCCGGTCTTACCGCCGACGGCGGCGTCGACCATGGCCAGCAGGGTGGTCGGCACGTGCACGATGCTCACACCGCGCATCCAGGTGGCGGCGACGAATCCGGCCAGATCGGTGGCGGCGCCACCGCCGAGGCTGATGATCACATCCTTGCGGGTCAGCCCGATGCGGCCGAGCACCTCCCAGCAGAATCCGGCCACGGCCAGATCCTTACCGTCCTCGGCGTCCGGGATCTCGATGCGATGCGCGTCGATTCCCTTGTCCGCCAGCGCCTTCCGCACCACCTCGGCCGTCTCCGCGAGCGGCGGCTGATGGAAGATCGCGACCGTGCGCACACCATTGCGCCCGGTGACCTCATCGACCAGTTCGCCGAGCAGACCGCGCCCGATGATCACCGGGTACGGATCGGCGGTGCGGACCTCGATGCGGGTCGGCTCGCTCATAGTGGCTGCTCCGATTCTTCTCGTACGATCTGTTCAGTTCCGTTCCCGCCGCGCGCCCGTGCCCTGGCCCGCCGGGCCCGCGCCCGCCGCGAACGCCCCGCTCCCGGCTCCCCGGCCACCGAATCCTGCCTCTCGCCGGGGGAATTCATCCCGCCGGCAGCAGAGCTCGCCTCCCCGGTCGCCGCATCCGCCGCGCCGGGACCGGATGTCGCCGCGCCGGTGGCCTGGGCTGCCGCGGCGCGCTGCGACTCGGCGGTCATCTCATCACGGCGCGACCGCGTCTCCGCACCACCGCGAGATCGGGCCGCGCCGCCGCGGCGACGGCCCCGCCGCGATCGCGAGGGCACGCCCCCACCCGAGGGGGCCGTATTCGTCGCGACCGTGCCACCGTCGGTGTCGGCTACCTCGCGCGCTGCGGCGGTGCTCGCTCCGGTCCCGGGCGGGGTTCCCGATCGCTCGGCTGCGGTGGGCGCGTTGCCCCCGGTTCGGGCCGCTGTTCCGGTGGCGGCTGTCGTTGTGGCCGAACCGGTTTCGGCGACGATTCCGGCAGGCTCACCTGTTCGCGGGGTCGCGCCGGACGCGTTCCCGCTCTCGGCCGCCACGCTCGCGGGACCGGCGGCGCGGCTACTACGCCGTCGGGAACGGCGGCCGCGTCGTGCCGACTTCGTGGAATCGTCGGTGCCGTCCGAGGTTTCGGACGCGCTGTCGGCAGTCTGGGTGATGTTCGTGGAATTCGTCTCGGGGACGGCGGCATTCGGCTGGGTCGCGGACGCGGTGTCACCCCGGCCCCGGCCGCGCCGTCTGCGACGGCGGGAACGCGAGCGGGTGGAGTCGCCCGGATCGACGGCGACCACCGGCACTTCGGTGGTGATGGTCTCTTCGGGGAGAGTCGACTCCAGGCCGAGTTTGCCCAGGATCATGCGGACCACCCGGCCCGGACTGCGGCCGTCGGTGCGGACGCGGACCGATGCCACCTCGCGGTAGAGGGGGCGGCGAATCTTCATGAGTTCGCGGTATTTGGCCGCCGGGTCGGTACCGTTCAGCAGGGGGCGATTGGTGCTCGCGCCGGTGCGGCGGAGTCCTTCGCCCACACTGATTTCCAGGTAGACCACGGTGCGCCCGCGCAGCAGTTCGCGGGTGGCGGCGGACAGCACCGAACCACCGCCGAGCGAGATGATGCCGTGCCCGGCCAGCACGGCGTCGCGCACCACCTGCTCTTCGATACGCCGGAATTCGGGTTCGCCGTCCCGGGCGAAAATCTCCGGAATGGTGCGCCCGGTCTGCTCCTCGATCCCGGCATCGGTGTCGTAGAGGTCCACGCCGAGTTCGCGGGCGAGTTTGCGGCCGATCGTCGACTTGCCCGCGCCGGGCGGACCGACCAGCACCACACTCAGCGGCTGGTCGGCTGCACCGGTCACTGTCTTTTGCGGGACACCCGCACCCGGTGGGCTCCGGTGAGCGCGGCTGCGCAAGTGTCGCTCACCTACGCCTCCAGCGGCGCGTTGCCCGAGGGAACGTGCGGGCGCGCGTTGATTCGCTTCACATAGCTGGTGATGTTGTCGACGGTCTCGTTCAGCGAATCACCGCCGAACTTCTCCAGCACCGCCTGCGCGACCACGAGCGCCACCATGGCCTCGGCCACCACACCGGCCGCGGGCACCGCGCACACATCCGAGCGCTGGTGAATCGCGACGGCCTCGTCCCCGGTGGACATATCCACGGTCGAAAGCGCGCGCGGCACAGTCGAAATGGGCTTCATAGCGGCGCGTACGCGCAGTGCCTCACCATTGGTCATACCGCCTTCGAGACCACCCGCGCGGTTGGTCGAGCGCAGCACGCCATCGGGGCCCGGCTTCATCTCATCGTGCGCCTGGCTGCCGCGCCGGCGCGCGGTCTCGAACCCGTCGCCCACCTCGACACCCTTGATGGCCTGAATTCCCATGAGTGCGGCGGCGAGTCGCGAATCCAGGCGCGCCTCACCGGAGGTGAACGAGCCCAGGCCGACGGGCAGCCCACCGATGACGACCTCGACCACACCGCCGAGGGTGTCGCCGTCCTTCTTGGCGGCCTCGATCTCGGCGATCATGGCGGCCTCGGCGTCCTTGTCGAAGGATCGCACCGGGCTGGCGTCGATGGCCTCGAGATCGGCGGCGGAGGGTACGAAACCGGTGGTGTTGGCCGCGGTGCCGATGGACACCACGTGCGAGATGACCTCGACACCCAGCGCCTGCTCGAGGAAGTTCTTGGCGACGGTGCCCGCCGCGACGCGCGCCGCGGTCTCCCGGGCGCTGGCCCGCTCGAGCACATTGCGCGCATCGTCGAAGCCGTACTTGAGCATGCCGGAGTAATCGGCGTGCCCGGGGCGCGGGCGGGTGAGCGGTGCGTTGCGCGCCAATTCGGCGAGTTCCGACTCGTCGACCGGATCGGCCGACATGACCTGGGTCCACTTGGGCCACTCGGAATTGGCGACCTCGATGGCGACCGGTCCACCCATGGTGCGGCCGTGGCGGACGCCGCCGACCAGGGTGACCACATCGGCCTCGAACTTCATTCGGGCACCGCGCCCGTAGCCCAGGCGGCGCCGCGCCAATTGCGCGGCAACATCGGCAGAACTCACCTCGACACCGGCCACCATCCCCTCGAGGATCGTGACGAGAGCAGGGCCATGGGATTCTCCGGCAGTTATCCAGCGCAACACGGGTTACATCTTTCCATGTCAATGCGGCTGCCCGGACACGCGGTCCGCGCAGCCCGGCTCTCACCGCGCGGCAACCAGCGCGACCACACTCGCCGCGCACATCGCCGGACCGTGCGCGAGGGTGCCGAGCGAGCCGGTCGCCACACCGCGGATCGGTGGCCCCGGCCTGCGTGAATCCCATGGTCGCGACACACCGGCGAGATCGGATCGCGGCGCTTCCACCGGCGGTAGCGGCGCCACGCCCGCCGACCGACTCGCCCTCGGCGGCAATAGCTTCATGGTGAGCTTCATTGTGGGCGAGACAACTACGCGAGGCGCGCCGGCCGTAGGCATCAGGGCGTATGCGAGGAGTGTGCCGACCCCCGCGAGCGCGGTCAGAACGGGTGCGGCAAGGGCCGCCCACACCCAGGTCTGCGCGCCGCCCAGTGCGGTGGCCGCCCCGAGCCCGATGGCGAGTTTCACATCACCGGCCCCGAGCGCATCGGGCGCGCAGAGATGAACCAGGAGATAGGGAATGGCCAGGAGTAGCGCCCCGAACACCGCGATCGCGCCACGGCCGGTGGCGAATCCGTAGCCGAGTACCACCGCGGCCCCGGCCAGTGTCAGTGTGTTCGGCAGTCGATGGGCGCGCAGATCGAAGTAGCTCAGCAGCGCGCACCAGAGCGTCAGGGCGATCAGAGCCGGTGATTGCATAGCTTCGAGCCTGCCGCGCCGACGCCGCGCGCGGTCCCCGGAATCACGAAATGTGGAGAACCACCTGACATGTGAACAGCCAGGCTTCCACCCGCACCCGCCGATATACGCGTTGCGTGTCGGTGTTGCGGCGTGTCGACGGTAGCGTGGACACATGTCTGTTGATCCCGATCCGGGCGCGCGCCCCGATTACGCGCTGCGCCGGGCCAGCCTGCGGAACCTGCTCGTGGAGAACCGCGTCGACGCGCTACTGGTCACGGATCTGATCAATATTCGCTATCTCACCGGCTTCACCGGCTCCAATGCCGCACTGCTGGTCTACGCCTGGGGCAGCGATGAGGACCGCACCGTCATCTGCACCGACGGCCGCTACATCACCCAGGTCGGCGAGCAGGTCCCGGATCTGCGCGCGGAGATCAATCGCGCCAGCGCCCGCCGCGTCCTCGAGATAGCGGGGGAGTGGCAGACCGGCCGGGTCGGCTTCGAGAGCCATATCGTCACCGTCGAACAGCATCGTGCCTTCCAATCCCAGGCCACCGGCCTGGATCTGGTCCCGGTCTCCGGTCTGGTCGAGCAATTGCGCATGGTGAAGGACGATTTCGAGGTCGGCCGACTGCAAGCCGCCTGCGATGCCGCCGATATCGCCTTGGCCGCGCTGCTCGAACGGGGTGGCCTGCGCCCCGGCCGCACCGAACGCCAGGTGGCGCGCGATCTGGAATGGCTCATGTTCGAGCACGGCGCGGACGCCGTCGCCTTCGAGACCATCGTGGCCGCGGGCGCGAATTCGGCGGTCCCGCACCACCGTCCGACCGAGGCCGTACTGGCACAGGGCGATTTCGTGAAGCTCGACTTCGGCGCACTGGTCGGCGGCTACCACTCCGATATGACCCGCACCTTCGTGCTGGGTCAGCCCTCGGACTGGCAGCGCGAGGTGTACGACCTGGTCCACGCCGCGCAGCGGGCGGGCCGCGAAGCCCTGGCCCCCGGTGCGTCGACCCGCGCGGTGGACGCGGCCTCGCGCTCGGTGATCGAAGCCGCGGGCTACGGCGAACTCTTCGTGCACGGCCTCGGGCACGGGGTCGGCCTGCAGATCCATGAAGCGCCCGGAATCGCCAAAACCGGCACGGGTACACTTCTCGATGGCGTGGCGGTGACCGTCGAGCCAGGTGTGTATTTCCCCGGCCGCGGCGGAGTCCGGATCGAGGATACGCTCGTGGTTCGCCAGGGGGGCCCGGAACTGCTCACCCGCACCAGCAAAGACCTGACCGTCGTCGACTGACGCCGGTCGACCGACAAACAGGAGATCGCAGGACAGTGGCGGACACCAGTGACTTCAAGAACGGCCTCGTGCTGAAGATCGACAATCAGCTGCAGCAGATCGTCGAGTTCCAGCATGTCAAGCCGGGTAAGGGTCCCGCCTTCGTGCGCACCAAGCTGAAGAACGTGGTCTCGGGCAAGGTTGTCGACAAGACCTTCAACGCCGGCGTCAAGGTGGAGACCGCGACCGTCGACCGTCGCGATATGACCTACCTGTACCACGACGGCTCGGACTTCATCTTCATGGACGGCGAGACCTACGACCAGATTCACCTGCAGGAAGCCATCATCGGCAAGAACGCCGGCTTCCTGTTGGAGAACATGCAGGTGCAGATCGCCATGCACGAGGGCGAGGCGCTCTTCGTCGAGCTTCCCGTCGCCATCGACGTCATCGTCACCCACACCGAGCCGGGCCTGCAGGGCGACCGCTCCAGCGCGGGCACCAAGCCCGCCACCGTGGAGACCGGCGCCGAGATCCAGGTGCCGCTGTTCATCAACCAGGGTGACAAGCTGCGCGTGGATACCCGCGACGGTTCCTACATCAGCCGCGTCAACTCCTGACGCGCGGATAATGGTGACCGTGGCCAACCAGCCCCCGGACAAGAAGTCCGCAGGTTTCAAGAAGCTCGGCGCCCGGCATAAGGCGCGCCGGCGTGCGGTGGATCTGCTCTTCGAGGCAGAGGCCCGCGATATCGACCCCGCGGATCTGCTGTCGGACCGCGTTTCGCTCTCGGTGAGCGACGATTCGGTGGCCCCGGTGAATCCGTACACCCGTGTCCTGGTCGAAGGCGTCGCCGACGATCTGGACCGCGTGGACGGCACCATCGAGTCGTATCTGCAGGATTGGGCGCTGTCCCGGCTGCCCGCCGTGGACCGCGCGATTCTGCGGGTCGCGGTGTGGGAGTTGTTCCACGCCAATGATGTTCCGCCCGTGGTGGCGGTGGATGAGGCGGTCGAGCTCGCCAAGGAGCTCTCCACCGATGATTCCCCCTCGTTCATCAACGGTGTGCTCGGCCAGGTGGTGCAACTCGCGCCGCAGGTCCGGGCGGCCGCGGCGGCGACGCGCGCGCCGCGCGGCGAAGACAAATAGGTAGGGAGCGCAGGGTGCGCAAGTACTTGGTGCTGGCAATGCGCACCCCGCGCTTCGATCCGAGTGTGGCGCAGCCGCACAAGGATTGGCTCGACGGCGTCCGCTCGCGCGGACAGTTGGTCGAGACCGGGAAATTCACCGACAACAGCGGCGGGGCCTACGTGATTCTGGCCGAAAGCCTCGACGCCGCCTGGGATCTGATCCACACCGACCCCATCCACACCACCGGCGCGTCGGAACTCACCGTCTACGAGTGGGAAATCACCGGCTAGATCTTCCCCGTTCCCGGCATGCTTTCAGCCGGGACCCACACACCCCGCGAACTACGTCGTTCTCGCATCCAACGCGAGCTTGCGGGTGCTGGCGCGCGTCGACGGCCAATCCGATGAGGCCCCGGAATCCCGAAGCCGGCCCCAGCCGCAAAGTGGCGTCGCGCTCAGGGAGATTCGAGGTTGAGGGTTGAGCGATCCCGGATCGTGCGAAAAACAACGACAATGGCCTGACCAACGGTTACGTCGGAGTCCTGGAGTAGGTGACGATCCGACGAAGTTCGTGGAGCGCCTGGTCGGCTGTGCGCTGAGGCTATGAGTTCGTGTCGAGGTGCCGATTGATAGTGGGGCGGGTGACGCCGAACTCAGCGGCGATCTGGCTTACGGTGCAGCGCCGCTTGCCGCGCTCGTCGATTTCGTCGTACATCGGCCGTGCGAGCTCGACTTGCCGGCGCCCGAGTTTGGGTTTCTGGCCGCTGGTGCGTCCGCGAGCGCGGGCGGCGGCCAGCCCGTCGCGGGTGCGCCCGGACATCAGAGCGTGCTCGAATTCGGCTATCGCACCGAGGATTTGGAAGAACATGCGCCCTACGGCGGTGGAGGTATCGATGCCCTGGTCGAGTACCACCAGGTCCACGTCCCGGTCCTGGAGCGTCTTGGACAGCTCGGCCGCTGATCGCGCGATGGGAACGGCCGAGCCGTCGGCAGCAGCGGATGTATGTGGACCGCAACCGATCTCGGCCAGCCGGCTGCGGCCTGTTCGTTCAGCGCGGTGCGCGGAAAATTGCGGTGCATTCAGCGCTTAGCGTTTCGGGTGATCAGCGGGAACGGGCGGCGTGCACGTCCAGAGTCCTGCCGTGCGCCGGCGCAGGATCGTCGAGGCTGATTCGGGGGTGTGATGCCCGATGAGGACATGCAGGGTTAAGCCATCGGTGAGGGCGATGAGTTCTTCGGCGGCGTGCGCGGGCACTATTTCCGGGCGGATGCGGCCACTGTCCTGACCAACCCGCACCAGGAGTTCGAGGAGTTCGGCCAGTCCGCGTTGCTGTGCGCGCTGCGCGGCCGCTATTACCGGGTCCACGGCAGCTTGCGCGCTGAACGCGACCCAGACGCGCGCATCGACCAGTTCCGGATCGTCGACGACAAGCATGGCTCGCAGTGTCTGCTCCAGCATAGTGACGACTGACTCCGGGTCGGCCGAGGCCGCGATGCGTTCCTGTGCCCGCTCGGTCACGCGGCGATTCACATGGTCTTGGGCGAATATCAGCATCTGCTGGCGAGTGTTGAAACACCGCTGGACGGCACCCATCGAGACGCCCGCCTCCGCGGCCACCTGGCGCAGGGTGGCCGCCTCGATGCCGGCTCTGCCGATGAGGCCGCAGACTGCGTCCGCGATATGACGGCGTCGGCTCTCGTGGTCCACCTGTTTCGGCACCGTATGAGCATACCGATGCAGTCGCATCGGAACAGTGCTACCGTTTCGATGCAGTTGCATCAGAACCGATCGGAGGACGAATTATGTCGGAATGGGTCACGGCTGCCCGCGCGCAGTCCGGATGGTGGATAGCGGGTCTGATCCTGTTCGTGCAGGGGTTCGGTTCGGCACTGACCGAAGCCCTGTGGCAACACAGCTTCGGCGTGGCCGCGGTGCTGCGTGCGGCCGGCGTGCCCGAGTGGGCGGACTGGGTGATCGGCGTGCTCGGGTGCACCCTGTTGATCGTTGCCGGGTTGAAGACTCGGGCACAGGCGGGCGAGCGTGCCTGAATTCTCACGTAGGGCCTTACTGGGCGCGAGCGCCGGCGCATTAGCGAGCGGGTGCACGGTCGGAGCCGAGCCCGCCGCCGGAGCTGCCGCGCCGACGTTCGTCATCGTTCATGGCGCCAACGGAAATGGGGCCTCCTACGCTCCGCTGGTATCCGCGCTGGCCACAGCGGGGTATCGGGCACTGGCCGTCGACCTACCCGGGCACGGGCCAGCCGCGCATTTTCCGCTGTCCTATCAGGCGCCCCAGGATCTCGCGGCTTTGCTGAGCGAGCCCGCGCCACTGGCGCGGATCCGGCTCGATGACAACGTCGAGCATGTGGTGCGCGTTGTGCGGCAGGTCGCGGAGCACGGACCGGTCGTCCTGGTGGGCCACAGCATGGGTGGGGCGACCATCACCCGGGTCGGCGGCGAGATCCCGGATCTGATTGCGCGACTGGTCTACTTCACGGCCTTCTGCTGTGTCCGGCTACGCAGTGTGCTCGAGTGTTTCACCGTGCCCGAAGCGGCCGCGACACTGGCGACGACGATCCCGAGCCTCGGCGATCCTGAACAGACCGGGGTGACCCGAACGAACTGGCGCTCAGCCGATCCCGTCTTTCTCGCCGCCGCCAAGGTCGCGCTGGCCGGCGACTACGACGACGACAAGTTCCGAACCGCGCTCAACGCCATGGAGCCGGATGAGGCTTGGGACGTGACTGTCGGTGATGCCCGGGGTGAACCGGCGACGTGGGGACGGATCCCACGCAGCTATATCCGGTGCAGCCAAGACCGGATGCTGCCGCTCGCACTGCAAGACCGGATGATCGCGGAGGCGGACGCCGCGACGCCCGGAAACGTCTTCGATGTCCACACCCTCGCCGCACCGCATCTCGGCCCGCAGGACCCACAACCGGTGGTCCAGATCCTGGCATCCCTGGCGCGCCGCCGGTAGGCGTTGACCGCACCAGCCTGGGTATTCTCGGTGCCAGGCCGCAGGACGCGGGGATCGCCTCGGCCATGGTCAACACCTCTGAGCAGGTCGGCGGTGCGATCGGCACCGCCCTGCTCACCACCATCGCCGCTTCCGCCACCTACACCGGTCGCCACCCAGGCCAGGGCACCCAAGCCCTCGTCCACGGCTACGCGAGATCGGCCGGGGCTGAACGGATTTCAGTGCTGGCGTTCCGCCACCCAGCTCGCGGTGACCATCTGCACGGCCGCGCCGTCCAGATCCGCGAGCTTGGTGGAGGTGAATCCCCGTGCCCACGAGGAGGTCTGCGCCCGGAACGGCGGCTCCGCCGCGGTGAGCGCTGCGACAATGGCGGCCGCGGCCTCCTCGGAGGTCTGCGCGCTGCGGAACGCGCCCTGGGTGCGTTCGATGTAATGCCGCAGTGCCGGGGCGTACGGTCCGGCCGCGCCCAGCAGCCCCGGTATATCGATCTGCTGACTGGCCACGAATTCGCTTGCCACCGCACCGGGTTCGATCACCATGACTCGCACGCCGACGGTCGCCGCGACCGGCGCGAGTGACTCCATGAACCCTTCGACGGCGAACTTGGCCGCGCAGTACGCCTCATTGAACGGCTGCCCGATAACCCCGCCCACGCTGGTCACGGTGATCAATCGCCCGCCCGCCTCGCGCAGGTGCGGCATGGCGGCGTGGGTCACCTCGACCACACCGAAGTAGTTGACCTCCATGACATTTCGCACCGCCTCCACTCCGGTCTGCTCGATGGTCCCGACGAATCCGGCCCCGGCGTTGTTGATGACCGCGTCCAGCCGCCCGTAATCGGCGACCACCTTCTTCACGCATTCGGCGACCGAATTCGCGTCGGTGACATCGAGGGGCTCCACGCGAATGAGCCCGGCGACCCCGGCCTCGTTGGCCGCGTCCATGAGCGCCCCCGCCCGCCCCACATCGCGCATGGTGGCCACGGTCTGCCAGCCCGCGCGGGCCGCGCCCACGGCGGTGGCCAGGCCGATGCCCGAGGAGGTGCCGGTGATCAGAACGGTATTCGAGGAGCTCATGGAGCCTCGCCTTCCGGGGTAGGTGCCGTGCCGCGCCACTGTCGTCTCCGCACTCTATGCGGCGCGCGCGCCCGATTCGGAAGGTTTGGCCGGGGCGTGTGTCGGGCCGCGCATTTCGCCCCGGCGGCGCGGCGGCCGGCGCTCCGCAGCGGATACGGCGAGTGCGGAGTCGATCGGCGCGCTCGTGGTCAGCGGGGTTGCAGCACAATAGTTCCCTTGGCGGCGCGGTCGTCCAGGATCCGATGTGCCTGGGCGGCTTGATCCAGGGGGAGCACCCGATCCACCAGCGGGGTGAGCGCACCCGATACCGCGCGCTCCATGGCCGCGCCCCGGGCATCGGACACGCCCGCGAGCCACGCCGGGCCGGAGCAGCCGATGAGGGTGAGCCCGCGCACGATCAGATCCATGGCGGTGATCTGAGCCGGTGCTCCGGAGAGGAAACCGTAGCTGAGCATGCGGCCGGTGAGCGGGGTCATGAGATCCAGTAGCGCCGGCGCGGATTCGCCACCGATGGAGTCGAAGACCACGTCTATCGTTGCGCCGCCGAGGGTTTCGCGCAGCCGGTCGACCCAGTGCGGGTCGAGATGGTCGATCACCACATCCGCGCCGAATTCGCGTGCGCGACCGGCCTTTTCGGGTCCACCGGCGGTGGCGATGACGCGCGCCGCACCGGTCTGCTTGGCGAGCTGGGTCAGGTAGCCGCCGATACCGGTCGCGGCGGCCTCGATCAGCACGGTCTCGGTCCCGGTGAGCTTGGCCGCTTCGAGCAGCGGCAGCGTCACCGATCCGCTCATGGTGAGGGCCGCCGCCTCGACAGAGGGCAGCGCGTCGGGAATGCGCACCGCGGATTCAGCGGGGGCGCAGACGAATTCGGCATAGGTGCCGAAACTGTCGCTGGCCACGATCACCCGCTGCCCGAGCAGTCCGGGGTCCACGCCCGCACCGATCTCGACCACCACCCCGGCGGCCTGGGTGCCGAATACGAACGGCTTCTCGATCGGTAGGGGGAACGCGCCCGAACGCAGCATGGTCTCGGGGTAGAGCACCGGAATCGCCTCGCTCCGCACGAGCACCTGCCCGGCCTGCGGGCGCGGCGTGGGAACCTCGCCCGGCACCAGCACTTCGGGCCCACCGGTCGTGGTCAATAGGATTGCCTGCATCGAAAACCTCATAAGTTGACTGACGGTCCAGTACACCTCGCTGCGATAGGGACCGAGTCGGGAACCGCTGCCTGACAGCCCAGGCATACCTACACGGCGATATGCGCATCTAAATATGTGAGTGCGGATGTCGAAACCATCACCCGGTGGAAACGTCAGGCGCACAGGAAGACTTGGTAATGACCTGGCGAATCGCCTTGTAGGAGAGCGAGATTCTCGAATCGGCTTCAAATCGACCGCTGAAATCGCCGTTCCGCCGATTGCGACTTCCGACCGAGTCCGCCGCTGGGCGAAGGCGACGAGGCCGCGGGCCCACTCCTCGTCATCCCGGCATGCTTTGGCCGGGATCCACAGCCAAAACTGTTGCGCTGATCGTGTGGATCCGGGCCAAAAGCGCGCCGGGATGGACAGGCGCGGCGCGGCTGAATCGGGTCGCCCACGGCCCCGCTGTGCCGGGCGGCGAGGGCCGCTGAGTCGTGGGGCTGAGTCGTGGGGCTGAGGGCCGCTGAGTCGAGGGGACGAAGGGCCTATTCCGCCCCAGACGGCCGCTATTCGCCGGTGCGGCTTGCTGATTGCTGGGCGTCGAAGGCCCAGATGGCGGCGGGGCGGCCGGTGGCTTTCACGCGTACGCGTTCGCCGGTGCGGGTCAGACCGGGGAGGGCGGCGAGGGTGCGGTTGAGGTTGCCCGGATCGGGGCGGCTGCCTTCCAGGGCGGCGGTGAGGGTGACGGCGCGGGTGGCGGGGAATTCCTCGCCGATCAGGGGGCGGGTGAATTCCAGGTGCTTCCAGAGCATTTCGGCGAAGAGGCCGCGTGCGGTGTCGACAATGCGGTTGTGGTCGAAGGCGAGGGCGGGCATGCGCTCGAAGGTCACCCATTCGGCGGTATCGCCCTCATGTTCGCCGATGACGGCCCACATGGCGATGGACAGCGTCGGTCCGCGCGGGTCGCGATTGGGTTCATCGAAGGTGACCAGCTGGCCGACGGCGCGGATGGCGGCTTCGGGCACACCGAGTTTGGTGTGCACCGCGCGCCGGGCCGCCGCCTCGAGGCGTTCCCCGCGCCCGAGTAGCACGCCGGGCAGTGCGAGTTGCCCCGGGAAGGGCTCCCAGCGCCGGGGCGCGATGCCGACCGTGACGGTGGGATCCTCGCGCCCGTAGCGTAGGGCGATCACATCGATGGATACCGCGGATTGTTGCTCCACAAGTGGTCAATCATGCCGTAGTCGGGGCCTGATCCGCGCGATCGGCCGCTGCCGGGTGGGGTGGGTGCGCCGAAACCCGGTGTGAGCTGGCCATCTCCGCGATGCTGGAAGTGAGCTGGTCGTGCCCCGGTGTGCGGATCACGGGCCGGCTCGGGCGATGAGCCGAGGGGCACACCCGACGGGTGGGTGTCACCCCGTCGCCCGAAGCGTGCCGGGCGCGGACCTGTTGTCCGGTGAGACGCGGGGCGTGCGATCGAACCGGTCGGGGCCGTGGGCGGTGAGGACCACGGGTACGCCGAGTTCGGCTTCCAGGTAGCCGATCACATCGGTGGGCAGATCCGCCAGTACGGGCATCGCCGCGCCGAGGAGGTCGGTGAGCCGCTGTTGGTGGTCGAGGTCCTGCCAGTCGCCGAGGTCGAGTCGGTCCAGGCAGCCGTCGGTGGTGAGATATCCGGTGGTGGTGCGGATTTCGCCGAGGGCGTCGAGGTGGTTGACGGTCAGCCCGTCGATGCCGCCGCAGGCCCGTACGGCATAGCGCAGCAGGATCGGGTCGAGGTGCCCGCGCCGGAACTCGCCCTGGTATTCCCCGGTGCCATTGTGCCGCTCCACAATCGACAGGTCGGCGTCCTCGGTGGGGAAGGGTCCGGCCCCATGTCTGGTGAAATAGCTTCGGGTGACGCCCAGGACGTATCCGGGTGCGTCGATCCGGGCGAGCATGGCGCGGGCATTGCGCGGCTCCACCGTCGACCAGGTGGTGTACGGGTGCAGCCCGCGCCATTCGTCCAGGAGCACCCCCTGCGCGCCCTCGAAGACCAGCCGCCCATCAGCGGCGAACGCGGCCAGTTGATCGCCCGGCAGAATCGCCACGGCGCGAGCGAATTCGGTGTAGACCTCGACGAGATCATCGATCGAGTCATACCGGTGTCCGCTGCCCTCCAACAGTGGCCGGTAGTACTCCTCGAGCGCGATCAGCTTGCGCCGCAGCGTATTCGGTCGCAGGCAGTCGGCGACCCGCGGCGCATCGTGGGCGAGTGCGTAACTCGCGGTCTCCCCGATTCCCATACCGCACGAACCGTGCCGGGCAGCACCCCTCGCGTCTTCCCGGCAGCGGTTGGCGGCCCCGTGGATCGGGGTGGTGAGCAGCGCCCGTTCGTCCACGGAGATCAGCGACAGCGGATCGGCGACCCCGAGCTGTTCCAGCGCCCGGGCTTCGGCGGCGAGCGCGATGGGCTCGACCAGCATATATCGCGACAGGAAGGTCGGCACCCGCGAGAGGGTGCCGGACCCGAACTGCCGGAACGTGTGGTGCCGTCCACCCGCGAGCACATTGTGCGCCGCCTGCGCGCCGCCGTTGAAGCGCACCACCGCGGACACCTCGAGCCCGTTCGCGGGTGCGCAGAGCCAATCCACGGTCGCGCCTTTTCCGGCATCGCCGAACCCGAGGTCGACCACTATCAGGTGGCCATCGCCGAACATGGCTGTCTCCCTTCTAGTTTCCGAAATCGACGTCGTCGTCACCGGTCGGTGCGGGCAATGCGCCGACGCTGTGTGTGCGCCGGGCCGCTCCGATGAGCGCGAGCGCCTTGCCGACGGAGTCGGCCTCCTCGGTGGAGCCGATATCGCGCAGATCCGCCAGTCCCGTGCCGAGATCGATGCGGTCCTGCCCGATGCCAATGGTCAGCGCGATGAGTTCGCAGACCGCCGCCGGATCGTCCAGTCGCAGAAAGCGTTCGCCGAGCAGTCCGCGCCAGTAGTCCGAGATCTCGGGATCGTCGTAGTAGCTGGACTGATTGGGCAGGATGTAGTGCACATGCCAGCGGTCGGCCAGCTCGCGGAAAACCGATTCCACCGAGATATCCCGATTCACCTTGTCGCCGATGATATTTCGAATGTGCCGCGAGGCCAGTCGCGGCTTGTTCAACTCGTCGCCGACGATGAACAGATACCCCTTCTGCCCGCGCTTGTCCCAGGCGTCGGTGGCGGTGTGCCTGGCCATGAAATACGCGGCCAGTTCATAGCTTTCGGACTTCTGTCCGCCGCCGTTGCCCTCCAGGAAGATGCGCCGCAGCTGCTCGTCCATGCGATTGTCGGATTCGAACTGTCCGACCTGCAGGGGCACCCGATCGGAGTCGGCGTCGCCGATGCCGCCGAACAGGATCTGCGGATCCTCGGCATATCCCTTGCGCTGCAACAGTCCGTGCAGTTTGCCGAGCTTCTCCTGCATGATGCGCGGCACCCGCCCCATCGATCCGGTGACATCGAAGAGCACCGCGATCGGCAGCGAATTCCCGTGATCATCGGAATCGCGTGATTCCCGGAAGGTCACGCCCTTGGGATCGAGCGAGGGGTGCGCCTTCCACGAATTCATGCGCTGTGCGCGCATATCGGCGGTGTAGCCGAAATCGTCGAGGCCGCGGGCGGCGCGGAAGGTGCGGGCGGCATCGTAGGCGCGGTCGTCCCAGTTTCCGTAACCCATTGCTGTCACTATCCTTTCGTGAGCTCGAAGGGCCGGAAGCGTCGCTGTCCGTAGAGCCGATCGAGCAGATCGTCGAATTCGCCGAGCAGATCGGCGGGTTCGGGGCGCAATCGCGGATCGGCCGGTGGGCCTTCCGGATCGTCTCCGCTGTGTCTCGCACCGCCGTCATGCGTTTTAGACTAGAAGACTAAAACACGGAGGGCTACTCCTTTGGTGAAGTATTTTGTCAATGAGACTAAAACCATGCCGAAGGCGTTGAGGGCATCGTGCGACCCCCGACACTGAGATAGTGTGAACAAGAATCTTTCATCCACTCGTGCGAGGAGGCCATGGATGGTCGCCGGTGAATCGGTAGCGGCCGCGACACTGCGGTTGGCGGAGTTGCGGGACGGGGGCTGCACCCCGGAGCAGGCATGGCAGTTCTTCGATGGACTGGCCGCGGTGCGGGTCGAGGAGGTGACCAGCGGACGCTGGCGCGGGGACGAACTCGACACCGGTCACCCCTGGCAGGGTGTACTGGTCGAATCCGGTTGGTACGGCAAACAGTTCGACAGCGCCGATGAGGTGCAGCCGCTGCTGTTCAGCACCCCGGACGGGCGGATCTTCCCGGTCGATCCGCGCCGCGTGCCGCTGTTCCTGGCGGGCAAGGTGCCCGTCGCCACGCTGCGCCCGGTGCGGCGTTCACTCGGTTTCCTGCGCCCGGCCTTGGCGACCAGGGCTCCGCGTGCCCGGCTACGTAATCTGGAGTTCCGTGGAAAGTCCAGTGCCGCAATGATCTACGACCACCTGCCGATCATCGATCTCTTCCGGCGGGTGGACGCGGACACCCTGCTCGGCGTGATGGATATGCGCGGACTGCGCGATCCATACTTCTTCATCCTGTACCGGGATCGCTAGGTTCGCCCGAACGCCAGGTCTTTCCGGCCTACCCTGGGTGTGACCGAATGGTTGTCGCCCGGGAGGGATGGCCCGATGGAGAGTACGACCTGTCTCATCGCCGGCGGTGGTCCGGCGGGAATGATTCTGGGGCTGCTGCTCGCGCGCGCCGGAATCGATGTGACGGTGCTGGAGAAGCACGGTGACTTCCTGCGGGACTTTCGCGGCGACACCGTGCACCCCACCACCCTGGAACTGCTCGACGAACTCGGCCTGCGCGAGGAGTTCACGAAACTGCCGCAGCGCCGGTTGAATTCGGTGGCTGTGCCGATCGGCGGGCATATGCGGACCCTCGCCACCTTCGAACATATTCCGGGCCGGTTCAAGTACATCGCCATGGTCCCGCAGTGGGATCTGCTGGATCTGCTCGCCCAGGCCGCCGATACCGAGCCCACCTTCCGGCTGCGCATGAGTACCGAGGCGATCGATCTGCTGCGCGAGGGCGGCAGGATCGCCGGAGTGCGCTATCGCACCGAAGCGGGCGCGACGGGCGAGATTCGAGCCGATCTGACCGTCGCCTGCGACGGTCGCACCTCGACCCTGCGCAATGCGGCGGGATTGCGGGTGCGAGACCGGCCGACCCCGTTCGACGTGTGGTGGACGCGCATTCCACGCAATGGCACCGATCCGGCCGGAGCGGTTCCGGTGCTCACCGCCGATCGCGTCGCGATCATGCTCGATCGCGGCGACTACTGGCAGTGCGCGATTCTCATCGCCAAGGGCAGCGATTCCACTGTGCGGCACCGGGAACCGGTCACCGATATCGTGCGCCAGATGGCCGCGGCCGTGCCCTGGCTCGCCGATCGGGTCGACGCCGTGCGGAGCTGGGATGAGGTGAAACTTCTGGAGGTCAAACTCGACCGGCTCGAACGGTGGCATCGAGAGGGACTGCTGTGTCTCGGTGACGCCGCGCACGCCATGTCACCGGTCGGGGGAGTGGGCATCAATCTGGCGGTGCAGGATGCGGTCGCCGCCGCGAGAATCCTCGCCCCGAAACTCATCTCGGGCCATCTCGAGGAGTCGGATCTGGCCCGGGTGCAGCGCCGCCGCGGCATGGCGACCACGGTCGTCCAGGGCATGCAGCGCGTCGCGCACGCCCGCGTTATCGCACCGGCGGTGTCGGGCAAGGTCAATGTATCCAATTTCGACGATATGCCCTTGGCGCTGCGCGTCTTCCGGCGCATTCCCGTACTGCGCAGCCTGCCGCCGTATCTGGTCGCGCGCGGCGTACGGGCCGAACACGCACCGGAGTTCGCCCGCCGACCGGTCCCGCCCGCCCCGAAGGTCACCAAATCCCGCTGACCCCAAGGGCTTTCATCGCACGCCCCGGGGGCGGAACTGAATACTGATGCGCGGTCCCACCGGTCGCCGCGTCTTGGGGATCGCATGCTCCCAGGTCCGCTGGCAGGATCCGCCCATCACAATGAGGTCCCCGTGCCCGAGTGGATAGCGCAGACTCTCCCCGCCGCCGCGCGGCCGCAGCAGCAGCGCGCGGGCCGCGCCGACCGACACGATGGCCACCATGGTGTCGTGCGTCGCGCCGCGCCCGGAGGTATCGCCGTGCCAGGCGACGCTGTCGTTGCCGTCGCGGTAGTAGCAGAGCCCGGCGGTGGTGAACGGTTCGCCGAGTTCGGGCCGGTAGTACTCGCTCAACGCCTCGCGCGCGGTGTCCAGCACCGGATCCGGTAGCGCCTGGCCCTGCTCGTAGAAGGCGAGCAGCCGGGGCACATCCACCATCCGGTCGTACATGGCCCGTCGATCGGCCCGCCACGGCACCTCGGTGACGAGTCGTTCGAACAGCGCGTCCGCCCCGGTCATCCAGCCTGGTAGCACATCCACCCAGGCCCCGGCGCCGAGCACGGTGCGCCGCACACCGTCCAGCGCACCCACCTCGAGTTCCCCGAACCCGTCGAGCAGCGATCCCTGCCATGACATCGACATGGGATCGAACATACGTTCTATCCGGATGATGATCAAGCCCGCCGCGCCCGACCGTCACGGCCCCCGGAAAAAAGCCATATGCGCCGCGCGAATTCCCTAGGCAAACTGGCGTTTTCATCGATTCGCAGGGGAGAGGCACATATGACCATCCTGGTAACCGGAGCAACCGCGAGTGTCGGCCGCAAGGTCGTCGACCATCTGCTGGACCTCGGCGTCACCGATATTCGCGCGCTCACCGCCAATCCGCGCAAGGCTGCGCTACCGGCTCAGGTGCACCTCGTCGTGGGCAACCCGCGCAAACCCGAGACCCTGGCGACGGCCTTCGACGGCGTGGAGCGCATGTATCTGGCACCGAACTCCGACACCGCCGCCGACGTGCTGGCGCGCGCCCGCGCGGCGGGCGTGCGGCATGTGGTGGACCTGTCCGGGGAACCCGAAAGCTGGTGGGGCACGGTGAGTGCCGCCGTGGAGAAGAGCGGCCTGGACTGGACCCACCTGTGGCCCGCGGACTTCATGGAGAACTCCCTGACGTGGTCCGAGCAGATCCGCGGCACCGGCGCCGTCCGCGAACCCCGGCCCGATATCGCGAGCGCACCCATCGCCATGGACGATATCGCCGCCGTCGCCGCCACCGCTCTGACGGACGACGCCCACCTCGGGCGGTCCTACTCCCTGGCGGGGCCCGAGATCCTCACCCGCGCCGAACTCGTGCGAACCCTGGCCACCGCACTCGGGCGCGATATCGCCTTCGTGCCCTCGACCCGTGAGGAGACCATCGCCGCCCTCATCCCGACCATGGGCGAGACCGCCGAATGGTACGTCGACAACGTCCTCGCCAGCTTCGACGCCGAGCCCGCGGGGCTGCCCCTCACCAGTGTCCACGACATCACCGGCCGTACCGCAACGACTTTCGCGCGGTGGGCCGCCGAGAATGCCGGGCGCTTCCGCTGACGGGTGCCTCTCGACGCGCCGGTCGTTCGACCGGCGCGTCCTCGGCGAACCGTATAGTCCGGATGTGCAGCAGATCGCAGAGTCGGAGCGTTTCGAGCCCCGCCCGGACCCCCGCCCCCACGATGAGCCGTGGCCGGAGATGAACTGGCCCATACCGACCGGCACCGTGCTGACCGGCACCGCGATCGAACTGACCACCGTCGACCCGGCCGCCGAAGCGCCCGAACTGTTCCGAGCCCTCGACCACGACCGGGTCTGGGCACACCTGCCCTGGCGTCCGAGCGCACCGGAGCAGCTGGAAGCGCTACTGCGCGAGAGAGATTCGCATGCGGACTGGCATGTGTGGACGGTGCGTTCGGTCAAGCCGATCGCCGATCGACCCGCCGGGGCGATCGTCGGCATCACTTCGTACCTGGAGGCCCGTCCCCGGGACGCGGGTCTGGAGATCGGCTTCACCGTCTATGTGCCCTCGGTGTGGGGCACCGTGGTGAACCCCGAAGCCAAATCGCTTCTGCTCGACTACGCCTTCGAAACCCTCGGTGCGGCACGGGTACAACTCAAGACCGACGTGCGCAACCAGCGTTCCCAGCAGGCGATAGCCCGCCTCGGAGCGCAGTATGAAGGCACACTCCGGCGGCAATTCCGCCGCGGCGACGGCACCCTGCGGGACAGCGTCCTGTTCTCCATCACCGTGGACGATTGGCCGAAGGTCAAGTCCGGCTTGACAACTCGCATTCGGTGAGCAGGGCACTCCGGTAAGTCACCGGTGCTGAACCGAATCCGAGCGCTCCCCACGGCCACGCCGACGCGCCGCAGTGAGCGATCCGCCAGGGTGAGCGCGAGGAACAGACCCGAGGAGCGGCACCCGGACATCGAGAAAGGGTGCGGGAGTGCGGAGTTCGCGCAGCTCCGGCGGCCACGGCCAGAACCGCCGGATGCGCCCTTGCTCAACCGGCTCAGCACCGACGGCTGGGTGGGTGTGAGTTCACGACTGTCCGACTGTTCCAGGAACCGCCGACGCCATCGCCCGACCAGAATGCGCAGATCGTGGGCCGCCCGTGCGGCGGTCTCGGAGACGGTCACGGTCGATTCGGTCACGCCACAGTGGATCCGATGTCATCAAGCCCGAGGACACCCATGGCGCACCGCTGTATCCGGTGAACATGTTCACCGCGCAATCACAGCGAGATCGACAGCCGGGCAAGGCCTTCGACACCGCGAACCTGGACGCTCAGCTGATCGTGTCCGCCATCGGCGGCATCACCCAGGGTGTGCTGATCGGCAGTCGTACCCGCGAGCAGGTGGTCGAGTTGACCCGCCACCTGCTCGATCGACTGCTGGGGGAGTAGCGCTTTCAGTCCATGGTCACGTGGGCGCGCACGAAATCGACCACGGCATCGGTGAATTCGTCGTTCGCGTCACTGGCGGCGGTATGCGCGGCCGCGCCGATCTCGGCGTATTCGGCGTGCGGCACCAGCGCGCGGAAGGACCGCACGCCCTCCTCGCTCACCACATCCGAGAGCGCACCGCGAACCAGCAGCACCGGCATGGTCAGTTGCCGCGCCGCGTCTTCGAGGGCCTTGGTGTGCATATCGATCTGTTCGCCGCGCCCGCCGAGCATGGCTGGATCCCAATGCCAGTACCAGCGGCCGTCTTCGCGCTGGCGCAAATTGCGTTGCAGCCCTTCGGGATTGCGCGGGCGGCGACGATGCGGCAGGTACGCGGCCACGGCGTCGGCGGCCTCCTCGAGGCTGGCGAAGCCCTCGGGATTGCTGCCCAGGAAGCTGATCACCCGCTCCACGCCCTTGACCTCGGGTCGCGGCACCACATCGACCAGCACCAGGCCGGTCATGCGCTCATGATGCGGGTGCGCGCTGGCGATGAGCCCGGTGAGCCCGCCCATACTGGCCCCGACCACGAACCCGGGCTTGCCGAGTTGTTCGAGCACACCCATGAGGTCCTCGACCATGGCGCTGCGCGTGTAATCGCCCTCGGGCGCCCAGTCGCTGTCACCGTGTCCGCGCGCGTCCAGCAGCACCGCGTGCATTCCGGCCTTGGCCAGCGCCAATCCGGAGTCCTTCCAGGAGTGGCGGGTCTGGCCGCCGCCGTGCAGGAATACCACCAGCGGTCCGTCCTGGGGTCCCCAGGAGTCACCGGCGAGAGTGATACCGCCGTAGCCGCGGAAAGTGACGCGGGCTGGTTCGGTGAAGTCGGCTTCGTTGCTCACCCTCCGAGCATCGCACAGACCGGTTTACAGTGTATGAAGACGGCCGCCAAGCGGGACTCGGGCGCGCCGCCCGCTCTCGCCGGTGATTACCGGTGTGATGGCAACGGCCCAGATCAGGGTCATTGTTCACTGTGACATTGCTCCCAGCGCCGGGCGATGTGGGCGGATGCGATGCAACCGCTTAGCCCGTTTCATAGCTACGGGATTGCCTGAGCCATGTCCGAGTTGCGAGGATTCTCCGGAAAACTCGCAGGTGTGGGCTCCGTGCGGCCCGAACTCCCAGAACCGGGCGGTCTGGCGCGAGTGTGTCGCGCGCAACTTGCCGACCTGCTCGGACCCGCCGGTTGCCACGGGGGTGCGGTGCCGGGAGGGATCGGCGGCGCTGCTAGGCTCGCAACCCGAAAAGACATCCTTTAACGGACCGTCCGGTGAGGCGGGGAAGGAGGTCGGCATGGCTGTGCCCGAAGATCGGGCGGCCAAGTCGAGCGCTGCCGAATACTCGCAGCGGCACGATCCCGCACAGGTGGACGCCGGACGAGAGCTGCTCTCGGACTCCGATGTCGGCCGCACCATCGCGCGGATGGCGCATCAGATCATCGAGAAGACCGCGCTGGACTCCGGCGATCCGACCGGCCCCCGTGTGGTGCTCATCGGAATCCCCACGCGCGGAACGACTCTCGCCACTCGACTGGCGAATCGCATCGAGGAGTTCTCCGGCGTGCGACCCGCCGTCGGCTCCCTGGACATCACCCTCTACCGCGACGACCTGCGCAGCAAACCGCATCGTCCGCTCGAGCGCACCTCGGTGCCCGAGGGCGGTATCGAAGATGTGCTGGTGGTGCTGGTCGACGATGTGCTCTTCTCCGGACGCACCGTGCGCTCGGCCCTGGACGGGCTGCGTGATCTGGGCCGCCCGCGCGCGGTCCAGCTGGCCGTGCTCATCGATCGCGGCCATCGCGAACTGCCCATCCGCGCCGACTATGTCGGCAAGAACGTGCCCACCTCCCGCAGCGAGGACATCTCGGTGCTGCTGCGTGAGCACGACGGCCGTGACGGTGTGTACCTGCGTCAGGAGGGTGACAAGTGAAGCATCTGCTCTCGGTGACCGATCTGGATCGCGCCGCCGCCACCGAACTGCTCGACGACGCCGAGCGCTTCGAACAGGCCCTGCTCGGGCGCGAGGTCAAGAAGCTGCCGACCCTGCGCGGGCGCACCGTTATGACGGTCTTCTTCGAGAACTCCACGCGCACAAGGGTTTCCTTCGAGGTCGCGGGCAAGTGGATGAGCGCGGACGTGATCAATGTCAGCGCCTCGAGCTCCTCGGTCTCCAAGGGCGAATCGCTGCGCGATACCGCGCTGACCCTGCACGCGGCGGGTGCGGACGCGCTCATCGTGCGCCACCCGGCCTCGGGCGCGGCGCATCAGATCGCACGCTGGTTCGCCCAGATCACCGAGCGAAGCGGCGGTTTCGTCGGACCCGGCCCGGCCATCATCAATGCCGGTGACGGCACCCACGAGCACCCCACCCAGGCTCTGCTGGACGCGCTGACCCTGCGTCAGCGCCTCGGCGACCTGGAGGGCAAGCGGGTCGTGCTGGTCGGGGACATCCTGCACAGCCGGGTCGCGCGCTCGAATGCCTTCCTGCTCAGCACCCTCGGCGCGGAAGTGGTCCTGGTCGCCCCGCAGACCCTGCTGCCGGTGGGTGTGAGCCAGTGGCCGGTGCGCATCTCGCACTCCCTCGACGCCGAACTCCCCGGCGCGGACGCGGTCATGATGCTGCGTGTGCAGGCCGAGCGCATGAACGGCGGTTTCTTCCCGTCGGCGCGCGAGTACTCGATCAACTACGGCCTGAGCGAGCGTCGCATGGGCATGCTCGACGAGCGCGCCGTGGTCCTGCATCCGGGCCCCATGCTGCGCGGCATGGAAATCGCGTCGGCGGTCGCCGATTCCCCCAAAGCGGCTGTGCTGCAACAGGTCAACAACGGAGTCCATATGCGCATGGCGGTGCTCTTCCGCCTGCTGGTCGGAACCGACGAGGTGGTGGCGTGAGCATCCTGATCAAGAGCGTTCTTCTGTATGGCGAAGGCGACCCGGTCGACGTCCTGCTGGCGGACGGTGAGATTCGCGAGATCGGCGCGGGCATCGAGGCCGAGGACGCCGAAATCGTCGACGGCACCGGGCAATTGCTGCTCCCGGGCTTCATCGACCTGCACACGCATCTGCGCGAGCCGGGTCGCGAGGACACCGAGACCATCGAAACCGGTTCCGCCGCAGCGGCTCTGGGCGGCTACACGGCGGTGTTCGCCATGGCCAACACCAGCCCGGTCGCCGACTCGCAGGTCATCACCGACCATGTGTGGCGACGCGGACAGCAGGTCGGCCTGGTCGACGTGCACCCGGTCGGCGCGGTCACCGTGGGCCTCGAGGGCAAGCAGCTCGCCGAAATGGGCACCATGGCCGCCGGAGTCGGTGCGGTGCGCATGTTCTCCGATGACGGCCACTGCGTCTACGACCCGCTGATCATGCGCCGCGCCCTGGAGTACGCGAACTCGCTCGGCGTCCTGATCGCCCAGCACGCGGAGGAGCCCCGGCTCACCAAGGGCGCGGTGGCACACGAGGGTCCGAACGCCGCCCGCCTGGGCCTGGCCGGATGGCCGCGCGCCGCGGAGGAGTCCATTGTGGCCCGCGACGCCCTGCTGGCCCGCGATGCCGGTGCGCGCGTGCACATCTGCCACGCTTCCACCTCCGGCACCGTCGAACTGCTCAAATGGGCCAAGTCCCAGGGCATTTCGATCACCGCCGAGGTCACCCCGCACCACCTGCTGCTCGATGACTCGCGCCTGGAGACCTACGACGCGGTCAACCGCGTCAATCCGCCGCTGCGCGAATCCTCCGACGTGGCAGCGCTGCGCCAGGCCCTGGCCGACGGTGTCATCGACTGTGTGGCCACCGATCACGCCCCGCATGCCGAACAGGACAAGTGCTGCGAATTCGCCGCCGCCCGCCCCGGCATGCTGGGCCTGGAGACCGCGCTGTCGATCATCGTGCAAACCATGGTCCAGCCCGGCCTGCTCGACTGGCGCGGCGTGGCCCGCGTCATGAGCGAGAACCCGGCCCGCATTGTGGGCCTGGACGATCAGGGCCGCCCGCTCGCCGTCGGCGAACCGGCCAACCTGGCGCTGATCGATCCGAACACCGAGTGGACGGTGCGCGCGAAGGAACTCGCCAGCATCGCCCACAACACCCCGTTCGACGAGATGACCCTGCCCGCGAAGGTGACCGCCACCTTCCTGCGCGGCCGGATCACCTCGCGCGACGGAGTGGCCGCCGTCCCGCGCGGCGGTGATGAGATCTTCGCCGGTGGAGACCGGCGGGCTGGGAATCGAGGAGGACCGTAATGGAGCGAACACTGACGGTGATCGTGCTGCTCGCACTGTTCGCACTGTGCGTGTGGGGCATGTACCGCGCCTGGACCGGCCGAGCGAAGAAGCAGGCCGCGTCGATCGGGGAGCTGCCGCTCGTCCCGGCCGACTGCGGTGCGCAGCTGTTGGAGCCGACCACCGGCATGTACCTCGGCAGCACCCTGGCGCCCAGCTGGATTCAGCGAATCACGGTGGGCGACCTGGGTTTCCGAGCCACCGCCGAGATGACTCGATTCGAACGCGGCATCCTGCTCGAACGTGACGGCGCGGGCGCGATCTGGATTCCGCAGGAGTCCATCACCGCGGTGCGCACCGAGCGCGGGCACGCGGGCAAGGTGATGACCGAAGGCGGTGTGCTGGTGATCCGCTGGACACTGCCGACCGGAACCGAGGTGGATACCGGATTCCGGGGAGACGACAAGACGGTGTACCCGGCCTGGACCGGAGCACAGACACAGACGACGAAGACGGGAGACCCGGAATGAGCGGTCAGGGGCTGAAGGCGGCAGCTCGCGTAACCACGGAAGCCCCCCGCACATTCCAGGAAGGACGCAGTATGAGCAGCGACAACGTCGCAGTGATGGTGCTCGAGGACGGTCGCGTATTCCGCGGATCGACCTTCGGCGCCACGGGACAGACTTTGGGTGAGGCGGTGTTCTGCACCGCGATGACCGGCTATCAGGAGACCCTCACCGACCCCAGCTACGACCGTCAGATCGTGGTGGCCACCGCGCCCCAGATCGGCAACACCGGCTGGAACGACGAGGACGATGAGTCGAGCAAGATCTGGGTCGCCGGGTACGCCGTGCGCGATCCCGCGCGCCGCGCCTCCAACTGGCGCTCCAAGCGCACCCTGCAGGACGAGTTGGAGAACCAGAACATCGTCGGCATCGCGGGCATCGACACCCGAGCCCTGGTGCGGCACTTGCGCACTCGCGGTTCGATGAAGGCGGGCGTTTTCTCCGGTGCGGCCCTGGCCGATTACGAGGAACTCGTCGCACGGGTCAACGGACAGCCCTCCATGCTGGGCGCGGACCTGGCCGGTGAGGTCTCCACCGATGAGATGTACACTATCGAACCGCTCGGCGAGCACCGCTTCACGGTGGTCGCGGTCGACCTCGGCATCAAGTCCAACACCCCGCGCATGTTCGCCGAGCGCGGTATGCGGGTGCACGTGGTGCCCTCGAACGTCACCTTCGACCAGATCAAGGAACTGAACCCGAACGGGGTGTTCCTGTCCAACGGTCCCGGTGACCCGGCCACCGCCGACGGCTCGGTCGCGCTGACCCAGCAGGTGCTGCAGGCCGATATCCCGCTGTTCGGCATCTGCTTCGGCAACCAGATCCTGGGTCGCGCCTTCGGGCGCGACACCTACAAGATGAAGTTCGGTCACCGCGGCATCAATGTCCCGGTCATCGAACACCACACCGGGCGCATCTCGATCACCGCCCAGAACCACGGCTTCGCCCTCGAGGGTGAGCGCGGGGAGGTCTTCGACACCCCGTTCGGTAAGGCCGAGGTCAGCCATATCTGCGCCAATGACGGTGTCGTGGAAGGCGTTCAGCTGGTCAGCGGCCGCGCCTTCTCGGTGCAGTACCACCCCGAGGCCGCCGCCGGACCGCACGACGCCGCTTACCTGTTCGATCGTTTCTCCGGCCTGATGGAAGGTGCCTGATGCCACGCCGTACCGACCTCAATCACATCCTGGTGATCGGCTCGGGTCCGATCGTCATCGGCCAGGCCTGTGAGTTCGACTATTCGGGAACCCAGGCGTGTCGCGTCCTGCGGTCGGAGGGCCTGCGCGTCTCGCTGGTCAACTCCAACCCGGCGACCATCATGACCGACCCGGAGTTCGCCGACGCCACCTACGTCGAGCCGATCACCTGGGAATACGTCGAGAAGGTCATTGCCAAGGAGCGCCCCGACGCGATCCTGGCGACCCTGGGCGGTCAGACCGCGCTGAACTGCGCGGTCGACCTGCACGACAACGGCATTCTGGAGAAGTACAACGTCGAGCTGATCGGCGCGGACTTCGAAGCCATCCAGCGCGGTGAGGACCGGCAGAAGTTCAAGGACATCGTCGCCAAGGTCGGCGGCGAGAGCGCCCGCTCCAAGGTCTGCTACACCATGGACGAGGTCCGGGAGACCGTGCGCGACTTGGGTTTCCCGGTCGTCGTACGCCCGTCCTTCACCATGGGCGGCCTCGGCTCGGGTATGGCCTACAACGATGAGGATCTCGATCGCATCGCCGGCGGCGGCCTCGCGGCCTCGCCGACCGCGAACGTGCTCATCGAGGAATCCATCCTGGGCTGGAAGGAATTCGAGCTCGAGCTCATGCGCGACCGCAATGACAATGTGGTCATCGTCTGCTCGATCGAGAATGTCGACCCGATGGGCGTGCACACCGGCGACTCGATGACCGTCGCCCCGGCCATGACCCTCACCGACCGCGAATACCAGAAGATGCGCGATCTGGGCATCGCCATCCTGCGCGAGGTCGGCGTCGACACCGGCGGCTGCAATATCCAGTTCGCGGTGGATCCGGCCGACGGCCGTCTCATCGTCATCGAGATGAACCCGCGCGTCTCGCGCTCGTCCGCATTGGCTTCCAAGGCAACGGGTTTCCCGATCGCCAAGATCGCCGCCAAGCTGGCCATCGGCTACACCCTGGACGAGATCGTCAACGACATCACCAAGGAGACCCCGGCCTGCTTCGAGCCCACGCTCGACTACGTCGTGGTCAAGGCCCCGCGCTTCGCGTTCGAGAAGTTCCCGGGCGCGGACCCGACGCTGACCACCACCATGAAGTCGGTCGGCGAGGCGATGTCCCTGGGCCGCAACTTCTCCGAGGCGCTGGGCAAGGTGCTGCGCTCGCTCGAGACCAAGGCCACCGGCTTCTGGACTCAGCCGGACGGCGACTGGACCGATGTCGAGGCCGTCCTCGAGGATCTGCGCACCCCGACCGAAGGCCGCATCTACCAGGTGGAGCGCGCGCTGCGCCTGGGTGCGAGCATCGAGGACACCGCCAAGGCCTCGGGTATCGACCCCTGGTTCGTCGCCGAGGTCGCCGCGCTGGTCGAGCTGCGCCAGGAGATCCTGGACGCCGCCGTATTGGACGAGCCGCTGCTGCGCACCGCCAAGCACTACGGCCTCTCCGATCGCCAGATCGCCGCTCTGCGACCGGAACTCGCGGGGGAGGACGGCGTGCGCGCCCTGCGCCATCGCCTGCACATCCGCCCGGTGTTCAAGACCGTCGACACCTGCGCCGCCGAGTTCGAGGCCAAGACCCCGTACCACTACTCGGCCTATGAGCTCGATCCCGCCGCGGAATCCGAGGTCGCGCCGCAGCGCGAGCGCGAGAAGGTGCTGATCCTGGGTTCGGGTCCGAACCGCATCGGCCAGGGCATCGAGTTCGACTACTCGTGTGTGCATGCGGCACTGACGCTTTCGGACGCCGGGTACGAGACCGTCATGGTCAACTGCAACCCCGAGACCGTCTCCACCGACTACGACACCGCCGACCGCCTCTACTTCGAGCCGCTGACCTTCGAGGATGTGCTCGAGGTCTACCACGCGGAAACCGAATCCGGCACTGTCGCGGGCGTGATCTGCCAGCTGGGCGGACAGACCCCGCTGGGTCTGGCGCAGAAGCTCACGGACGCGGGCGTTCCGGTGGTCGGCACCTCCGCCGCCGCCATCGATCTGGCCGAGGACCGCGCCGAATTCGGCGATGTCCTTGTCGGAGCGGGACTTCCGGCTCCGAAGTACGGAACCGCCACCACCTTCCCGGCCGCGAAGAAGATCGCCGCCGAGATCGGCTACCCGGTGCTGGTGCGCCCGTCCTACGTGCTGGGCGGTCGCGGTATGGAGATCGTCTACGACGAGCAGACGCTCGAGGGCTACATCTCCCGCGCCACCGATATCAGCCCGGATCGCCCCGTGCTGATCGACCGGTTCCTGGAAGACGCCATCGAAATCGACGTCGACGCCCTGTGCGACGGCGAAGAGGTCTATCTGGGCGGGGTCATGGAGCACATCGAGGAGGCCGGTATCCACTCCGGTGACTCCGCGTGCGCCCTGCCCCCGATCACCCTGGGCCGCAGCGATATCGAGGCCGTGCGCCGCTCGACCGTGGCGCTGGCCAAGGGCATCGGCGTCAAGGGGCTGCTGAACGTGCAGTACGCGCTCAAGGACGATGTGCTCTACGTCCTCGAGGCGAACCCGCGCGCCAGCCGCACCGTGCCGTTCGTGTCCAAGGCCACCGCGGTCCCGCTGGCCAAGGCCGCGGCGCGAATCGCGTTGGGCGCCACCATCGCCGAACTCCGCAAGGAGGGCCTGCTCCCGGCCGAGGGCGATGGCGGATACACCCCGGTCGACGCCCCGGTCGCGGTGAAGGAAGCCGTGCTTCCCTTCCACCGCTTCAAGCGGCCCGACGGCAGCGGTATCGATTCGCTGCTCTCGCCGGAGATGAAGTCCACCGGTGAGGTCATGGGTATCGACGCCGACTTCGGCACCGCGTTCGCCAAGTCCCAGACCGCTTCCTACGGTTCGCTGCCGACCGAGGGCGCGGCCTTCGTCTCGATCGCCAACCGCGACAAGCGCGCCATGGTGTTCCCGGTCAAGCGCCTGCATGACCTGGGCTTCCGCATCCTGGCCACCGAGGGCACCGCGGAAATGCTGCGCCGCAACGGGATTCCGTGCGAGCAGGTGCGCAAGCATTCCGACCCGGAGCTTGCGGAGGGTCGATCGGGCACCGCTGAGGGTTCGGTCGCCTCGCCCAGCATCGTGGACATGATCAAGGACGGCGAGGTCGATATCGTCTTCAACACCCCGTACGGCAACAACGGTCCGCGCGTGGACGGTTACGAGATCCGCACCGCCGCGGTGAGCGCGAACATCCCGTGCATCACCACCGTGCAGGGTGCGGCCGCGGCCGTACAGGGCATCGAGGCCACCATCAACGGCGGTATCGGCGTGCGGTCCCTGCAGGAACTCCACGCCACCCTGCGAGGCTGAGCATGACGAGTTTCGGTGTGCGGCTGCGGGGTGCGATGCGCGAGCACGGACCCGTCTGTGTCGGTATCGACCCGCATCCGCCGCTGCTGCGGGCCTGGGGCCTGCCCGAGGACACCGTCGGCCTGGCCAAATTCGCGAACGCCTGCGTCGAGGCGTTCGCGGGCCGGGTGGCGCTGGTCAAACCGCAGGTGGCGTTCTTCGAAACCTACGGTTCGGCCGGAATCATGGTGCTGGAGGAGACGATCGGCGCGCTGCGCGAGGCGGGCACCCTGGTGCTCGCCGATGCCAAGCGCGGCGATATCGGCTCCACCATGGACGCGTACGCGCACGCCTGGCTCGGTGACGGACCACTGGCCAGCGATGCGGTCACGGTCTCGCCGTACCTCGGATTCGGTTCGCTCGCACCGGCTCTGGAATTGGCGCGCGCCAACGACCGCGGCGTCTTCGTGCTGGCGGCCACCTCCAATCCGGAAGCGGCCGAACTGCAACGCATCACCGGCCCGGACGGCCGCACCATCGCCCAGCGCATGGTCGACGACGCCGCGGCGGCGAACCGGGGCACCGACTTCGGCTCCGTCGGAGTCGTCATCGGCGCGACCCTCACCGCGGCCCCCGACCTGTCCGCCCTCAACGGCCCCATCCTCATGCCGGGTGTCGGCGCACAGGGCGGCGGCGCGGACTCCATCCGAAACCTGGTGCCCGCCACCGATCTCGCCGCGGTCCTGCCCAACGTCTCCCGCGAGGTCCTCAAATCCGGCCCCTCGGTCACGGCCCTCCAAGACCGCGTCGCCGAACTCGCCGAGGAATTCGCCTTCCTCCAGCGCTGATCGAAAGCCGGAGCGGCCCGTTGCGAGGTATTGCGACGGGCCGCTTCGGTATCGTGGGTGCCATGTCTGACGCAGTGTCGCCCAACGGTATTCGCCATGCGCTCGTACTCGGGGGAGGCGGCGCGGTCGGCATCTGCTGGATGACCGGTCTGGCCATCGGCCTGCGGGAAGCGGGTATCGATCTGTCCCTGGCCGACAAATTCGTGGGTACCTCCGCCGGTGCGGTGGTCGGTGCGGTCCTCACCGGGCATGGCGACCTGCAAAAACTGGTCAGGATGCGCCCGCCGGATTCCCAAGGGCCGCAGTTCGATCCGTCGGGCTTCGGTGAGATTCTGGGCATTCTCACCACCCCGGGCCTGAGCGCGAACGAGGCCCGCAAATTGGCCGGCGCTCGCGCGCTGGAGATGAATGTCGGCGATCCGGCCGATCACATCGCCCGGATCGGCGGTCTCGCCGCGGTCTCCGAGTGGCCGGAGGCGGATTTCATCGTCACCGCCGTCGATATCACCACCGGTGAATTGCAAGCCTGGACCCGCGACGGCGCGGCCACCCTGCCCGAGGCCTTGGCCTCGAGCACCTCGGTTCCCGGTGTCTTCCCGCCCATTCCGATCGGCGACCACTATTACATCGACGGCGGTATGCGCTCGCCCATCAATGCCGATCTGGCCGCGGGCGCGGAGTTCATGCTGATCATCGAACCGCTGGCGCATCTGTTCCCGCATGCCCCATCCGACAGCGAATTGGGCGGCGCCGCAACGGCCTCCATCGTTCCCGACGCCGAGGCGATCAAGGCCTTCGGTCTCGATCTGTTCAGCGCGGCCGCCCTGCAACCCGCCTACGAGGCCGGATACCGCCAGGCCGCCGAGGCCGCCCCACGCCTGCGGGCGGTGTGGCCGAGCCGCTGAACCACACCGGTTTTCACTACAGTGGCCTCGATCACCCAATGTAGTGAAAGGTGGACCACACATGTCCGGTGACGGCCTGGGCCTGCTCTCGTACGCCCAAACCCGGGTCCTGGTAGACGATTTCGCCCCCAGCTATCGCTTCTACCGCGAGACCCTGGGGCTCCCGCTCAAACATCGGGACGAGGCCGGTGGCGAACCCGTCGACGGCCCCTACGCCTGCTTCGTCGCCGGTGACACCGACCTCGCGCTGTTCCAGCGTGCCTTCATGGAGGCCGCCGTCGGCGCCGAACACCGCCCGCGCGACGGCGTCGACGCCGTGGTGGTCGTGCTGCGCGTCGCCGATGTCGACGCCGCGGCGAAGGTGCTGGAAAGCCGGGGTGTCGAACTCACCGCCGCGCCCGCCGATCAGCAGACCTGGGGTATGCGGGTGGCACACCTGCGCGCCCCCGAGGGCACGCTCATCGAGCTGTGCCAGTACGACAGCTGAAACGGGCCTCGGCCTGATCGCGCCGCTCCGGCTGCGCTGTGGGCGAAACGCCCGGGAAGTCGCATCCATCGGATTTCACCCGTCTGCGGCGCGGTGAGGGGTCCGCACGTCCGGTTGGGGTGGCATTAGGGGGCTGGACCTGCGGCGGGATCGAGTGTTCGAATCGTGTTCGAATGCCCGGCGCGACACGCGACACGCGGTGCAGTTTCGGGCGACACGCCGGGAAATTCGAGAAAGTTCCAGGTCGGATGATTACAGGTGGGTCACGGTCTGAATCGGACATCGCGAACGCCGTTCGCCGCCCTCGCCGAAAGTCGAAAAACCCCTGGCCACAAGGGGATTCGCGCACCCCCGAACCCGCTGCCCGAACCCGCTCCGACACCGCCCCCGGATGGCCGCATTCCGCCCGGTCGTGCCCGGAATCACGCGCTGACCTGGGGGGCGGGTTCGCAATCGGGAGGCGTCGTGGGTACGGTCGCTGAGACCGCCGGGTTAAAACGGCGGGAGTACATGCAATGAACGATGAGACGGAGGAACCGTGGCCCTTCCCCAGCTGACTGACGAGCAGCGCGCCGCTGCTTTGGAGAAGGCGGCTGCCGCTCGCCGTGCTCGGGCGGAGCTCAAGGAGCGCCTGAAGCGTGGCGGCACCGATCTGAAGACGGTCCTTGCTGATGCCGAGAAGGACGAAGTTCTCGGCAAGATGAAGGTTTCGGCACTGCTCGAGGCTCTGCCGAAGGTTGGCAAGGTCAAGGCCGCTGAAATCATGAGCGAACTGGAAATCGCTCCCACTCGCCGCCTGCGCGGACTGGGTGACCGGCAGCGTAAGGCGCTGCTGGCCCGGTTCGACTTCACGGCAGATTAATCCGAGGGTGGTCGAACACACTCGGAAGGGACGACTGGTAGTTCTGGTCGGCCCCTCGGCCGTCGGCAAGTCCACTGTCGTGCGCTGCGTGCGCGAACGACTGCCCGAACTGGTTTTCAGTGTTTCGGCCACCACCCGGGCCCCCAGGCCCGGGGAGGTCGACGGCCGCGACTACCGGTTCGTCTCCCGCGAGCAATTCGACGCCATGATCACGGCGGACGAACTACTCGAATGGGCCGATATCCACGGTGGACTACAGCGGTCGGGCACTCCGGCCGCACCTGTGCGCGAAGCGCTCGCGGCCGGACACCCGGTCCTGATCGAGGTCGACCTCGAAGGCGCTCGCTCGATCCGCAAGACCATGCCCGAAGCCCAATTGGTCTTCCTGGCACCCCCCAGCTGGGATGAGCTCGTATCCCGGCTGACCTCGCGAGGCACCGAATCGCCCGAGGTCATAGCGCGAAGGCTGCAAACCGCCAGAACCGAATTGGCGGCCTGTGACGAGTTCGACACCGTCATAGTGAACGACGAGGTGACGACCGCCTGTGAGCAGTTGGTATCCTTGTTCGTTAGCACAATTTCGAGGTAGTACTCGAAACCCGACCGGCTCATCTTCGAAGTGAGCCGGTTCCCACTTCCGAACAACCCCGCAGGAGCCTTCCTAGTGAGTACTGACATGAAGACCGCGGCCATCTACGACACTCCGATCGGCCTGACCAACCCGCCGATCGATGAACTGCTGGAGCGGACCTCGTCGAAGTACGCGCTGGTCATCTACGCGGCCAAGCGGGCCCGGCAGATCAACGACTACTACAACCAGCTCGGCGACGGCATTCTCGAATACGTCGGCCCGCTGGTCGAGCCGGGTCTGCAGGAGAAGCCGCTGTCGGTGGCCATGCGTGAAATCCACGCCGACCTGCTCGAGCACTCCGAAGGCGAATAAGCCCTCGCAGCGTAGAAGCCAGGCATCTCTCTACGGCGCTGGAGGCGTAGTGACGACAGAATTCACCCGGGGCATGCGGTGACCCGGGTCATCGTCGGTGTCGGCGGCGGTATCGCCGCGTACAAGAGTTGCGCCCTCGTGCGCCGGTTCACCGAAACCGGGCACGAGGTGCGCGTCATTCCCACCGAGTCGGCATTGAATTTCGTCGGCAAGGCCACCTTCGAGGCGCTGTCCGGCCATCCCGTGCACACCGGAGTCTTCTCCGATGTGCCCGAGGTGCCGCATGTGCGACTCGGTCAGGAGGCCGATCTCGTGGTCATCGCCCCCGCGACGGCCGATCTCATGGCGCGGGCCGCCTCCGGCCGCGCGGACGATCTGCTCACCGCCACACTTCTCACCGCCCGATGTCCCATTTTGTTCGCGCCCGCGATGCACACCGAGATGTGGGAGCACCCCGCGACGATCGCGAATGTGGCGACATTGCGCGCGCACGGCGCCATGGTCATGGAGCCCGCGCACGGGCGGCTCACCGGATCCGATTCCGGCGCAGGGCGTTTGCCCGAACCGGAGGAGATCTTCTCATTCGCCTCGCTGCTGCTGGAACGGTCCGACGCGATCCCGCGTGATCTCGAGGGCCGTCGCCTGGTGGTCTCCGCGGGCGGCACCCGCGAACCCCTGGATCCGGTGCGGTTCCTCGGCAATCGCAGCTCCGGTAAGCAGGGCTATGCGATCGCCCGGGTGGCCGCGCAGCGCGGGGCCCAGGTGACGCTCATCGCGGGCAATACCATCGGGCTGGCGCCGCCGGCCGCGGTCGAGGTCGTGCACGTCACCACCGCCGAGCAGTTGAAGGTGGCGGTCGACAAGCATTCGATCGGTGCGGACGCGGTCATCATGGCCGCGGCCGTGGCCGATTTCCGGCCGGTGAACGTGGCCGCCGCGAAGATCAAAAAGGGTGCGGACGAACCGAATTCGATCGAACTGACCAAGACCCCGGATATTCTCGCGGGCCTGGTGCAGTCGCGCCGGGACGGTCAGCTCGCGGGCACCGCCATCGTCGGCTTCGCCGCCGAGACCGGTGACGAGCACGCCGATGTGCTCACCCACGCGCGCGCCAAATTGGCGCGGAAGGGCTGTGACCTCTTGGTGGTCAACGCCGTTGGGGAAGGCAAAGCCTTCGAAGTAGACCATAATGATGGTTGGCTGCTCGGCGCCGATGGCACCGAGGTCGCCCTGGATCATGGATCCAAGGCACTGCTGGCCAGTCGAGTGCTCGATGCGCTCGGCCCCTTGCTCCGCTGAAGCCTCGGCACCGCAGGGTTCGGACGGATCCGCCATTGGTGATGGCAGACTGTCTGAGTCACGATACGTTCGTCGCCGGAGCGTCCTCACGCCTGGCGCCGAACGAATTGGCATAACCTGAGACAAAGGGTTGTGCGGTGGTGGGGGTCCGCTACTGTCGCAGCCCGATACGAGAACCCGTTGAGGGAGAGGGAACAACTGTGCGCACGACTGGCAGCCGCCTATTCACCAGTGAGTCCGTGACCGAGGGTCATCCGGACAAGATCTGTGATGCCATCAGCGATTCCATCCTCGACGCGCTGCTCGCGGCCGATCCGCGCAGCCGTGTGGCGGTGGAGACCCTGGTCACCACCGGCCAGGTACACGTGGCCGGTGAGGTCACCACCTCGGCGTACGTGGATATCCCGACCATTGTGCGCGAGAAGGTCCTGGAGATCGGATACGACTCCTCCGCAAAGGGTTTCGACGGTGCTTCCTGCGGCGTGAACATCGCCATCGGCGCGCAGTCCCCGGATATCGCACAGGGCGTGGACACCTCGCACGAGGCCCGCGTCGGCGGCGAGGACGATGACATCGCGCGTCAGGGCGCGGGCGATCAGGGTCTGATGTTCGGTTACGCCACCATCGAGACCCCCGAGCTGATGCCGCTGCCGATCTCGTTGGCGCACAAGCTTTCCCGTCGCCTGACCGAGGTCCGCAAGTCCGGTGTGCTGCCGTACCTGCGTCCCGACGGCAAGACCCAGGTCACCATCGAGTACGAGGGCGATATCCCCAAGCGGCTGGACACCGTGGTCATCTCGACCCAGCACGCGGCCGATATCGACCTGGACAACCTGCTCACCCCGGATATCCGCGAGAAGGTCGTCGACGCGGTGCTGGCCGAGCTGAACCTGCCGAATACGTTGGACACCTCCAACATTCGCCTGCTGGTCAACCCGACCGGTAAGTTCGTGCTCGGTGGTCCGATGGGTGATGCCGGTCTGACCGGTCGCAAGATCATCGTCGACACCTACGGCGGTATGGCCCGGCACGGTGGTGGCGCGTTCTCCGGTAAGGATCCGTCGAAGGTGGACCGTTCGGCCGCCTACGCCATGCGCTGGGTCGCCAAGAATGTCGTCGCCGCCGGACTCTCCGAGCGGGTCGAGGTTCAGGTCGCCTACGCCATCGGCAAGGCCGCCCCCGTCGGTCTGTTCGTGGAAACCTTCGGCACCGAGCAGATCGATCCGGCCAAGATCTCCGCCGCCATCGGTGAGGTCTTCGACCTGCGCCCCGGCGCCATCATCCGCGATCTGGACCTGCTGCGCCCGATCTACGCACCCACCGCCGCGTACGGCCACTTCGGCCGCACCGATGTGGATCTGCCCTGGGAGCGCACCGACCGCGCGGAGAAGTTGCGCGCCGCCGCCGGTCTGTAATTGGCCGACACCGGACAGTCGTCGACGGGAGCGTCGAGCACGGAGCACCCCTCCGAGTTCGGCGCTCCCGCCGTCGTAGGCACACCCCGTCCCATCGCCCGGGTCCTGCCCCTGCTCGAACCCGCCCACCTGGACCGCGATTTCGACTACCTGGTTCCCGCCGAACTGGACGCCGACGCCCAGCCGGGTGTGCGTGTCCGAGTCCGCTTCTCCGGCCGCCTGATCGACGGCTACCTCCTCGAACGCCTCGAAAAGACCGACCACGCGGGCAAACTCGTCCGCCTGGAACGCGTGGTCTCCCCTGAACCGGTCCTCACCCCGGAAATCCTGCGCCTCGTCACCGCCGTGGCCGCCCGCTACGCGGGCACCCGCGCCGACGTCCTGCGCCTGGCCATCCCACCCCGCCACGCCAAAACCGAAGCCGAGGGCACCACCCCCGAACCCGCGACCCCGAAGAAACGCCGCACGAAAGCCGCCGCCGAACGGTTGGCAGCAGAACGCCTCGCCGCCGGACCGCCCCCCGTCGAACTCGATGATCCCGCCGACCCGCCGACATCCGCGGACACCGAATCCGCTGCGATCACGGCCTCCGCCGGGACTGCCGCGCCAACGCGCGGGCATTCCGCACAAAAGACTTCGACGGCCGAATTCGGCTCCAGCGCAGCGGATTCCGAGCCAGTGGCGCACTCGCGCGGAACCGGGAGCGTCAACTCCGCGGACATGTCCGGCTCGGCCGTCCCGAGTAGCCCGAATACCGACGCGAGTGAAGTGTCGACCGGGCAGCCCGAAGCTACCGCTGCCGGGTTTACATCCACGCCCCGGGACAAGACCTCCGATGCCTGCACCGGCGCTGCCGCAGACGCCTCGGCCAACGTGGCAGGTACTACTGCGACAATCTCGACATCTGTTCCGGCAGTTGACGATCCGGAGGGCACACGGGTGGTCGAGGCCGAGCAGAACGCTCTCGGCGGGAGTGCAGCTGCGCGCGAGGAGGGAACCGGGGACCTCCACCCGCAATCGGTGGCAGTCGAATCCGGCGTGGATTCGGATGTCTCGGTGGGGGATTCGGGCGATCGACGGGCCTGCGACGCGGACCTCACCGCGGGTAGCGCCTCCGGTGAGGCTGATGTCGTGCGGGGCGCTGCGGTCGGCGCGCAGGAGAGCGCGTCACCGAATCGCGCCGCGACGGGGACGGACACGCCCGTGGATTCGTCCGATGGAGCCGCTTCGGTGGATACCGGGGATGGCGGGGCGGTGGATACCGGGGATGGCGGGGCGGTGGATACCGGGGATGGCGGGGCGGTGGATACCGGAGAGGGCGGGGCGGTGGATACCGGAGAGGGCGGAGTGGCGGATACCGGAGAGGGCGGGGCGGCGGCTGCCACTGTGGCGGAAGAGGCTGATAGGCCCGGGGTTTCGGAGTTGTATCCGGCGTGGGGGCGGTATGCGCACGGGCATTCGTTCTTGGAGGCGCTGGCGGCGGGACGGGGGCCGCGGGCCGCTTGGCAGGCGCTGCCGGGGGAGGAGTGGGCGCGGCGGCTCGCGGAGTTGGCCGCGACCGTGGTGGGTAGTGGGCGCAGTGCGATCCTGATGGTTCCCGATCAGCGGGATCTGGATCGGGTGTTGGCCGAATGCATTGCGCTGGTGGGGGAGTCGGCGGTCGGGCTGGCCGCCGGGCTGGGGCCGTCGGCGCGGTACCGGCGATGGTTGGCCGCGCTGCGCGGGACCGCCCGGGTCGTGGTGGGGACGCGTAGTTCGGTGTTCACGCCGGTCAAGGATCTCGGGCTCATCGCCATTTGGGATGACGGGGATGACACCTACGCCGAGCCGCGCTCGCCGTATCCGCATGCGCGCGAAGTGGCGATGCTGCGGGCACATGAGACCGGCGCCTCGTTCGTCGCGGGCGGGTTCGCGCGCACCGCCGAGATCCAGGCGGTCGTCGAATCCGGTTGGGCGCATGACCTTCTCGCCGATCGCAGTGTACTGCGCCAGGTGATGCCGCGCCTCATCGCGCCCGGCGATACCGATGCCGCGCTCGAACGCGACCCGATGGCCCGGGCGATCCGCATTCCGGCCGCCGCCTTCATGGCGGCGCGGCGAGCGCTGGCGGCGGGCGAGCCGGTCCTGGTGCAGGTGCCCCGCCGCGGCTACATCCCCGCGCTGTCCTGCTCGAAATGCCGCACCCCAGCCCGCTGTCGGCACTGCAACGGCCCATTGGCGCTGCCGGACAACAATATTCAGGCCACGCCGCGAGCTGGCGCGGGCGGTTCGGCTCGTGCTGCCGGTGGTGGGGGTGCGCGCGATCGCCCCGGAGCGGCCGACCATCGCGGGTCCGGTTCGGCGGCAAATGATTCCGCCTCACCGAACCGCAAGGCCCCGCCCCAGGGCCGAGCCGCAGCGTCACTACAGCGCGGCTCCGGTTCTCAGGGTGAGGATTTCGCCCGCCCGGGCAACAATGCCACGCCCCAGGGTCGGGCCGCAGCGTCACCGCAGCGCGGCTCCGGTTCTCGGGGTGAGGATTTCGCCCGCCCGGGCAACAATGCCGCGGCGCAGGAACAACTTTCCTGGGGCGCCCCGTCGGGACAGCGGGATCGCGGCTCCGCTGCTCAGCCACGCCGGGATCGCGTGGATCTGGGTGTAGCGGTGGGCGTCGGGGTTCCTCGCGGTGGGGCGGAGGCGGCGCATAGTCCGGCATGTCGGTGGTGCGGTATCACCGAGGCGGCGTTCCGGTGTGGAACGTGTGGGTCGCGAGCCCTGCGGGCGGTGGTGATCGGGGCGCAGCGCACGGCCGAGGAGCTGGGGCGCGCGTTTCCCGGCGTGCCGGTGCGCGGGTCCGGCGGGTCCACGGTGTTGAGTTCGGTGCCGGCGGGGGCGCAGGTGGTCGTCTCGACGATCGGTGCGGAACCCGCTGTGCCGGGCGGGTATTCGGTGGCGATGCTGCTCGACGGGTGGGCGCTGCTCGGCCGCGCCGATCTGCGGGCGGCCGAGGACGCCATGCGCCGCTGGATGTCCGCCGCCGCCCTGGTGCGCCCCAGCGGTCAGGTGATCGTCATGGCAGATCCGGCGCTGGCGACCGTGCAGGCGTTCCTGCGCTGGGATCCGGTGGGGCACGCCTACTTCGAGCTGAGCGAGCGCACCGAGGTGCGCTTCCCGCCTGCGGTGCGGTTGGCCGCCATCGACGGCACCACCGATTCGATCGCCGAATTGCTCACCGAGGCAAAGCTTCCCGCCGAGGTTGAAGTCCTCGGCCCGGTCCCGTTGCCCCCGGGTGCGCGCAAACCCTTCTCCTCCGGCGATTCCCCCGCCGAGGTCGAACGCATGATCCTGCGCGTGGACCGCTCGGCCGGATCGGCCCTGTCCCGCGCCCTCTCGGTCGCCCAGGCCGTCCGCAGCACCCACAAATCCGACGACCCGCTACGCGTGCAGATCGACCCCGTCGACATCGGCTGACAGCACACAATGTCGGTCGACCATGCGCGGGCGAGGGCGATATCGCGTGGGGGCGGGGCGGAGTTGTTCGGCAGGGGGCGAAAGCGCGTGGCGGTGGTACGAAGCCATGCGGTGGTCGCGACCGTGTGTGGCGGTGGCGCGTAGTCGCGGGGTGGCGGCGACCGTGTGTGGCGGTGGTACGAAGTCTCCGAACCGTCGGTGCGACTTGCGTCATGCGGTGGTCGCGACCGTGTGTGGCGGTGGCGCGTAGTCGCGGGGTGGCGGCGACCGTGTGTGGCGGTGGTACGAAGTCGCGGGGTGGCGGTGGCGCGAAGTCGCGCGGTGGCCACGGACTCGTGTGGCAGTGTGGCGAACTCGCGCGGTGGCTACGAATGCGCACGCCCTGGCTTTCAGTCGCCGGTGAGCTCCTCGCGGGACAGCCCCGCCAGGATTTCCAGGGCGTTGAGGAAGCCGCGCCGATCGGCGGCGGGCAGTTTGGCCAGCAGCCGGTTCTCCCGCGCTTGGATATCGGCCTGCGTCGCATCGCGTACCCGTCGCCCCTGCGGGGTGAGGGCGAGGACGCGTGCGCGACGATCGGCTGGATCGGGTGTGCGCTCGATCAATCCACGCTCCTGTAGATCGTCGAGCACCGCGATGATGCGGGTCTTGTCCGCCCGGATCTCCTGGGCGAGCACACCCTGTCCGCGCGCGGGCCCCTCATCCAATGCCAGCAGCACGACATACCCCCACATGGTGAGCCCGTGCGCCTCCAGGATCGGCTGCTCGGCCGCGATCAGGGCGCGGCCGAGCGGTGCGATCATGGCGGCGAGGTCTCGGCGAGATGTCGTCATGCGGAGAAGATTATTGAATCGGCCGCTCAGCGGAACGCCGGCGCCACCCGCCGGGCCCATTCGGCGTAACTGGTCGCCGGGCGGCCGAGTACCCGCTCGACATCCGGGCTGACCTGCTGCTCCGCCGCCGTGGGTGTGCCGAGGATCGAAAGGGTGTGATCGGCAACCGATTCCGGCATGAAGCGCAGCATATTGGATTTGGCCTGATCGCGCGTCAGCTCGACGAACCGCAGCGGCTCGCCGAGCGCCTCGGCCAGCGCCACGGCCTGTTCGCGCGGTGTGATCGCGGCCGGTCCGGTCACCATGTACGACTTGCCGTGATGGCCGTCCTCCCGCAGTGCGGCCGCGGCCACCGCCGCGATATCGGCGGGGTCGACCACCGGCAGCGCGATATCGCCGAAAGGCGCGGGGATCATGCGCTGGGTGCGCACGGGTTCGATCCAGGCGAAGGTATTGCTGGCGAAGGCGGCCGGGCGCACCGAGGTCCACTCCAGATCCGAAGCCGCCAAAGCCTTTTCGAAGGCGATGGTACGGGCGTACCCGGCGCTCTCGGCGCGGGTCACCGCACCCTGTGAGGAGAGGAATACCACTCGCCGAACCCCTTGGGCGGCGAGGGTTTCCAGCACCTCGGTCGGCTCGGGCCCGGTGACGAGCTGTTCGCCGGTAATGAGCAGGAACAGCGCGTCCGCCCCCGCCGCGACCTCGGCCAGACCGGTCAGGTCGCCCACGTCCCCGGTGCGGTGCTCGACGCCCGCGGGCAGTTCCACCGGCTTGGCCCCGCGGGATACCGCGACCACCTTCTCGCCCGCGTCGGCGAGCAGCCGCACTACAGCGCCGCCGACATTGCCCGTTGCTCCGGTAACCACGATCATGAGTAACTCCTGAGTTAGTTGACTGACTTAGAAGAACCATAGGGGATGTGAGTGGGTGTTGTCTATAGTTAGTTGTATGACTAACTCAGTGGGGCGCGGTGCGGTCAAACGCGAACGCCTGGCCGACGCCGCGGCCAAGGTCTTCCATGAGCAGGGCGTGGAGAAGACCACCATCGCCGATATCGCCCGCGCGGCCGAGGTGCCCGTCGGCAACGTCTACTACTACTTCAAGACCAAGGATCAGCTGGTTCAGGCCGCGATCGGTGCGCACGACCGCACCCTCAAGGAGATCACCGCCGCCCTGGAGCAGTTCGACACGCCCGCCGAGCGACTCAAAGCGCTGGTGCGCGGCTGGGTCGACCAGCGCGATATGGCGGTCCAATTCGGTTGCCCGTCCGGCACTCTCGCCGCCGAACTGGATAAACGCGCCGACGGTCTCGATCGGGAGATGGCAGAGGTCATGCGCGGCCTGCTCGACTGGATCGAAACCCAGTTCGCGGCCATGGGTCGCGCGGACGCCCGCGAACTCGCGGTGGCCCTGTTCGCGTCCTATCAGGGAATCTCCCTGCTCACCAATACTTTCCGTGATCCGGCGATGATGACGGGGGAGGGCGAACGCCTGGAACGCTGGATCGACTCCCTCGATCAGTAACGCGCCGGCTGGGCGGCGCGCACGCTCCAGCGCCCGTCCTCGCGAACGATGCGCACCGGGTGATCGAATGCGGCGCTGATGTTTTCGGTGCTGACCACCTCGTCGACGGGGCCGCTCACCAGGGCGCGGCCGCCGCGCAGCAGCATGGCGTGTGTGGTGCCGGGCGGCAGTTCTTCCAGGTGGTGCGTCACCAGGACCGAGGACAGCTCCGGGTGCGCCCGCTGGAGAATGTCGATGCGCTCCAGAAGTTGTTCGCGCCCAGCGAGATCCAGGCCGGTGGCGGGTTCGTCCAGGAGCAGCAGGCGCGGTTTCGGCATGAGCGCGCGGGCGATGAGCGCGCGGCCGCGCTCACCCTGGGACAGGATCGGCCAGGGCGCGTCGCGGCGATGTGCGAGCCCGAGCAGGTCGATCAGCCGGTCGACCTCGGCGAGTTGCTCGGTGGTGGTATGGCGGCGCGGGATCAGTTCGGCGGTATTGGTGATCCCGGTACGTACGACCTCGTGCACGGTGAGCGGACTGCGGGGTGTGTGCCGGGGGTCGACATGCCCTATGGCGGTCCGCAATTCGCGCATATCCACGCGCCCGAGCCGCTTGCCCAGCACTTCGACCGCACCGCGGGTGGGATGCTCGAAGGCTCCGAGCATGCGCAACAGTGTGGTCTTGCCCGCACCGTTCGGGCCGAGCAGCGCCCAATGCTCCCCGGCGCGCACGGTCAGCGAAACCCCTTGCAGGAGAGGGTTCGCGTCCCGCATGACATCGACCGCATCGACCTGGAGCACCGGGAAGTCCGTCATATCCCCACCGTAGCAAACTCCTCAGACAAGTTGAGGAGTGGTGGAAAAGCCTGGATCGGCCGTAAATCCGCTGTGTAGGGTGGCGATATGGCGATCGAGGCGGTTCTCTTCGACTTCTCCGGCACGGTGTTCCGATTCGAGGAATCGGAATTCTGGGACGCCGAACTCACCGACGCCGACGGGCGCGCACTCGATACCCATGAGGTCGCCGCCATCATGCGCGCCATGACCGCGCCGGTCGGCCAACTCTTCGAATTCGATGAACAGGGCCAATATGCCTGGGACCGAAGGGATCTCGATCCGGCCCTGCATCGCGCCGCCTATCTTCAGGTGCTCGAGCTCTCCGGTGTGCCGCAGGTTCCGGCTGGACAGCTCTACGAGCGCATGCTCGATCCGAAGGGCTGGACCCCGTACGGCGATACCGGTGAAGTGCTCGAGCAATTGCACGAGCGCGGTATCCCCGTCGCCATCGTCAGCAATATCGCCTGGGATATCCGCCCGGCCTTTGCGACCCGCGGCTGGGATCGATTCATCGGCCACTTCGCGCTCTCCTTCGAGGTCGGCGCGATCAAGCCGGACCGCCGCATCTTCGAATCCGCGCTCGACCACCTGGGTATCGCGGCGGAGCGTGCCCTGATGATCGGCGACAGTCTCGAAGCCGACGGTGGCGCAACGGCTCTCGGCTCGGACTTCGCGCTGGTGCAACCGTTGCCGATCGCCGAGCGCCCGACGGCGCTACGTGATGCCCTGATCGAACGCGGCCTGATCGCCGCACCCTCCTAAACAACCAAACCGGCAGGTTCGTGTCCCGTGACACACTTGCTGTAGATAGACTGCCGATATATCGTTGATAGTGTCAAGAACAACGACGAAGCCTGAGGAGGCACACCATGGAACGCATGGAGAACTTTGACAACAGGGGCCGCGGGCCCTGGCGGCGACTGCGAAGCGATGAGCTGCAAGGCCCCGAACACCCGCGTTCGCGACGCGGAGGACCGCGTGGCGAGCACGGCCCGCATGCACATCGGCACGGCCACGGCCGTGGTTTCGGCCCTGACTTCGGTCCCGGCGGTTTCGGCCCGGGCGGTTTCGGCCCCGGCGGCGGCCCGCACTTCGGTCGCGGTCGCGGTCGTGGCGGTCGCGGTCGTCGCGGTGATGTCCGCGCGGCCATCCTGCTCCTGCTGCAGGAGCGGCCCATGCACGGCTACGAGCTGATCCAGCAGATCCGTGAGCGCAGCCAGGACGTCTGGCGTCCGAGCCCCGGCTCCATCTACCCCGCGCTCTCGCAGCTCGAGGACGAGGGTCTGGTCATCATCGAGAAGGTCGCCGGTCGCAAGACCGCCAAGCTCACCGAGTCCGGTATCGCGTACCTGGAGGAGAATCGCGCCGATCTGGGCGATCCCTGGCAGGACGTGAAGGACGGCGTCGGTGATCAGGCGCTGGATCTGCGCGGGCTGATCGGCCAGCTCATGGGCGCTGCGGCACAGGTCGCGGCCGCCGGAACCCCGGATCAGGCAGCCAAGGCCGCCGAGGTCCTCACCGAGGCGCGCCGGTCGCTCTACCGGATCCTCGCCGAAGACGACACACCCGAAAAGTAGTGGGTGCGCAACACCGCAACTCGGTAGGCATTGTGACTCCTCACAAGCGATCATTTCCCTATGGGAATTCGGAGGAGCCGGACGCGAAAGGCGCTGCTGCACAGCGTCGTGCCGGTCGGGGTGTTGGTGATCGGCGTGATCGCGGCAATGACCGCACTGCCGGTCGAATCAGGGGTGGCCACGGCCGGCCCCGCCGGGCAACCGGTTGCGGGAACAATTGTGTATCTACCGGCCGTGGTGCCGGTGGAGGCAGGGCCGCCGCAGGACGGACCTCTCGCGGCGGCCAATTACCTGAAGTCGCATCCGAACGCCGCGCCCGCGGGCACGAACGATTTCGGCTGCAAACCGCGCGCTGAACATCCGCGCCCGGTGGTACTGGCACATGGCACAGATTCCTCGGCCTATTCGGACTTCTCGGTCATCGGACCGCAACTCGTCCAGGCCGGCTTCTGCGTCTTCGCACTGAACTACGGCGGTAAGCCCGGGGGCAAGAGCTACGGCACCGAGGACGTCTGGGCCAGTTCGGCGCAGGTCGGCGGGTTCGTCGATCAGGTGCTCGCCGCGACCGGGGCCACCAAGGTGGATATGGTCGGTTTCTCCCAGGGCGCCAGCGTCACTCGCTACTACATCAACAAGCTCGGTGGCGCGGCCAAGGTCGGGCAATGGCTCGGCGTGGCCTCACCCAGCTACGGCGGGGTCATGTACGGGCTGGTGCCGGTGGCGGACAAGGTGCCCGCTCTGTACTCGGTCGCGGAGCTGTTCAGCTCCGTCGCCGCGGTGCAGCAGGCCGCCGGATCGCCCTTCATGACCGAGTTGAACGCCGGTGGCGACACCGTGCCCGGAGTGCGATACACCACGATCGGCAGCCGGGTGGATGAGATGATCCAGCCCTTCGACAACATCGCGCTACGCGGTGCCGGGGCCACCAATCTGGTGTTGCAGGATCTGTGCCCCGAGAACAAAACCGGCCACTTCCACGAGGTCTACGACCCGTACGTGCAGCAATTGGTGCGCAATGTGATCGATCCCGCGCATGCGGTGGCGCCCACCTGTGTGCCGGTCGCTTTGGGCACCGGTATCAGCGAGGTGGTGCTCGCCGCGCATTCCTGAGCGCGTGCCCCGGCGTGGCGGTTCGTTTCTATCCGTAAAATGAGACGACCGTATTCGTATCCACCGGGAGTTGCCCGTGACCATCCAGCCTGTCCGCCTGTTCGGCGATCCGATCCTGCGCGCTCGCGCGGCGGAGGTCGAGACATTCGATCTCCAGGTGCGCCAGCTGGTGACCGACCTCATCGACACCATGTACGAGAGCGGTGGGGTCGGTATGGCCGCACCGCAGATCGGGGTGGGGCTGCGGGTCTTCGTCTATGACACCGGGGATGCGCAGGGACATCTGATCAACCCGACCTTCGAGGTCGTGGGCGGGGAAACGCAGACCGGGCCGGAGGGATGCCTGTCCATTCCCGGTGTGCGCGAAGACGTTACACGGCCCAATCGGGTGCTGGCGCGCGGTGTCGATATGGACGGCGCGCCGGTGGAGTTCGAGGCCGAGGGGTTGTTGGCGCGCTGCGTACAGCATGAGACCGATCATCTCGACGGTGTGCTGTTCCTGCAGCGGCTCGACCCGGCGGTGCGTAAGGAGGCGATGCGCACCCTGCGTGAATCGTCCTGGTTCACACAGGGAATCACGGTGCTGCCCGCCTCCGAGATCGGCGGCGGCCGTCGTGCCCGGGAACGGAGTCATTGATGCGCTTGGTCTTTGCCGGTACACCCGAGCCGGCGGTGCCGTCGCTGCGGCGGCTCATCGAATCGCAGCGCCACGAAGTGGTCGGGGTGGTGACCCGGCCCGATGCGGTGGCCGGGCGCGGGCGCAAGGTGACGCGCTCGCCCATCGGACTGCTGGCGGACGAGTACGGGATTCCGGTGTTCACACCGAAACGCCCGTCCGAACCCGAATTCATCGCGCAGTTGACCGAACTCGCGCCGGACTGCTGTCCGGTGGTGGCCTACGGTGCGCTGCTGCCCGAGGCGGTGCTGGCGATTCCCGCCCACGGGTGGATCAATCTGCACTTCTCGCTGCTGCCGGCCTGGCGTGGTGCGGCCCCGGTGCAGGCGGCGATTCTGGCCGGTGACGAGATCACCGGCGCGTCGACCTTCCGCATCGAGAAGGGGCTCGATACCGGGCCGGTCTTCGGTACCGTGACCGAGAAGGTCAGGGTCACCGACACGTCCGGCGAACTGCTCGGCCGTCTTGCCGAAAGTGGCGCGGTACTTTTGGAATCCACCCTCGATGGTATGGAAGCCGGTGCGCTGCACGCGGTTCCGCAGTCCACCGACGGCGTGTCGTACGCCCCCAAGGTGGAGGTCGAGGCGGGCCGGGTCCGCTGGGACGAGCCCGCCCTGGCCATCAATCGCCGCATCCGTGCGGTGACCCCCAACCCCGGAGCCTGGACGGAGGTCGACGGTAAGCGGATCAAGCTCGGCCCCGTCGAGATGGTGGAGGAAACCCTCCCCGAACGCGCGATCGAGGTCCGCAAGTCGGGCGTTTTCATCGGCACCGCCACCACAGCCGTCCGCCTCACCGAGGTCCAACCCCAAGGAAAGCGCATGATGCCTGCCCTCGACTGGGCGCGCGGCGCCCGCCTCCAGCCCGGCGCGGTCACCGAATGACCCGCCCCGAGCGGGGAGATTCCACCGGCGACGACCGCCGCGCCGCCAAACCACCCAAACGCGACTGGCGTCCCCGGGCGGCCAACGCCCCCTACGGCAAGTCGGCGGGTGCGCAGGCCCGCGACGCCGCCGACCCCGGTCGCCCCCGCAAGTCCGCCGACTCGCGGGGCACCGGTGAGGCCAAGCGCGCCTACGGCGCGGACTCGCGC